>JANOBZ010000167.1:0-30082 GCA_031411895.1 Acidobacteriota bacterium | reverse complement strand
TAGCGCCTTTGCGTCTTTGCGGGAAATTTTCTTCTCCCGCAAAGACGCAAAGGCGCTAAGTTTTAAAGAATAATTTATTAGCGAATTTTGATTTAATCCGCGTGCATCCGCGTTTATCCGCGGCTAAATATTTCTTAACGCAGCGATTTGGAATATTTGCCGATGATCGTCCAGGTCGTTTTATCGCTGTCGAAAACGCTGTTCAAGCCTTGTTCTTCCATCGGCGGATCGCCCGTGTAATCGTCGCCCGCTTTCCAGAAAGTTTGATTTTTAATCGGTCGCGCCGCGCCGCCGAAAGCCCAGAAATTCGCGCCCGCGAGATTTCCGCCGGTGCGCGCGTTTTCCGCTAAAATCGAAAAAAACTTTTCGTAATAACGGTCGCGCAAAACGGTCTTCGAAGAAATGTCGAACGACTGCGCGTCGCGCGGCAAGCCGAATTCTTCGACGACGAGCGGTTTATTGAGCCGTTTGGCGACGGCGAGATGTTCGTTGATGTAATTCGTCGCTTTTTCGACTGCCGCCGGATAATCTTCGGCGAGCTTTCCGCTGCGAAACCAGTTCCAGTTTTTCGCCCAGATGTGAATCGTCAGGTAATCGATGTTTTTATCGCGGTGAATTTCTTCGAAAAGCTCCATTCCTTCCGTCCCGACCGAGCCTTCGTGCCCGACGACGACGAGATGATTTTTATCCTTCGATTTGACCAGCGCGGCGGTGTCGGAAATCCATTTTTTATAATCGTCGTTCGCCGCCGGACGCATCGGGCGCGGCTCGTTGGCAAGTTCCCAAGCCATGATTGCCGGGTCGTCAACGTAACGCTTTTTGCTGAATTTGTTGACACGATTCAAAACGACGCCGACTTGCTCTTTATACGCCGCTTTGCACGGTGTGCAGGCGTAAAATTTCGTCACCGTGTCGCGCAGTTCGTCCCATTCGAGGCGGCGCGTTTCCATATCCTTCGGCACCTGCCGGTTCCAGATCAGATACTGCTGAAAACCGCCGCTCCATTCCCAGTTGTTACTGAAAAAAATAACGGCTTTCATCTCGCGCTTGCCCATTTCATAGAGCAGTAAATCTAGTCCGTCGAGCACTTCCGTATTGAATTTTCCCTGCACGGGCTGGAGCGGCGGACCGACGCGCATCGTGCCGTTAATCAATCCCGCGCCTTCCGCGCCAGCCATCACGCGCAAGTTTACGACGCCGTTCGCTTTCAGAAAATCCAGCTCGCGCCGCAGCCGTTCAGCGCCGCGTTTTTTATCTTTTTCGAGTCCGAGAAGCCCGCCGTACCAGTAATTCGTGCCGATAAAATAATACGGCTTGCCGCCGAGCGTAAACTGTCCGTCTTTGACCTCGACGAACGGCGTCCGCGCGGCGGCGGCAATCGAAAAAAGCAGGATGACAAGCAAAATACACGAAATCTTTTTAACATTCATCGATTTTATAATTTTTATTAGAAAAAGCTGCCGCAATATTGTATAACGCCGCGCGCGGTAAAACCATTTTATCTTTTGCTTCCGGAAATCTTCTGGCATCCGCATTGCTCTCCTTTTAGTTCAAGTTTGTTTTTTGGAAAAGACTTTCCGTGCCTATAAGCGAATTGTCGCTCCGCAGACAAAACCGCATAAGAACGGGGAGTTTTAATAATTTAGAAGTCTGAAAAGGGAGCCGGGAAAGGAATTTATGAAAACGGTATTTGCGATTTACACGCTGTTTCTATTAGCGGTTTTTGTATTGAATGGAGGCATCACGCAAGCATCAAATCAAGACAGTTTCACACGCGACCCGGCGCACGGCGGAAAATCAGACAGGAACCTCGACATTAGTTCAAAGAACGACATTAAAAGGTAAATAAAATGACAAATTTAAATTTCGGCGAACAACACACAACAGATTCGGACAAAGGGGGAAAAACTATCAGAAAACGTTTAACGGTCGGCTTTTTTTTCGGATTTCTGGCGATCTCTTTATTCGGCTGCAACGAAAATAACAGCAGCGACGCAACTTCGCCGAATCGTCCGCAGCAAAATATGAACACGCGCGGCGCGAGTCCGATCAACGGCAATACGAATATGCCGAGTTCGAATGAAATGACCAACAGTAAAGTTTCGACGATGACCGGCGACACGGGTTTTATGACCAAAGCCGCGCTCGGCGGAATGGCTGAAGTCGAACTCGGCAAATTAGCCGCGACCAAAGCGCAGAGCGCCGAAGTCAAGCAGTTTGCGCAGAAAATGGTGACCGATCATACGAAAGCCAACGACGAACTGAAAGCGCTCGCGGGCGAGAAAAACTTTTCGATGCCGGTCAGGCTCGACACCAAACATCAAGCCGTTCTGGATAAATTGAGCGGTTTGTCGGGCGCGGAATTCGATAAAGCCTACGTCGAAGCGATGGTTGCCGACCACGCGGAAACGGTCGCGACCTTTAAGAGCGAAGCCGACGGCGGCAAAGATGCGGACGCAAAAGCGTGGGCAGGCAAAATGCTGCCGAATCTTCAGATGCATCTCGAAATGATCAAAGGGATTCAGGCGAAAATGAAGTAAAAATAAAAAGCCGGGTAAAGTTGATTCGCATGAGTAAAACTTTATCCGGCTTTTTATCCGCGCAAATCTAACGCGGTGTGAAATTTGCAGGCATAGTGCCCTATACCTTCAAAAATCTTGAAGGAATTTAACCACTAACGGAGAATACATGGCAATTTTAGGAAAAGGCAAACCCGTTCCGGCGGCAAGCGGAATCACGCTCGAAGAAGCGTTTCGCGTAATCACGGCGGCGCGGCAAAAAGCGGAAGAAATCGGCGTGATGATGAACATCGCGGTCGTTGACGAAGGCGGCAATCTGACCGCGTTCGCCCGGATGGACGGCGCGTGGCTCGGCAGCATCGACATCGCGCAAAGTAAGGCGATAACGGCACGAAACTTTGATATGACGAGCGCGGATTTAGGCGAAATCTCGCAGCCGGGCGAGATGATTTACGGCATTCAAGTCAGCAATCAGGGCAAAACGATTATTTTCGGCGGCGGGATTCCGCTTCAGCGCGGAACGCGCATCGTCGGCGCGATCGGCGTTTCGGGCGGCAGCGTTCCGCAGGATATCGAAGTTGCGGAAGCCGGTGTTTCCGTCTTTGAAAACACACAGGAATAAAAGTTTGCGGCAGGCAGACTTTTGAATAAATTCAGCAATTATACCAGCAATTATAAAAGGAGTAAGCAGTAATGAAATTAAAAAAAATCAGCGAACAAACGATAGTCATCACGGGCGCGACCAGCGGAATCGGTCTGACGACCGCGCGAATGGCGGCAGAACAGGGCGCGCGTCTCGTACTCGTCGCGCGCAACGAAGACGCGCTTCGCAAACTGACCGACGAGATCAATTCAAACGGCGGACGCGCGATCTATCACGCGGCGGATGTTGCCGCCGAATACGATCTGCGCGAAGCGGCGAATAAAGCAAAGTCGGAATTCGGCGGTTTCGATACGTGGGTCAACAACGCGGGCGGCTCGGTTTACGGGCGCATCACGGATGTTCCGACCGAAGATTTGCGGCGGCTTTTTGAAACGAATGTCTGGGGCGTCGTCAACGGTTCGAAGATCGCCGTCGCGCACTTACGCGAACGCGGCGGCGCGCTCGTCAATGTCGGCAGCGAAGTTTCCGACGCGGTGATCCCGATTCAGGGAATGTATTCGGCGTCGAAACACGCCGTCAAAGCCTTTACCGAAGCGCTCAGAATGGAGCTCGAAGCCGACGACATTCCGGTTTCCGTGAGCCTCGTCAAACCGACGGCGATCAATACGCCGTTTCCGCAGAACGCGAAAAATTATCTCTCGTATGAACCAGATCTGCCGCAGCCGCTCTACGCGCCCGATCTGGTCGCCGAAGCGATTCTGTACTGCGCGGAAAACGTGACGCCCGAATTTTTCGTCGGCGAAACGGCGAAACTGCATTCGACGATGGCGAAATTGATGCCGCGTTTCGGCGAAAAAATGAATGAAATGACGATCGATTCGGCGCAGAATTCGGGCGAACCGGCAAAACCGAATCGTCAGGACGGGCTTTACGATACGAATTCCGATCTGCGCGAACGCGGCAAACCGGAACGCTTCACACTCGAAAACAGTGCCTATCAACAGTCGAAACTACATCCGTATATTACCGGCGCGCTCGCGGTCGGCGCAGGTTTGGGCATCGCGGCATTGATCGGCGCGCGAACGTCGAAACAGCAAAGCGGCGGGATTTTGCCGAAGGTTTTCGGCGGATCTTCGGACGAAAAGAAAATTCGCTCGTTCGATATTCGTGAAAAAATGGAAGTCGCCGGTTCGGACGGCGAACATCTCGGAACGGTTGACCGCGTCGAATACGGCGAGATCAAACTGACGCGCAAGGATTCCGGCGACGGCAAGCATCATCTGATTTCGACCGATCTGGTCAAATCAATTGCCGAAAATAAAGTCACGCTTTCGAAAACCGCCGAAGAAACGCGTCAATCATGGAAAACGGTCGAAACCGTCGCGGGCAAAAAACTGCCCGAAAATGTGGTCGCGATTTCGGATAAAAAAGCCGATAATCTGACAAAAACACAGGGCGGTTCGATGTAAATAAACCATCAGGGAAAATCGCCCGGTTTAACGATCGGGCGGTTTCCTTTTAGAGACATTAAAATTTAGAGACATTAAAATGGAAATAAATTACATCAGGCGCGGCGCAGGCAAACCTTTACTCCTGATTCACGGCATCGGCGGAAGCTGGCGTTCGTGGGAGACAATTATCGAAGATCTCGCTTTGGAGCGCAGCGTGATCGCCATCGATCTGCCCGGACACGGCAACACGCCGCCGCTTGACGGCGCAACGACGATCGCGACTTTAGCCGATGCCGTCACCGAATTTTTAGACGAAAACAATTTAACCGGCATCGATGCTGTCGGCAGCTCGATGGGCGCGCGCCTCGTATTGGAATTAGCCCGCCGAGGCGGAGTTTTGGGCGGCGTGGTGTCGCTCGATCCGGGCGGATTCTGGCAGGGCTGGCAGGTGCCGTTTTTTTATCAATCGATAAATTTATCGATCAAATTAGTGCGCGCCCTGCAACCGCTGATGCCTGCGCTGACGAATAATATAATCAGCCGCTCGATGCTCTTCGCGCAGTTTTCGGCGCGCCCGTGGAGCATCGCGCCGAAAATCGCGCTTCAGGAGATGCGTTCGTTCGCCGAGTCGCCCGTTTTTGACGAGATTCTCTACAATCTCGCATACGGCGAAGAACAAAAAGGCGCGCCGCGCGGTTCGATAAAAAAACCGCTCGTCATCGGTTGGGGAAGCCGCGACCTGGTTTGTCTGCCGAGCCAGTCAAAACTTGCGCTGGAAAAATTTCCCGACGCGCGGCTTTACCGGTTCGAGCGCTGCGGACATTTTCCGCAATGGGACAAACCCATGGAAACCGTCCGGCTGATACTCGACAGCACCGGCGAAAAAGAAATTGCCGGATACACCGGCATCAATGATATGACGGCAAAAGCCCAAGTCGGCGGTTCGCGCCTTTAGCAATCAGGTAAAAAAATCGGTGAAGTTCGACTAATCGTTATATCATTGATATTGCCGGCGCAATGCCGAAAGTAGGGTAATTCGAGGCATTTTTGAAACGATCTGCGTTTTAACTCCGTCTAATTTGTTATGAAGCAAGTTACTTTTAGTCTGATTTTTAGTTTTGTCTGGTTGGTGACCGCGTGCGGTCAGCCGCCGAAGGGCATCGCCGAAAGCGAGACGGTCGCGACGCAGAAAGGCGATGCTAAATTTCGTGTCGAAACCGTCGCGAGCGGGCTTGAAATTCCGTGGGCGTTCGCTTTTCTGCCTGACGGAAATATGATTTTTACCGAACGCCCGGGCAGAGTGCGCGTGATCGAAGGCGGAAAATTGCTTGCCGAGCCGATTTTTACGGTTCCCGATGTCGAACCGTCGGGTGAAAGCGGCTTGATGGACGTATCGCTTCATCCGAATTTCGCCCAGAACAAATTCGTCTATCTCGCCTATGCCTATCGCGGCGACGGCAAACAGGTCAAGGTCGTGCGCTATCGTTTCGACGGCAAAACGCTGCTCGAACCGAAATCAATCGTCGAAAACATTCCGGCGGCACCGAATCATGCCGGAACCCGCGCGCGTTTCGGTCCCGACGGCAAACTCTACGTTACGACCGGCGATGCGACCGATTGGAATCTGGCGCAGAAAACCGATTCGCTTGCGGGAAAAACTCTCCGGCTGAACGACGACGGCACGATTCCCGAAGATAACCCGTTTGCGAAAATTAAAAGTTATCGCCCCGAAATTTATTCGATCGGGCATCGCAACGCGCAGGGCTTGGCGTGGTCGGCGGAAGGATTGATGTTTCAGACCGAACACGGTCCGTCGGGTTTTGAAGGCAAAGGCGGCGGCGCAGACGAAGTAAATTTTGTCGAGCGCGGAAAAAATTACGGATGGGCGGAAATCTGGGGAAGCCAGATGCGCGCCGGAATGGTCGCGCCGCTTTTGGAATATTCGCCGTCGTGCGCACCCGCGAGCGCGATGGTTTACAACGCCGCCGCATTTCCGTCGTTCAAAGGCAACCTGTTTTTCGGCTGCCTGCGCGGCGAGCGCCTGACGCGTGTCGTCTTAAACGGCAGCGCGGTCGTCAGTCAGGAAAATCTTCTGGAAGGAAAATTCGGACGCATCCGCGAAGTCGCGCAGGGACCGGACGGAATGATCTATTTTTCGACCTCGAATCAAGACGGACGCGGCAGCGCGGCAAAAGAGGACGACCGCATTATGCGGCTCGTACCGATCAAGTGATTTGGGATTTTAGATTTTGGATTTTGGATTAGTTAGACAAGGAGGAAAAATTTATGAACAACAAAATAAAATTGCAGGAACAAGAACCTGAAAACCCGTTTACCGAGCCGAACGAACCGATCGGACCGGTCGAGCCGGGAATTCCCGAACCGTCGCCGGTCGAACCGAACCCGTATCCGGTCACCGACCCGATTCCGGAACCGAATCCGAGCGAGCCGTTTCCATCGCCGCCCGAACCGATTCCACAATTCCCGCCGGACGTCACGTTTTAGTGAGCAGTGAGCGGTAAGCAGTTAATTTACTTTGAAAATTGGCTGCTTACCGCTCACTGCTTACCCCTTGCCGCTTACTGCTCACCGCTCACTCTCTGAAAACTTTTTCCGCTGACAACCGTTTAATAGGCTGTCGAATCTATAAACTGACGAATCTCGAATAAAAAAGAGGAATATATAAAAATTATGAAACAAATTAAGGGAAGGTCTGTGCTCGGTCTGCGGCAGGCGATGTCCGCGCTGATCGTCAGCCTTCTGATTTTCGGGCAGGTTTTCGCCCAAGCCGTCGTGCCGGTCAGAGCCTCGCTCTCGGCAGAAGAACAGCAATTTGCCGCGCGCATCAATTTGCAGACGATCAGGGATTACACCGCCGCGCTCGCCGCGCCGGAGATGGAAGGACGCGGCACGATGCAGCGCGGCGGCGATAAAGCCGCCAACTGGATCGCCGACCGATTCAAATCGCTCGGCATGAAACCGCTCGGCGACAGCGGCTCATATTTGCAGAAAATTGATTTTAAGGAAACGATTTTCACGAGCGAGACGATGTTCAAAGTCGGCGATGTGAGCCTCAAACTCGGTACGGATTACGGTTTTCTTCCCTACACGAGCGATGAAAAATCCGCGAGCGGCGAGCTTGTTTTCATCGCTTACGGACTACAGTCGAAAGCTCTCGGGCGCAACGATCTGGAAGGCATTGACGTGCGCGGCAAAGTCATCGTGATGCTCGACGGACCGCCCGCGAATATCGGGAAAGAAGATTGGGAAAGAGTTGACGCGAAATGGACGATTCTCGGTAATCTCGTGCGCGGCGGCGCGGCGGCGATCGTCATCATCGCCCACGGCAGAGAAAAAGAAGCGCCCGAAATGATTATTGATTACGTCAGCCGTCGGCAAATCGCTTTGGCGAGCGAAGACGGCAATTCCCTGCCGATTCCGCCCGTTCTGATGGCAAGCACGTCGGGCGCGGAAAAGCTTTTCGCCGCATCGGGCGTGAAGCTCAAAGACGCGCTCGCAAACGCCGAACAAAATACGTTCAAGCCGATAAACCTCAAGCAGACGGCGAAAATCGCCGCGAGATATAAAACGACGAAAGGCGCTTCGAGCAACGTCGTCGGTTATATCGAAGGCTCAGACCCGAAATTAAAGGAAGAAGCCGTTCTTTTTTCGGCGCATTACGACGCATACGGCGTTGAAAACGGCAAGATTTATCACGGCGCGGCAGACAACGCGCTCGGAACGGCGGAAATGCTCGCGGTCGCCGAAGCTTTTTCGAAATCGCCGATCAAACCGAAACGCTCGTTGATCTTTCTTGCCGTAACGGGCGAAGAATACGGGCTTTACGGCTCGAAATACTGGGCGAAAAATCCGACGTGGAATATTAAAAAAGTCGCCGCCAACTTAAATCTTGACGGCATCGGCACGGAAGTTTACGGTCCGGTCAAATCTTTCGTCGGCTACGGCGCGGAACATTCGACGATGGGCGCGATGCTCGAAGACGTGACTGCGGCGCTCGGCATCAAGATCAAACCCGACCCGAAACCGGAAGAAAAATATTTTTATCGTTCGGATCATTATTCGTTCGTCGAACGCGGCGTTCCGGCGCTGATGCTGATGGGCGGGCTCGAAGATATGAACGAAACGATGCGGCGCGCGGAAGAATGGGAAAAAACCAGTTATCATCTCCCGGCGGACGTAATCGGTAAATCATGGCACTGGGAAGGCGCGAAAACCGTCGCCGACGTGATGGGCGTGATGGGTTTGCGGCTCGCCAACGCCGACGCGATGCCGTCGTGGCTGGCGTCTTCGCGCTTCGCCAAACTGGAACGCGGCAACACGAAGGACATTCCGGAAGAAAAGTAATTTAACGCGAAGACGCAAAGACGCGAAGACGCAAAGGATTTTTAACTTAAATCGCTTTGCGTCTTCGCGTCTTTGCGTTAAAAATTTTTACTTTTTCAAACGACTTACAAACTGCTTGCGGAATTTCGCGACTTTCGGCGCGACGACCGCCGCGCAGTAGGGCTGCGCCGGGTTATTGGCGAAATATTCCTGATGATAATTTTCCGCCGGGTAAAATTTATCGAACGCGGTTACTTCGGTCACGATCGGATTGTCGTAAATCTGCGCTTCGGTCACTTCTTTAATAATTTCTTCGGCGGCTCGTTTTTGCTCGTCCGAATGATAAAAAATCGCCGAACGATACGACGATCCGACATCGTTTCCCTGACGGTTTAGCGTCGTCGGATCGTGAACCGCAAAAAAGACGCGCAGAAGATCGGCGTAAGCCAATTCCTCGGGATTGAATTCGATCTGCACGACTTCGGCGTGTCCGGTCGTTTCCGAACAAACTTCCCTGTACGTCGGATTTTCCGTGTGCCCGCCCGAATAGCCCGAAACGACGTCCGTGACGCCGCGCAAATCATCAAAAACCGCCTCGACGCACCAAAAACATCCTGCCCCTAATGTTGCTGTTTCCATAATCGCAATTATCTCACAACCGCACAAAATTATTCCAATCCGCGCCAAATAGCGAATGTCAGATGCTCTGTTTTTGTAAGTCGTCGAAAGAGGCGACCGCGTCGTGGTTGATCGGCTGGCGAACAATGCCGTTGCCTTCGCGGATCGAAAGAATTGTTTGTAATCCGGCTTCGCGCGCCGCATCGAGTTCTGCCGCAACGTCCGAAACGAAAAAAATTTCAGACGGCGAAAAGCCGATTTCATCGGCGATTTTTCGGTAGCTTTCGGCTTCCTTTTTGCCGCCAACGGTCGTGTCGAAATAATTTGAAATAAATCCGCCGAGATCGCCGAAATTCGAGTATTTAAAGATCAATTTCTGCGCCAAAACGCTGCCCGACGAAAAAATCGCGATTCGTTTATTTTCAGCCTTCCAGCGTTCAAAAGCGCGCGGTACGTCTTCGAACATTTCGCTTCGCAACGCGCCCGATTCATAGCCCGCCTGCCAGATTTTGCCCTGAATCGTCTTGAGCGGCGTTGATTTGCGGTCAACGTCAATCAGAAATTTCAAGTAATTCGCGACCGATTCCGCCGAATTTTCGCTAAAATCGCGACCGTAAATCTGATCGGTAAAATCCTTGCGATACTCGGTTTTGAGCTGTTCGATTTCCGCGCTTAACTCCGCGAAATGCTGGCGGACAAATTCGCCGATCTTCGCTTTCGCAAACGGAAAAAGCGTCTTGTGAACAAAATCAATCGGCGTCGTCGTGCCTTCGATGTCGAGCAGAATCGCTTTCATAATTTAAAATTAGCCATGAACAAACACGAAAGGACACGAATATTTTATTAAATTCAATTCGTGTTATTAGTGTCCATTCGTGGCTAAATCCTAATAGTTTTTCTCCATACCGCTTTCCGTATAATGCGGCGTCCAGCCGGTCGTGTCCTGAAAAAGCCGGATCGCGCGAACGGTGCGCGTTTCGTCGAGATCGAACCAGTGGCGCGTACCGCGCGGAACGCGAATCAAATCGCCGGCGGTCATTTTCACCGCCGCCACATCGCCGCCGTTTTCGGGCGCGATATGAAAAATTCCGCAGCCTTTGACGATAAACCGGACTTCGTCCTCGTCGTGCCAGTGTTCGGGACGAAATTTGTCGAGCATCTGGTCGAGATTCGCGATTTCGGGCGTAATGTTAATCACATCCGCCGTCACGTAGCCGCCGCTAGTTTTCAGTTTTTCGATTTCCGGCGCGTATGCCGCCAAGATTTCCGCTTCCGAAGCATCGGGCGAAACCCGCGCGCCGCCGACGTCCCAGCGCTCGTAATCAATGCCGATCGCCGCAAGCTGATCGCGGATTTCTTCCGCGTCCGTCAACGTCAAATTTTTATCGGGAATCGTTACAACTGCCATAAATAAATTATTTTCGCACAATTTTCGCCGTCGTAATAATTTGCCCGACGTGCCGCGCCGTGTGTTCGGCGATATGAAAAAGCAGACCGAAAACTGTTGTCGGCAATTTTTTGCGTCCGACAAAACGCTCTTCAAATAAAATTTCGGGCGAAACAGTTCGGCAGAATCGAAGCGCGTCTTCGATTGCCGAGACCGATTGTTCGACGAGTTGTTCGGCGCTCGAATCCGAAGTTTCAGCCGTTTCCCTTTTCAAAAATTCAAACTGCGCCGCGCTTAACTCTTCGCCGCGCGCGTAGGTTAAAAGCCGGTCGGCGCTTCCGGCAATATGCCGCAAGTGGAACGCGACGGCGGGCGCGCCGTTCGGCTTCGTTAATAATTCTTCCAAAGTTAAATGCGCCGCCGAGTTTTTCAAATCAATGATCGCTTGCTGAAGCGCGTGCGCCGCAGGCATCATTAACGGCGAAACTCCGTCCAATTTTCCGCTTAACCATGCTTCTTCCGCCATCATAAAAACTACTTCAAACTTCTGCCCAACACTTCAAACAAAAACTCGAAAATCTCGATGTGCCGCCGCGCTTCCTGAACGTCTTCGCCCCACGTGTAAAGCCCGTGACGCCTCAAATATACGCCGTGACAATTCGGATTTTCGCGCAGAACGTTGTCAATCACATGCGAAAGCGCGATGTAGTCCTGCGAATTTTCGACGATCGGCAGAATCTCGCGGTGTTCGTGCGTTTTCACATTCGCCAAGCCTTTGAGCATCTCGTAGCCTTCGATTTCGAGCGCGCCGTTTTCGAAATTTACGTCCGAGAGAATCGTTCCCCAGACCGAATGCGTGTGCAGGATCGAGCCGACATTTTGCCGCAGACGGTAAATCGTCAGATGCAGAAGCGTTTCCGCCGAAGGTCTGCCGAAGCCCTGCAAAACATCCGAGTTGTCGTCAATTTCGAGAAAATGCGTTTCGTCCAAAGCGCCTTTGTCGTTGCCGCTCGCCGTAATGCAGAGCCGCAGAGGCTTGTCGGACATCTTCGCGCTGAAATTCCCGCTCGTGCCCATCACCCAGCCGCGACGATAAAATTCGTAACCCGCGAGCGAAAGATTTTCCGAAAGTTCCTTAAAATTCATCAATAAAAGTCTAACCAACAACAAAGCGCGACGCAAACAAAAAGGACGCCGATGATTTTTCTTCGCGCCTTTGCGCCTTTGCAGGAACTAAGTTTGATATATAACTATTTTTTTACGACCAAAAAGATTTTTATCCCGCAAAGGCGCAAAGACGCAAAGGTTTATCAAACAGTCTTAAATCAGTTTCTCCGAATCAAGTCTTTAATCGCCGCAATCTCGCGGTCGAAATTGTTTCCGACGTCTTCCGGGTTTCTCTTAACGACAACGTCGGGAACGACGCTTTCATCTTTTTGCGCGGTCAACGGCGCGAGAAAATAGACCGGAATATCAATTTCGATCTTTGAATTCGGCAGGCTTAAAAAGAAATAATTTCCGCCGTTTATGCCCTGTTTATTGCCGCCCGTCGTTTGCCCGACGACGCTTGCGAGCCGGTTCTCTTGCGCGTAATTGATAAATTGAAACGTTGCCGAAGCGTTCGACGAATCCGAAATGATAAAGGTTTTGCCTGTAAAATTATTTTCATACGGCACGACTTCCGGGTAATTCGTCACAGCTTCGCTCGGCAGAATCTCGAAATATTCGCCTTCCGCTTTTTTATAAAGATTCGCTGCCAAGCCGTTTCGCAGAGAGTTTTTCAGCTCGTCGCTGTAGGTATCGAGATATTTCAGCAAATCAGCCTGCGCCGCGACGTTTCTCACCATTCGGCGGCTTTCGATATAATTCGGCAGGTTTTCCCGTGCCAGGTAGCGCGACAATTCGAAGCCGATAGCGGTGTCGCCGCCGCCGTTGCCGCGCAGGTCAATAATCAGATTTTTAACCTGTTTGGCACGGATTTGCGCAAAGGCGTCGGCGAGAAATTCCTTGTATTTGATGTTTTTCAAGCGCCACGTGATCGAGTTTTCGATCTTTAAATACGCCGTTTCACCGTTCCGAATCTCGAATTTCCAGCCGTCGTCATACGTCGGCGCTTTGCCGTAACGCTTTGCGATTTCCGCCGTGCGCTCTTCTTTGGTGAGCGCGGCGGTTTGAAATTTCGTTTTCTTTTTCGTTATAAAATCCACGGTTTCGATCGTAAACGATTCGCCGTCAAGCGGGAAAAAGAGCGGAAAATACCAGTCGAAAAGCGCGTAACGCTCGGCTTCGAAACGCGTTAATTCTAGACTGTTGATTTGATGCAGGGGCGTGTTTTTGCCGTCGCTTTTAGTAACGGTAAGAAGCGTTTCGATGATCTTTTTCGCCGCGACGCCGTTGATGCGCGTAATTTCGCTTCCCTTCGAAAGAACATTGCCCGAAGCGTTTTCGGTGACGACGATTTTTCCGTCAATTATGCGGAAATAAAACGGCAGATAACTTTTGCCGCCCGCGAGGCGTTCGCGCACCAAAGTGTTTTGATTGTACGGATTTAAATATGTATGCCCGCAGTAAAATCGGCTCGCGACCTGCGAAAGCAGATTGAAAAATTCTGCTTCCGCGAGCGGATTTTTGAGTTTCGCTTCATATTCCGTAAAAAGCCGCTCAATGCTTTCGCGCGTTTGATAGCGGTAAATTCCGGGGTGAATCGCCGTCAAAGTTTTTTTGAAAACCTCGAAATCCGCGCGCAAAGCGGCGGGCGAAAACATTCGCTTCGCGAGCACATTTTCGCCTCCGCGCTTCATCGTCAATTGATTGCGAAACTGCCACGGGGCACGCGTTTCCTTTAAGAAATTCAGCGCATCGGCGGTAAATGTGATCGTCTGCCGGATCGGTTCGACGCGCTCGCCGTCCTGCCCGCTGCCGAGCAGGACGATCTTGCCCGCTTCGATCGAATCTATCTTGTAAAGCGAATCGCCCGCCGCGTAATCGCGCGCCGCGACATCGATTTTGTAAGTCTGGCGGCTTTTGATAATCCGCCCGAAGTCGTCGTAAACCGTCAAAAATTCCGCCGAATTTCCGTCCGCCGACGGCGTTACCGTGAGATAAGTTTTCAGTTTGACGCGCTTGTCCGCCGTGTAATCCTGATATTCCAAAACGCCTTCCCAGTTTCCCGCGATCGCCTGAAAAAAGGTTTTGCCGTTTTCCTGCGCGAACGCGTTTCCCGTTAAAAATATAAAACTCAAAATTGCCGCAAAAAATAATTTATTCATTCTGATTCCTCAACATTTTTTTCGTAAGAACAATCCAAGAATAAATTTTCACGCAATAAAAATCGCCTCAAATTACGATTTGAAGCGAAACACTTATGATTTGAAACCTAATTTTCGCGAATTCTGTCACGTGCCGATAAATTTTTCTTCCAAGACCTGAATTTTACCGAAGCTTAAAGTTAGGTCTTTCGAAACGATCTGATCGCGCCCCGTGGCTTTGGCTTGATAAAGCGCGAGGTCGGCGGATTTTATCAATCCGGATTCCTGCATTCCGAAAGCGACGAACGTCGTTGCGACGCCGATGCTGATCGTCAAATGCTCGCCGGTCGGCGATGTGCAGTGCGGAACCGCCAGATTTTTCACGTTTTCCATCGCCTGACGCGCGATCGTTAAAGCGCCGTCCAAATCCGTTCCGCCGAGCACGATGGCAAATTCCTCGCCGCCGAAACGCGCGACGAGATCGGTCGGACGATGAATCGTTTCGCGCAAAGCGGCAGCGACTTTTTTCAGACATTCATCGCCCGCCTGATGCCCGTAGGTATCGTTAAAAAGTTTGAAATGGTCAATATCGAGCAGAACGAGCGAGATTTCCGTCTTAAAGCGAATCGCGCGATGCCATTCGTCAGCCAGAAAATCTTCGAACAAACGGCGGTTTCCGACCGTCGTCAGCCCGTCGGAATTGGCGAGAAGCTGTAATTCCTCGTTGGCTTTTTCGAGCTCCTCGGTTTTTTTGATCACCAGTCCGGCAAGTCTCCGCTCGCGCGATTCCAATTGATGAACGCTTATTTTCCAGACGAGCAGCAGCACGAGCAGCGCGCCGAGCGCACTCATTAAATAAAATCCGTCGGTCTGATAGAAATAAGGCTTGATCTCGAAATTCAGATTCGCCGTTTCCCCGCTCCAGACGCCGTCGCTGTTCGCGGCTTTGACGAGAAAACGGTAATTTCCATGAGGCAGGTGCGAATAATACGCCGTCCGGCGCGTACCGGCGTCAATCCATTCGGAATCGTGTCCTTCGAGCTTGTATTTAAATTTGATCTGCGCGGATTTTATCAGGCTGATGCCGGTAAAATTTATCTCGATGTTTTTTTGCTCCGCTTCGATCGTCAGATTCTGACTGACGGCGAGCGGTTCTCTTTCGACCGATACCGATTCGATAACGACCGACGGAGGCTGTGCATTATACGTTTCTCTTTCGGGATCAACGACGACCACGCCGTCCTGCGTCGGAAACCAGAATTTGCCGTCCTTGTCCGTAATGCTCGCGGGCTGCCTGCCGCCGTTGCACTCGCTGTTCAGCATTCCGTCTTCTTTGCCGTAGCCGATGCTCGCAACTTTATTGATTTTTCCGTCGGCAAGCGCGTTCAGCTGCTCACGGCTGACGCGGTAAATCCCGTGATTCGATGAAATCCAGAAATTTCCGCGCGCGTCTTCGCGAATCGCGAAAACGTCGCCGTTGAGCAGACCGTTTTCTTCCTTGTAATTGAAAAATTGATTATCCTTAAAACGGCTCAAGCCTTCGCCGTAAGTGCCGATCCAGAGCGCGCCGTCGGCGTCTTCATAGATCGAACGGACGTAATTTCCGACCAAACCCTGCGCAATCGTGTAATTGATAAACTTTTCGTCTTTGAACTCGGTCAAACCGCCGTAACCGCCGAACCACAATCTGCCCTGCGAATCGCGGTAAACGAGGTTCATAAAATTGTCCGGCAGCCCGTCAGCCGAAGTGTAGAACGCGATCTGCCGGTAATCGCGGTAACGCAGAATTCCCTTGTTGGTCGCCGCCCAGACATCGCCGTTTTGATCGTCGCCGACAGCGTAAACGTGGTGTCCGGCTGATTCGGGAAACATTTTCGTCGCGCCGTTCTCGATGACATAAAGCCCGCCGTTAACGCCGATCCACATTTTGCCCCGCGCGTCTTCAAAAAGCGACTGCACCGAAACTTCGCCGTTTCTCCACTTCGTAACTTCGTTTGCCTGCGGATCGCTCTGCCGCAGATTGACGGGTTCGAACTTTCCGTTGCGGTAGATGTTCAAGCCTTCGACCGTTCCGATCCAGATGTTATCCTGACGGTCGCGCAAAATCGGGTAAACTTCCGAATTTCGCAAGCCGTCTTTCACCGAATAAGGTTTAATAATTTGACGTTTGAACCTGTTCAAACCTTTATTGGTCGCCAGCCAGAGCGTTCCTTCGCGGTCGCGGAAAATACTGAAAATGCTCGAATTCGAAAGCCCCGATTCTTTTCCGAAACTTGTAAATTTGCCCTCCGCGTAACGCACCAAACCCAAACCCGGCGCGGATTTTCCGCCGTTTGCAAACCAGAGGCTGCCGTCCGGTTCTTCCCAGAAAGAATGAAAATCGCCGTTGATCGGAAAATCGGCGCTTTTGGTGAGGTCTTCGATTTTCGAATCCTTGAGCCGGATAAGTTTCGCGCCGCCGATCCAGAGCGCGCCTGCGCGATCTTCGAAAACGTCCCTGACGCCGTTAAATCGTTCTGTTTTATGCGGATAAACATTTACTTTACCGTTTCGATTTTCGACGATCCGGTCGGCATATAAATTCCACGTCGCGCCGGACGCGCCCCGATATTCCATCTGCGGATTGTTTTTATCGATCACTTCGCTCAGGAAAAATTTGCCGTCGCGCAAAATGTACCAGTTTCTCGAATAATCATCGCCCTCGATCACCAAAAAACGATCTTCGCCGTTTTTATCCTTTCTGATTAAGTCTATGAAATGCCCCGGAACCTGTTCGGACGTGTAGGAATTGAAGACTCCGTTTTTGTAAACGGTCAAAATGCCGCCTTCGATCGTCGTCATATAGAGCGCATCGTCTTTAGCGCTGTAATAAATCCCCGAAAAACGATTATTAACGATGCCTTTCGTGTTGTTTTTGCTGAATGTCGTAAATTTAACGCCGTCAAAACGAACGACGCCGTCGAAGGTCGTAAACCACAGATAACCGTCGGGCGTTTGAGCGATTTCGCGGACGCTGTTCTGCGGCAGACCGTCGTCCGTCGTCCACGAATCGAAGCGGTATTCTGCGAAGACAGGCAGAGAGCCGGCGAGAAATACGTAGATATAAAAAATTATTAAAAATATGAAGGCTTTTCTCTGGGGTTTCATTTCGAAGGGGTTTTACGGGAAAGTGTGATTCGAATTACGGAAGAACTGCCAAATATATTAAACACTATAATTTATGAGCAGTCAATATTTTTCTCGGCGTCACTTTGCCGCCGTTTCCTGATATTCTTTCGGCGATTTGCCGGTGAATTTTTTAAAGGCGCGGTTAAAGGTCGCCTTCGAATTAAAGCCGCAGTCGAACGCGACGGCGAGCAGCGTCAGATTTTCCGCGTTGCCCGCGCGCAGTTTTTCCTTTACTTCATGAATGCGAAACTCGTTCACGAAATCGTTGAAATTCTTTTCAAATCCGCTGTTTACCGCGTATGACAAAACGGCTGAATTGACGCCAAGATTTTTCGACAGGTCGTTTAAGGTGAGTTGCGGATTCAGGTAAGGCTTTTCCGTGCGCATCAGATTTTCGAGCCTCGTTTTGATTCTTTCGAGTTCTCTTTCGGATAAAAGCGGCTTTTTTGCCAGTTCGATTTCTTCGCTTTTTTCCTCTGTAAAATCGAGTTCGATCGTCTGCGAACGCAGATATCCGGCGAGCGCCAGATAATAGGTCGTAAGCGCCAAAACGATCTCGAAATAAAAAAATTGAATGTAGGAAAGCCTGAACAAAAAGCTGTTCGTAAAATCGAAAACCGCGCCGATAATTAAAACAGACGTGAAAACGTATAAAAAATTTCGCAGCCAGTCGAACTTGATCTTTTCCGTATCCGAAAAATTTTCCTCCGTCCACGCGCGGTATTTCCGGTAATGTCTGATCGAAAAATAAAGCAGCGCGACGTTCCAGACGAGTTCGGTGACGAAAACGAACGCGTTCCAGTATTTATAATAATTTTCGTCGAACCGATCTTTCCATTCGAGCGTCTGGGCGAACAAAAAAAAGCGAACCGCGAGATAAAAAAACGTCGGGAGAAAAAAAAGCCAGTCTTTCGGCTGAAACCGCCGTTTCGAATCCGTCAGGTTGACCGTGTAAAACCAGACGCAGACGCCGTAGCTGTAAGCGATCGAGAAGGGAAAATACGTCAGCCATTGATTGAGATCATAAACATTGGCAAATCCGATAAACGGCGTGACGAGCGCCGAGCAAAGCACAAATAACAGCAAAGCGAGCCAGAAATCCGCCTTACTTTTTTGCCGCGCGCCGCGATTGACCAGCAAACCTGCGAAAATCAAGCCTTGCAAAATCGCGATGAAACAAATAATGCTTCGCGGATTAAAAAAATCTATCTGCACAATTAAGTTATTTCAAGGTGAATTTCTGCTTTGTTATTCGCGGCAATCGAGTTATCGGTTTCAATCTCAGCCGCCGATAAAGCTCATCGAACGCGACGCCGGAGCAAACTGAGCGTCGTTTATGTAATGACGCGGCTCTTTCTGAAAAATGACTTCGCGGATAAATTCGACTACTCCTTCGCGCGTCGCGCCGCTTCGCAATTTGTCGCGCAGATTAAATTCTTTGGTCGAAAAAAGACACGTGCGAATTTGCCCGTCAGCCGTCAGCCGAATCCGCGAACACGCGCCGCAGAACATTTCCGTAACCGGCGCGATTATCCCGATCTCGCCCGGCGCGCCGTCGGCAAACGAATATTTCCACGCCGTTTCCGAACCGCGCGTCGCGTCTTTTAATTGAAGCGGAAAAACTTCGTTGATTTTTTTGTAGATTTCTCTCCCGGAAACGACCGTTTTCGGGTCCCATTCGTGAGCCGAGTCGAGCGGCATATATTCGATATAGCGCATCGAAACCTCTGTTTCGCGCGCAAACGCCGCAAGGTCAACGATCTCGTCGTCGTTCCAGCCGCGCACGATCACGGCGTTGACGCGAACCGGATCGAGTCCCGCGCGTTGTGCCGCAGCAAGCGCCGCCAAAACTTCCGCTAATTTATCAACGCCCGTAATCTGCTGAAATTTTTCTCTTTTCAAGCTGTCGAGCGAAATCGTGACGCGGTCGAGTCCGGCTTTTTTCAGGCTTTCGGCGCGGCGTTCGAGCGAAAATCCGTTGGTCGTCAAAGCCAGATCAATCAATTTCGGATTTCGGATTTCAGATTTCGGATTTAATTCTTCAATTGCCGATTTCAGATTTGAATTTGGAGATTTTTCGTTTTTGAATTTTGAATTTTGAATTTTGAATTTTGAATCTGTTTTTTTCAGTTCGGCGATTTTTTCGACGAGTTTTTCGACGTCTTTTCTGAGAAGCGGCTCGCCGCCCGTGAGGCGAATTTTTTCGATCCCTAACGACACGAAAATCTCGCAGATTTCGACGATTTCTTCAAAAGTCAGGATAGTTTCCTTGCGCGCGAGCGGCGGCTCGCCGTTCGGCAGACAGTAAAAACAGCGAAAATTACAGCGGTCGGTCAGGCTGACGCGCAAATCCTTAATTTGTCTGCCGTAAGAATCTGTAAGCATACTTTAGATTGTAGGTTTTGGATTTTAGATTGGAAAGGCGAAACAACGGAAAATGGAAAATAGAAAATGGATAATTGCTTTCTGCCGTCCATTTTCCATTTTCCATTTTCCGTTTTCCACTATCTATAAGCTTCGGCGATCGTTCGCAGCTGTTGAAGCGTTTTTTCCTTTTCGACAAATTGCAGACGCGCGACGATGGTGCGCAATTCGGCGATCAGATTGTTAAACTCGGCGCGGTCGGTAACGTCGGTCGGACCGGTGTAAACGGTTTTCTGCTGCGCGTCGGCAACGATCGGCGAAAAATAAACGGTCATATTTTTCAAAGCTTCGCCGGCGCGCGTGCCGTTCGGGTGCAGGTTCAGATATTCGGCAAACCGCATCCGCATATCGAAAAGATAGCAATTGACGTAGCCCTGACATTCACCCGGCAAAGGATTGTTCGCGGCTTCCCACGCGATCGTGTCGGCAACCGCCGATTTTCTGTATTTCGTGTGCAGACTCCAGAATTCGTTCGAAACGACGAGCCATTCGCCCGCCGGTTCGTTGTAGACGATTTCGCGTTCGCGGGTTTTGAGAAAAACGCTGTACGGCGCGGTTTCGCGTTTGTCAGCCGGAATGGTTCGAAGCGCCGACCGGAGCGCGAGCAGGCGTTTTAATTCGATCTCGGCGGATTTGTCCGAGATTTCCAGCTCGCCGCCGACGTTGCTTAAAAACTCATAAAATTCCGCCGCCGATTCGAAATCCATCTGCGGCTTGTAGTTTCGCTCGACGATCTGACGATAAAGTTCGGTTTTGCCCGAAGCGTTCAGATCGTTGACCGCGTTTGCCGAAATCCAGCCGGTCGAAGTCGTCCCGTTTTGCGAATACTGGACGCGATACCACGCCGGATTTTTTTCCGTGACTCTTAAAACCGTGCCGAGTTTGACACTCGAAACCGTCGTCGCGTTCGAATTTGCCTGGCTTCTGACCGGAACGGAAAAACTCGTCACGATAATCTGCGGCAGGTCGGTGTTCGTGGTTTCCGGCGTTTTCGCGTCCGGCTTATTGCTTTCCGCCGTCAGGTTTCCGGATTTTGTTCTTTGCGTCGAACGATTGTTCGTTCTGACATCTGCCGTTTTCGCGCTTTTCGGCGTCGGCTTATTTCTCTCGCTCGTGCGCTCGTTTCTACTGCTTGAGCGGCTGCGGATGCGCTCGTCGCTGCGCGAATTACGGTCGCTTTTCGAATTTTTCGACGGGATTTTAGTTTTCGCCGTTAACGACTGCTTTGAGCTTTTGGTGTTCGCGGATTTGGAGTTTTTCGAGTTTTTATCAGCCGTTCGGCGGTCGTTTTTAGACGTGCTCGGTTTTTCATTGCGTTTCGCGTCTTTTTTATTTTTCGAAGCGGTTTGCGACGCGTTTTTCGAATTAGTTTTCGACTTGCTCGGCGTCGGTGTCGCTTTGGTTTTCGACTGCGTTTTTTTCGCGGGACTAGGCGTTTGTTTTTTCTTCGGGGTCGGCGTGGCTTTGTTTCTCTGCGGCGCGCTTTCGACCGTGCCGACGATCAAAGCCGGCGCGAAAAGCATCACAAGGGCAATGATAAATCCGAGTTTCGGGCGCGAAAATTTGGTAAACCTTAGAAGCATTTTTCTCTCCGTTATTTTTTGCCGCTTTTTTTCAAAGCACGTGCGTTTCTTTGCAGACCCGCGAGTTTCGTTCGTTTCATGGCGCTGCGGCGAAAGCGTTCGGCGTATGCTTCGGGCGAAAGCTGCAGGATTTCGTCCAAATCCGCCGAAACATTTCCCGCGCGCGGCTCGAATCTATCTTCCGCCGTCGGTTTTTCAAAACGATTCCACGGGCAGACATCCTGACAAATATCACAGCCGTAAAGCCAGCCGTTCAAGTTTTCTGTAATTTCATCGGGGAATTCCGGTGCGCGAAGTTCGATTGTAGCATAGGAGAGACATTTTCGGGAATCAACCATATAAGGTGCGACGATCGCATCGGTCGGGCAGGCATCGAGGCAGCGCGTGCACGTTCCGCAATGATCGGGAACGAGTTCCGCGTCGTATTCGAGTTCGAGATTAAGCAGAATTTCGCCTAAGAAAACCCACGAGCCGTATTCTTTGGTGATTAAATTCGAATGCTTGCCGATCCAGCCGAGTCCTGCGCGCTGTGCCCAGACTTTGTCCATGATCGGCGCGGTGTCAACACAGATTTTCCCTTCCGCCGCCGCGTTTTCTGATTCGATAAACGCTAAAAGTTCGCGCAGTTTTTCCTTTAAGACGTCGTGGTAATCGTCGCCCCACGCGTAGCGCGAAACTTTGCCTTTTGCCGATGTTTCCTCGTGTTCGTGCGGCGTGAAATAGTTCAGAGCGACGACGACGATTGATTTCGCGCCGGGAAAAAGCAGCCCGGGATCGGCGCGTTTTTCGGGTTCGCGCTCTAACCACTGCATCGTGCCGTGATAGTTTTCCGCGAGCCAAAGGCGCAGGCGATTTTCTTCTTCGGGCAAAGCGGCGGCGCGGACGATGCCGGTTTTGTGAAAGCCCAATTCAGAGGATTTTTGTTTGATTTTTTCGGAAAGCGAAGCCACAAATAAATTTTGCCACAGAACCGGCGCGATTTCACAGAGCGAAGATCGACTCTGTAACACGGCAGATTCTGCGGCAAAAAAGTTTTCGGGTTCTGAGTCCCGCGGTTACGCGGCAATCTCGCACTAGGAAGATTGCCGCGTAACCGCGGGACTCGAAACTTTTTAATTAGAAGCTGAATTTAGCTCCGAACTGGAATTGACGCGGATCGTAGGACGCGGTCGGACGGCTGTAGTAGCGACCGTTCGCGGCGCGTTCTCCGAAAGCGTTAACATCCGTGTAGAACGGCGTAGCCGAACCTTCGTTGAAACGATTGAAAAGGTTGAAACCTTCGGCAATCAAATCCAGACGAAACCGCTCGCCGAACCGAATCGCGCGCGAAATGCGCAGATCGACCGATGCGAACGAGTGCGTTCTGCCCGCGTTGCGTCCGAGACTGCCGGTCGCGAAAACGAGTTGTCCGGCTGAATTTAAATCGAACATCGAACACGCCGCACCGATCGGCACCGAACCCGCTCCGCTTGCCGGAAGATTCGGCACGCAGAGCGTTCCGTCCGCCAGAACATCCGGTCGGTCGGTTTGCGTCGACTGGTCGTTGTTCGCATCAACGTTAGTGATGATGTTGAACGGACGACCGCTCGACAATTCGATGATCGGCGCGACGGTGAAATCCGCGAGGAATTTCTGCCAGCCGTTGCCCGAACGCCATCTGTCGGGCGAGGTCATAACGCCGCTGAAGACAAAGCGATGACGCTGGTCAAAGAGCGAATCGGCTTTTTCGAGGTCGAAGCGGTTAACGTCCTGCGGAATAAGCAATGTCTGCAAATCCGAAGAATCGTCAATCGAATGCGACCAGGTGTAGCTTGCCAAAAACGTAAAGTTATTCGCAAAGCGGCGCTTAACTTCGACGTTCAACGCGTTGTAGTTCGAATTACCGTCGGAAAGCTGTGCGTTGACCGAGCCGAACGGCGAGATGATTCCCGGCGCTCTGAGACTTCCGGCAAGCTGTGAATCGAGAACGGCTTTCGACACCGCGCCGCCTGAAAGTGCCCGCGCTAAGAAATAATTAGGCGCATTCGGGCGGAAGAAGTTGGCGATTGCCGGAGCAACTACGCGTCCGGTCGGGCATTGTGCGACCATTCCCGGAATGACCACCGTGCAGCCGACGCCGGTCGCAGTTCCCGGAGCGGTCGTGGCGATCGAAAAAGCAATTGCCTGCTGTGTGCTGGTCGGCAGAGCGCCACCGAAAAAGCGCTGGAAGTTTTGAATTTGGAGCGCCGTATTCGGCGTGTTCAAATCCGTCGGACGCGGCAGATGATGCGCGCCGACATAGATATAGCCGACCGACAGCGACATATTTCTCGTCAACTGGCGTTCGACTGCCAGATTCGCCTGCAATGCCGAAGCATATTCGAAATCCTTCGAAACCGGCAGCGTGAACGGCAGAACGGGACCGAAGCCCGGAAACGTCTGATCGTTGAAACGCTGTCTGCCGAATTGATATTGGGCGGACGCCGCGACACCCGGCGTCACGGTCGCGCCGCAAATTGCCGGTAAAGAGCCGTTAACACCGCAAACTGTTCCCTGAAAAACCTGCGCCGCGTTCAAAAGCGCGGTCGGCGCCGGACTTCCCGCCGTCAAAACAGCCTGCTGCTGCTGTGCGGCGTCGGCAATGTCCGAGTTGAATGCGACTGCGAGCAGCGGATGATCGTAATACAAACCGATCGAACCGCGCAGCACGGTTTTGCCGTTGCCGAACATATCGAAAGCAAAGCCGAAACGGGGCGCAAAATTATTCTTATCGCGCGGAAACCCCTGCTGAACGCCGAGCACGTCCTGTGCCGCGAGAATATCATCCGCCGAGAGATTGATTCCCGAAAGCGGATCGCGGAAGGCGACCGGCGGAATTTCCTGCGTGAATTCGAAGTCGTAGCGAACGCCGTAGTTAACGGTCAGACGCGGCGTAACTTTCCACGAATCCTGTGCGAAAAACGCGACCGGTTTATTTTTGATCTGGCTGATCGGGTCGCCGAAGCCCTGAATGTAAAGCGACGGCAAGCCCAGACCGTAGCTCTGAACGGGCGTAAACGACGGCGCATTGGTCGGGAAACCCAAGTTCGATGCGGCAAATTCGCCGAAGTTGAAAAGTCCCGCGAAGTTTAATTCAAAACGCGCCGCCGGAATTTCGATAAAGTTGATATCGCCGCCGAATTTGAACGTGTGATCGCCGACGACCCAGTTGAAGTTGTCGAGAATCTGGAAACGATTTTCGCGGCGTTCAACCGGCGAGAAAAGCTCGCGCCCGATAAACGCGGTGCCCGAAATGTTATAAGCGACCGCTTCGCCGTTCTGCGAGCGGAAGGTCGTTCCGCGTCTGCCGAAGCTGAAGCGAAATTCGTTTGCCGTGTTGCTGCTCAAGGTCGAGGTCAGACCGGCGGTGAACGAAAAATCTTGCAGCGTCGTGATGCCGGTGCGCGAAAAATCGTTCTGTCCGAGCGATTGGTTTTGCGATTCGACCTGAATACCGGTGACGGTGCTCGGGTTGTAGCCGACGCGCATCGTAAACTGATTATTAACATTAACGTTATAATCGCCGCGCAGCGACCAGTAGTTCGTGCGGTCGGTGACCGGAAAAATTCTCTGCAAAGCGTTCAGCGGACGAAAAGCGATCGGCTGACCGTTCGAGCCGGTCGTGCCGACCGGCACGGGCGCGCCCGTGATAAAGAATCGCGAACCGACGACTTGTCCGGCAGGAATCGCGCCGCCCGCACTGATCAGCGGATTCGTGCCGGTCAAAGCGGTGTTGCCGCCGCTCGACGCGAGATAAAGATACTGAACAGCCGCGCTGATGTTCGCCGGAACTCCGGTTGCGATCAGGCTGTTGGCAAATGCCGCCTGCGATGCTGTTAAACGCGAAAAGGTTTGCGTAAAGGGCAAAATCGGCGCGCCGAGCGTGACCGAACTGTTCAGCGCATTAACGCCGTCGCCGTTGACATTGCTCGTGAAAAATCCCGACTCGTCGCGTACGCGGCGCTCAAAGGCGGTAAAGAAAAACACTTTGTCCTTAATGATCGGACCGCCGAGGGTCGCGCCGTATTGTGTACGGCGAAAATCGGGTTTTTCGATCGGCGCAAACGGGTTGCGCGCCTGAATGCTCCGGTCGCGGATAAATCCGAAGACGTTGCCCGTCCAGCTGTTCGTGCCGCGTTTGGTGACGACGTTGACCACGCCGCCCGTCGCGCGTCCGAATTCCGCCGTGTAGGAATTGGTGTTGACCTGATATTCCTGAACGGCTTCCTGCGAAACGGTCGAACGCGAGGCGTTGACCGAGTTGTTGGTAAAATCGGCGCCGTCAACGTTGACCTGCGTCGAACGTCCGCGCTGTCCGCCGACGTTGATGCCCGAAGTCGGCGCGGGTCCGATCGGACGACCGTTATCGCGTCCGACGGTTGAAAGCGTCAACGCGAAACCGGTCGCGCTGCGCTCGTTGATCGGAAGATTTTCAATTCTTTCCTGGTCAATCGTGTTGGCGACCGACGTACGTGTCGTATCCACCAGTTCGACCGAATCGCCCGAAACATTGACGATCAGGTCCTGTGTTCCGAGTTCGAGCTTTACTTCCACCGAAGCGGCTTGCCCGACCGTTAACCGAACAGGCGAAATGACCGTCTTCTTAAATGTTGCGGCTTCGACCGTGATCTCGTAATCGCCGGGCTGTAATTGGATAAGCGAAAATTCGCCCGAATCGTTAGCCGTAACGGTGCGCGTAAATCCGGTCGCCGGATTTCGCGCCGTAACGCTTGCGCCCGCGACAATCGCGCCGTTCGGGTCAACCACCGTTCCGTTCAAGTCAGCAGTGCTGCCCTGCGCCTGAGCAAAAATCGCGCTTACGCTGAAAATCATGACCGCCGCCAGCGCTAAAAAGCGTCCGGCGATGGCAGAAATCCTAAAAGGACTCGATTTCATAAAATTATATTCTCCTTAAAAAAATCTTTTTCTGTGATTCCGCCGATCTCAAGACTGAATGTTGCTCGCGGCACTTCATGGCATTTATTGCAACTAAGGGTTTTTCGGCGATTTATTGTCGCTTATCGTCGTTTGAAAATTCGACCGGCGGATTTATCTTAATTTTTCTTATTAGTATCAGATATGCTTTGAAATTTTTATCCTAAAAACTGTTGAAAGGCAAGTAATTAAGATAAGTTTTTTATGTTTTAAGATTACTTTTTTTGATAACGCCCGCTGACCGCGTTGAACGCGCCAGCATTTCCCGCGCCGAACGGCTCAGGTTGAGCGCGGAAATCAACGTTTTCGCCAGATTCGGAACAAACGCCGCGCGGCGCATAAGCGCGCAGATTCGCAGTCTTCTCTGGAATTTTTGCCGAAAATTAAAACCGTAAATTTCCGCGATTTGCGTGCTTCGCAAGCGGTTTTCGGTAACGGCGCGCGCGAGGATTTCCGCGCCTTCGAGAGCCATCAGCATTCCGCTGCCGGTAAACGGGTCAATAAACGCCGCCGCGTCGCCGACCGTAAAGAGATTTTTCGCCGGATTTAAGTCTTTAATCCCGAACCCGTCAACCGAAACCGCGAGCCAGTCGAAAACCGGTCGCGCGTCGCGCATCGTTTCGCGCGCGCGGCGATTTTCGAAGATTATTTCTTCGACCAGCAAATTGGTCTGACCAATATATTTTTTTACTACTTCCGCTTTGACCAGAAAACAATGATTCGCCAGATTATTTTCGATACAGCTCAAACCGCCGTAGCCGCCGCGAAAAAAATAAATCTCGCATCTTCCCTTTTCCAAATTGACGTTTTCGAGATGCGCTTTAAAGCCGACAAGACGATTTTGGATTTGGGATTTTGGATTTTGGATTTCGCCTTGTCTTTGCGTTTTTGCGTCTTTCCTGCGGGAAATTTCCTTTTCCGCCAGTTTTCCCAAAACGTTCGCGCGTCCGGTTGCGTCAATCGTCAAATCCGCCGCGATTTCCGATGTTTCGCCGCTTTTCGACTTTACTTTGACGCCGACGACTTCCGCCCTTTCAAACAAAACGGCGACGACCTGCGTTTCTTCCAAAATTCGCACGCCGACCTCGCGCGCTTTTTCCAGAAGCCGCACATCCATCGCCGCGCGGCTGATGCTCAAAGCGCCTTCCTGCGTTTTTCCGAGCCATTCGCTCGGAACCGCAACGCTGCGACCGTTCGGTGCGTAAAAAACGGTTTCCGTGATCCGGTCGCCGCCGATCGCGAACATTTCGTCCAACACGCCGAGCTGCGCAAAATGCTCCAGACATTCGGGCGAAACGAATTCGCCGCAAAGCTTATTGCGCGGAAACTTTTCGCGTTCGACGAGCGTCACTTCAAATCCGCTCGCGGCAAGCCGAATCGCTAACCCAGCGCCCGCCGGACCGGCACCAACAACGACGATTTCGGATTTGTGATTTGGGATTTCGGATTGTTTGTTCATTCTGCTTGCGGTTATTATAACCTTTTGCGATTGCTAACACGAGATTTTCCGGACAAATCCGAAATCCGCAATCCCGAATCCGAAATATGAAGATTGTGCCGATTGCCGTGCCGACGCCATTTTATGTCGGCGACGTAAATGTTTATCTCATCAAGGACGAGCCGCTGACGCTGATCGACGTCGGACCGAAAACGGCGGAAGCCGCAAAAGTTCTGCGCGAAAAACTGCGGCGCGAAGGCATTGAATTTAAAGATATCCGCCGCATCGTCTTGACCCACGCGCACGAAGATCATTGCGGGCTGGCGAAACAAGTGCGCGACGAAGCGAAAAACGCCGAAATCCTTGTTCATACTTGGGAAACCGGACATCTTTTCGGGCGTCTGGCGCGCGAAGAACATCACAAACTAATGACGCGCGCCGGCGTTCCCGACGCGGTCTTCCGCGAAATGCAGTCGCTTTACGGCGAAATTTCGCTGCTTACGGACGCGCTTTCGGACGGCGAATTTACGGCACTGCGCGACGAGCAGGATTTGGAGTTTGCGGGCGGATACTTAAAAGTTCTGCACACGCCCGGACACACGCCGGGTTCGTGTTCGTTCGTCCGCGAGGCGAATCGCACGATCATCTGCGGCGACTGCGTTTTAAAGCGCATCACGCCGAATCCGGTTGTCTCGCCCGACCCGTTCGACAAGGAAAAACGCTTCAAGTCGCTCGCCGAATATCTCGTCAGCTTAGCGAAAATCCGCAGTTATTCGCCGACGCTTTTATACGGCGGGCACGGCGAGCCGATCACGGATTTCGAAGAAATTTTTAACCGCTACGTCCGCGCGATCGACGAACGCCAGCGCAATGTCATTTCCCTGGTTTCAAAAGAAGGCGCGACGGCGTTTGAAATCGCTCAAAAACTTTTCCCGAAATCGATCAATGAAGACGTTCACCGATTCCTGGCGATTTCCGAGGCGATCGCGCATCTCGATTACGCCGAAGCGGAACGTAAAATCGCGGTCGAGATGAAACAGGGCACGGAAGTTTACCGGAAAATTTAGTTTTTCATGAAAACCGCCCGTTGCTTTTTTTTATCACACAAACTATTATTTCTGGGTAACTTAAATCTATTTTCTCCGTAAATTTTAGAAAAAACATTTGTTTCATACGTGACACATCATTTCACAAACGCTCCTTTTTGTGTTAGACTCTTTTCAGAGTTGTGAAAAGAACACATAAAACAGGAGAAACAAAATGGCAAAAGAGGCGGTAGCAATGGTATCAGATGCAAAAGGCAAAGCGATTGAATCAGCTTTGGCAAATATTGAAAAGAAATTCGGGAAAGGCTCGATCATGAAGCTCGGCGAAAAGCCGAAAGAGGATATCGGCTCGATTTCGACGAACTGTTTGAGTTTGGATGCGGCGATCGGCGTCGGCGGATTTCCGCGCGGACGCATTATCGAAGTTTACGGACCGGAAAGCTCGGGCAAAACGACGCTCGCGCTGCAGGTCGTCGCTTCGGCGCAGGCACTCGGCGGTGTGGCGGCATACATTGACGCGGAACACGCGCTCGACCCGGAATATGCCGAAAAACTCGGCGTCAATCTCGATGATTTGCTGATCTCGCAGCCGGATTCGGGCGAACAGGCGCTCGAAATTGCCGAAACGCTCGTTCGTTCGGCTTCGATCGACGTAATTGTCGTTGACTCGGTCGCGGCGCTCGTGCCGCGCGCGGAAATTGACGGCGAAATGGGCGATTCGCACATGGGACTGCAGGCACGCTTGATGTCGCAGGCGCTCCGCAAATTGACCGGCACGATTTCGAGCACCAACACCTGCTTTATCTTTATCAACCAGCTGCGCGATAAGATCGGCGTCATGTTCGGTTCGCCGGAAACGACGACGGGCGGCAAGGCTTTGAAGTTTTATGCTTCCGTTCGATTGGACATTCGCCGCATCGGCGCGATCAAGGAAGGCGACCGTGTCGTCGGCAACCGCACGAAGGTTAAAGTCGTGAAAAACAAGGTTGCGCCGCCGTTTCATGATTGTGAATTCGACATTATGTACGGCGAAGGCATCTCGCGCGAGGGCGATCTGCTCGATTTGGCGGTCAATAACAATATCGTCGAAAAATCGGGCGCGTGGTTCTCGTATACGGGCGAACGGCTTGGGCAGGGACGCGAAAACGTCAAGAATTTTCTCAAAGAAAATACCGGCATGTATGAGCGTATCGAACACGATGTCAAAGTCAAACTCGGTATGATTGCGGCAGACGAAGCGGCTGCCTAGTTTGAATTTCGGGAAAAAGAAAGGCGTCCGGGCAGACAAATTTGTCTGCC
>JANOBZ010000166.1:0-16342 GCA_031411895.1 Acidobacteriota bacterium | reverse complement strand
AGAAGCTGTTTGAAAACAGAAGAAATGGGACGCGGATTTTCGCTGATCGAGCGGATTTTCGCTGATTTATTTTAACGACATCTAAAAAATCCGCGAAAATCCGCATTGATCCGTTAAATCCGCGTCCCATTTCTTAGTTTTCAAACAGCTTCTGAGAAAAAATTAGAGGAAATTAACGAAAGTTAAAAATAAAAAATTATGAGCAAAACATTCAGAACAAAAAGTTCCAACATTCAAATCATCAATCTTTTGATGGTTCTCGGTGTCCTTGTCTTTTGACGATGGGCTGTCAACAGATAAATGATGCGGTCAACGGCACGGCAACACACAGCAACACGGCAACCAACAGCAACGCGACGGCGAACACAAATGCCAACGGCAATGCAAACAGCAACGTGGCGGCAAACAGCAACACTAACACTAATGATAAAAACTCCAACACTACGGTCGAGAACTCGAACGCTTCAACCGAACCGACAGGCACGCCGAAACCGCCGGAAGTTAAGGCTTTTGAAAGCAATCTTGCCGGAACGTGGGGTGATGATAAAGAAAGAGTGGTTTTCAGTAAAGACGAAGTAAAGTTTTACGATAAATCAAACTCCTCGCTGCTTCTCACCTGGAAATACAATGCTGTGGATGCGAAGACCGTTGAACTTACGGATGAACGGGGTCAGAAATCAAAGGCAACAATGACTTTTGAAGACAACAACGCGACCCTAAAATGGAATGACTCATATGGCAATTTTACGTATAAACGCGAAGCAGCTAAACCGTAAGGATGATTCGGGTAACTTGTTCGTCAAATTTACGATTATCAGGAGAAAACAAAATGAAAACCAAACTTTTTATCGGATCAACATTAACCGCCGTTCTTTTGATTTCGGCATCTTTTAGTCAACCGGCAACGGCGCAAGGCAAGCCTGTTTCCTGCAAGGTCAGTAAAAACAACGCCAAATTTTTTGTCAGAGCAACTGAAAAATTTATAAAGCTGAAAAAAGGCACGCTGCTTTCGTGGACAATTTTCGATATGCAGCAAGGACTGATCGTGGTCAAAGCAAAAGTCGGCAAAAAATGGGTTCAAGGCGAAATTCTGATGGACGATACGACTTGTAAATAACCGACTCGGGTAATAAAAAAGGAAACCGATTTAACGCAAAGACGCAAAGATAGATAAATTACTGCGAAATTTGCCAAGTAGTTTTAAAACTCTTGGCGACTCTGCGGACTTGGCGACTTTGCGTTAAGAAATATTTTTCGGTTTTATCAACCTATTTTTGAAAAAACATGAAACAGACAATAAACAACAACTTTTCGCGGCGATTCTTAGGCTTAGGAATTGTCAGTTTAATGATTATTTTTGCATTCGGATGTTCGTGGACAAATAATCCGGCTAACGGCAATACGGCGGCTGTCAACAGCAACACCAACGCCAACCAATCCGCTTCAACGCCGACAAATAGCAATACGGCTTCCCCAAGTTCCGAAACATCGAAAATCGAGCAAAAGGCAAACGCGATCGTCGGCAAATGGGAAACCACGACCGCTTTGGACGACAAAATCACGTTTGATTTCAGTCAGCCCAAGAAAGAGGGCGAAACCTACGTCGGAACTTACGTTTTCGATGTCAACGGCTCAAAAGACCCGTCCGCCAAATACGTCGTCTCGGGCGACAAGATGATCAAGTTTTTCGACGCGGAAGGCAAAGAATATCCGCTCATCAAAGTTTCCATCTCCGACGACGGACAAACTTTGAGTTACGAAGACCAAAAAGGCGGGACGACTAAATTGACCAAGGTCGGTTCACAGACAAACAAAACAACCGATTCAGCGGACAAGGAAAAAGGCGACTGCACCGTCAAAGCCGATAACACCGAATTCTTTATCGAGGAGACGGAAAAAACCGTCAAGCTGAAAAAAGGCACTTCGATCCAGTATGTTACGTTCGGAAATCAGGGATTAGCCGTCGTCAAAGCCCAAATAGACGGCAAATGGGTGCGAGGCGAAATCAAGGACGATTTAATTGATTGCCCGGAAGAAAGTAAAACTGAAACTGAGAAGAAATAAGCAAAACAGGAGAAACTAAAAACTATGAAAAAAACATTAACAACGAAAAGTTCAAACAATCGAATCGTCAAATTTTTGATGGTTTTGGCTTTAGGCGTTTTGACGATGTCCGGCTGTTCGCAGGTCAATGATATGGTCAACGGCAATAAGGCAACGAATAGCAACACGACGGCGAATGCCAACGCGAACAGCAATGCCAACAGCAATATGACGGCAAACAGTAATGCTAACGCCAACACATCGGCATTACCGACAAATTCCGCCGCCAATACCAACAATCAGGCAAGCAATACCGCTACCGCTTCTAAAGAGGAAGTTCCTTTAACCGAGGAAGCTAAGGTTTTTAAGAATAATCTTGAAGGAAAGTGGAAGATTACAAATTCGAATCAAGAAGTAACATTTACTGAAGACAAATATGAGGTCAAGGAAGGTGATAAATTTATTGACAAAGGTTCATATCGTGTTTTGGACGAAAAGACAGTTGAAATTAACTCTGTTCAACTAAACAGAAAATGGAATGCGACAATGAAGATTTTGGATGACGGTAACAAGTTAGATTGGAAAGAATCTGGTGGCAGTGCGTTTACTTTAGACCGAGTAAAGCCCTAAATTTGGAAGCGAATCGGTAGTTAAAAGGCAGATAAGGGAGCTAAGTTTTACCCTTATTTGTCTTTCCGACATCTTTTAGAAGGAGAAAAAACAATGAAAATAAAATTACTAACTATCGCATTAGCAGTAATGACAGCTTTTTCGCTGACGGCAATCAATCTTCCTGAAGCATCGGCACAAAACAACGCTTGCAAAGTGACAAAAAATAACGCCGATTTTTTTGTCAGCGCGACCGAAAAAACAATGAAACTGAAAAAAGGAACTTCGCTCCGGATTGTAATGTTCGGCGGGCAGGGCGTAGTCGTCGTCAAAGCCAAAGTCGGCAAAAAATGGGTCAAAGGCGAAATCCAAATTGACGATACGACTTGCAGATAACCAACCCGGATTACCTAAACGAACACGGCGCATTTTACCAAAAGCGAAAGCGGGCGTGTTGATGATTTGCCTAAAGTTACCGGTAATATTTTCAGAAGCAAATGCAAGGGATTAAAGAATCTTCTCAGCCTCTATTGGAAATTTCTCTGCTCGGCAGGTTTCGGGTGAAAATTGACGGCATTCCGGTTGCGGAAAAGCGTTGGGCGCGCCGTTCGGCTAAATCGCTGATTAAATTACTTGCTCTGAAACCGTTTCACGCGCTTCACCGCGAGCAGATAATGGATTTGCTCTGGACGGAAGAGTCACCCGAAACCGCTTTAAATAATTTAAATAAAGCGATTCACGCGGCGCGGCGCGCGTTTGAACCGGATCTGGCAAAAGGCTCGCACTCCCGGTTTATTTTAACGGAAAAAAACCAGATCATTCTCGATTCGCCCGGCTCGCTACGCGTTGATCTCGACGAATTTGAAAGACTCGCCAATTACGCGCTCCGCAATAATGATCTGGAAATCGGACAAAAAGCCCTCGAAATGTATCGCGGCGATCTGCTCATCGAGGACATTTACGAAGATTGGATTTATACGCGCCGCGAATCGATGCGGATCTTGTTTCGTAAAACCGCGACCAAAGTCGCCGGACTTTACGCTGCTGAAAATAATCATCAGGCGAGCATCGAAATTTTGAAAAAGCTCGTCGCCGACGACGCTTCGGACGAATACGTTCACCGGCTGCTGATGCGCGATTACGCCGAAACGGGCAGTAAATATCAAGCCTTAAAACAGTTCGAGCAGTGCCGCGCGGCTCTCCACGCGCTCGGCATCGAACCCGAAACGGAAACCGTCAAGCTCGGACAGAGCATCAAACGCGGAGAAATAATTCCGCTTAAAAACGGATATAAACCCGCACCCGCCGAAACAACCGCGCCGATTATTTCAACTCCGCGCATCAAACAGCTTACCTTTCAAAGCGGCGTTATCAAATCCGCAAATTTTTTACCCGACGGCGAAACGATTGTTCTCAGCGCGGATTGGAACGGCGACAATGCCGGGCTTTATACGATGCGGCTCGAAACCGGCGAAACGCACCGCTTAGAAATAAAAGATGCGGAAGTTTATTCCGTTTGTTCCGCTGGAGAATTGGCGGTTGCTTTAAACCCGAAACCCGAAGCATATTTAAGCCGTGCTATTCTGGCGAAACTATCGCTTGCAGACGGAATATCTACCGAACTTTTAAAAGACGTGCAATGCGCTGACTGGCATCCTTCAAAAAATGTCGAATCCTCGCTTTCCGACGAACAGTTTCTCGCCATTGTGCGTGATAGAAACGGAAAAAGCTGTCTGGAATTTCCAATCGGCAATATCATCTTTGAAACCACCGGCTGGATTAGTCATCCGAGATTTTCCCCCGCCGGAAAAAAGATTGCTTTTATCGAACATCCGTTAAATTATGACGACAGAGGATACGTTGTTCTTCTCGATTTAGATGTCAAAGAAAATAAACGAATTTTGACCGATAAATCGGTAAGTATTCTGGGGCTGGCGTGGTTAAACGATGAAATTTGGTTCACCGTATCGTATCAGGGAAGCGCGCGGATGATTAAAGCCGTCAATCTGAAAGGCGAAGAGCGTCCGGTTTTTCGAGGAACGGGAAGCCTGACGCTGCAAGATATTTCGGGGCGTGGAGAAGTTCTGGTAACAGACAACAAAATGCGCGTCCAGACCGTCGTTTGTCGGGCAAGCGAGGGCATCGAACGTGATTTTTCGTGGCACGATTGGACGCTGGCGAGAGATTTAACCGATGACGGCGAAACACTTCTTTTTGAAGAAGCCGGAGTTAGCGGAGGCAGCGAGCTTTCCGCCTACATTCGGAAAACTGACGGCTCTTCCGTCAAAAAAATCGGCGACGGGTCGGCTCTTAGACTTTCGCCCGACGGAAAATACGCGCTCTTGCGCTTTCTTAGCCCGCACCAACATCTGGCTTTAGTTCCGCTTGGCAAAGGAGAAATCAAAATACTGGAAAATGATCCCGAAAATCCGCTTATTTATCAAGTATTTGCCGCCTTTTTTCCCGATGGTGAACGAATTATTTTCTCTGCCAATGACATCAACGGCAGTAATAATCTCTATATTCAAAATATTGATGGCGGCAAACCAAATATCTTCGCCCCAGAGCTTAAATTTAAAATGCTATTTTCGTATTCAATTTCGCCCGACGGCAGATTTGTCATTCTATCCGATTCCGACGGAAAACTTTTACTTTACCAAATTTCCGACGGCACATCTTCGCCGCTTAAAAATCTGGAAAAAGATTTTTGGCTCATTCGCTGGGCAGATGACGGCGAAAACCTTTTCATCCGGCGGCACGAAGGAATTCCCGCAATAGTTTACAAATACAATATAGCAAGCGGAAAAAAGGAAGAATGGTTGAAACTGTCTCCGAAAGACCCGACAGGCGTTTATCAAATCACGTCAATCAAACTCACGCCCGACGGCAAAACCTACGCCTGCTCGTATCTGCGCGAATCATCCGATCTCTTTCTGATGGAAGATTTAGGCTGAGTTTTTCCGAATATTCATAAAAAATTTATAAAAAACTTCCAAAAAGCCGATTTTTGGAAGTTTTTTGGAAGTTTCGGCAGATATTCTGGATTCGTTCACCAAAATACTATTCCGACATGAGGTTTTTATGATAACCCGCAAATCATTTTTTATCCGCTGGCTGACGGTCAGTAATGACGAGAAACAGCAGGAGGAACATTATGTGATTGATATTAAACATATCCAGAGCGGTGCCAATCAGCGCGTTTTGAGTCCTGAAGAAGCGAGTCTATGGATGCGGGAGAGAAACGCCGATGATGTAGAAAAAAAGAAAAATGTTGAGGAGACTACGAAAGTAAAAAAAGAAAATTTATGAAAAAGACGAAAATCAGTTTTACAACAATAAAATTAACATTATTCGCTGTTTTTGCGAGTCTGGTTTTGACCGCTTCGGCGCAGGCGGCGGCTTACACGGTCACGAAAACAGCCGATACCAACGACGGCGTTTGCGATGCGGACTGTAGCTTGCGCGAAGCAATCACGGCGGCAAATGCGACTGCCGGTAACGATACCGTCGAATTTGACGCAGCCGTGTTCGGCACGCCGCAGACGATCACGCTCGGCGGCACCGAATTGTTAATAGCGAATAACGGCACATTGACGATCAATGGTCCCGGAGCGAGTCAATTGACCGTTTCGGGCAACAACGCCAGCCGCGTGTTTTTGATCGGCGGAGGAACCGCCGCGATCAGAGGCATCACCGTTTCAGGCGGCAACGGCGGCGGTCCTAACGAATCGGGCAACGGTGGAGCGATTTTGAACTATGGTGCGCTGACCTTAACGAATGCGACCGTCAGCAGTAATACGGCTGCCACGCTCGGCGGCGGCATCTCGAACTGGGGTTTCGGCAGCACACTGATCTTGACGAATGCGACCGTCAGCAATAATTCGGCAACCGGCAACAGCGGCGGCGGCATTTATGCGACCGGCGGTGGCACACTGACCGTAACAAATTCGACCGTCAGCGGTAACTCATCAGTCGGCAACGGCGGCGGCATCCGCATCTTCAACGGCACGGCAACTATCACCGATTCGACCGTCAGCGGCAACACTGCGCTCGGCAACGGCGGCGGAGTTTCAAACTCCGGCGCGGCAACCGTGTCAAATTCAACTCTCAGCAACAATATTGCAAATAACGGCGGCGGAGCCGCTAACGTAGGTGCGGGCAGCACACTGACCTTAACGAATTCGACCATCAGAGGAAACTCGACCGTCACCGGAAATCCCGCCACCAACGCGGGCGGCGGATTGTATAACATCACGGGCGGCACGCTGACCGTCAATAATTCAACCGTTAACGGCAACTCCACGACCAACACCGGCGCGGGAATTTACAACCGCAGCGCATTAACGCTGAACAATTCGACCGTCAGCGGCAATACGGGCGCGAATTGGGGCGGCGGCGGCATCCGCGTCGAAGGCGGCGCGACGGCGACCGTGAACAGTTCGACCATCAGCAATAATCCGTCAACCAATTTCGGCGGCGGAATCTCGGTTGTTGACCCCGGCAGCACCGCTAACTTGAACAATACGATCATCGCCAACAGTCCGGCGGGCGGTGATTGTTTCATTGCAGGCGGCGGCGTAGTCAACGCAGCACACAGCCTTATCGAAAACAATCTGACTTGCGTCAACGGCGCGAACTCGGTCAATCTGACGGGCGATCCGAATCTCGCTCCGCTTGCCGATAACGGCGGCGCGACTTGGACACACGCTCTGTTGCCCGGTTCACCCGCGATTGATCAAGGCAATGCGACCGGCACGGATCAGCGCGGAGCGGTGCGTCCGTCCGATTTTTTCACCATTCCGAATGCACCGGGCGGCAACGGTGCGGACATCGGCGCGTTCGAGGCGGAAGCTCCGTCTGATACAACGCCGCCGGTCATCACGCCGACGGTTTCAGGCACGCTCGGCAATGACGGCTGGTATGTCTCGGACGTGCAGGTTGTCTGGTCGGTCAGCGACGACGAATCAACCGTTTCTTCGCAGACGGGTTGTGATACGCAAACCGTCTCAAGCGACACGAGCGGCATCACCTTGACCTGCTCGGCAGAGAGCGCGGGCGGCACAGGTTCACAGAGCGTAACCTTCAAACGCGACGCGACCGCTCCGACTCTTGCGCCGACCGTCACGCCGAATCCCGTTCTATCGGGCGGCACGGCAACCGCCGCCGCCAATGCTTCGGATAATCTGTCCGGAGTTATTTCGGAATCGTGCGAGACGCCGCAGACGGCGCTGGTCGGCACGAAATCGCTGACCTGCACGGCAACCGATGCGGCGGGTAATACGGCAAGCGCGAGCGTTTCGTATCAGGTTATCAGCCGCTTCGCCTTCTCGGGCTTTCTCCAACCGGTTGATAATATGCCGACGGTCAACATCACAACGGCGGGACAATCTGTGCCGGTGAAGTTTTCATTAGGCGGCAATTACGGGCTGAACATCTTCGCGGCGGGCTATCCGGCGTCGAGTCCGATACCCTGCGACGCGACCGAAGCGGGCAGCACCATCGAGGAAACAGTCACGGCAGGCGGCAGCACGCTGACCTATGACGCGGCGAGCGGACGCTACAGCTACGTGTGGAAAACGGACAAAGCGTGGAAAGACACGTGCCGGATATTTGTCCTGCGCTTAGTTGACGGCAGCCAGTACATGGCAAAATTCCGGTTCAGATAATTTGGACGATCGAAGCTCTTCGAATCTGACAAATTGAGCCCCCGAAAAGTGAAAAGCCGTTTGACCCAAATCAAACGGCTTTTCACTTTTTCAACTTCCCGCTTTTCCACATTTTTAGCGAATGATAAGATTAGTTCATAGAGTTTATTGAGTTCGTTGAGTGAAGAAAAATTCTTAAACTCAATAAACTCTGTAAACTCTATAAACTCAATAAACTTTTTTATGGAACTTGCAGTCGAAAAATACAAAGTCAGCAGCGAGCCTTATTATCTTCCGATCAAACAGGAAGTCGAACTTTTTGAAGCCGCTTACGCGGCAAAATTGCCCGTCATGTTAAAAGGTCCGACGGGCTGCGGCAAAACGCGTTTCGTCGAATACATGGCGTATAAGATGAATCGCCCGCTGATCACGGTCGCGTGTCACGAAGATTTGTCCTCGACCGATCTCGTCGGGCGCTTTCTGCTCGAAGGCGAAGAAACGGTCTGGCACGACGGACCGCTCACGACCGCCGTCCGCAACGGCGCGATTTGTTACTTAGATGAAGTCGTCGAAGCGCGCAAAGACACGGTCGTCATCATTCATCCTCTGACCGACGACCGCCGCCGTCTGCCGATCGAAAAACGCGGCACGGTGATCGAAGCGCCGCCCGAATTTATGCTCGTCGTGTCGTACAATCCGGGCTACCAGTCGATCTTAAAAGACCTCAAACAATCAACCAGACAAAGATTCGTCGCGATGGAATTCGATTATCCGAACCCGGAGGACGAAGCGCTGATCGTCGCCAAAGAAGGCGGAATTGACGAATCGATCGCGGCTGATTTAGTAAAAATCGGTCAAAAGATTCGCAACCTGCGCGGGCACGGATTAGAAGAAGGCGTCTCGACGCGCCTGCTTATTTACGCCGCGCAGATGATCGCCAAAGGCATCTCGCCGATCAACGCCGCGGAAGTCGCGCTCTGCTCGCCGATCACCGACGACCGCGAACTGCAGCGCAGCATCCGCGAAATCGTGACGACGATTATTTAACTCAGATGGCTTATTCATTGTATATCGAAAGAAACTCTCCAATTACAGTTGATGAATGGTTAAGTGCAGTAGAAACAATTGATGATTTAAGAATTGATGAAAGTGATACAGTTGGCATCAATCCGGCTACCGGAGCGGAAATTAGGATTCCCGGTCGAACGAAAAAAGAAGTCGCTATATGGTTCCCCAAATCTAAAGAATGGATTAAAGTATTCTTTTTTTGGGAAGGTCGAATTTTATTAAAACCGAATGATTGGGACAATCCAAAATCGCCTCTTCGCGTTAAGGCTTTCGAGCTAGCTCGAAAATTAAACGCAGAGATTATTGGCGATAACGGAGAAAAATATTGACGCTGAATTTGTAAAGACGTATTCTGATTTTGCTATGAACACGGTTAAAGCCTACGAAGAAGTTGTTGATTTCATCGCCGCCGGAACGACGCCGCAGAATGTGATTGACTTTCGCCCGTCGGAAGCGGCGCAGGCGCGGGTCGAAGATTTATTGGAACGCGAAAAGGAAGGCGAACTTTCGACGTCGGAAAAGAGTGAACTCAACCATTACCTGCAAATCGAACATCTCATGCGTCTGGCAAAAGCGCGCGCGCGCGATTTTCTGACGAATGAGTAAAATCGCTCTCGACATTCGCCAAATAGTCGCCGTTCGCGCTCATTACGTTTGCGAATACTGCCTTATCGCCGAAGCGGATGCGTTCTTTAAATTCCAAATCGAGCATATCATCAGCCGCAAACACGGCGGCTCGTCGGAATTGGAAAATCTTGCGCTCGCCTGCGTTTTTTGCAATCGTTATAAAGGCAGCGACATTGCTTCATTGAATCCTGAAACGAACGAGTTGGTTCAGTTTTACAATCCAAGGACGATGCGCTGGCGCGAACATTTTTATTTAAGCGAAGTCGTTATCGAACCGCTGACTGCAATCGGCGAAGCAACCATAAGAATTTTGCAGATGAACGCGGACGAACAAATTCTGGAACGCCGGGTTTTACATCGTCGCGGACGTTACCCGAGCGAACAGGCTTTATTAATTATTACTGAGCATTGAATTAAGCACCGACGACCGGGAGCTGCAAAGAAGCATCCGCGAGATCGTGACGACGATTATTTGATGAGTACGGAAAAGCCAAACAAAATATTCGATTCAATCGTATCTTAGATGAATTGATTTTCAGACGATTTGAGGTAACAGATGGCAGATTATCTGGCGATGGACGGCAGCGGCGGCATTAATTATTCGAACACCGAACATTATCTGAGACGTGTGCTGGCGGGAAACGTCGCGGACGTGCGCCGCCGTCTGAACGATGTGCTTGAAAGGCTCGATTATGATTTTATCGACGAAGGCGAATATGAGATCGAAGCACGCCGTAATGCGAGAGGTTGGGCAACCGCCTATGCATCGGCAGACGTGCTCGATTACCCGCGCTCGCTGCTCATCAAATTAAAACCTTTAAGCGAAACTTCGACCCGCGCTTCGTTTGCTTATACCATCAAACACCCGTCCTTGAATCGAGGCGAAAAAGAAGTCCTGACGCGCGAGGCGGAAACGATCGTCACGCTCGCGACAACTCGCGCGACGGATAAAATCTGTAAGGTTTGCGGGGCAGAAGCCAGCGACGATTCGCGGTTTTGCCGAAAATGCGGCGCGCCGATGACCGGCGATGAAACCGCGATCGAAGTTCTACGCATGACTGCCGAAATCCGTTCGGGGCATACATCGGTCGTCGCGAGCGCGGTAGTTGTCGCGATGACGGCTTTGATGACATTAGGCGCGCTGCTTTTACTGCTCACAGGCGGCGCGGCGATCACACCGGCGATTACCTGGATGCTGGCACTGAGCGTCGCTTTCGGTTTGCTCAACGTTGTTTTTATCGGCTTTGGCTGGAAACGCCTGAATAATGCGCTCAAATCGACTAAACCTGCACCGCCGGTCACTTCGGGCGCTGCCCGACAAACTTTGACCAATCCGGACATTTCCGCATTGCCGCCCGCGCCGGCATCGTTTTCGGTGACCGACGGCACGACAAAGTCCCTGCATTTCCCTGAAAAAACTCCGGTTCTCGAAAACCGCGAAAAGACGACGACAACCGATCTAAACTGAGATTTACGAAAAATAGAAAAGAAAATTATCAAATCATCATGCGCAATTCCGAATCTTCAAAGTAATCCAGATAATAAATGGAAGATTAAAATTAAAAAGCTAAGAGAAGATTGTCGATGTTCCGCAGGGAAAAGTAAGAATCCCGGTAAGTAATTTCTACATTAATTATGCTCAGAATCTCCGAAATAAAACTTCCGCTCGAACATTCGGAAGATGCGCTCAGACGTGCGATTCTCGATAAACTGCAAATTTCGGACGACGAATTGATAAACTTTTCGATCTTCAAACGCAGCTACGATGCGCGGCGCAAAAGCGCGATCGTTTTTGTTTATATCGTTGACGCGGAAACGACGAAAGACGACGAACTGCTCGAAAAATTTAAGAAAAATCCGCACGTTTCCGAAACGCCCGACACGACTTATAAATTGATCGCAACTGCGCCGGATAACTTAAAAACGCGTCCGGTTGTGATCGGCACGGGACCGTGCGGCTTGTTTGCCGGATTGATGCTCGCGCGGATGGGATTTCGCCCGATTATTTTAGAGCGCGGAAAATCCGTGCGCGAGCGAAGCAAAGACACTTTCGGTTTCTGGCGCGACGGCGGGCTTAATCCCGAATCGAACGCGCAGTTCGGCGAAGGCGGCGCGGGCACTTTTTCGGACGGCAAACTTTATTCGCAGGTCAAGGATTCGAAATATCTCGGTCGAAAGGTTTTGATCGAACTCGTCGAAGCGGGCGCGAACCCGGAAATTCTCTTTGTCAATAAACCGCACATCGGCACATATAAACTCGTGATGATCGTCGAAAATATGCGCGCCGTCATCGAGAGTTTGGGCGGCGAAATCCGTTTCGAGAGCCGTGTCGAAGACATTGAAATCGAAAACAATAAAATGCGCGGCGTAAGGCTTGCAAACGGCGAATTTATCGAAAGCTCGCACGTCGTTCTCGCGGTCGGGCACAGCGCGCGCGATACGTTTCAGATGCTTTTCGAGCGCGGCGTTTATATCGAGCCGAAACCTTTTTCCGTCGGCTTTCGCATCGAGCATCCGCAGCAATTGATCGACGAATGCCGCTTCGGCGATTTTGCGGGCAATAAACTGCTCGGCGCGGCTGATTACAAACTCGTTCATCACGCGGCGAACGGGCGTTCGGTTTACAGTTTTTGTATGTGTCCGGGCGGAATGGTCGTCGCCGCCGCGTCCGAAGAAGGCAGACTCGTGACGAACGGAATGTCGCAGTATTCGCGCAGCGAAAAAAACGCGAACAGCGCGATCGTCGTCGGCATCACGCCCGAAATTGATTACCCCGAAAACGCGCTCGCCGGAATCGAATTTCAACGCCGTCTGGAAGAAAAAGCATTTAAGTTGGGCGGCGAAAATTACAACGCGCCGGGACAGCTCGTCGGCGATTTTCTGAGCGGTCGCGCGTCGAAAAACTTAGGCAAAGTTACGCCCTCATACACGCCCGGAATTCATCTGACCGATTTGAGCGAAGCCCTGCCGAAATTTGCGATCGACGCGATTCGCGAAGCGATTACGGCATTCGACAAACAGATCAAAGGCTTCGCCATGCACGACGCGCTCCTTACCGGAGTCGAAACGCGCACCTCTTCGCCGATCCGCATCAAGCGCCGCGAAGACGGGCAAAGCCTCAACACCGAAGGGCTTTTCCCCGCCGGCGAAGGCGCAGGCTACGCCGGCGGAATTCTCTCCGCCGGAATCGACGGCATCAAAGCCGCCGAAGCCGTTGCTCTCGATATTTTGCGAACGGACAAACAGTCATAACATCTTTTATAAAACGTATGAAAATTATTCTGACAGCAGTAGAAAAATCGCTTGCCGACGCGTGGCGAAAATTCTGCGGCGATCTGGATTTTGTAGATGTTCATCACGGCTCGATTCTCGACGTCCGTTGCGACGCGATTGTCAGTCCGGCAAACAGTTTCGGATTTATGGACGGCGGCATCGACGCGGTTTACCTGCGGCATTTCGGCTACGATTTGCAGACGCGCGTGCGGCGGCAGATTTTCGATTATCACCACGGCGGGTCAAAGATTTGCCCGTCGAAACTTTGAGCGAACTCGAAGCGATCATCAACAACTTAAAAAAAAGTTAAAAGTGAACAGTGATAAGTGAATAATATAAAACTTTTCACTTATCACTATTCACTTTTAACTTCAAAGCTATTTCCAGCGTTTTTCTTTTTTGAAGCGCGTGACGATCATATCGCGGCGCATTTTGGGCAGGCGGTCAATAAAAAGTTTGCCGTCGCAGTGGTCGGTTTCGTGCATAAAACAGCGCGCCGCGTAGCCTTCCGCATCGGCTTCGAACCATTCGCCTTTGACGTTTTGCGCGCGAAGCCGTGCTTTCATCGGACGCGTCACGATCGCCGGAACCTTGCCGACCGAAAGACAGCCTTCCGGCGACGACTGCTCGCCCTCGGTTTCGATGATCTCAGGGTTCGCGGCGATCAGCTTGATGCCGTCGCAGTCCATCACGAAAAGCCGCAAATTCAAACCGATCTGCGGCGCGGCGAGCCCGACGCCTTCGGCGGCATACATCGTCTCGTACATATCCTCGCACAACGCGGCGAGCGCTTCGTCGAACGTTTCGACCGGCTTTCCGACTTCTGCCAGAACCGCTTCCGGATATTCGGTGATTTTTCTGATACTCATATATCGAATTCGGATTTGCGATTTCGGATTTCGGATTATTTCAATCCGAAATCCGAAATCGCAAATCCCAAATCAGCGTGCTGGAAGCCGTCCGAGCCTAGAGCGGCGAAAGAAATCGCGCTTCTGGAAAAAGCCTTTTTCTTCGCGCTGATTGCATTCCCAGCAGACGTTGACGATGCGGTTGTCGGCGTCTAAAAAAGTGTTGTAATGGTCAACCTCGCGGTCGCACTTGTCGCATTTCGCAAGCGGTTTATCCATGTCTTTCGGATCCATTGATTCAATCATCTAACGTTTTCTCCTCAATAATCTTACCTTTTCTTTATAAAAATCTTTCTCTAAAACAATAGTGTAATTCTCCGCGACGAAATTTTCCAACGGCTCGCAGGATTGTCCGGATCGGCAGTGTTCATCCGTCAAAAGCCAAATCTCCGCCGCGTCGGGCGGAATCTTAGCCGTAATAAAGTCAATCTGCGTCCGAAAACTGTTCACGCTTCCGGGTTCGGCTTCGGCATGAAACGAGAAATATCTTTCGTCCGGCAGAATTTTATTCGCGCCGCGATAATAAAACGGCAGCGAAATCGCGTCGTAGGCGGGCATAAAAACGATCGGCTGACCGGGCGTTTCGTTTTGCGAGATAAACGCCGCGACGCGCGCCCAATCGCCGCGCTTCGTCAGATTCGGATACATCACGAAAAGGGCGTATGTAAAAAAGACGGCGTAAAGAAGCGCCGCGAAAATCCAGGCTTTACGCGGCAGAATCTTGACCAACAGCGCCGCCGCGAAAACGAAAACCGCGACAAAATAAATCGCCGCGTGCCGGATTTCGACGTACATCACGCCGAGTTGAAAATAGACGAAGAGAAAAAACGCGCCGCAAATCGCCGCCATCGTCCCGAACGCGACGCTCGTTTTATCCAAATCCTTAAACTTATTTTTGACGAGAACGATCAAACTTGCGAGAATCGAAGCCCTGACCACCCACAAACGAATGAACGAAAACGCGGTCGAGTCTTCGGGCGTGTAGATTTCGGTCGGCAGCACGAACGTCAGAAAATGATTCCAGATAATTCGCACGCCTTCGAGAATTGATTTTTCCGCCTGATAGGTCGCGACGCGGTCGGAAAACTGCAAGCTGATAATATAAAATAGCGGCAAAATCGCGACGCCGACAACAAGCATCCGCAAAAAATAACTTTTCGCCTCAGCCCAGCGCCGCAAAACCGGCAGCGCCGCAAACGCGCCGACGAGCAGAAACCCGAGATAATAATTCGTATAAAGCGCGGCGATCGCGGTTAAAACATAAAAATTCCGCGCCCTTCTCTGCGCCTCCGCACTTTTGCGGGAAACGATATCTTCATCTAAAAACCCGTCGTAAAAAAAGGAAAAAAGCAGGCAGGTGATAAAAATAATGAACGAATAAAGCCGGATTTCAAGGCTCGCCCAGAAAAGATACGGGTGAAGCGCAAAGAACGCCGTCAGAAAAAGCGCCGTTTTTCGCTCCCAAATCCTCTGCGCCAAACGCTCGAAAGCGACGATCGAAAGCACACTGAAAACTATCGAAAAAAGCCGCGCGAAAAAGACGGAATCGTTGATTTTCCGCCACAAACTTAACAGTAAAAAGTAAAGCGGCGCCTGTTTTTCGTCGGTGAATAGATTCTGAAACGCGCGAAAAAGTCCGTTCTGCGTCGTGTAGAGCGTCGAAGCTTCGTCAGTCCAAATATTGAGCTGCCACGCAAGCGGCAAAGCGATCGCCAGATGCAGAAAAATCAGGATCAAAAGAAATTTTTTCTCATCAATTTTCGGCATAAAGTTTTGAGTCCCGCCTTCAGGCGGTCTGACGTTCAACTTCTAAATTATTTGATATGCAGAGATTTGCCGCCTGAAGGCGGGACTCAAAACACCTTCTCGATCAAATTTTTAACCTTTTTCCGCGTGCGCCAGTAAACGTCTTCCATAAAAATATGCGCGAATTCGCCGTTGCGCCCGATGCTCAAGAGATTTTCGATGCCGCTCGACTGCTCGAAATCCCGCCTTTCCTTTTCATATTCGTTGAGAAAAACCGGATAAGCAATCGGCGTCCGCAAAACGTTTGCGCCTAAATATCGCGCGCGCGCGTCGGGAATTATTTTTGTCAGATGTTCGAGACAAAGCGCCGCAAGTTTCTCTTCATCCATCGCCCAAAATTCATCGTCCTTTTGGCAGCCGATG
>JANOBZ010000165.1:0-16006 GCA_031411895.1 Acidobacteriota bacterium | reverse complement strand
ATCAAGAAACATGGCAGGACGGAAAAGAGCGTTTTCCGCCTCGGGATCGACACATTGCGAAACTGTTTCTGCCGGATTCAAATAAACTTAAGGCAAAAGCAACGCTTTCAACAGCTTATATTACTTTTGTCCTGTACTTAGAATTTCCCAATATTTTTGCGCAAAAAACTTTCTTTCGACCATTTTAGCTCCAAACAAGTTTTACCTAAATAACCTGAGTATTGGATAAGAACGGCTCGTCCGCGCTCCGTTCTTATCCAATACTCAGGTTAAATAATTACACAAAAAGGAGATTTCTTTTATGGCTGATAGTACGGAGTCGAAGTTTGTCATAAACGATAATTTGTCTGTGCCAAACGGGAAATCGGCTGGTAGCTGAAATTATCAGTGAGAAATAATTATTGAGCCGATTTCTGCAGGTAGTGCGGTGAGAGTTTTCTTAGATTTTCGACTGCTTTCGGGAGAATTTCGAGCAGGTATTCAATTTCTTCGGGCGTGTTTCCCTTGCCGAAGCTGAAACGGATCGCGCCGCGGGCGAGTTCGTCGTTGCGACCGAGCGAGCGGATGACGGGCGACGGTTCGAGCGAGCCGGAACTGCACGCCGCGCCGGTCGAAACGGCGATGCCCTGCATATCGAGATTAATCAACAAGCCTTCGCCTTCGATAAATCGAAAGGAAATATTTGAAATATTCGGTAGGCGACGTGACGGTTCGCCGTTAAAAACGAGGTCGGAAACTTTTTCGCCGATTGCCGATTCGAATCTGTCGCGAAGTTCGGCAAGCCGCGCCGCTTCGCCAGCGATATTTTGTTTTGCCAGCTCGCAAGCTTTGCCGAACGCAACGATAAAGGGCACGTTTTCAGTGCCGCCGCGCCGTTCGCGTTCCTGATGTCCGCCGATGTTCTGTTTATGCAGCCGCACGCCGCGCCGCACGTAAAGTGCGCCGACGCCTTTCGGAGCATAGATTTTATGCGCCGAAATCGAAAGCAGATCACAGCCAATTTCTTCGACATCAACCGGAATCTTACCGGCTGACTGCACGGCGTCGGTGTGAAACCAAATCTTTTTGCCTGATTCACGCAGCTCGCGGACGTATCGTCCGATTTCTTCGACCGGTTGAATCGTGCCGATCTCGTTGTTGGCGGTCATTATGGTGATTAAAACCGTGTCGTCGCGGACAGCGTTTTTGACATCGTCGAGTTTGACGATGCCGTTTTCGTAAACGGGTAGATAAGTAACTTCATAACCGCGCTTTTCCAAATCCTGACAAACTTCCTTAACCGCCGAATGCTCGATTTCGGACGTAATTATATGTTTGCCGTATTTGTCGTTCGCTTCGAGCAGACCGCGAATCGCGAGATTATTGGCTTCCGTGCCGCCCGATGTGAAAACGATTTCATTGGGACGGGCGTTGATTAGTTCGGCGATCTGATGCCGCGCACGGTCAACGGCGGCGCGGGCTTCCTGACCGAAAAAGTGGATGCTCGAAGCATTGCCGTACTTTTCGGTGAGAAAGGGAATCATCGCTTCGAAAACTTCTTTATCAACGGGCGTCGTGGCTGAATTGTCTAAATAAACGCGGCGAAACATAGGTTGATTTTAACTTATTTGAAAGCCGAGGGGAAAACCATTATTTGAAACGAAATTCATCAATGCGAACCGGGGCTTTTCAGCCGATAAAGCTTTTAATACAAAACTATTACTTAAGTTACGCCCGAAACCATCAAGTTGAGCGTATCTATCTTGCTCTCAACGCTCGTTGTAAGATAAATTAAAACGTAGCGGAAACTTACGGCATCAAAGCTCGGAATTAAGTTTTCTCGGAAAGGATAAAATTAATGGCTATAATGGATTTTGCAACAAGAGAGATTTTTAAGCGTTACGCAAGTATCGCCATCGGCAGACCGATTTCGCCGGTTTTTCTAAATATTCTGGTAACGAGCGTCTGCGATATGCGCTGTACTCACTGCTTCTTTACCGATCAGCTCGACGACCGTCCGCGCAAAAAATTGCAGATGAAGGCTGACGAAATCCACCGGATTTCTGAAACTTTAGGCGGTAACCTTGGCGTTCTCGTGCTTGCCGGCGGCGAGCCGTTCACGCGCAAGGATTTGCCCGAGATTGTTCGCTCTTTTTACGAAAACAACAAGCTTGATTCCGTCTATTTGATGTCGAACGGTCAGATTCATCCGCGCATTTTTCCGGATGTGACGCGTATTCTCGACGAATGTCCGAATTTGAACGTGACGGTCGCGCTCGGCATCGACGGAATGAAGGACGCGCACGAAAAAATTCGGCAGAAAGAAGGCAGCTGGGACAAAGCGATTCACACGGCGCGCACTTTGCAGCAGATGAAGAACGAGCAGTATCCGCAGCTCGACATTCAAACCTGTACCTGCGTGATGAATTCGAATCAGGACACGATTTTCGACTGGTACGATTTTCTGAAATACGATCTGAAACCCGATAAGGTCAATATCAATTACATTCGTCCGCCGTCAAAAGACCCGAACGAGCTGAATTTCGACCACAAACTCTACGGGAAGCTTTCGCAGATGATTCTCGACGATACGAAAAACTCCGCTTTGAAAAACAATTACGGCGGAAAATCGGGCTTCTTTAAAGCTGCCGTGGATATTTATATGCACGATCTGATCGCGAAAACCAAAGAGGAAAACAAAGCGCAGCTCAAATGTTATGCGGGCAGCGCGGGCGCGGTCATTTACGATAACGGCGCGCTTTCGTCGTGCGAAAACAAACCGGAAGTGTTGAATCTGCGCGATTACGACTGGAATTTTCAGTCGGCGTGGAAAACACAGTTGATGAATGAACGCCGCAAAGAAGTCAGCGCCGGCTGTTACTGTACGCACGAGTCGAACTGTTTTTATCCGAGTTTGCCGCTTAACGTCGGGCATCTGGTAAAAATCAAAAGGCTTGAAGGGCAGATGAAAAAAGCGGCAGGACAGATGAATACAAGCCAGCCGCAAGCGGACGAAATTGCCGTTAAGGCTTAATTTGAATAAAATAAACGCGAAACTTGAATTTTGAGATTCGCGTTTATTTATCTTGAAAGTTGGTTTAACTAAAAAATGCCTCAAACCACTCCGAAAATTCTCATTATCTCATCCGATACCGGCGGCGGACACCGCTCGGCGGCGGTCGCGATTGCGGCTGGCTTAGAGAGATTTTGGAAGGGCGAATCGTTTGCCGTACGCACCATCAAAGCCGTCGAAGAATCGCACCACATTACCGAAAAGCTCGTTAATGTTTACAACTGGGTTTTGCGCAACCGCCAGCATTGGATGAAATATCTTTACTGGATAATGAACAAAGTCCGCCCGGAAACGCGCGAATTTGTTCACCGGCGCTGTCTCGGTTATGTTCGCGAAATTTTCGAAAAGTGGTGCCCGCACATCGTCGTCAGCGTGCATCCGCTGACACAACATATTTTCGCGCGAATTCTTAAAGAGTTGAAACTGGCTGATTCGGTTCCGCTCGTAACGGTCGTTACCGATCCGTGTTACGGTTTCTGGAAAGCCTGGGCGTGTAACGACGTTTCGCTCTATCTGGTCGCCAACGACGAGGCGCGCAGACAGTTGGTGGATTACGGGATTTCGCCGGAAAAGATCAAGATTTCGGGAATGCCCGTGCATCCGAAATTCCACGAAGTTGACGAAAAGGTCGCCCAGCGCGCGCGGAAGGCTTTCGGACTCAATCCCGATAAATTTACGGTTTTCGTCAACGCAGGCTGGATCGGCGGCGGAAATATTCCGCAGATTTTTCGTGAACTGGCGCGCGGCGAGCTCGATGTGCAGGCGATTTTTCTTGCCGGAAAAAACGAGGAATTAAGGCTCGAAGCCGAAGAGATCGCCAAAACCGCGAAATTTCCGATTAAGGTTATCGGTTATTCCGACGAGATCGAAAAAATTATGCAGTCGGCAAACGTGATGGTGTCGAAGCTTGGCGGGTTGACGACGTTCGAAGCGCTTGCGTGTCGTCTGCCGATTATTGCCGACACGACGACGCCGCCGATGCCACAGGAAGCCGGAACGGTTAATCTGATCGCCGACAAAGGCGCGGGAATTTTGCTTGAAAAACCTGGCGATATTGTTTCGACCATTCGAAATTTGGTGCAGAATTCCGAAAAATATGCCGAAATGAAAGCCGCGACAAGGCTTTTGTCGGTGCCGAACTCGACGCAGAGAATTATCGAAGAAATCGCGGCGCTGCTGCCGCCGAAAACGGAAATCCAGCCGCCGCAAGCCGTCGCCGCGTAAAATAAAACCAACTTCAAGACTTGTCAGTTTTCCGCATTTTCATTAACCTTTTTATTTGATTCAAGATTCAAGATTCAAGATTTATTTTAAGTTGAATCTTGAATCTTGAATCTTGAATCTTTTGAGGAGAAAGAATTTTGAGTTTATTACTTGAAGGAAAACGCGCTTTTATTTCCGGCGGAACACGCGGCATCGGCGCGGCGCTATGTGAAATTTTTGCCCGCGAAGGCGCGGATGTGGCTTTTAATTATCATTCGAGCGATGATCTGGCGGAAGAAGTGAAGAAGAAAATCGAAGCCCACGGGCGGCGTGCGCTGTCCTACAAAGTTTCCGTCACCGATCGCTACGGAATGAAGCGTATCGCCCGCGAAATTAAAGATCAGTGGGGCGCGATCAATGTTCTGGTGAATAATGCGGCGGTCAACAAAGCCGATAATTTTGCGACGACGACCGATAAATCTTGGGATTGGGTCGTCGATACGAACGTTAACAGTTTGTTTGCCGTCACGAAGCCGTTTTACAAGCAGATGATTCGCCAAAAAGAAGGCAATATTCTGAATATTACGTCGGTCGGCGCAATTCGCAGCTTGCCGACATCGGTGCATTATGCGACTTCGAAAGCCGCGATGATCGGTTTTACAAAATGTCTCTCGCGCGAAGCTTCGAACTTCGGAATCACGGTCAACGCGATCGCCGCCGGGATTTTTGACACCGATCTCGGACAAACTCTGCCGCCGCGACTTCTTCAGATGCATGATTTCTGGGTTTCGAAGGGAAGAGTCGGGAAGCCTTCGGAACTAGCCGAATACGCGGCTTTTATGTGTTCGGATCGAAACAGTTTTATGAACGGCGAAATCGTCATCGTGGATGGCGGCGCGGTAACTTAAACGTTTCAAAAATTTGTATTTAAAGGCGGGCGAAAGTCCGCTTTTTTTGATTTAAATTAATGTTAAATGAAATTGAAAGTCATTTCTAACTCGTTGATAATCAATAATTTAGCTTGACTCCAAATAGTTTCGTCTGGTAGTCTTTGACTTAAGTTGGTTTGAAAAAGGAGAAGGAAAAATGGCAAGAGCAGAATTAGTCGAAAATTTAAACAAAGCGCTGAGTTTTGAACTGGCGGGTGTCATTCAATATTCGCAGCACAGTTACCTGGTAACCGGAACCGACCGGCAAATCTTTAAGGATTACTTTCGCGATCAGGCGGAAGAAGCGCAGGAACACGCCGAATCGCTCGGCGACAAGATCGTCGCGCTCGGCGGTCTGCCGACCGTCGAACCGTCGATGATTCGCCAATCTGCCGACGTTCAGGAGATGTTGAAGCAGGATTTGGAACTCGAACGCGAAGCGATCGCGGCGTATATGTCGGCGTGGGCTTCGTGCGACGATAACGATCTGCCGCAGAAATTCTGGCTCGAAGAAAGAATCGCCGACGAACAGCTGCACATCGAAGAACTCGAAAAATTGACCGGCGAACGAAGCGCGAAAGTTAATACCGAAAAAATCATCCTGCGCGAAGTCAGCTAAAATTTATCCGCAAATCGAAAAAAATGCCGCCGCATCGAAGGCGGCTTTTTTGTCTTTAAAGCGAAAGTCTTTAATTTCAGTCTGACAACCTGCTAATCGCTCGTCAAAGAATCGGAATAGTTGATCGACCATTCGCTTTATTTGTCCAACTATTCTCGTTATTTGGTCAACTATCGAGGTTCGTCGTCCCATTTTTATTCGGTTTTTGCAGTTTACTGACAAAAATTCGGAAGCGTTGTACAATTCTCCGAAAAGCGAAACTCTTTAATATTCTGAGGAAAACTTATGAAAATCAGACTTCTTTCGATAATCGCGCTGTTTTGTTTATTTACTGCTTGCGCTCAGAAAAGGGAAAACGCCTTTGCGGGCGAATGGATAGATTTGTCCTACGATTTTTCCGAGCAGACGATTTACTGGGTCGAATCCGACGGCTTTAAGAAAGAAACCGTCGCCGAAGGCAAAACCGACAAGGGCTATTTTTATTCCGCATACAAATTCTGCACGCCCGAACACGGCGGAACGCATCTCGATGCGCCGCGCCATTTTGCCGAAGGTCGGCAGACGGTTGACGAAGTTCCGCTTGAAAGATTGATCGGTGCGGCGGTGAAAATTGACGTTTCGGCGAAGGCTTCGGCGAATCGCGATTATCAAATCTCGGTCGAAGACATCGCGGCTTGGGAAAAACAAAACGGCGCGATTCCGGAAAACGGCATCGTGCTTTTTCAAACCGGCTACGGGAAATTCTGGGGCGACCGCAAACAGTATATGGGCAGCGAACCCGGTAGCGATCAGAAACACTTTCCCGGTTTGAGCGCCGAAGCCGCGCGCTGGTTGGTCGAAAATCGCAAAGTAAAAGCAGTCGGAATTGACACGGCGAGCATCGATTTCGGGCAGTCGCAAACCTTCGATACGCACGTCGCGCTGATGACACAAAACGTTTCGGCGTTTGAAAACGTCGCCAATCTCGACAAAATTCCGGCAAAAGGCGCAAACGTCGTCGCGCTGCCGATGAAGATCAAAGGCGGCAGCGGCGCGCCTCTGAGAATCGTCGCGCTTATTCCGAATTAAAGAAATCATCGGGCAGAGCGGTTTCGAAATTTAAGCGCTCGACGCCGTTCGGATGCCAGAAATTCAATTTGTAAGCGTGAAGGCAAAGTCTTGGAAACTCGCGTCCGCCGTATTTGATGTCGCCGAGAATCGGATGCCCGACGTGCGCGAGATGGATTCTCAGCTGATTTGTTCTGCCCGTCACGGGTTCGAGTTCGAGCAGCGTTTTATCGGCGAACCGATGCTTTACCCAAAAGTTGGAAATCGCGCGTTTGCCGTCCTCTTTGATGTTCCAGAGACGCTCTTCGGCAAATCGTCCGACGGGCGCGTCAATTGTTCCCGAATCCTCATTAATCACGCCTTCGACAAGCGCGAAATACCTTTTTTCGACCAGTTTGCGTTGAAAATGACTGCACAAAATCCGGTGCGAGCGCGCATTTTTCGCGATCACGACCAAACCCGAAGTGTCTTTGTCGAGACGATGAACCAGACCGGCGCGTTTGAAATCTTCAGCGGCTGTCGTTGAAACGTTCAAATGATGCGCGAGCGCATTTAAAAGCGTTCCGGTACGAACGCGCACCGTCGGGTGAATGAGCATTCCCGAAGGTTTGCTGACGACCAGAAACTCGACGTCTTCAAAAATTATGTCGAGCGGAATCGCTTCGGGCTGAAGCGATGTTTGCCGCGAACGGTCAACTTCGACCTCGACGAAATCGCTTGTTTTGAGCAGATAACCGCGATTTTCCCAGCGCCCGTTGACCTCGCATTTTTCGTCGCGGACAAGCTCGCGCAGGTAAAGTCGGCTCAAATGCGGAAACTCGGTGAATAAAAATTCGTCGAGTCGTTTTTTGAAATCCTTTGCCGCAACCTGAAATTCGAATCTTTCCGCCACAACTTAAATTTTAGCCGAAAAAAGCCAAAGGCGCAGTTCTTACGTTAAGAACCGCGCCTTTTTTCCGATGGCAGCGTGAGAAAACTTGTTTTGAAGCTCGCAGGCGGTGAAGTGCAATCTTCCCCAATCTCGCGTGTCGCCGCCGCGAGCTTCAAATCCTTAAAAATTATTCGGCTTCCAAAGCCAGATTTGACGGTAGAAGTTCGACTGATTCCGCTTTTTCGGAAAAAGCTGTGCCGCCGGAAACGTGAATCATATCGCCTTCGAAAACATACGCCGTTTCGCCGTGCTGCGTCGCATCGAGTCCGGCGGTTTCTTCCGATTCGCTGACGCGCAAACCGATCACCAGATCAACGAATTTGAGAATCAGAATCGAGCCGACGACCGCCATGACGACGGCGATTCCGATTCCGGCGAGCTGGTTGACAACCTGCATCGCGTTTCCTTCGATCAGACCGACGGGCAAAGCATTTCCGTTCGCGTCCTTAAAAATCGGGTTGATCGCGCTCGTCGCGAAAACTCCGGTCAGAATCGCGCCGAAAATTCCGCCGATTCCGTGAATGCCGAAAACGTCGAGCGTGTCGTCGTAACCGAATCGTTTTTTAACTTCGCAAACCATTGTGTAGCACACGGCTCCGGCGACTAAGCCGATTAAAATCGCCGAGATCGGCGAAACGAATCCGGCGGCGGGCGTGATGCAGACGAGACCTGCGACGGCACCTGAAATTGCGCCGATCGTCGTCGGTTTGCCGTGTCTGAGCCATTCGATGATCGTCCACGTGAGCATCGCCGTCGCGGCGGCAAAATGCGTCGTGACAAATGCGTTGGTCGCCAAACCGCTTGCCGAAAGCGCGCTTCCGGCGTTGAATCCGAACCAGCCGAACCATAAAAGTCCCGCGCCGATCAAACTGAAAACCGTGTTATGCGGCGCGGTCGGCGCATTGTTGTAATCAATGCGCTTGCCGAGATAGAGCGCGCAGACCAGCGCCGAAACGCCTGACGAAATATGAACGACCGTGCCGCCCGCAAAATCGAGCGCCGGAATCGAGCCGCCGAGAAACGCGTTCAGAAATCCGCCTTTGCCCCAAACCATATGCGCGAGCGGAAAATAAATCAGCAAAGTCCAAAGCGTCGTAAACGCGAGCTTGGCGCTGAATTTGATTCTTTCGGCAAACGCGCCGGTAATCAGCGCGGGCGTGATGATCGCGAACATCAGCTGGAAAATCATAAACGACTGCTGCGGCAAAGTCGCCGAATAGACGCCGTTGGCTTCAGTGCCGACGCCGCGCAGAAACGCAAAGTCAAGCCCTCCGATAAATGCGTTTCCTTCCGAAAAAACAAGGCTATAGCCGACAAATGCCCACAAAAGCGTCACGATTCCGATCGAGATCAGGCTTTTGAGCATCGTCGAAAGCACGTTTTTCTGCCTGACCAAACCGCCGTAAAAAAGCGCCAAGCCCGGAACTGTCATCAGTAAAACGAGCGCCGAGCAAAGCAGAACCCATGCATTATCGGCGCTGGCTTGCGCGGCGGCGGCGCTCGTTTCGAGTTTGGCGATGCGCTCGCTTAAATCTTCCGCGAGCAGGTTCGCCGGCAGCGAGAAAATTAAAATGAATAAAGAAAATAGCTTTACAGATAAGTTTTTCAGCATTTGTTTTGACAAAAAGAAATTTGAAAGTTTACTTTTTGATGGTTTGCAAGCATCGTTCCATTAAAAATAAATGTTATTAACTCGTGGTGTTTATTACATTTTTTTAGTTGTCGTGCTATTTTTTCAATTGATAAGCCTGTATATTTGCGACAATTTTGTAAGATAATCGCGGCTTTAATTACAAAAATGTCAGATTCATCTTTCGTTTAGTATTTGTCGGGAAAAGTTGCTACAATTTAGTGTGGTTTTACCAATATTCTGACAAAATTGTAGGAAATGAACGATAATCAGCTCAGCATAATTCAGTTTATTATTCACACACTCAACGATTCGCAGATTCCCAAATCGAATCTTTCGAGCGTTTTAGAGGTTTTAGCCGAAAAGTTTGCGGTCACGCGCGGTTTTTTATTAATTCATCAGGAAGAAACCGACAAATTGATTCCGATCGCCGTCAACGGTCTGGACGTTTCCGATTTTCGGCGGTTGGAAAATAAAGCGGAAAAAAGCCTTTTTCGCGCGGTTTTCGAAAGCGGAAATACGGTTGTCGTTCCGCGCCTGAGTTTAGAGCCGACGCTCGGATTTCTCAATAAATCGGAAGATGAAACAAGCCTCGTCGTATTGCCGGTTTTGCTCGAAAACAAACCGCTCGGCACTTTTGCGGCAGAATTTATTTATCGTGAAAATTTCGATTTCGACCAAACGAAAGCGTTTTTGGAGATCGTCGCGTCGCTCATCGCGCAAGCTTTTAAGATTGAAACCGTGATTTCCGCCGAGCGGCAGAAACTGGCGGCTGAAAATTCGCATCTGCGCCAGGAATTAAAAGAAAAATACGATTTTTCGCAGATTATCGGCAATTCAAATGTCATGCGGCAGGTTTACGATCAGGTTTCGCAGGTCGCGCGATCGAATGCGACCGTGCTTTTGCGCGGCGAATCGGGCACGGGCAAGGAAATGATCGCGCACGCGATTCATTACAATTCGCTGCGTTCGAAACAGCCGTTTATCAAGGTAAACTGCGCGGCGCTGCCGGAAACTTTGATCGAATCGGAGCTTTTCGGCTACGAGCGCGGCGCGTTTACCGGCGCTGAACGTCGGCGCAAAGGACGTTTCGAACTCGCGGACGGCGGCACGATTTTTCTCGACGAGATCGGCGACCTTCCGCCGCAGACGCAGATCAAGCTTCTGCGCGTTATTCAGGAACGCGAATTCGAGCGGCTCGGCGGCACGGAAACCGTTAAAGTCAATGTTCGCTTGATTACGGCGACCAACAAGAATCTCGAAGAAGCGATCGTACAGGGCACGTTTCGCGAAGATTTATTTTACCGGCTCAACGTTTTTACGATTTTTCTGCCGCCGCTCAGAGAGCGAAAATCCGATATTTTACTGCTTGCAGAGCATTTTCTTGCCAAATACGAGCGCGAACACGGCAAAATCATCAAGCGAATTTCGACGCCCGCGATTGATATGCTCGCCTCGTATCATTTTCCGGGAAACGTCCGCGAGCTTGAAAACGTGATCGAGCGCGCCGTTCTGGTTTGCGATGAGCACGTCATTCACGGTCATCACCTGCCGCCGACGCTGCAAACGGCGGAAGTTTCGGGAACGGTCACGCAGGTTTCGCTTGTTTCGGCGATCGAAGCTTACGAAAGCGATTTGATTCAGGACGCCTTGAAATCAACGCGCGGAAATGTCGCGCGGGCGGCAAAAATGCTCGATTCGACCGAGCGAATTCTGGGTTACAAGATAAAAAAATACGCCATTGCCCCGCTGCGTTTCAGAGCGTAAAATCTTAGTTTGCCGCGAACGTTTAAGAAAAAAATTAGCCGCGGATAAACGCGGATTTCGCGGCTTTGTAATATTTGGTCTCCTTGGCGGCTTTGCGGGAGAAAATATTTCCCGCAAAGGCGCAAAGCCGCCAAGATTTAAGAAAGCTATTTTGAATTAATCCGCGAAATCCGCGTTTATCCGCGGCTGAAAATTGTTTTACAAGATGCAGAATATTGATTCTTTAATCGAAGATTTGCCCGATCCGGAAGCGGCGCGGCGTTTTCTCGACCAGTTTGCGGAAAAAAATCCGGCGCAGAAAAATAAACTACTCAAAAACGAAGGCTTGTTGTCCGACATTCTGACGCTCGTTTCATTCAGCCCGCTGCTGGCGACGACGGTTTTGCAGAATCCGAATTATCCGGCGTGGCTGAACCGTCATCGCGCGGAATCGTCGATTCGCGATAAGGAAGAATTGCTCGAATCGCTCGAAAGATTTTCGCTCTTGAATTCGATGGTCGAGCCGCAGATTTTGCTCGCAAGATTTCGCCGCCGCGAGCTTTTACGGATTTTTCTGCATGATATTCGACGCCTCGCGACGATTGCCGAAATCACCGAAGAAATTTCGAATCTTGCGGACGCGATTCTCGAATACGCGCTCAGATTGGCGAAGCAGGAATTAGATAATCGCTACGGCATTCCGCAGGAAACGGACGAAAAACAGCGCGCCAAACCCGCCGGATTCTGCGTCGTCAGTTTGGGGAAATTAGGCTCGAAAGAATTGAATTATTCGTCCGATATTGATCTGCTCTTTCTTTATTCGGCGGACGGCAAAACGTCGGGCAAAGGCACGAAAGGCGAAACGACGAACCGCGAATATTTTGTCAAACTCGCGGAATTCGTGACCAAACTCGTCGGTCAGCAGGCGGGCGAAGGCGCGGCGTATCGCGTCGATCTGCGCCTTCGCCCGCACGGACGCATCGGCGCGCTCGCGCTTTCGGTCAAAGATACGATTCGGTATTACCAAAAAGACGCGCGAAACTGGGAACGGCAGGTTTTGATTCGTTCACGTGCGAGCGCGGGCGAAGCCGAACTTTATAAGGAATTTTTCGCGGCGGTCGAAGATTTTGTTTTTTCAAAAAACTACTCGGTCGAAAACGCGCTCGAAAACGTGCGGCTTTCAAAGGAAAAAATCAATTTCGAAAAAGCTTCGGGCAAAGGTTTCGACGTCAAGATCGGAACGGGCGGAATTCGCGAAATCGAATTTCTCGCGCAAGCTTTGCAGCTCGCATACGGCGGGCGCGACGAATGGCTGCGCTCGCCGCATACTTTGATCACTTTGCGGCGGCTTGCCGACCGCAATCTTTTGCGCGAAAACGAGCTGACCGAGCTTTTCGACGCGTATGAATTTCTGCGCCGTCTTGAACACCTTTTGCAGATGGAAAACGGTCTGCAAACGCATCTCGTGCCGGAAGATGCGCAGCGCCGCACGCTTTTTGCGCGCCGGATGAATTTCGATGATTTAACCGGATTCAACAAGGCGCTCAAAACTCAGACGGCAAACGTCAGCCGAATCTTTACGCGGATTTTTGCCGTCCGAAAAAGCAGGAAAACTCGTTCCGAAACCATCTCGCCGGCAGACGATTTTCGGGCGGAGGAATTACAATCCGCCGATCATAAAACAGCAGCCGAAGACCGAAAACCGAAAACCGAAAACCAAATTATCCAGCCGATTTTGTCGTCGCTCGAAAAGTCGAATCTGCAAATTGATTTGAACGAAAAAACGCTCGATGTGCTTGGCAAACTTTCGACGATTTCGCCGCCGTTCGCCGAAATCGTCGCGGCTAATCCGACGTTGATTCGCGAATTGCCCGACGTTGAGAGCGAATTTCGCGAACGAGATTACTCGAAAATTCTGTTTGAAAAAGTTACCGAGGAAAAAGATTTCGCGCATCGTTTGGCGGGTTTTCGGCAAATTTGGTCGGAGTTTATGCTCGAAATCGTGACGTTCGACGTTTTTGAAAAAATTACGCGCGAAAAGGCGAAAGCAATGCAGACAAAACTTGCGGAAGCGAGTTTGGAAACCGCGATTTTTATTACGAAAGACGAAATCAAGCGGCGTTTTTCGTTCGAGTTTGAAGATTTTGAATTTGCCGTTCTCGGTTTGGGCAAGCTCGGCGGGCGCGGAATGGATTACGGTTCGGATTTGGATTTGGTCTTGATTTACGATGACAGGAAGGCAGGAGAAGCAGAGGAGAGAAGCAGAGAAGCGGAGAAGGAGAGGAGGAGAGGAGGAGAAATTTACGGAGAAATCTGTCTCCTTCGCTCCTTTACTCCTTCGCTCCTCTTCTGTTTTTTACGCTCGCGCGGTCGAGATATTCGTGACCGTGCTTTCGGCGATGACGCGTGAGGGAAGTCTCTACCGAGTTGATCTGCGTCTCAGACCGGACGGCAAAAACGGCGCGACTTCGCTCGGCAAACGCGCCTTTCTCGACTATCTCAAAAACCGCTCGGCGATCTGGGAATGGCTCGCGTATGTTAAACTTCGCGCCGCCGCCGGAGATTCGGAATTGGGCGAAACGGTCGAATCCGAAGCACGAAATATTATTCACGAAAAATCGCGAAATGCCGATGCGGACGAGCTGAAAAACGAAACGTGGCGCGTTCGGCAAAGATTGGAATCGGAAAAATCAGCTTCGAAACGCGGGCGTGAAATTGACATCAAATTCGGCGCGGGCGGAATGCTCGACGTTTATTTCGCGACGCGTTTTCTGCAACTGCGCGACAATTTTCCCGACGACGCCGAAAATCGCTCGACGGATTTTATGCTCCGAAGGCTTTACGAAAACAAATCGCTCGGCGGCGAAGATTTTGAAAATCTCGCCCGCGGCTACGAATTTTTGTCCGAACTCGACCACAATCTGCGCCTGACGGTCGGGCGTTCGACTCGTTTGCCGGTCGCCAATCAAAACGCTTTGCAGATTATCTGCGAACGAATGAAAATCGCTTCAGTCAGCGAATTTCACGAAAAACTGACCTTTCACCGCCTCAATATCCGCGCATCGTTCGAAAATATTCTTAAATAAGTTTCAAGTTGGCGTATTTAACCCGAAACCTGAAACTTGAAACTCAACCAAGGATTGTGAGAGCCCAAAAAACTATAACAATCCGCGCCTTTAACTCATTTTAGCCGTTTATCTTAGAAACTGTATCAACCGCCGATTACAGAGGCTAAACATTATGAACTTAAAGAATTTTATTTCAGCAGTCTTGCTGGCGGCATTTATTTTAAATGCATTTTTACCCGCTGCCGCGCAGGCAATGTCGGAAAGCGTGTATTTCGAAAAGGTCGAGATACTCGTTCCGAGCGGCAAAAAGGTCAAAGAAAGAGGCGTACGTCTGCGGTTTTTGCAGGACTCGCTCGAAATCGAAACGATCGCCGATAAAAAGCTCTTCAAAACCTTTAAATACGCCGATATTAAAGATGCCGAATATTCCTACACCAAAAATCCGCGCTGGAAAACCGGCGTCGGACTCGGCGCGGCATCGCTGCTTTTTCCGCCGCTGCTTTTTATTGCGATTCCGGTCGCCTTTTCAAAACACCGTCGTCACTGGCTGACCATCCGAACCGGCGACGATTTCGCCGTCTTAAAGCTCAGCAAAAGCAACCGCAAACTCATTCTGCCCGTGTTTGAAACCAAATCGGGCGTCAACGTCAGCGGCAACGGCGACGACAAATAGGTTTATGAAACACCTTACAAAACCTCTATTTTTAATGGCGTGTCTTGTCTTTACAACGATCGCGCAGCAGACCGAGATTTTGACGAATGCGACCATTATCGAGATGTCGAAAGTCGGTCTCGGCAGGGAAATTATCCTCAAAAAAATCAACGATTCGAAAAACAGCTTCGACGTTTCGACCGGCGCGCTGATCGAACTCAAAAAAGCGAACGTCGCCGACGAAATTATCGCTGTAATGCTCGAAAAAGCCGAAACGAAATCCGAAAAAACGGCGGAAACCACAAGCGTTTTTTCGGAAACTCTGCCGTTGAACGAAGCGCGGCAGTTCACGCCGGCAGCGGTCGTGACCGCAAAGGACGCTTTGCAGAACGCGCGAACGGTCGCGCTCGTTAAATCTTCGCTCAATCCTTCGCGCCAGGGTCTCGAAAAGGCTTTGCTCAAGCGCAAAGAATGGCAGAAATATAATCTGACGCTCGTGCGTTACAAGGAAGAAGCGGATATTTACGTCGAGATCGGTCGCGTGCCGCTCAGCTGGATCACGCACCGCTATGTTTTTCGCATCTACGATCGCCGCACGGGAACGATCATCACGGCGGGCGAGACGACTTCGTGGGGCAGTCTGGCGGAAAATCTGGCGCGCGAGATTACGCAGAAAATGGATTCGGTTGCGGGAAAATAACTGCGTTGAAAAGTTAAGTCGAAAGGCTATTCAGGGATTTAGACTTTCAACTATAATTTCGACTTTAAATTGACCGAAATTTATTTATTTGCCGAAATAATATAAAGTTGGAAGTGTAAATTTTTAGTCCAACTCAATTTGTCAGCACAAATAAAATATATGAAAAAAATATTGTTTTTGATTTTGATTTTATCGCAGTTCGTCTTCGCACAGACCAAGCCGAATCGTTATGAAGTCGAAATGCTGAAAAATCCGAACAAAGGCGGCAAAGACACGCGCGAAGTCAACGCGGTTCTGATTTTTGAAAAAGACGTTCTAAAAATAAAATCGCGGCGCAGCGCGGAAGTTTTCAAGGAGTTTCCGCATTCGGGCATCGAATTCGTCGAGCATTCCTATTCCAAAGGCTTGATGTTTTCAGACAACACAAAA
>JANOBZ010000164.1:0-5834 GCA_031411895.1 Acidobacteriota bacterium | reverse complement strand
ACTAAAAATAAAAACAACAACCCCTTTTTTGCTGATCGTAAAAGTCGTGGGCTAAATTGTTATTATACCACCACGACTTTTTTTATTCTCTTTAAACTCAACTATTTGCCAAAAGATTTCTTGACAGCAAGCGGTTAAATCTCTATTATGGTAATTCAACGATGTTTATCATCGTTGAATCTATCTTCCAAGCAATAGAATCAATAGTAAAACTTCTTGTAACTCCTCCAAACTGGAACACAGAAAGGGTTAAATTCCGAAAGCATAATGTCAGCAAAACTTGGGGAAATTCTTGTCCGCGAAAACCTGATAACTTCGCAGCAGCTGCGTGAGGCGTTGGAATATCAACGCACGAACGGTGGTCGTTTAGGCTCAAATCTGATAAAACTCGGAATCATTTCCGACGACGTAATTACGGCTGTTCTTTCGCGCCAGTACGGCGTTCCTTCAATTAATCTCGAACTTTTTCAGATCGAAGAAGAAACCATCAAACTCATTTCTCACGAAGTTGCGCTCAAATACACGGTTTTGCCGATTTCAAAGGTCGGCGCGACTTTGACGCTCGCGATGGCTGACCCGACGAACGTCTTTGCGATGGACGATATCAAGTTTATGACGGGGCTGAATGTCGAACCGGTGATTGCTTCCGAATCGTCGCTCCAAATCGCCATTACCAAATATTACAGCTCGTCGAAAGCGATCGAAGTCGTGATGAACGGGAGCGACGAATTCGGAAAAATCTCCGCCCGGCTCGCGCGAAACGGCAACGGGAACAAAGCAAAAGTTGACGAAAGGATTTTAGATTCCGACCTGAACGTTTCGCTTGAAAAATTTACTTTTGAAGCCGGCTCAGGCGAAGAGCTCGAAGTCGTCGAGGATAATGAAGAAATCGATCTGGCTTCGCTTGCGCAGGCGAGCGAAGACGCGCCGGTCGTGCGCCTCGTCAACGTTTTGATGGTTGACAGCTTGCGGCGCGGCGCATCGGACATTCACGTCGAGCCGTATGAAAAGGACTTTCGCATTCGTTTCCGTATTGACGGCATTTTGTATGACGTGATGCACCCGCCGATGAAGATGCGCGACGCCCTGCTCTCGCGTCTGAAAATCATGTCGAAGCTCGACATCTCGGAAAAGCGTCTGCCGCAGGACGGACGCATCAAGATCAAGGTTAAGATCGACAACCGCTCGCGCGAATTGGATTTCCGCGTTTCGACGCTGCCGACGCTGTTCGGCGAAAAGATCGTGCTTCGTCTCTTAGATAAAGACAAGCTGATGCTCGATATGACAAAGCTCGGATTCGAGCAGCAGAGCTTGGAACTTTTCCAGCGCAATATCTCGAAACCGTACGGGATGGTTTTGGTCACGGGTCCTACGGGATCGGGTAAAACCAACACGCTTTACTCGGCTTTGCAAGCGCTGAACACGCCCGAAACCAATATTATGACGGCGGAAGATCCGGTCGAATTCAACTTGCCCGGAATCAACCAGGTGCAGATGAAAGAGCAGATCGGCTTAAACTTTGCCGCCGCGCTTCGTTCTTTCCTGCGTCAGGATCCGAACATCGTTCTGGTCGGCGAAATCCGCGACTTTGAAACGGCGGAAATCGCGATCAAAGCCGCGCTCACCGGTCACCTTGTTTTATCGACACTTCACACCAACGATGCGCCTTCGACGATTTCGCGTATGGTCAACATGGGGATCGAGCCTTTTCTGGTCGCGACCTCGGTTAACTTGATTCAGGCGCAGCGACTTATCCGCCGCATCTGCAAAGACTGCAAGGAAGAAATTCACGTTCCGGTCGAAGGCTTGATCGATCTCGGGTTTACGCCCGAAGAAGCGCCGGAAATCAAATCCTACAAAGGAAAAGGCTGCCAGACGTGCAACGGCACGGGTTATAAAGGACGCGTCGGTCTTTATGAAGTAATGGAAGTTACCGACGAATTGCGCGAGCTGATTATTATCGGCGCGAGCGCGATCGAATTGAGAAGGAAAGCCATTGAATTAGGAATGATAACTTTGCGCCATTCGGGGCTTTATAAATTGCGCGAAGGAATTACAACGATTGAAGAAGTGGTCAAGGAAACGGTTTTGTAAAAATTGGAGGAAGTATGATTAGGGCAATTGCATTATCTTTAGCTTTGTTATTAGGAATCGGCGTAATAGTTCCGCTCGCGACGGACTATGCCGAAGCCGGTGCGAAAAAACACCGTAAATACGCGAAAAAGAAAAAGAAAGTCAAAAAATATTCGAAGCAGTGGTGGCGTCAGTACCGCGCTCGTATGAACCGCAAACGTTCGATGCAGTCGCGCAAGCGACAACTGCGTCTGCGTCAGCTCAGGTTGGCGAAAGTTAAACCGGAAAGCAGCGACAAATCGGATAAAAATTCGAAACAAGCGGTTCAGAGACAGGCGAAGGAAGACAATTCTCCGGCGGTTTTACCGACCGGCGAAAAAGCGCCGCAAACCTGGAAAAGAAGTCAGTCGACGCAATCCGAACTACAGTATAACGTCGCCGACGAATCGGGCGCGCAGCTCGGACAGGCTTCGATTTCGGTTGTCGGTCCGACGATGGGAGCGGACGACAACAGCGGGAAAACTAAAACTGTCGGCGGAGTTCCGACCGTCAGTTTGCGCCGCAACGTGATTGACCGGATGATTCGTGAAAACGGCTGGGTCGTCAACGATTACCAGAAAGTGATCGGCGGCAAACAGGTTTACGTCGTCGTCGCGCAGTCGGAAGACGCGGGCGGGCGCATTCAGTCGAGAGTTTTCTACTTTGCCGAATCCGAAGGTCGCATCTATTCGGTTTCGACCAACTCGCCGACCGGTTCAGCAGAAAAACTCGCCGAAGAATCGGAAAGAGTCATTAATTCGCTGGTTCGCACCCGTCAGCCTCAGCAAGCCGGACTTAAATAACAGTGGTTAGTGGTCGGTGGTCAGTTGTCAGATAAGAATCTGATTTCTACCGACCACCGACCACCGACCACTAACCACTAAACCTATGAATCTCGAACAACAAGACGTACAAAATCAAATCACGCTTCCTGAACTTCTGCGGAAAATGACGGACGCCGGCGGTTCGGACTTGCACTTGACGACCAATTCGCCGCCGCAGGTTCGCGTTCACGGGCATCTCAGCCCGCTGCCGGGTTATCGCGCGATGACGCCCGCCGAAACAAAACAGCTTGCTTACTCGGTTTTGACTGATGCGCAAAAGCATCGTTTTGAAGAAAATCTCGAACTCGACTTTTCGTTCGGCTTAAAGGGAATGTCGCGTTTTCGTGCTAATTTGTTCAATCAAAAAGGCGCGGTCGGAGCGGTTTTTCGTGCGATTCCTTACGAGATCAAAACGTTCGAAGCCTTAGGACTGCCGACGGTAGTTTCGGATATGTGTAAAAAACCGCGCGGGCTGGTTTTAGTCACCGGTCCGACGGGATCGGGAAAATCAACTACGCTCGCGGCGATGATCGATAAAATCAACGTTGACCGCCACGACCATATTTTAACTATCGAAGACCCGATCGAATTTCTTCATAATCATAAAAACTGCATCGTCAACCAGCGCGAAGTCAACGCCGACACTCACGGTTTCGGCGCTGCTCTCAGAACTGCGCTGCGTCAAGACCCTGACGTTGTGCTGATCGGCGAAATGCGCGATCTCGAAACGATCGAGATGGCGCTGCGCATCGCTGAAACAGGTCACTTAACATTTGCCACACTCCACACAAATTCCGCGTACTCAACAATTAACCGTATTATTGATGTTTTTCCCGCCGGACAGCAATCGCAGGTTCGCACCCAGCTCTCGCTCGTGCTGGAAGGAATCATGTGTCAATCGCTGCTGCCGAAAGCTTCGGGCGACGGACGCGCGATGGCGCTCGAAATTCTGATCCCGAATTCCGCTATCCGCAATCTGATCCGCGAGGATAAAATTCACCAGATTTACTCGATGATGCAGACCGGACAGGATAAATTCGGGATGCAGACGTTCAATCAGGCGCTTGCTTCGCTTTATCACAAACGCGCGATCACGCTTGAAACGGCGATGGCGCGCAGTTCGAACGCCGACGAATTGCGGGAACTGATCGAGCGCGGTTCGGGTATCAATCAATCATACGGCGGACAGGTCAAACCCGTAGCCGGACAAGGGAGCCCTTACGCCCAAGGTCGTCCCGTAGGTCAGCGCCCGCCGGTCAGATAATTAAAAAATAAAAATTCAAAATGAAGAATTAAAACCTAAATTTTTAACTTTTCATTTAAAGAAACAGGAGCTAGAAGAGAGAAAATGCCAACATTTGTTTTCAAAGGTCGTAATCGCTTAAACGAAATGGTTTCGGGCGAAAGAGAAGCCGCCAGCCAGGACGAACTCCGCGCCCTTCTGCGCCGCGAGCAGATCGTTCTGACGCAGGCTTCGGAAAAAGGGCGCGAAATCGCCATTCCGAAACTCGGTCGCAACAAAAGGGTAAAAGCCAAGGAATTAGCCGTTTTTACGCGCCAGTTTTCCGTTATGATTGACGCCGGTTTGCCGCTCGTTCAATGTCTCGATATTTTGGCTGAACAACAGCAAAACGCGTTTTTCAAAGACGTTCTGCGCCAAGTTCGCCAGAATGTCGAAGAAGGCGCAACGCTGCACGCGGCGATGGAAAAACACCCGAAGGTTTTTGACGGTCTTTATTCGCACATGGTCGAAGCCGGTGAAACGGGCGGTGTGTTGGATTTGATTCTTCAGCGTCTGGCAACACTGATCGAAAAAGTCGTTAAACTCAAACGCAGCATCGTTTCGGCTTCGATTTATCCGGCGGCGGTTATCTTTGTCGCTGTCGCTGCGGTCGCCGTCATTATGATCGTCGTCATTCCGCAATTCGAAGCGATCTTTATCGGCTTGCTCGGACCCGGAGAGGTTTTACCGCTTCCGACGCGAATCGTAATGGGAATAAGCGGCTTTCTCGCGGGTTGGGGCGGGCTTGCGCTGCTGGTCATTCTAATCGGTCTGGGAGTCGCCGTCAGCACTTATTACAAAACCGAGAAAGGACGCTGGCAAATTGATGCGCTGCTGTTGAAGCTGCCGATTTTCGGAAGCATTTTGCGGAAAATCGCCGTTGCGCGTTTTTCACGCATCCTTTCAACGCTGCTTTCATCCGGCGTTCCGATTCTGCAATCGCTCGATATTACGGCAAAAACTGCCGGCAACGTTATTATCGAAGATGCGATTTTGAAAATTCGCGCAGGTGTCGAACGCGGTGAAAACTTTGTCGAACCGCTGAAGGCGACCGACGTTTTCCCGCATATGGTCGGACAAATGGTCGGCGTCGGCGAACAAACCGGCGCGCTCGACGCGATGCTCGGCAAAATCGCCGACTTCTACGAAGACGAAGTTGATACGGCAATCGCCGACCTGCTCGCTTTGATCGAACCCGCCCTGATCGCCTTTTTGGGCGTCACCATCGGCTCAATCGTCATCTCGATGTACCTGCCGCTGTTTACCCTTATCGGCAAACTCGCCGGCGGTGCCAAGTAACCTTAAGCGGCTTTTGTCGAAGGCTAATAAAGTTTCAGACTGGAACAATAAAGTTTTTGATAAGGACAATAAAGTTTCAGACTGGCTTTTGAATAAAACAACGTAAGAAAAAGGGGGATAACTTTGAAAGTTATCCCCCTTTTTCTTTTCAAAATACTAAATTGAGTCTTCAATCTTTCTTAGCTCGACTTTATCCAATTCAGGAAACGAAGCACAAAGTATCGGTCAAACATTCCAGATATTGGCGCGGTATTTTTATCATCTCGACCTCCGCACCTGTTGTTTGAAAACTTTGCCACTCCCATATTTGTTGCCTT
>JANOBZ010000163.1:0-62940 GCA_031411895.1 Acidobacteriota bacterium | reverse complement strand
GGCAACTCCGGATTTCGAAGCCGTGTATGCCGGAACCGTGATTCCGCCCTGAAACGACAGTAACGATGCGATGTTGACGATCTTTCCCGAACCTTGTTCGATCATCTTTCGTCCGGCGGCTTGCGACAAACGAAAGACGCTTGAAAGGTTAACTTCCAGCACGGTTGACCAATCTTCTTCGGAGAAATCGACCGCCGGAGTGCGGCGGATCATTCCGGCGTTGTTGATCAAAATATCGATCCGTCCGAACTCATCAATGACTTCCTCAATTAATCGAGCAGGAGTTTGTTTATCAGCCATATCGCCGGAAACGGCAAACGACTTTCGTCCTAAGTTCTCAATCGAAGCGCAGGTTTCGTCTGCTTCGCCATCGAAATGACAATGCGCGGCGACCGTCGCACCGGCTTGAGCCAAAGCAATTGCCATCGCCTGACCGAGTCCGACCGACGCGCCCGTGACGAGCGCGACTTTTCCGTCCAGTTTGAATTTATCTAAAATGCTCATAGAATTTTGCGGCGCGAAATTTATTTTAACTGGCAAATGTCCAAAACGTTCATATCCGTGTAATCGAGATTTTCGCCGCCCATCGCCCAGACAAAGCTGTAGGCTGACGTTCCGACGCCCATATGGATTGACCACGGGGGCGAAAGCACGACCTGTTCGTTTTCCATCGCAATATTGCGCGTCGTTTCGGTTCGTCCCATAAAATGCATGATTCGCGCGGTTTCGGGCAGATCGAAATAAAGATAAATCTCCGAGCGGCGTTCGTGAATATGCGGCGGACAGGTGTTCCAGACGCTGCCCGACTCCAAAGTCGTCAAACCCATCACGAGCTGCGAAGATTCGCAGACGCCGGGAATAATCAGCTGGTAAACCGTCCGCACGTTCGACGTTTCCGCCGCGCCGAGATAAAGTTTATTCGCCTGTTCGGCGGAAAGAAGCTTTGTTTCAAAACGCCGGTGCGCGGGCGTCGAAACGAGATAAAACTTCGCCGGAACGCCAGCGTCAGCCGATTCGAACGAAACGTCCGCCGATTCCTTCGTAATGTATAAACAGTCTTTCGGCGAAAGTTCGAACCGCTCGCCGTCAACCGTGATGATTCCGCGCCCTGCCCCGATATTGACCGCGCCCATTTCGCGGCGTTCGAGAAACGGCTGACCTTTTGCCGATTCGGGCTCCTGCTGCACGGGCAAAGAGATTTTTTCGCTCGAAGGAAATGCGCCGCCGACGACCATCCGGTCGAAATGCGAATAATTCAGACGCAGCTCGTTTTCGACGAATAAATTTTTTACCAGATAAAGATTTCGTAATTCCTCATTGCTTGCGCCCGCAAGCGATTCGGGGTGCGTTGCGTAAAAAGTTTTTTGATACATATTTTTTACAATGAAACCGTCTGTTCCGCCCAGAATTGAAATTCGCGGTGTTTGTGAATTTCGGCTTTCGCCAAAATATCGCCGCACGCGACCTGCCGGATATGCTCGAAAACGCGCGCGCCGACCTCGTCGATATTTTCCGTGCCTTCGATAATATTTCCGGCGGAAATGTCGATGTCGTTCTTCATTCGCTCGAACACGCGGTTGTTCGAAGCGAGCTTGATAACCGGCGCGATCGCGTTGCCGATCGTCGTGCCGTTGCCGGTCGTGAAAACGACGACCGTCGCGCCGGCGGCAACCAGCGCAGGCGTTGATTCCTGATCGTAGCCCGGACCCTGCATTAGATTAAGTCCGCGATTTTTCGGCGTTTCGGCGTATTCGATGACGCCTTCGACGCGCGTCGTTCCGGCTTTCGCCATCGCGCCCAAAGATTTGATCGTGATATTTAATAAGCCGCCGGCAATATTTCCCGGACTCGGATTGTTATTTAAGACGCCGCCGAATTTCGACGCGTAATTCTTGTACCAATCAATCATCCGGTAAATCGCGCGTCCCGTTTCGGCGTCCTTCGCGCGGTTTGCCAGAATATGTTCGGCGCCGCAAAATTCGGGAACTTCGGTAATCAAAACCGTGCCGCCCGAGCGCACCAGATAATCCGCCGCGCGTCCCAAAGCGGGATTTGCCGAGATGCCCGAAAAACCGTCGGACGAGCCGCATTTGACGCCCAGAACAAGCTCGCTCACGGGAAATTCCTCGCGCACGGCGAGATTTACTTCGGGCAGCATTTTTTCGACTTCCTTTAAGCCGAGTTCGATCGCCGCCTGCGTGCCGCCGACTTCCTGAATGCCGATTTTGGCGACCGGTTTGTTAAAGTCCAATTCGCGTTTTAAGAGATATTTTTCGACCTTTTTAAGATTCGTTTTCTCGCAGCCGAGATCGATCAAAATTACGCCGCCGACGTTCGGGTGATCGGCGTAATTCGAAAGCGTCCGGAGCATTATGTCCAGACTCGAACCGTCCTGACAGCCGCAGCCCTTGTTGTGCGGAATCGCGACGACGCCGTCAACGTTCGGAAATTTTTCGCGCTTGTAGTAGAGAAATTCCGACATCATCGAAATCTGCAAAGCTTCGTGGCTCGCGCACATCGAGGTCGGCACGATCAGAATAAAATTGCGCGTTCCGACGCGTCCGTCCGGTCGGCGGAAACCCGTAAAAGTTTGCAGTTCATCCAACGGAAAATAATCCGGCGCGGCGGTGTGCAAATCTTCCGGCAGATCGCGGACGACAGGAACATCGTTCGACATATTATCGTGCGTGATCCATTCGCCCGCCTCGATTCCGAGGCTTGTTCCGATCGGCTGACCGTACTGGCGGACGAAATCGCCCGCCGGAACCGCGCGCGTTGCGAAACGATGTCCGGGCGGCACGGCTTGCTTTAAGACGACCGTTTCGCCATCGGGCAAAAGCAGCACGAGATTGGCGGAAGTTTCGTTTTTGACCACGGCGACGTTGTCCTGCGGATTAACGATAATCGCATATTCGCTGACGGCGACCGCCTCGAAAATATCTACAGATGACATAAAATTTAATCTCTATATTAAAACGTCGGGCAAAATAAATGCCTGGGTATTTTCGTGAAGCCGAATCCACAAGCCCGGATTTTCGTCCGTCTGTTTTGCGAGTTCGCTCGCTTCGGCGGAAAATTCGGTTTCGACCATCCGCTTAAAACTCTCGCGTTTTGCCGGCGCGGTCGAGGCGTCAACGATCGACTGAACGATTTTTTTCGCTCCTAAGATAGCCGCCGGACCTAAAGTTAAAATATGCGTCGCCGCGCGGCATTCCGCTTCGTCCGTTTCGGAAATCTGACTGCCGCCGACCTTGAATTTTGTAATGTGATGTTCGAGAATGCTCGGCGAAATCGGTATAATTCCCGCAATGTCCGCAGCGCGCGCGCCCGAATTCGGTTTGATATACGCGAGATGCGAGGCGGCGTTTGCTTCGGGACCGAGCCCGAGAAAGAAAATGTCTATGCCGCCTAAAGATTCGAGCTTTTCGAGATATTTTACAAGATCGCCTTCGAGGTCGTCGGTTTCGGTGTTCATCGGCGTAAAGCTTTTGATCTTTTCAAAAAACCTGTCGCCCAGAAGACGCTCGAAATCGCGCACGAAGCTCAAGCCGTTGTTCATCCGCATCGGCGCGAGCGCGTCTTGCGTAAAAACGTGCAGGCGCGCGAGAAGTTCGTCGATTTCTGCGGTTTGCGACAACTCGTTTACCAGACGATACATCGCCTGCGCGCCGCGCCCGCCGAGCAGGATTATGACGATATCGCCCGATTTTTCGGCGGCATACGCAACCAATTCGTCAAACATCGCTTTCCCAACTGCTTCTTCGGTTTCGAGAACTTTGTAATTATATTCCGGTATTGCCGACGGAAGATTATTTTCGTCTTCGGAAAAGCCGAGCCAGAGATTATTGTCGGCTAATCGCCGAGTGATTTTCTTTTTTTCTTCTGCTTTCACTTTTTTATGTTTAGTTTCTTTTAATTGGTTAAACCAATTTTATTGTATCGGAAAATTTCCCGGTTCGCAAAACGTGCCCGTAATATTCTTAATACCTTACTAAAATAAGGCTAAAAAGTAAATTCGCGTGGCTTGACTTTTTTTTGGCAGATAATACATACTACTAAAAATTCAACAAAGTGGTAAAACCTTTTACCGCTTAATTGTCCAAAAAAATATAATTTAATATGACATACGCCAAATTTGATTTAACCGGCAAAACCGCGGTCGTGATCGGCGGAACTTCCGGCATCGGACGCGCCATCGCGCACGGGCTCGCCGAAGCCGGTGCGGACGTGGTTTGCTCCTCGCGCCGCGCGGAACAGGTCGAGGCGACCGCCGCAGAAATCGAAGGTTTCGGACGCCGAACTTTGCGCCTGACGAGCGACGTTTCCGACCGCGATTCGCTGCAAAAACTGCTCGACGGCTGCATCTCGGAGTTCGGTAAAGTCGATATTCTGGTCAATTCCGCCGGACGCACAAAACGCGCGCCGACGCTCGATTTTTCGGAAGAAGACTGGAACGATATCTTAGAAACCAATGTCACGGGAACGCTTCGCTCCTGCCAGATTTTCGGTCGGCACATGCTCGAGCAACGTTACGGGCGGATCATCAATATCGCGTCGCTTTCGACGTTCGTCTCGCTCTTTGAAGTCGCGGCTTACTCGGCGAGCAAAGCGGCGGTCGCGTCTCTGACGAAATCGCTGGCGATCGAATGGGCGTCGCGCGGCGTCAACGTCAACGCGATCGCGCCCGGAGTTTTCAAAACCGATCTGAACCGCAACCTGCTCGAATCAACCGAGCGCGGCAAAGAATTTCAGTTGCGAACGCCGATGGGACGCTTCGGCAGCGTCGAAGAACTGGCGGGCGCGGGCGTCTTTCTGGCTTCCGATGCGGCGAGCTTCGTGACCGGCGAAGTTTTGGTCGTTGACGGCGGATTTCTTGCTTCGGGCGTTAATCAGTAAAGATTTTCAACGCAAAGACATTCAGATTGCGGATTTGGGATTTGTGTTTTCGGATTGAAATTTAATCTGAAAGCAAATCCGCAGTCCGAATTCACAAATCCGAAATCGAAATGCGACTTTGTGTTAAATAAAGTGAACGAAATTGAAATAAAAACCGAACGCCTCGTAAAAATGCTCGCCGCAGAAAATCTCGGCGGTGTTTTGATAAATGCGCAGCATAATTTTGCGTGGGCGACGGGCGGAAGATCGAACCAGATCAACGCGAGCATCGAAAACGGCGCGTGTTTTTTATTATTTCGCCGCGACGGAAAAAGATTCGTGCTCGCAAATAATATCGAGATGCCGCGAATTTTGAGCGAGGAAATTTCCGCCGAAGATTTCGAGCCGATCGAGTTTTCGTGGGAAGACGAAAAATCGGCGGGTGATTTCGTCGTCAAAAAAGCCGCCGCGCTGCTCGAAAATAATTCAAATCTCGCGTCGGACTTATATTTTACGAGCGACGCGCGTTCGATTGAAAATTTAATTGCGCGCTGCCGGTTTGAGTTGACGGCGGCTGAAATCGAGCGCTACCGCAAGCTCGGAAAAGACGCCGGCGCGGCGATCGGGAACTTGTTTGAAAACTTAAGCCTAGGCGAAACCGAGGCGGAAATTGCCCGCAAGGCAAAAGACGCGCTTGAATCGCGCGGCATAAATTCGGTTGTGACGTTAGTCGGTGCGGACGAGCGAATCGCGAAATTTCGTCACCCGATGCCGACCGCGAATATTTGGAAAAAGGTTTTACTCGTCGCGGTTTGCGCCAAGCGCGAAGGCTTGATTGCGAGTCTCAGCCGGATCAGTTGCGTCGGCGAAATTCCTGACGAATTAAAACGGCGCACCCGTGCGACGGCGTTTGTTTTTGCGCGCATCGCGGCGGCGACCAAAGCGGGCGCGAGCGGCGCGGAGCTTTACCGGATCGCAGCGCAATCCTACGCCGAAAAAGATTTTGCGGGCGAGATAAACCGGCATCATCAGGGCGGCGCGGCGGGCTATAAATCGCGCGATTGGGTCGCGCACCCGAAAAACGGCGAGACGGTTCAAAAAAATCAGGCTTTTGCGTGGAACCCGACGGTTGCCGGCGCGAAAACCGAGGAAACTTTTATTACTTCGGACGGCGCGATTGAAATCATTACCGCGTCGCCGAATTTCCCGCAGATATCAATCGAAACAACGGACGGGCGGGAAATCATCTCGCACGGAGTTTTGAGTTTATAAAATCCAACTGAAAAGAGGTTTAAAATGGATAAATCAAATTCGGGCGCTTCGACGCCCATCGGAACCGGTTCGAGCGCGTTTGAGTCGGCGGTGACGGCGACGGTGGACGATGGGATACCGACAAAAGTCGGCAGACGGCGCTGGCTGATCTGCGCGCTGCTTTTTTTCGCCGCCACGATCAATTACGTTGACCGGCAGGTAATCGGTATCTTAAAACCGACGCTTGAAAAGGAATTCGGTTGGTCGGAGATTGACTACGGCTGGATCGTTTTCGCGTTTCAGACGGCGTATGCGATCGGGCTTTTAGGAGTTGGCAGATTGATGGACAGATTCGGCACGAAAAAAGGCTTTTCATTTTCGATTGTCGTCTGGAGTCTGGCGGCGATGGCGCACGCCTGGGCGGTTGCGATCGGCGTCAGCGTGATCGGGCTTTTCGCTTTTTTCGGCATCGAAGCGGCGGCGATCGGTCTTTCGGTTTCGGTCATCGGTTTTATCGTCGCCCGTTTCGCGCTCGGCATCGGCGAAGCCGGAAATTTTCCCGCCTCGATTAAAACGGTCGCCGAATGGTTTCCGAAAAAAGAACGCGCGCTCGCGACCGGGATTTTTAATTCGGGAACAAACGTCGGCGCGCTCGCGACGCCTTTGCTCGTGCCGCTGATCGTGCTTTACTGGGGCTGGTACGAAGCGTTTATCATTACCGGCGCGCTCGGCTTTATCTGGCTCGTTTTCTGGGTTGTGATTTATAAAAAGCCGGAAGAAGACCCGAAACTTTCAAAATCGGAACTCGAATACATTCAGAGCGATCCGTCCGAACCGGCGGCGAGAATTCCGTGGGCGCGGCTTTTTCCGCACCGGCAAACGTGGGCGTTTGCCGTCGGCAAGTTTTTGACCGATCCGATCTGGTGGGTTTATCTTTTCTGGCTGCCAGATTTTCTTAATAAACAGCACGGGTTGGAACTGAAAAATTTCGGACTGCCGCTCGCGATTATTTATATTATCGCCGACGTCGGCTCGATCGGCGGCGGCTGGATTTCAGGCGCGCTAATTAAACGCGGCTGGTCGATCAACGCCGGACGCAAAATCGCGATGCTGATTTGCGCGCTGGCGGTCGTGCCGATCATATTCGCTTCGATAACTTCGAATCTCTGGATCGCGGTCGTTCTGATCGGTATCGCGGCGGCGGCGCATCAGGGCTGGTCGGCGAATATTTTCACGCTCGCTTCGGATATGTTTCCGAAACAGGCGGTCGGTTCGGTCGTCGGCATCGGCGGAATGGCGGGTGCGATCGGCGGAATGTTCATCGCCAAGCTCGTCGCGTATATTCTGTCGACGACCGGCAGCTACGTGCCGATTTTCGCAATCGCGGCTTCGGCTTATCTGGTCGCGCTGCTGATTATTCATCTGCTCGCGCCGCGGCTTGAACCTGCAAATCTCGAAGCGATTGAGTTAAAATAATTCGGATGGATAAACAAACCGTTTTAGAAACGATCGGGCGCGAAAAACTGGTTCCGGTCGTGCGCACTGATAACAAAGAAGACGCGCGGCGGGCAATCGAAACGCTCGCCGCCTGCGGCATCAAGGTTTTTGAAATTACGATGACCGTTCCCGATGCCGTCGGATTAATCGCGGAGTTAAAAAACGAAGATATTTTGATCGGCGCGGGAACGGTTCTCGATCAAGATCAGGCAGAAAAATGCATTGAAGCGGGCGCGAAATTTATCGTCAGTCCGGCTTTCGACGCCGCGACGCTCGAATTCTGCAAAGCGCGCGACGTTGCCGTGATGCCCGGAAGTTTGACGCCGACCGAGGTTTTAACCGTCTGGAACGCGGGCGCAGACTGCGCGAAGGTTTTTCCGTGCGATCTCTTAGGCGGCGCAAAATACCTAAAAACCCTGAAAACGCTTTTCCCGCACATTACGATGATGCCGACCGGCGGCGTTTCGCTCGAAACGATCGCCGATTTTTTTCGCGCCGGCGCGTTTGCCGTCGGCGTCGGCGCGGATCTGGTTGACGTCAAAGCGATTCAGGCGGGAAATCTCGAAGCAGTCGGCGAAAAAGCGCGAAAGTATCTGGAAATCGTCAAAAATCTGTAAAGTTTTTACTAAATTATGCGGAAAATTTTCTTTTCATTTCTCGCGCTGCTTTTGTTTACTCAAACTTTCGTCAACGCGCAAAGCGATTTCGTGTCGAAAGTCTGGCGCGCCGACAACGGCGACGGAACTTATAAAAATCCGATCCTGCACGCCGATTATTCAGACCCGGACGCGGTGCGCGTCGGCGACGATTTTTATATGACGGCGTCGAGTTTTAACGCCGCGCCCGGACTTCCGATTCTGCATTCGAAGGATTTGGTCAACTGGCGGCTCGTCAATTACGTTTTCACGCGCCAGTCGCCGTTCGACGTTTTCGTGAAACCGCAGCACGGCGGCGGCGTCTGGGCACCTTCGATTCGTCATCACAACGGCGAGTTTTACATTTTCTATCCCGACCCGGATTTCGGCATTTATATGACGAAAACGAAAGATCCGGCGGGAAAATGGTCGGAGCCGATTCTGATTAAACAGGCGAAGGGCTGGATCGATCCAAGCCCGCTCTGGGACGACGACGGCAGCGCTTATCTCGTGTCGGCATTTGCGGGCAGCCGCGCCGGAATCAAGACGGTTTTGATCGTCTCGAAAATGAGTCCGGACGGAACGCGCCTCTTGGACGACGGCGTAATGATTTACGACGGGCACGACGCGCAGCCGACCGTCGAAGGTCCGAAATTCTATAAACGCAGCGGGTTTTACTATATTTTCGCACCCGCCGGCGGCGTTTCGACCGGCTGGCAGCTCGTTTTGCGCTCGAAAAATATCTACGGACCGTATGACGAAAAAATCGTTTTAGCGCAGGGAAAAACCGCAATCAACGGACCGCATCAGGGCGCGTGGGTCACGACGCAGACGGGCGAAGACTGGTTTCTGCATTTTCAGGATAAAGGCGCGTACGGGCGCATCGTACATTTGCAGCCGATGACGTGGAAAAACGATTTTCCCGTGATCGGCGCGGATGCGGACGGCGACGGCACGGGCGAGCCGGTTTTAAGTTTCAAGAAACCGAATGTCGGAAAGACTTATCCGGTAACAACGCCGCCCGATTCGGACGAATTCAACCTGCCGACGCTCGGGCTTCAGTGGCAATGGCACGCCAATCCGCAGGATACGTGGGCGTATCCTTTTCCGTCACGAGGCGTTTTGCGGCTGAGTTCGGTGCAGACGGCGGAAGGGCAGAAAAATCTATGGGAAGCGCCGAATCTACTTTTGCAGAAATTTCCGGCGGAGAAATTTACCGCGACGGCGCGAATTACATTAAACCCGCGTTTTGAAGGCGAAAAAATCGGTCTGCTGGTGATGGGAATTGATTATTCATATATCGGCGTGACGCATAAAAGCGGCAAACTCTACGTTGCGCAGGCGGGCGCGAAAGACGCGGACAAAGGTTTTGCCGAAACCGAAAACGTCCCGTTTCTGCTCAATGAAAAAATATTCTACCTGCGCGTAAAAGTAACTGAAGGCGCGATGTGTCAATTCAGTTTCAGCATTGACGGCAAGACTTTTACGAACGCCGGCGTTCCTTTTAAAGCGCGCGAAGGCAAGTGGATCGGCGCGAAGATCGGTTTGTTCTTCAATCGTCCGGCAAAGTTTAACGATGCCGGAACGGCTGATATTGACTGGTTCAGGTTCGAGTAAATTTGTCGGATAAGAAATATTTCAGGGCAAAGACGCGAAGCCGCGAGGGCGCAAAGTTTTTTTATAATTATAAAAGCGTGAATTATAAAATATTGACGGGATTCCTAATCTCGAAACTTACCCGAAAAATTCATTGCGCCTTTGCTTCTTCGCGTCACCAGCGTTAAATAAATATTCTTATCCTATTCCGGCGTTAAACGCGGCTCGTCGATTTTTTCGGTTTGCGGGTTTTGGATTTCGGTGCTTCTTCGGAAACTTTTCTTCGATCGTCGCTTTCGAATGCCCTGAAACTTTCGGCGAGTTCTTCGGACTGCGCACGCTGCGCGAGCAGCAGATGATCGCGCATCGCGCCGCGCGCGGATTCGGTGTTGCCTTCGCGAATCGCGCGGAAAATAAGGCGGTGCATGTCCGCCGATTCTTTCAGATCGTGGGCGCGGTGAACGGTTTTGCTGCGCACGTCAAACAAAATGCTCGCCACCATATTCATCAAAGCGGTGATAATTCGATTGCCCGACGCGGCGGCGATCAGCTGGTGAAAACGCATATCGTGAACGAGATATTCTTCCGGCACATCGAGCGTAGCAAACATTTCCGCCAATTCTTCAGCCAGCGCGGCGATATGCTCGCTCGTCGCGCGTTCGGCGGCGAGTCCGGCAATCGCCATTTCCAGAATCAGGCGCGCTTCAAACATTTCGGCGTTTGAAAATCCGTGGAGCGATGCCATCAGGCGTAAAGGATTGCTGTCGAGCGCGGGCGAAGCGTCGGCTTCGACGACGAATGTTCCCGCGCCCTGTTTCGACTTTAAAACGCCGACCGCCGAGAGCGAACGAATTCCGGCGCGCAATGTCGGACGCGAAACGCCGAGCTGTTTCGCCAGATCGCGTTCCGGCGGCAGGCGGTCGCCCGAGCGAAGCTCGCCGCGATGAATCATCTCGCGCAAACGCGTGACGACTTCTTCGGCGGTCGTCCCCGATTTTTCGGAATCTATCAATTTGAAAATGTCCTGGTCGATTTCGTGCATTTTTGTTTAACCTTATAGTAGCCTAAGACTTTAGTTTTGTCGAAATTTTTTAAATCCCCAGTTGTTCTCTCCGCGTTCTCCGCGTAGGACAAATTTCACGTAGAGACGCCGAGAACGCAAAGTTTTTAATTGCCGTCATAATTTAACGTCTTTTTCCCGCGAGCTTGCAGCAGAAGCCAGTCGGTCAAATCCCGCGCGGCTTGAAAGTTTTGAAAATCGGCGGGCAGCTTGCGTCCGTCCGTGTATTCGTTGTAAAGCCACGGGTCGCCGACGGCGAAAACCGCTCCTTTGCCGTATTTGACCACTCCCATCACCGCGTCGCCGTTCCAGTCCAAAAGCGATTTCGCTTTGCCGGAAAGTTTGAGCGTCGAGATTTCCTTCAAATAAAGTTTGCGCGCGGTTCTGAAAATTTCGTTCGTGCCGGAAACTTCAATTTTTCCCTGCTCGAATTGATTGTTCTGAACTCGGTTTTTGCTGTCCTTGTTGAATTCGATGCCGAATTCGCGCGCTAAAACGTTCCAGTTATCAAACTCGGCGTTGCCCAGATCGTTGCCCAAAAGAACGAGCACGCCGCCTTTTTTGACCCAACCGGCGATCGTTTTGGCGTCCGTTTGCGAAATGAATTTAGCATTCTGGTTTTCCTTCGCGTCGTCCGGGTCAACGATGATGTAAATATCCGCCGCGCTCAAGCTTTGCGCGGTCGGCGCGGCGTAAAGCGTATCGAGCCGCGCGCCCTGCATTTCAAATTGTCTGCCCCAGAGAGAAAATCCGGGATGATTCATCTCATCCCATTTATAATGCCACGAAAATTCGCGTCCCGCCGCATCTTTTTTCATCTCGTTATTGAAAAAAGAATCGAGCAAAACAATTTTCCCTTTACCGTTTTCGCGTTTTTCGAGCGCTTCCATCTCGACCGCCGCCATCACCGCCGGACCCAAACCTTTCGCGTCGTTCGTGCGAAGTTTTTCCGACATATAATAATCGAAACTGCCGTCGCGGTAAGGATTTCCGCCAAGCCCGGAAACCGAAACCGTCCCTTCCCAATCGAGATTTCCGTCCGAAAGCTCGCGGATAAATTCCTTTCTGATGCCCGTCCAGCCGCGCCGTACCGTGTCGAGATATTTTTCCGGCAGATTGCCCTGACGAACGCCTTTTGCGAGCGAATAAACGAACATCGCCGAAGCCGAAGATTCGATGTAATTTTTCGGTCGTTCCGAAAGATCAACGATGTCGTACCAAACGCCGGTTTTCTTATCCTGATATTTAGAAATCGCTTCGGCTTCGCGGTTCAAAATCGCGACGAGCTCCATGCGGCGCGGGTGATTTTTCGGAAAACTGTCGAGCACGTCAACGAGCGCGATCGCGTACCAGCCCATCGCGCGTCCCCAAACGTGCGGGCTCAAACCGGTTTGCTTATTCGCCCAGCGCTGTTCCTTCGATTCGTCCCAGCCGTGATAAAGCAAACCGGTTTTCGGATCGCGCGCGTTTTTTTCCATCCAGACGAACTGATTGGCGATGTCGTTCCAGTTGTCTTCGCCCGAAATCACCGAATATTCGGCGTAAAACGGCTGTCCCATATAAAGCCCGTCGAGCCACATCTGCCACGGATAGATTTTTTTATGCCAGAAACCGCCTTCTTTCGTACGCGGATGCGTCTTTAACTGCGAGCGGATCAAATCGATCGCGTCCTTGTATTTCTTATCGCCGCTGACGCGGTAAAGCGTGATCAATCCGCGTCCGGGCGTGACATGGTCGATGTTGTATTCAGCTAGATCGTAACGCGATAATTTGCCGTCTTTATCGAACCAGTAATCCATCCCGCGCTTGATGAAATCGTAATATTTCGCGTCGCCCGTCGAGTACCACAATTGTTCGACGGCTTTCATCTGGACGCCCTGTTCGTAGTTCCATTTCGCGGGAATCCCGATCGGCGTTCCGTCGTCTTCGAGCCAGATGCGGTTCATCAGCGTGAAGGCAAGTCTCTGCGAAAGCGGCATCGCTTGTTTGCGCTTGATCTCCGCGTCGTTCGCAACGCTCACGACGAGCGGCGAAGCGGCGCGCTGCGAGAAATTATCAACCGTGTCGAGCCACGCTTTTTTATCCGTGAATCCATAGCGCGACCAACCCGCGCCGACCCAGTAACGCGCGACTTTGTCGGGTTTTGCGGCGATCACCGAAAGATGCTGCGGAAAATCGAACTGCTCTGCCGGAATATCCTTAAACGATTGAAAAGTCTGCGGTTCGGCAATCACCGCACAGCCGAGACTGCCGTTTTTCTCGTTCGTTTCCCACAAGCTCATCCACGTTTTGCCCTTGTCGAATTCGCCCTTGAAATCCGCTTCGTGTTTGGCGATTCCGACGGCGATGTCAATATCCCGCAGATCGTCCGGCGCGTCGTAAAAACTCTCGACGCGGTAGAAATTCTGTCCCGCGTCGATCGTTATGCGTTTCGTTTCGGAAACCATCACGCCGTTCACGTTCCACGGTTCGTATCGAAGCTCGAAAACGGTGCGCAGCGGACCGTTTGCCAAAACTTTCGAGCTGGCGAAATTACGCGAAACGTGAATTTTCGTACCGTCCCAGACGCCTGCGCCGCCGCATCCGCGCGAGCGTTTGACCGAATAAAAATCGAGTCCCATCCCGTTGTCGGTGTGATAAAACGCGTCGCCGCCCTTGTACCATTTATCGATGATCGGGTAATTGACGCGCTTTGCCCAAACGTCGATTCCGCTCGAAACCAATTCCTTTTCGAGCGTTTTTCCGTAAGTGCGAAATGCGACGCGGTCGTTTTCCCACGCGAAATCATCCATTCTTTCGGGCACGAAACGCGCGAAGGTTTTTGTTTCCGCCGCTGCTTGGCGTTCCGCTGTCGCTTCGATCTTGATCTTCTTTGCCTTTTCGTTTGGCGCGAAACTGACCTGAAAAATAAATTTTTCGGGTTTGCCGTCGGCGTCCGCGTCAATCGTTTGCGAGGCGAGCGCGCCGCCGCCGGACGAATCGGTGACTTTGACGAAATCCGGTTTGAGCGCCGGGTTGAGCCGTAAAAGCTCGTTCCAATCTAAAACGACGGTTTCGTTTTCGCGCGCCGCCGAAAGATTATTCGAAACGGAAACGAAAATTTCGCTTTGCGCGCGAACGGAAACGCCGAAAATCAACCCTAAAAAAAGCAATAAAGCCAAGTTTTTCATAAAATTATTTCTTCAATTTATCGGGAATAAATCCCATCTCAACCAACCACATTTCACAAAGCCGCGTCCATTCTTCGGTCGAACCCGGATTATTTCTGAGCGCGATCGAATGCGCGCCGAACGGGAAAATATGCAGGCTCGCCGGAACGTCTTTATCGAGCAAAGCATTGTAAAACATCAACGAATTTCGAACGCTGACCGATTTATCGTCCGCTGCGTGAACCAGAAAAACCGGCGGCGTTTTTGCCGTTACCCGTTTTTCGAGCGAATATTTTTCAATCAATTCCCTTGACGGATTTTCGCCGAGCAGATTTTTTTTGCTGCCGGCGTGCGTAAATTCGCCCATCGTAATCACCGGCGAAATCAAGATCGCAAAATTCGGCGCAAAGGAAAAAGCGTCCCCGGCGTCGCCGGTTTTCGACAAATCGTCCGCGCCGGTCGCTAAGCTTGCCGCGAGATGTCCGCCCGCCGAAGTTCCGAAAACTCCGATCTTGTCGGGTTTGATCTGCCATTTTTCGGCGCTTTGGCGAATCAAACGCATCGCTCTTTGCGCGTCCATCAGCGGCGCGGTTTCGCGCTGCTTCAAATCCGGCGAATTCGGCAGACGATAATTCAGCACAAACGCCGAAACGCCCATCGCGTTAAACCATTTCGCGATCTGGAAACCTGCGATGATATACGCTAATCTTTCATAACCGCCGCCCGGACAAATCAAAACCGCCGCGCCTTTGTTTTCCTGATTCGACGGAAAAAACGTATAAAATCCGGGCGTTCCGACCTGATAAATCCGCTCGCTGCGAATGTCGTCTTTCAAATCCAAACCCTTCGAATTCGGCATTTTGCCTTTTTCCCAGAGCGGCACGAATTCCTGCGCTGAAACCGTCGCGGCGGAAATCAAAACAACGAGCGTAATTTTTAGAACAACGTTCATTTTACCTAAAAAACCTATCTTAGTTACTGGCTGCTTCGAACGGAATTTACCGCCGTCGCCGTCAAAACTCCTTTTTTTGCTTTTGAAACGTCTGTATTGAGCAATCTAATATCGCGGCTCGTTTCGCCTGAAACGCTGACGAGCAGTTCCGCGCCGGTTTGATACCTTAAATTATCGAATGCGATTTGTTTGCCGTTCAGAATCGTGATTACCGGATTCGTTTCTTTGGTCAGCAAAGTTAAATTCTTAATCGAAATCGCTTCGGCTTCCTCGGCGTACATTCCGGTATCGGCAATTATCGTCAAATTTTCGAGCCGGATATTTTTCACGTTCATTTCGGGCAGACCGCGCAGAAAAATGCCGCGTTTTGCGCCTTGAATGATGATGTCGTGAATAAAAAAGTTTTCGAAACGCGGCGTCGCTTCCGAAACGGCGAATTTCTCGTCTTTCTGATTTTTTCCGCCGTAATACATATCGAACGAAATCGCGTCGCCCGGAATGTCTTTCATTGTCAGGTGCGCGGCATAAACATTTTCGACCAGACCGCCGCGCCCGCGCTGCGTTTTAAAGCGCAAGCCGATGTCCGTGCCGATAAACACGGAATTCGAAATAAACACGTTGCGCACGCCGCCCGACATTTCCGAACCGATCACGAAACCGCCGTGCGCGTGATAAATCGTCATATTTCGCGCAATGATGTTTTCGGTCGGCACGTTGCGCCGTCTCCCTTCGGCGTCGCGCCCGGATTTTAAGGTGATCGCGTCGTCCCCGGTGTCGAACACGCAATTTTCAAGCAGCGCGTTGCGGCTCGATTCGAGATCGACCGCGTCGTTATTTTGCCCGTACCACGGATTTTTAACTTTGACGCCGCGCACTGTAATGTGTTCGCTCAAAAGAAAATGAAGCGTCCATGCCGGCGAATCCTGAAACGTGACGCCTTCGACCAGAATGTTTCGGCTTTCGACGAACTGCACCATATTCGGTCGCAGAAAATCTTTGACGTCTTCGAAATCAGCTTTGGTTTTGCCCGCGCTCGTTTTGCCGATGTCGCCCGTCAAACTGCCTTTCAAAGCGCTCTCGGAAGGATACCAGATGTTGCCGTCGGCGCTCACTTTTCCGCCCGAAGCTAGAAGGGCGCGCCACGCCGTTTCGGTCATCTTGCCGCGTTTGACCGGCTTCCACGCCGCGCCGCCGCCGTCAATAATTCCTTCGCCGGTGATCGCGATGTTTTCCGCTTGATATGCCGAGACGGGAGCCTGCGCGCGAAACGCGGCGACGCCTTCGAACGAAGTTTCGACGAGCGGAAAATCGTCGCGGTTTTTACTGAAAGCGATGAGCGCGCCTTTTTCTAAGTGAAGCCGGACATTGCTTTTCAAAACAATCGGACCGGTCAGCCAGATGCCTTTCCGAACGAGAACGGTTCCGCCGCCCGCCGCGTTTGCCGCCGCGATCGCGTCGTTGATCGCTTTCGTGTTGAGCGTTAAGCCGTCGGATTTCGCGCCGAAATCCGCGATGTTAAAGATTTGTCTGGAAAAATGCGGCTCGTAGATTTTCGGCAGCTCATACGCGAATTTTTCATTGAAATCCGAGCGCTTGAGATATTTCGAAACGTCGAGACCCAATTCGCGCAAGCCATCGGCGACGAGCGAAGCGATCAGCGCCGCGCCGTATTCGCTGAAATGCGTGTCGTCTTTTTTGCCGTCTTTTATCTTTTCAAAATGATTCGCGCCGAAATGCAGAAAAATCTTTTTCGAACCTTCGACGCCGTGCTCTTCGATCACGACACGGCTTTTTTGATGTAGATCGAAGAGCGGAACGCGTAATTCCTCGGCGACCGCTTTGACCGCCAACGGATATTCGCCGTGCGTATCAAAGAATTTACCGCCGTCGTCAAAACGCCGCCGCATGACGGGCGTAATCAGCAAAACGCGCGCCTGTTTCGCGCGCGCTTCATTAACGAAACGCACTAAATTTTTCCGGTAATCCGTATTCGCGGCGGCATAGCGCGTCGGGTCTTCGGATTTCTGGTCGTTATGCCCGAACTGGACGAAGACCCAATCGTCCGCTTTGAGTTCTTTCAAAACCGCGTCCCAGCGTCCTTCGTCGATAAAACTTTTCGTGCTTCTGCCGTTGACGGCGTGATTTCTGATAACAACTTTTTCGTCGAAATACCGCGGCAGAATCTGTCCCCAGCCGCGCTCCGGATTGTCGTCAAGAGGCTTATCGGCAACGGTCGAATCGCCGATCAGATGGATCGTGAGCGGCGATTTTTGCTGCCCCAAAGCCAACAAACTCAAAATCAGAACCAGAATTAAAGCGCTTACGAATTTCATGATTTATAAACGAATCAGCTCGCCGATTTTTACCGGACGGCTTTGCTCGATGCTCGTCCGCGCCGCGATTCCGGTCAGACACGACATCGCGCCGGCGCGCGCGCTCGGCAGTTTCAAATATTCGGGAACCGCCGCGTTTTTGAAGATCACGTCGCGCAGACGGTCGTCGCCGCCCGCGTGTCCGCCTTCGATTTGCGGCATCAAGAGCTTTTCGCGCTTGCCGCTGAAATTTTTAATCAAATAAGCTTCCGATTTTTCGGCGACTTCCCAAGGCTGGCGCTCGTAATCGCGCACTTCGAGCCGTCCTTTCGTTCCGGTAAACGACAGGCGGTAGCCTTCGATCGGCATCGAAGCGTTCAAAGAATAATTCAACATTACGCCGTTAGAATATTTCACATTCGCCGCCATCGTATCGTAAATATCGATATCTTCCTTAAAAACGCAGCCGTCGCGATGATAGCCGTCAACGTCTTCGGCTTCGGCGTAAAGCTTCATCAGCCGTGCGTCTTTCGTCATATCCCAGTAAAAAGGGCATTTCGATTTATTCGGGCAAGGTCGGCAGTTCGAAGCGCGAAAGGCGCCGTTTTTGCCGTAAATATTCAGTTTCCCGTAAGCCGAAACTTCCGCCGGATCGGCATTTAGCCACCAGTTTATCAGATCGAAATGATGTGTTGATTTATGCACCCAGAGACTGCCGCCGCCGGATTTTAAGCGATGCCAGCGCCGGAAATAATCCGCGCCGTGGCGCGTGTCGAGATACCATTCGAAATTGACCGAAGTAACTTCGCCGATCTCGCCCGCCTGAATAATTTCCTTGATTTTCTGATGTTTCGGCGCATACCGGTAATTAAACGTGACGATGATCGGATTTTTATATTTCTTCTCGGCGTCCAAAACCTTTTGGCACTGCGCGGCTTCGGTGACCATCGGTTTTTCGGTGATTACTGTGATGCCGCGCGCGACGGCTTTGGTGATAAATTCGTGGTGCGTCGAATCGACGGTCGTGACCATCAAAATTTCGGGTTTAGTTTTCGCGAGCATCTCATCGAAATTCGTAAACGTCGGGCAATCCGTGCCGATCAGTTTTTTTCCGGCTTCGACGCGCTTCGAGTTTTTATCACACAATCCGACGAATTCGACTTCCGCCGAATATTTTTTCATGAGATCGACGCCCCACATTCCGGTCGCGCGGTGTCCGGTGCCGACGATCGCGTAACGCTTTCGGGCAACGGTCTGCGCGTTGACCGAGGCGGAATTTGCCAATAATAATCCTGCGCCCGCGACGGCGGCGGATTTCACGAAATCACGACGATTGATTGAATTTTTATCAGCCATATTATTTTGGAACGCCGTCATCCTGACGGCATAGATTGCCAACAGCAATCTCAGCGGTTTAATCTCCGTTCAACGGTTAAAGTAAATCAGGTTTGTTTGAACGCTTCAGGCGTTCATTGCCGTCAGGATAACGGCGATCCGTTAAACTAACTTATCAACTACTTTACCGTTCATTTTGACGTTTTCAAGTTTCAGATTATTGACATTTTTAACGATATTCGGGTTCGTAACTTTTCCGAAATCGCAGTTTTTCAAGAAAATATCGTAAAGCGGCGCTTTATCGAGTCCCTGCAAATCAACGGCTTTGCTGCAATCCTGCGCGGTCAGATTTTCGACCACGAAATTTCTGACGATCGGCGTGAATTCGCCTTTCGCGCCTTCTTCGTAATTGAAATCCATCTCGATCGCCGACCGCGAAACCTTTCCGATGGTAATATTTCTAAAATACAGATTCTCAATCCGCCCGCCGCGCGAAGCGTTGTTTTTGATTCTTAACGCCGTCCACAGATCGGGCGAATCGAGCCGGTTGTTTTCGGCGAAAAGATTACGGAAACCGCCCGAAATCTCGCTGCCGACCGTGATGCCGCCGTGCCCGTCTTTGAAAATACAGTTGCGGACAATGATGTTTTCCGACGGAACGCCGATTCTCCGACCGTCGTTGTTTCTGCCCGATTTGATCGCGATGCAGTCGTCGCCCGTGTCGAACAGGCAGTCTTCGATGAGCACGTCTTTGCTCGATTCGGGATTGCAGCCGTCGTTATTCGGTCCGTACGTCGCGATATTCAATTTTCTTACGATCACGTTTTCGCACAAAACCGGATGAACTTCCCACATCGGCGAATCGATGATTCGCACGCCTTCGATCAAAACGTTTTTGCATTTATAAGGCTGGATAAACTGCGGTCGCAGATAGCGCGTTTCGCCGAAAATTCGCTGTTCAAGCGGCACGTTGCGCGTCATCATATCGTAGAGCTTATCGCGGTCGGGCTTTTGGCTGATGACTTTCGGGTCGCCGCCGTAGCGCGGATTTCCGTGCCATTTCCAGAAAAATGCTTTGCCTTGCCCGTCGAGAGTTCCTTCGCCCGTAATCGCGATATTTGTTTGCTCGTAGGCGTAAATGAGCGGCGAAAGATGCATCAGTTCCATGCCTTCCCAGCGCGTGTGGACGATCGGCAGATAATCCGTCGGATTGGTCGAAAATTTGACGGTCGCGCCTTTTGCAACGTGCAGATTAACGTTCGATTTCAAGTGAATCGCGCCCGTCAAAAATGCGCCCGCCGGAACGACGACGCGCCCGCCGCCTTTTTTGCTGCAATCTTCGATGGCTTTTTTGAAAGCTTCGGTCGCCAGAGTTTTGCCGTCGGCAACCGCGCCGTATTTGGTGATTAAATAATCTTTTTTCTTAAACTTCGGGGCTTTTATGCGCGCCAAAATGCGCGGGTATTCTTTCGTCCACGCGTCCGCCGAACTCGTCGTTTGACCGAAAGAGATTTGCGGTAAAACCAAGCCGACACCGGTAAGTCCTAAAAGTTGTAAAAATTCTCTGCGATTACTCATTGTTTTTATTTAACTTATGTATTTCTTCTTTGCGACTTTGCGACTTTGCGGGACACTGGATTTTTATCCCGCAAAGTCGCAAAGTCGCAAAGAAAATTTATTCATTCGCCGTAAAGTTTAACTCGGCGACATCCTCGCTGACGTTCAAAACCTGCGACGGATTTTCGAACGTGTGGCGGCGGCTTTCGACCGTTATGATGTAAGTTTCGCCTGCGGGAACGTCAGCGAAATTGTAAAAGCCGAACGTGTTTGTCTGCACCACTCGCGTTTCGCCCGCCGCGTTGGTCAGCGTCACGACTGTACGCGAGATGCCCTGACCTTTGCCGGTCAAAACTTTCCCGCTGATCGAAACGTTCGCGGCGGTCGGCGCAAACAAATTGCTGTTGACGTAATTTTCAAGATTGCTGTAGCCGTTCGGCGCGATCAGCGCGGCGTCCGCCGGATCGTTCGGGTTCAAGCCGTTCTGGTTTTCCCATGTGTCGGGCAAACCGTCCTGATCGGTGTCAACCGGCGCGGGCAGGGAATTTAAGAGCGGGAAGCCGCCTACGTCGTTTTGCGAATTTATCATCGCGCCGGTTTCATAGCGCGTTTCGTTAAAGATGCGCGTATCGACCGCGTCGCGTTTGCGCGAGCTTCCGGCGGTCAGCAAAACCTGATTGTAAGCCGTTTCCGCATCGCTCGGAGCAATATCGATCAGCGAATCATTCGCTTCTTTGACGCTCGCATCGTCGGCGCTCAAGTTAATCGGCGCGGCTTGCTGCGTGTAAAGATTGGCAAACATCGCCCAGCCTGTGTTCGCGCCGTCGTGTGTGCCGTTAACGTTGCCGTCGATCACGTTGCCGTCCTGATAGATCCACGTATTTATGCTTCCGCCGTTAAATGCGCGGTTGCGTTTCGCCGACGGCGTGTTCGGTCCGGCGACCAGATAATTGCCGACGTAATTGACCTTTGTAATGCCTTCCGACGCCGCGCCGCTGTAGCTCGCGTCGGTTCCCCAATCGTAAATCACGTTGTTGACGAAATCGAGCGTGATGTTGTCGCCGACGCGCGGATTGCGATTGAAATGATGCGCGTAAAGATTGTGATGATACGAGATGCGCCCGCTGCCGTAGCGAATCAGCGAACCGTAGCCGTGTCGACCCTCGGGATGACACGACTGGTTCAGGCTTTCCGTGATAAACGACCACTGCACCGTCACGCGGTCGGAATCCGTGACCGACAAACTTTCGTCAATGCTCCACGAAGCCGAAACGTGGTCAATAATCACGTCTTTTGAATTATCAACCCAGAGCGCGTCGCCTTCCATTCCGGACGAGCATCGAATATCGCCAGTTCTGAAACGCAGATAGCGAATGATGACGTGCTGCGCGTTGGTCACGTTCGTCGTCCAGCCCGCAATCGTGATGCCGTCGCCCGGCGCGGTTTGTCCGGCGATCGTGAGAAATGATTTATTGATAATCAGGCGCGAATTCAGCTCGATCGTTCCCGAAACGTCGAACACGATCGTGCGCGCTCCGGTCGCGGTCGTGATGCCGTTGCGCAGACTGCCCGCGCCCGTATCGTTGAGATTCGTCACGTGATACGTATCGCCGCCGCGCCCGCCGACCGCATATGCGCCCGCGCCTTCGGCAGCTGCGAACGCTTTGACGGTTGATTTAATGTTCAGATTTCCGCTCGCGCCGCCCGCGTAATTGGGGTCGGTGATGCTCACCGCGACCGCGTAATTTCCGATCGCCGACGGAACCGTTGCCGAGCCGTTATAAGTTATTGAATAGCTTAGGTTAGCCGGATTGGTCGTGACCGTGACGGGTTTCGGATTGCCGTCGAATGTCTGCGTTAAATTCGTGAGCGTTACTATCGCTGCCGCTTTGGCGATCGTTAAAGTGGCGGTTGCCGAGCCTTGATAATTCGTATCGTTGACGGTTGCGACGACCGTGTAAGTTCCGGCATTGGTCGGCGCGGTCGGGTTTCCGTTATAAGTTACGTCAATCGTTAAACCGCCCGGGTCGGTCGCGATCGTCGCGGCTTTCGGCGAGCCGTCGTAAACGTGCGAAAGATTCGAAAGCGTGACGGCTGCCGTCAGTTTTTCCTGCGGCGTAAAGCCCGTAATGTTCGCCGGATTACGATAAAAATCGGCTTCTGCCGTCGATAAAGGATTGTTGCAGGAATTGCGCGAAATCGGATGCCGTTGTGTGCAGTCGATCGGCGTCACGGCGTCGAGCGCGGTCGAATTATATTCCCAGAAACGGATATTCGGATAATTCGCCGCGTCAACCGGATTGGTCGGATTGTCGAATCGCCAACCGGCGGGAATGATGTGCGAATCCATCTGCGAATCAATCAAAACGACCTGGCTGAACGGAAAATCGTCGGGATCAATGCGCGAAAGATAATTTCCGCTCGTAATGCCTGCGCCTTTCGTAAAGCGGCAGTTGACGTAAACGTTGCCGTAAACGCCCGAATTGTTGCGAATCTGCGTGTAATAACCGCCGTCGCGCAGGGATTTCAGCTCGGTGTTTTTGAAATACGTCGCGCCGTTGCCCCACATAAAATCAACGTCGCCTTCGATATAGCTGTTATTGATAAACGCCGATTTCTGCGTCAAAAGCGTGTCCTGAAAACTCTTTAAATTGACCTGATTGACGACCGCGCGCAGACCGTTCGTGCGCAATGCTTCGGCTTGCGATCCGCCCTGCGGCGTCGTGTTGTGGAGCGTGATATTTTCGAGCGCAAAATCGTTTGCGTCAACGCCGAACGACGTGCGGTAATTGCCTGAAACCGCGCAGTTTAAGTTGCAGTTGTTGGCGTAGCGCTGAACGGTTCCGGCGCGGCTTTCGCCTTTAACGGTGATCTGCGGTTTGTTCGACGGGATGTAAACGATTTCCGTGTAAGTTCCGTTTTTAACGCTCACGACGACGCGCTGCGCATTGTTTGCGGGAACGAAATCAACCGCGCCCTGAATCGTGCAGAAATTGCCCGTGCCGTTAGCCGCGACCGTCAAAAGGTTTGTTCCCGCTGCCGGCGCGCTCGTTTTGGTCGAAAAACGAAAAGTGTTCGGATCGGAGAAACCGACGAACGGCGCATTTGCCTGATCGAGCAAAACGCCCGGTTCGATCGTCACGTAATAAGTCTTGTTGTATGAAAGCTGCGCGTGCAGATAAACGTTTGCCGTGTTGCCTTCGATAATGATCGGGTAATAACGAAACGCCGAAACGCCGCCGATGGTTTTGGTCTGCGCCGCCGCCGACATATCAATCGTGTCAACTAATATTCCGTTCGCTTCATAAACACGAAGTCGTCCGCTCGTGCCGAGTTTCGGCGCTTGATTGAACGTGATGCTCAAAGGCTTGTCCGTGCAGATTCCGCTTGCATTTGCGGTCGGTTCGAACGCCGTCGCCGACATCGCCGAAACGACTGTCAGCCGCGCCACGTCGCTCGGAATCGTGCCGCCGCCGTTTGAAACGTTGACCGTATAATCCGCCGTGTCCGAGGTTTGAACATTTGCAAAATTCAAAGTCGCGCCGGTCGCGCCGTTAATCAAATTGCCGTTCTTAAACCATTGATAAGTCAGATTCGGTCCGGTCGCCTGGATCGAAAGACTCGTCGCGGTGCCGACGATCGCCGTCGTATTTTGCGGCTGCTGGTCAATCACCGGCGGCGGGTCGGTCGGTCCCGATGTGACGGTTAAAGTTACGGGATTGCTCGGCGTCGTGCCGCCCGCGTTGATGACATTGACCGAATAAACGCCCGTCGCGGTCGTCTGCACGTTCGTTAATTGCAGCGTCGCGCTCAATGCCGAAGCGTTGCCGTTAATCGGGGTTCCGTCCTTGAGCCATTGATACGAAAGCCCGCTGCCCGACGCGCCGACCGAATATTGAACATTTGCGCCGACCGAAACCGTCAGACTCGGCGGTACGGGCTGCGTCGTAATCACGGGCGCGGCGGGATTAAAATCAACCTTCAGGCGATTGAGCGCGAATTTTTGCGCAAAGCCGCTGCCGCCGATGCGAAACGTAAACCAGTCGAAAGTGTTGTTCGGCGTCGCGCTCGTTTCGATCGCCGTGAAATTATAATTCGCGAGCGCGCCGCCCGTAACAGCGATCGTAACGGCGGTTTCGGTCGCCGAATTGCGCGTCACGGTGTATGAAAAAGTATACGGCGTGCCGCTTGTCAAAGGCTGTCTGGCGGTTGCGCCGGTTCCCGGCAACAGGGTAAAACCTGCGGCTGAAAACGAGTTGAAAATATTCGTCGTCGCCGGAACGGTCACGTCGCGGCGGTATAAAACGAACGGCGATCCGGTGCCGCTCGCAACATATTGCGCGGCGTAGCCCGTGTCGTCGCCGAAAGCCGCGTTGTTTTGCCCGCCGGTCAAATCCGCCGCGTTGCGCGTAGCCTTAGAATCTAGAAGACCGAAGCGAATATCCTGCCCGGTGCCGACAAAACCCGTCAATGTAAAAGTTCCGGCAAACGTCACGCTGTCGCCGACGCCCAAAGTAACGGGCGCGCCCGAATTTGTAAAATGTCCCCAGAAGGCTTCCGAACTCGTACCGGTTGCCGTCATATCGAATTCGGCGTTGCCCGCAGTCGTGGTTCTGACGGTCGCCGAACGCGCCTTGAAGATCTGCATCGAATTATTCGGCAAATCCTGATTCGTACTGTTCGAATCGGCAAAGACGTCGTCAACGACGGTCGTCGCCTGAACGACGAAATTCACAAACAGCGCCGCTGCCGCAAACAACACGACAGACAAAGAGACTAATATTTTAGCTCGAAACTTTTTCATTATTTAAAATTCTTCTCCTGAAATTTTTGAAGGGGTGATTTTTTAAAGATTATTTCGCCTTAGCGATTTTTTCCTTCCATTTCGGATAATCCTTCTCAAGCAGCTCGTTCGGTTCCGAAACGTACCACGCGTAGCCGTTGCGGCGCTCTCGCTCGATCTCCGCAACGTCGTAACGAATAACCGCGTCGCGCCCGATGAAAATCGGCTTCATCGTTTTGAACTCGTAAAATCGCGCCCAGACGGGCTTCGCGTTTTTGTCTTTGACGACCTTGCTTTCGCCGTTCTTACGTTCCCAGCGGATGCCTTCGATTTTGTTGGCGCGATACCACGAAATCGCCGCTTCGATCGCGTCGATCGTCGCCTGATCGGGCGAGGCGTCGAGCATTAAAAATCTGATGATGCCCACAGATTCGCCAGCCGTCAGCGATGCCGGTTCGAATTTTCGGGCGTTCGCGGGTTTCAGAGTAAGTTCGTCATACTGCGCCGCCCAGACAGTTTTTTTGCCGCCGATCTCGATCTGCGTTTTGAGAAGCACGGGGATTGCGCGCGTCACGGCTTTTTCCGCTTTTGCGCGGCGTTCTTCGTCAACGAACAGATAATCTTCCTTCTTTCTGGCAATGTCGCGCAAAACTTTCAACACGTTGATCATCGCGTTATCGTTGAAAGTGACGTAGCGCGAATAATCTTTTTTCAGAGGGAAAAACTGCGGAAAGCCGCCGTTCGCATACTGCATCGCGAGCAGAAAATCCAAGCCTTTCAGAAAAGCCGCTTTGTGCGGTTCGATATTTTTCGCCGTCACGACTTTCGCGAGATACCGAAGCTGCGTGGTCGTCGCGCCGTTATCGATCGTCGTATCGGTCGAAGCTTTTTCGCTGAGAAGTTTTTCGCGTTCGGCTTGCGTGAGCATCGCCGCCATATCAACGTTTTTTTCCCAGCCGCCGTTGTCGCGCTGATACAAAACGACCTGATTGGCGATGCGCGTCGCTTCGTCAACCGGATACCATAACGGTTTCTGCTCTAAAACGTCGTTCCACGAAACGAGTTTATAATCGGGCGCGGTTTGCTCCTGCCAGTCGAAATCCGCGCGTTTCGGATTCCAACCGTCCGCGCCCTTGAGAAAGTTTTCCGTTAAGAAAACTTTTGCTTCGTCTTTTGATAATTGGCGCGCCCATTTGACGCGCGCACCGGGTTTCGCGCCCGCGCCTTTCGAATTGTATTCGGCGAAATAAGCCGTTTTTTCGCGCTCGGGCAGCCAGTGATGCCAGCCTTCGGGCACGATGTGCGCGTCCATTTCCGTGTCGAGAAAAACCGTTCTCCCGTAATCGCGCCACGGTCGCCCGAGATAGACGCCTTTTTTGATATTTTCGCCGGTCAATTTTGAATTGATAAAAACGAGTCCCGCGCTTTCGTCCGCCGCGAAACGCATCGGCGCGGCGATGTAACCGTCGCCTTTCGAATGAATTACGCTACTCTCGAAAACCGCCGCCGCCTGACCGAAGATAAAATCAACGTGTCCTTCGATATAGCAGTTTTCAAAATACTGCCGCCCGTTTTTCGCGTAAAGCGTGTCCTGCCAGCCTAAGAAACGACAGTTTTTAAATACGAGGCGATCGGCTTCGGTCAATACGGCGACCGCCTGCGAACCTGTTCCGAACGAGTTTTCAAAGGTGATATTTTCGGCGTAAAAATCGTGTCCGCCGACATAAAAGCTGTAGCTTGCGGACGTTGAACCGGCGTCTTTGTTCGATAGATTGAAGGTTAATTTTGTGGTTTCGGCTTTTTCGCCGATAAAGGAAATATACGGTTTGTTGGCGGGAATTCTGATCTGCTCGCGGTAAACGCCCGGTTTGATGAAAATGACGAAGCGCTTTTTATTGTTTTCGGGAACGCGATTGACGGCTTCCTGAACGCTTTTGACGCTGCCGCTGCCGTCCGCCGCAACCGTTAAATCAGCTTTTTTGCCCGGGAAATTTTGGGCTTTCGCAATCGCCGGGGCGAATCCGAAAAGCAAAATTAAATTAATCAGGCAAAAAATCTTCATAAAATCCCTCTGTAATCCCTTGTGTAAAGACACATCAAGCCCTTTTTGGTTTTGACGCCGCAAAGGGCTTGATGTGTTTCAGTTAAAAAAGAACCGCTCGAATTAGAACGTAAACCGCGCGCCGAGCTGAATGTCTCTCGGCGGTTGGCGCGTCGGCGCGACCGTAAAGCCGAAGTTGGCATTCGTCGGATCGAGAATCGGCGCGTTAAAGTACGGCGTGTTGAGCGCATTGATCGCTTCGATTCTGATCTGCAGTTTCATTCTTTCGCGGAAGCGGAAGTTTTTCGACATCCCGACATCGAACTTTAAGAAACGCTGGTTGCGGAAATCACTAAGAGTCAGCGGGAAGTTTCTCAAAGTGTTGGTCGAGCCGCTCGTGTAATTATTGGCGAAGGCGGGAGCGACGCCGTTGATAAAAAAGCCCGAAGTGTCGAACGCCGGAATATCAATTCCGTAGCGGCGACCGCCCGGGTCTTTTTTACCGAGCATGTTGACGAGAAACTGCGGGTCGCCGTTGTAATAAACGTTTCCGAACTGGAGCGGTTCGCCCGACTGCCATTCATAAACGCCCTGCACCTGCCAGCCGCCGATCAGCGCGTCAACCCACGAATTCCATTCCTTACCGATCAAGCGACCTTTGCCGATCGGCAGTTCATAAATAGCCGAAAACGTAAAGCGATGCGGTCTTTCGGTCGGCGAAACGATGTCGATCAATTCCGTATCTTGCGGGTTCAAATACTGCGTTTTTTGATGTTCGCGCGAGAATGTATAAGAACCGTTAAGCGAAAGACTCTTGGTAAAACGTTTGACCACCTGAAGCTGTAGAGATTGATAGGTGCTCGTTCCGTCGTATTCGGTCACGGCGATGTTGCCGAACTGCGGGAACGGAGTTAAAAGCCGCCGCCGCTGAATCGTGGTGGCGTTAAACGCGCCGCCGTTGGGAATCAGACTGCGCAGAGGATTCGACACGTTCGCGTTCAAAAAGGTGTTGACCGAGGTGATCGCGGCAAGAATCGCCGCGCCGTCCGTGACGCCCGTAAAGTCGTTCAGGAACTGGCGCGGAATCGCGTTCAGCTCGCGGTTGACCGACAGATTGTAGCCTTTCGAATAAATATACGTCGCTTCGAAGCCGATCTTGCCGGGCAGTTCGCGCTGAACGCCGAAGACGAAACGCGCGAAGTTGGCATTTTTTCTTTCGTAGTTAAGAACCGTGCTCGTCGGTCCGGTGGCGTTTGCCGCCGTCACGTCGCGACCCGTAAAGGTCAGCAGTCCGAGCGCCGCGCCGGGCGACGGAACGATTCCGCCCGGAAACGGATTTTGAAGCGTCGCGCCAAACGTCAGACCATTGTTGGTCGAAGGCGTAAAGAGCGTCGGCGTCGAAAATCCGGGTTGGAAAATCGTCTGAATCTGAAACGGCGAAGTGAAAATCCCGAAGCCCGCGCGAATCACGGTTTTTTCGTTCAAAGCGTAGGTTACGCCGATGCGCGGCTGGAAGTTGTTCCAGTCGGTAGATTGATTGACATCGCTGCTGCTGTTGGCAAAGGTCAAGCCGCCCGACAGATTTTGGAAAGCTCCGATCGGAACCGACGGCGGGATGCTCGAATTGTAATTTGCCAGCGCCTGTGCCGCGATCGGACTCGCGATGCGCGGGTCAAAGCCGGTCACGATGCGACCTTCTTTTTCGCGGACGCCGCTTTCGACTTCGTAGCGCAGACCGATGTTAAAGTTCAGTTTCTGCGAAAAACGCCAATCGTCCTGAATAAAGAATCCGTGATAGGTCGAACTCGTGTCATAAACGGTCGGATTGTCGATCAGGCTGTTGCCCGAAGCGACCGGAATGCCGAGCAGGAACGAAGCGATGTCGCGTCCGGCGAGGTCGCGCTGCGTGGCGCCCGAATTGGATGCCTGCATCGTGTATGTTCCGTCAAACAGGAATCTGCCCGCGCTGTAGCCGTCGCTCGCAAAACGTTCGCGCAGTTTGCGGAAGTCGTAGCCGTAGCGGAGCGTGTGATTTCCCCAGATTTGCGTTAAAGTCGGCTGAATCGAGAAAAGGTCGAAGGGACGTTCCTGTCCGTTATTGTAGTCGGCGCGCTGCGAACCGACCGTCATATAGTTTCTGAAATCGAAACGCGGGAAAACGCCGTCGGAACGGATCGAAGGAATTCCGGTAAAGCCCAGTTCGGCAGCCGTCGGCTGACCGTCCTGATAACGACGAAGCTTAAACTGGCTGTAGCTTGCGCGGATGTTGAAAATAAAGCTGTTCGTGAGCGTCGAGGTGTAGTCAATGTTTCCGCCGTTGTTGCGGCGATTTTCAAAGCCCTGAAAGATCGAGCCCGGTTCGAGCGTTAAATTGTAACGATCTTCCGTGTTGCGGCTGTGATAGTACTTAACGAACATCCGGTTGCTTTCGTTAAAGTTATGGTCAATTTTAACCAGGTATGAGCGATACGGGCGAATCAGATTCTGGTCGGTAATATAGTTGTTGACCAATCCCGGCTGGTTCGGTTCGGGAAACAGGCTGAGGAAGTTGCGCGCCGGCTGGTAAATGCGATTTGCCGGAATAATGTTTCCCGCGAACGGCGTTCGGCAAACGGTATTGAGCGTGCCGGTGGTTCCGCATGTGCTGTTTCCCGTAAATGCGGTTGCCGGATCATAGATCACAGTGGTCGGTAAAAGCGCTGAAAAGTCGCCGTTGCGCATCGCAAGCGTCGGTACGGAATAGGTTGTCGGCTGGGCGACGTTGTCTTTTTGCCGCTCATATGAAAAAAGGAAAAACGTGCGGTCTCTGCCGTCGTAGATATACGGCAAACGAACGGGTCCGCCCAAAACCGTGCCGTAGCGATTATACTGGCGGTCGGGACGCTCGCGCCCGACGCGGTTATTAAAGAAGTTGTTCGCCGTACGGTTTTTGTTGCGGTCGAAAATATATGCCGAACCGCGAAAATCGTTGGTTCCGCTCTTGAGCGCGACGTTGACGGTCGAACCGGCGGTAAAGCCGTTGCCGGCGTCAAAACTGTTCGTCTGCACTTTGAATTCCTGTACTGCGTCCGAGGGCGGCGTAAAAGCGACCTGCCCGCTGTAAGCCAGATTCGGCGAACCGTCGAGCGTGATCAGATTTCCTGATGTGCCGTTCGTGCGGAAGCCGGCAAGATTTCCGTTTGCCGTCGGTCCGGTAAAATTCGGGTCACCCGTATAGACGATGCCCGGCGATTGGGTGGCGAGCGTGTAGGGCGCGCCTTCGGCAAGCGGCAATTCTTCGACCTGCCGCTGCGTGACGACCGTGCCGATCGTCACCGTGCCGGTGTCGATCAGCTGCGTGTCGGCGATAATATTAACTTCGGTCGAAGCGCCGATCTGCAGCTGAACGTCAACCGTCAGGCGGTCGTCAATATTAAGCAGGATATTTTCCTGAACGGTTGTTTTGAAATTCGCCGCCGTCGCGGTAACTTTATACTTTCCGGGCTGGAGCAGCGGGAACGAATATGCGCCGTCATCGCCGGTCGTGACACTCGCCGAAACGTTCGTTTCGATATTTTGAACCGTCACGTTCGCACCGGCGACAACCGCGCCGTTCGGGTCCATAACGGTGCCGGAAATCGTGCCGCGAAATTCCTGTCCGTAAACGACGGCGAAATTTAACAGCAATATTGTCGCTAAGCCAAAGAGCATCTTTAAACGGAATTGACCTTTACTCATTTTTATATTTTCCTTTTGGTTTTTAGAATTAATTTTCTTTGAATCAAATGTTGAAAATATAATAATTGGTAAAACCAATTATTGCAAGCCAAAATTTACTTTCTAGAAATTAATTTACACCTTTCTTTCGTTTTACACTTACTTTAACAGTCAGGCAGTCCAATATATTCTTTTAATGAAAGACAAAATATATATCAGTTGTTCTTACCAATGTAAAAATTTTCATCGGACGGGTTTTACCAATTATCTATTTAATTTTTTAATAAATCCGCGCCGGATTTATTTAAATCGCTAATTTCGGAAATAACGAAAACGATTCCCGGCGGAAAGAAAATTCGGGAATGCCTGCTGCGCGGTTCCGAAGCGCGAATTGTTAATTCATGAAAATTTAGAAAAATTTAGAAAAATTTTCTTTACGTTTTTTGGCAGTTATGATGTAATTTGTTTCATAAAAACTTCGGAACAGTTGAAAAATAATGACAGCGGAAATTCTCAAAATCCGGGACGTCAAAATAAGTTTGCCGCTGATCAGCCGATATTCCGATTAAATCATCTATTGAAATTAAAAATGTCCTGCCCAAAATACATTTTTAATTATTTTAATTAACTGAACGGGGACAATTATTCATGAAATGTTTACAGGCGGGTTTTATCTTTTGCATCTGTCTATTCACGGCACTAAACGTTTTTTCCACCGACAACAGTTTTAAGCTTGATTTCGACGGCGACGGCAGAACCGACATCGCGCTCTATCGTGAAGGTTCGCGCGACCCGGCGATCGCCCCGCAGCCGTCTTACTGGTATTACCTCAATACTTATACGGGACAGACGGGCGCGGTTCACTGGGGACGCACGCTCGACGTTCCCGCGCCTGCCGATTACGACGGCGACGGCAGAACCGACGTCGGGATTCATCGCTGGTGGAATTTTGAAATCGGCGATGCCAATGAGTATTGGTTTCTCAGAAGCGGGGGCGGCTATGATGTGCTGGTTTACGAATGGAATCCCGGCTATGACAAATTCAACCGGAATTATTGGGGCGACGCGCGCGCCGAAGTCGGGCAGCTCTACAAAATAAATACCAGCCCGGATCCGTCTGCGCCGTGTTATATCAGCGTCTATTTTATCGGGGACTTTTTTGATTCGACGGTCAGAAAACCGATCGGCGATGCCTGCAACGTGATCCCGACGCCAGTTCCGGGCGATTACGACAACGAGGGGCACAGCGATATTGCGGTTTTCAGCAACGGCGTCTTTAAGGTTTGGTTTGCGCCTTATAACTCGATCTACACAACGCCGCAAATGACGCAGTATCTCGATGTCAATTCACCGGTTCCGGGCGATTACGACGGCGACGGCAAAACGGATTTCGCCGGAATCAAAAACCAGCAGGACAGAATGCTCTGGGTAATTAAAAACAGCAGCGACGGCAATATGTCGTATGTCAGCTTCGGCTTTCCGACCGATAAACCGACACCCGGCGATTATGACGGCGACGGCAAAACGGATATTGCCGTTTTTCGCCCCGCAGACGGCAGCTGGTGGATACTGAACAGTTCGAACGGCAGTCTCGGAGTCTGGTATTTCGGGTTCCCGACCGATACGCCGCTGGCAATGCCGGTCATTCCGTTTAACCCGTAATTATAAACAAAACTCGCGGCTTGCTTTACCAAACAGGATTGTAAATTTTCGATAAACATAAATAAGGAAAAAAGGGTATGAACCGAAAACACTTGGAAAGCCTCAGACCGTTTTGGGTGGCTTTATTCGTCAGTATTTTACTGTCTTTTCCGGCTCCGGCGCAGACAGACCCGAATCCCAATTCGCCGCCGCCGGTGCTGCTCACCGCGCCCGATTCGACACGCGCTCTGGCGGTTCGGGAAATAAATAAATCTTCGGGCGATTTGCTTGCGACGCCGCGAAACGATTCGTTTAATTTGAATTCGACGGCGGTTTTATTCGTCACCAACGTCGAGCTGATGAGCGGCGAGGGCAAGGGCGCGTTTCGCGTATATGCCGAAGACGCGCGCGGCAGGCGCTATCGTTTTCCGGTTTTAGGGCTGAAATTGTATGATCGACGCAGCCGTATCTACGCGCTCACGGTCGAACTCAGAGACGAACTCAGAAGCTACGAGCAGCCGCCGGAAAAAGGCGATGTTCTCATTAGCGTCGCGTGGCGCGGTCTTGAAAGCAACCGCGTCCGGCTCGGTTTGGGCGCGACGGGCGGCGCGCTGAAAGACGATTCCATCGCGATGCCGGCGCCGATTTCGCCGAAAATCAATCTTGCCGGAACAAAGAAACAATCTTTAAACGATGCAGATGCGATCGGTTATCGCTGGTCGGGCGACAGAACGCGTTTTCTCGAGCAGGCGACTTTCGGACCGACGACGGCTCTCGAAGACAGAGTTCGCCGCATCGGGCTTAGAACGTGGCTCGCCGAGCAATTAGAAGCGCCGTACCCGAGCGTGCCGTACCCGACTTTCGCTTTGAGACCGACAAATCCGCCGCCCGACTGCAACGGTTTGATAGACAACGATCTTCCCGATTCCGACCCGAATTGTTTTGCCAATCATTATTCGATGTATCCGGTGCAGAACTGGTTTTACAAGGAAGCCTTCTACGGCGACGCACAGCTGCGGCATCGCGTCGCGTGGGCTTTGGCGCAGCTCTGGGTAATTTCCGGCGTCGAGGTTCAGCAATCGAGCCATATGACGGCGTATCACAAAGTTTTAAGCCGCAATGCTTTCGGAAACTGGCGTCAGCTGATGCAGGAAATGACGCTCAATCCCGGAATGGGCGGTTATCTGAATATGCGCGGTTCGACGCGTTACAGCGCGAACGAAAACTACGCCCGCGAGGTTTTGCAGCTTTTCAATATCGGTCTGTTTATGCTTAATCAGGACGGAACTGTGCAGCTTGACGGCGACGGCAATCCGGTTCCGACTTACGATCAGGACGACGTATATAAATTCGCGCTGACGTTTACGGGCTGGAACCTTTGCGAATTCAGTCTTGCGCAATGCCCGAACCGCACGCCCGGAGCGCCGAATTTTATTGACCCGATGGTGATTGCAAACGTCAATAACCACGACTTACAGGCAAAAACCTTGTTGACCTATCCCGGTTCGACGACGACAAACCTTCCGGCTTGCGCGAATTGTACCGGCGCGGCGATCACGACCTATGCTAATAACTCGCTCAATCAGGCGCTCGACAATATCTATAATCACCCGAACGTCGCGCCGTTTGTCAGCAAATTTTTAATTCAACAGCTTGTGACGGGCGATCCGACGCCGGCTTACGTCGGTCGCGTCGCGGCGGTTTTCAACGCGAACCGGACAAACGTGGCGCAGATGAAGGAAGTCGTCAAAGCCATTCTGCTCGACCCGGAAGCGCGCGGCGATGTGAAAACCGACCCGCGTTACGGCAAATTGCGCGAGCCGGTTTTGTTTCTGACGAATATCGCGCGGCATTTCGACGCGCGTTCGGCTGACCGCTCGGCTTTGAGCGACGGCGTTTTGACGACCGAGTCGGGTGCGATGGGACAGATCGTTTTTATGTCGCCGTCGGTGTTCAATTTTTACGCGCCGGATTACGTCGTGCCGGGAACTTCGTTCAGAGGACCCGAATTCGGTCTTTACACGACCGTGACCGCCGTCGTGCGGGCTAATTTCGGGAACACGATTATTTTTAACCGCATTAATCCGAATCCGGAACAGCGGATCACGCTCGGAACCTCAATCAGTCTGGCGGAGATGCAGTCGTTTGCCGAAGCCGATCCGAGCGGCAATCAATTAATGGATATGCTCAATTTGAGATTGCTGCACGGCACGATGTCGCCGCAGATGCGAAGCACGATTCTCGGCGTCGTTCAGAGCGTTCCCGAATCGAATCCGCTTTTGCGGGCGCAGCGAGCGGTTTATCTGGTCGCGACTTCATCGCAGTATCAAGTGCAGAGATGAACAGTGGACAGTGGACAGTTGTCAGAAAAAAAACAAAACCGACAACTAACCACTGTCCACCGAAAAGGAGAAATTATGAAAGAGAATAGACGCGAATTTTTAATCAAATCAAGCTGTGCCCTGACCATGACGGCATTGGCAACGCAGATGCGTCATTTCGGTTTGATGAGCGCGATGGCGCAGAAAGCCGACGAGCAAACTAAAACTGCAAATGTGCCGAACGATTATCGCGCGTTGGTCTGCATCTTTCTGAACGGCGGCAACGACGGCAATAATACCGTGATTCCGCTTCATTCTGACTCCAATCTGAGCAATTACGCTTTATATTACTCATTAAGAAATCCGCAGGGATTGGCGTTTCCGCAAAATGTTCCGCTGCCGTTCAGCGTTCCGCGCATGGGCAATCTGACTTACGGGTTTCATCAGACTTTCGGCGTCGGAAATACGAATAACGGTCTCTACGAGCTTTGGGGACAGAATAAGATGGCGATTGTGACCAACGTCGGAACGCTTGTCCGACCGACAACCAAATCGCAGGTCTACGACCTGACGCATCCGAAGCCTTATAATATGTATTCGCATCTGGATCAGGCGGCACAGCATCAGAGCGGGCGCAGCGACGAGCAGGTTTTTACCGGCTGGGGCGGTCGGCTTTCCGATCAGCGAACCGGCGCGGACAATCCGGTTTCGTTGATCCCGATGATTACGTCAATCGCCGGCGCGCAGCTTTTTACCGCCGGACAGACGACTTCGCCGCTCGCGATCGTCGGCGCGCCGACGCCGCTCAACCAGATTTTAAATCCGCAGGGCTACGATGCGAGCGCCGATTCGCAGGCACAGCTCGCGGCGTTTAATGCTCTGCGAAATCAGGATTTAGACTCCGAACTCGTCGCGGCGGCGAGCCATATTACGAATCAGGCGATAACCGTTAACGCGTCCCTGCAAACATCGCAGGAAGTTACGGTTCCGTTTCCAAATTCGAACATCGGCAACCAGCTCAAGCAAGTTGCGCGGTTGATCAAAAAACGCACCGATCTAAATGTCAGCCGGCAGATTTTTTACTGTCAGATCAACGGCTTCGATACGCATAATCTACAGCTTCCGACGCATGCTCTTTTGCTTGCGCAGATGAGTCAGGCGATGCGCGCGTTTTACGATGAGATGGTCGTGCAGGGCTTGGGCGACAAGGTCACGCAGTTTACGATGTCGGATTTCAACCGCACGATGAATCCGGCAAGTTCGGGAGCGGCGGTCGGTTCCGATCACGCGTGGGCGAATCATCATTTTGTCATCGGCGGCGGCGTCACGGGCTCCGATTTCTTCGGTATCAATACATCGAACGGCACGCCGTATCCGACTCTGAATCTCGACGGACCGGACGACGCCGAAACCGGAGTTGAGGCGCGCGGGCGCTTTATTCCGACTGCCTCGGTCGAACAGTACGCGGCAACTCTCGCGCGCTGGTACGGATTGCCGGAATCGCAGATGATTAACGTCTTTCCGAAAATCGCTAATTTTTCAAATACGAATCTGGGCTTTATGAGAGCGCCATAACGATTTTGGAATTTAGATTTTGGATTTTGGATTAATTTAAACACTAATGTTACAGTTTCACCTTTAAGGCGATTCTTTATCGAGAACAATTAGATAAAGAATCGCCTTTCTTAGCGCGAACGCAAATCCGAAATCCAAAATCTAAATTCCAAAATCGCTAGGGTTTTTTTGCCAGAACGGCGATCGCTTCGGCTAATTGCGTAATGTCCACGGGTTTCGACAAATGAAGCTGGAAACCGGCGGAAAGCGCCTGTTCGCTGTCTTCCGCGCGGGCGAGCGCCGTCAGCGCGATTGCCGGAATATGCGCGCCGTTTTCTGACGACGCGCGGAGCTTACCGAGCAGCGCGTAGCCGTCTTCATCGGGCATATTAATATCCGTGAGTAAGATGTCGGGCTTCCAGTCGGTCAGTGAAACGAAGGCTTCCGAAACCGAATTCGAGGACTGCGTTTCGGCTCCGAGCAGATTCAAAGCGAAAGTCAGCATATCGCAGGTATCAATGTCGTCATCTACGATCAGCACGCGGATGCCGCTCAATTCGGTTTTCGAAGATTCGGGTTTTTTATGTCCGTTCGTTTTTTCCTTAAGCGCTTTTACGGGCGATTCGGCGATCAGCGAAAGCGGCAGTGTAACCGTAAAAGTCGCGCCCGTTTCGTGTCCTTCGCTCGTCACCGTAACCGTGCCGCCGTGCAGTTCGGTAAGATGCCGGACGATCGCCAATCCCAAGCCTAAACCGTTGTGTTTTCTCGTACTTGAGCTGTCGGCTTGACGAAAACGGTCGAAAACGAACGGCAGAAACTCAGCCGGAATTCCTTCGCCGTTGTCGCTCACGATAATTTGAATCGTGTCTTTGCTTTGTTCGAGCGCGACGTTAACCTGACCGTCTGCCGGCGTAAACTTGACCGCGTTCGTCAAAAGATTCCAGATTATCTGCTGTAATCTCTGGGCATCGCAGGTGATGGTTGCGATCTTGGAACGATAAGCGGTCGAGAACGTGATTTCTTTCGCTTCCGCCGCCGGACGAACGGCGTCGATCGCTGCTTCGATGAGCGGAATAACCGGCGTCGGCGAAAGATTCAAAAGCAAATTTCCGGTCATCAAACGCGAAGTATCGAGCAGATCATCAATTAACTGCGCCTGCGATTTCGCGTTGCGGAAAATCGTGTTGAGCGCGTCTTCCTGTTTTTTCGGTTCGAGCTTGCCGGTTTGGAGAATCTGTCCCCAGCCGATGATCGCGTTGAGCGGCGTACGCAGCTCATGCGAAACGGTCGCTAAGAATTCGTCCTTCAAACGGCTCGCGATTTCGGCGCGTTCGCGCAAAGATTTTTCCCGCGCGAGCAGATTCTCGCGCTCGGCTTCGACGCGTTTGCGCTGGATAAACTGTCCGATTTCGCTGCCGATCGCTTCGAGCATATTCAGTAAATGCTGGTCGGGCATCAGCGGTCGGCGCGTGAAAAATTCGATCACGCCGTGAAATTCCTTGTTGATCTTGATCGGAAAGCCGATCGCGCTGTGCAGTCCGACCGTCGCGGCAAAAGTCGCGCGCGGAAAATTGCTGCCGCGCACGGTGTTCGGCAGCCAGACCGGCGCGTTCTTCTTCCAGACGGTTCCCGGCAATCCGATGCCTTTTGAAACTTTTGTGCGCCGCGTTTCATTAATAAACGCGCCGAAATCGTCCGCACCGCCCGAATTTTTGATATATGTGCAGGAAAGTTTCGTCCGCGAATCGTTGAGCAGCCAGAGGCAGCAGATATCCGCTTCGATATGTTCGCAAAATGTTTCAAGAATTTCCGGCGCGGCGCTTTCAAGGCTCGATGCATCGGCAAGCGTGCGCGTGATCGCGTGTTCGGTCGCGAGCCGCGCTTCGGATTGTTTGCGCACGGTGATTTCTTTTTCGAGTTCGGCGTTGGCGGTTTCGAACTGCGCCGTCCGGCGCCCGACGCGCGCTTCGAGTTCGGTATTCAGGCTGTCTAATTCGCTGTTGGCTTCTTCGAGCAGAGCGGCTTGACGCTTGATTTCCTGATTTTGCAGAAAGAGTTTTGTAAAGAACCTGACTTTCGATTTGAGAATTTCCGGCTCGAACGGCTTCGTCATGTAATCAACCGCGCCGAGCGAATAGCCTTTAAAGACATACTGCTCATCGCGGCTGGTTGCGGAAACAAAAATGATCGGCGTGTGTTGTGTGCGCTCGCGTTCGCGAACGAGTTCGGCAAATTCAAAGCCGTTAAGCCCCGGCATTTGAACATCCAGAAGGATAAGCGCGACTTCTTCGACCAGCAAAAAGCGCAACGCTTCGTGCCCTGAAGACGCGGATACCAGATTTTGCCCTAAACCTTCGAGAATTGTCCGCATTGCCAGTAGATTTTCCGGTCGGTCGTCTACCAGCAAAACATTCGCTTTACTCTCCGAAGTCATTAACCCTCCATGATTCACTAATCGACGGGTTTTAGTGTAGAGGAACCAAAACCCGTCTTTCTATTGTCCTCAAATTTATCTGTCAAGCCAAATCCGCAGAAGCGAAAAGAGCTGTTCGGTATCAACCGGCTTGGTAATATAGTCGCTTGCGCCGGCTTCGATGCATTTCTGCCGGTCGCCTTTCATCGCCTTCGCGGTCACGGCGATGATCGGGATTGATTTGAATTTCGGGATCTGCCGGATTTCGTTCATCGCCTCGTAGCCGTCCATTTCGGGCATCATAATATCCATCAAAACTCCGTTGATACCCGGCGTTTTCTTGAGCATTTCGATGCCGTCGCGCCCGTTTTCGGCATACACGACCTGCATTTGCTGGCGTTCGAGCGCCGAGGTTAATGCAAAGATATTGCGAATATCGTCGTCAACGACGAGCACTTTTTTGCCTTCGAGACGCGGATCGGTAACGTTTACGCGCTTCATCATATTCTTTTGCGTTTCCGTCAGATCCGCCACGTCGCGATGCAGGAAAAGCGCGGTTTCGTCAACCAAACGTTCGAGCGAATCGGCATCCTTGATGATGATCGTTTCGGCAAGTTTTTTGATCTTGGCGGTTTCGCGCTTCGTCAAATCCTTACCCGTATGAACGATCACGGGAAGTTCCGCCAATCCCGAATTTTGCTTGATCCTGCTGATTAATTCCGACCATTCCATATCGGGCAGCATCAGATCAACGATCGCGCAGTCGAAACTTTCCGTCGCCAAAATGTTCAAAGCGTCTTCGCCGCCAGCGACCGATGTTATTTCGATGTCGCTGCCGCCGATCAGCTCCTTGATGCTCATCTGAAGCGTTTCGTCGTCCTCGACGAGCAGCAGTCGTTTCACCTTGCGCGACACGAAATCTTTCAAACCGATGACGCTTTCGACCAGTTTTTCACGGTTGACGGGTTTCGTCGCGTGTCCGAACGCGCCGAGCTTTAGGACGCGCCGCAAATCGTCGATGACCGAGATGATCTGCACCGGAATATGGCGCGTCGAAGGATCGTGTTTGAGCCGGTCAAGAACGGCGTAACCGTGCATTCCCGGCAAAGTCAGATCGAGCGTGACAGCCGACGGACGATATTTTCGCGCCGTCATCAGCGCTTCTTCGCCGTGCTGCGAAACCAGACATTTAAAGCCCTGCTCGTGCGCGATGTCAACCAGAATACGCGCAAATGAAGAATCGTCTTCGATAATCAGCAGAACCAAATCTTCGGGCGTAATTTCGACGCGGTCGTCGCTGACCGCCATCTGCACGCGCGCGCCGCCTTCGTCCTGCGGTTCTCTCGCAAGCGAGATCAAACTCGGCTGCTGCAGATTATATTCGGAAAGAAATTCATCGTCCAGAACATTGTCTTTCGGCGAAAGCGACGTCGGCTGATAAGTTTCCGGCACAAAAAAGGTAAATTTGCTGCCTTCGCCGGGAGTGCTTTCAAGCGTGATTTCGCCGCCCAAAAGCCGCGCGATTTCGCGGCTGATCGAAAGCCCTAAGCCGGTTCCGCCGTATTTGCGGCTCGTCGTTCCGTCGGCTTGCTGGAAAGCTTCGAAAATAAGCTGCTGCTTGTCTTCGGGAATCCCGATTCCGGTGTCGCTGACCGTAAAGGCGATCACCGCATTGGCGCGGTTCAGGCTTTCGTTGTCAAAGCTCCAGCCCGTCTGCGCAAGGCTGATCTGCATTTCGACCTGTCCCTGATGCGTAAACTTGAAGGCGTTCGATAAAAGATTTTTCAACACCTGACGCAGACGCTTCGCATCCGTCAGCATCGACGCCGGAAGCTTCTCCTGCAAGTCGGTAATAAGCTGAAGTCCTTTATCCTGTGCGATTTGGCTGAACGTGCGGGCGATGTCTTCCTGAAGTTCTTTGAAATAAACATCGCCGATCTCGACGCCCATCGTGCCGGATTCGATTTTCGAAAGATCGAGAATCTCGTTGATTAAGGCAAGCAGATCCGCGCCCGATGAGTGAATCGTTTCGGCAAACTCGATCTGTTTTTCGTTGAGATTCGTTTCGGCGTTTTCCGAAAGCATTTTCGATAAGATCAGCATCGAATTCAAGGGCGTACGCAGTTCGTGTGACATATTCGCCAAAAATTCCGACTTGTATTTTGACGAAAGCGCAAGCTGTTTCGCTTTGTCTTCGAGAGCGGTTCGCGCCAGCTCGATCTGCCGGTTTTTCTGTTCGACTTCCGATTTTTGTTCGGAGAGAAGTTTCGCTTTTTCTTCGAGTTCCTGGTTGGTTTGCTGGAGTTCTTCCTGCTGCTGCTTGAGAAGCTCTTCCGAAGTTTGCAGCGATTGCGCCTGCAATTCGAGACGGCGGTTGGTTTCCTGCAATTCCGCCTGCCCGACCTGCAATTCCTGGGCGAGCGACTGCGATTGTTTGAGCAGTTCTTCGGTTCTCATATTCGCTTCGATCGTGTTGATCACGATCCCGATCGATTCGGTTAATTGATCGAGGAAACCGAAGTGAATTTCGTTAAACGGCTCGAACGAAGCAAGCTCGATCACCGCCTTGACCTGTCCTTCGAAAAGAACGGGCAGAACGACGATATTTTTCGGAACGGCTTCGCCCAAACCGGAACTGATCTTCACGTAATCGGGCGGAACGTTCGTGATAATAATGCGTTCTTTTTCGAGCGCGCACTGCCCGACGAGGCTTTCGCCGAACTTAAATTCGTTTGCCACGGATTTTCGTTCGCGGTAAGCGTAAGAAGCGAGAAGCTTGAGCACGCTTTCGTCGTCCACCATATCGGCGATATAAAATACGCCGTGCTGCATTTCGACGAGCGGCGCCATTTCCGAAAGAATCAGCCGCGCCACGGTCAGCAAATCGCGCTGTCCCTGCAAAAGACGCGTAAATTTCGCAAGGTTGGTTTTGAGCCAATCCTGTTCGGTATTTTTCTGCGTCGTCTCGCGCAGATTGCGAATCATCTCGTTCACGTTATCTTTCAAAAACGCGACTTCGCCCGACGCGTCAACCGTGATCGAACGCGTCAAATCGCCCTTGGTCACGGCGGTCGCCACGTCAGCCATCGCGCGTACCTGGTTGGTCAGATTCGCCGCGAGCTGATTCACGTTATCCGTCAAATCGCGCCACGTTCCGGAAGCTCCGGGCACGTTTGCCTGACCGCCCAATTCGCCTTCGATACCTACTTCGCGCGCCACGGTCGTTACCTGATCAGCAAAGGTCGCGAGCGTGTCGATCATCGCGTTGATCGTATCGGAAAGTTCGGCGATTTCGCCCAACGCTTCTACTTCGAGCTTACGGTTCAAATTGCCGTTCGCGACGGCGGTCACGACGCGCGCGATTCCGCGCACCTGCGTCGTCAGGTTCGAACCCATAAAGTTCACGTTGTCGGTAAAATCCTTCCAGACGCCCGCGACGCCTTTAACTTCAGCCTGCCCGCCGAGTTTTCCTTCCGTACCTACTTCACGCGCCACGCGCGTTACCTCGGACGCAAACGAATTGAGCTGGTCAACCATCGTGTTGATCGTGATTTTCAGCTCCAAAATTTCGCCCTGCACGTCAACCGTGATTTTCTTCGAAAGGTCGCCGTTTGCCACCGCCGTCGTGACCGTTGCGATGTTGCGCACCTGCGACGTCAAATTCGACGCCATGAAGTTCACGTTATCGGTCAAATCCTTCCACGTTCCCGAAACGCCGCGCACGACCGCCTGCCCGCCGAGCTTTCCTTCGGTTCCGACTTCGCGGGCGACGCGCGTAACTTCCGAAGCGAACGATGAAAGCTGGTCAACCATCGTGTTGATCGTGTCTTTCAATTCTAAAATTTCGCCCTGCACGTCGACCGTGATCTTTTTCGACAAATCGCCGTTCGCCACGGCGGTCGTCACCGCCGCAATGTTTCTAACTTGTCCGGTCAGGTTCGACGCCATGAAATTCACGTTGTCGGTCAAATCCTTCCACGTTCCGGACACGCCTTTAACCTGCGCCTGTCCGCCGAGCTTTCCTTCGGTTCCGACTTCGCGCGCAACGCGCGTTACCTCGGACGCGAACGAGTTAAGCTGGTCAACCATCGTATTCAATGTGTCTTTCAGCTCGAGAATTTCGCCGCGCACCTGCACGGTGATTTTTTTTGACAAGTCGCCGTTTGCCACCGAAGTTGCCACTTCGGCGATATTGCGCACCTGCGCCGTCAGGTTCGAGGTCATCAAATTTACGTTGTCGGTCAAATCCTTCCAGACGCCGCCGACGCCTTTTACTTCTGCCTGACCGCCGAGTTTTCCTTCGGTTCCGACTTCGCGGGCGACGCGCGTTACTTCGGACGCGAACGAGTTGAGCTGGTCAACCATCGTATTAATGGTATTTTTTAGTTCGAGAATCTCGCCGCGCACGTCAACCGTGATTTTCTTTGAAAGATCGCCGCCCGCGACCGCCGTTGCCACTTCGGCGATGTTGCGTACCTGACCGGTCAAATTACTGGTCATCAAATTTACGTTGTCGGTCAAGTCTTTCCACACGCCCGCGACGCCTTTAACGTCGGCTTGACCACCGAGCTTGCCTTCAGTTCCGACTTCGCGGGCAACGCGCGTCACTTCCGAGGCGAACGATGAAAGCTGGTCAACCATCGTGTTGATCGTGTCTTTCAATTCTAAAATTTCGCCTTTCACGTTAACCGTAATTTTCTTTGAAAGGTCGCCCGTCGCCACGGCGGTCGTCACCTCGGCGATATTGCGCACCTGACCGGTCAGATTGTTTGCCATCAGGTTTACGTTGTCGGTCAAATCCTTCCACGTTCCCGAAACGCCTTTTACTTCAGCCTGACCGCCGAGTTTTCCTTCGGTTCCGACTTCGCGAGCGACGCGCGTTACTTCCGACGCGAATGATGAAAGCTGGTCAACCATCGTGTTGATCGTGTTTTTTAGTTCGAGAATCTCGCCGCGCACGTCAACCGTAATTTTCTTCGACAAGTCGCCGTTTGCCACGGCGGTTGTCACGTCGGCGATGTTTCTAACTTGCGCCGTCAGGTTCGACGCCATCGAGTTTACATTGTCGGTTAAATCTTTCCACGTTCCCGACACGCCTTTGACCTGCGCCTGACCACCGAGTTTTCCTTCGGTTCCGACTTCGCGGGCGACGCGCGTAACTTCGGACGCGAACGCGCCGAGCTGCGCGACCATCGTGTTGACGGTTTTTCCGGTTCTCAGGAATTCGCCCTTGAGCGGGCGCCCGTCAATTTCGAGATTGAAGTTTTGTGACAGATCGCCCTCGGCAACCGCGCCGATCACGCGCGCGACTTCGGTGGTCGGCTGCGTCAGATCGGTAATCAGCGTGTTTACGGAATTGATACACGAAGCCCAGCCGCCGGTCGGGTGACTTAAAGCGGCGCGCTGCTGGATTTTTCCTTCGCGCCCGACAACTTCGCTGATGCGTCCGAGTTCGGCGGTGAGCAGTTCGTTTTTCTCGATAATTTCGTTAAATGCGTCGTAGATTTTCCCCGTAACGCCGGTTTCGTCGTCAGGCAGACGACTCGTGAAATCGCCTTTTTTGACCGCCGTCAGAACGCTCAGAATCATTTTAGGATCGAGATAATCAGACTTTTCGTGTCCGTTTGTCTTGACCCGGCTGGTAGTTTTCGGTTGACCGTTGGTTTTTGTTTTATTGGAACCCGGCTTGCTGGTTGTCGCAGTAGTGCTCATTTATATCCCCTTCCTCGATTGAAATTGATGTTTTTCGAATTGTCCTTTCGGTTTGGTGAAATTACAAATAAAGACTAATTCGCTGTTTATTATAGAACCGAATTAAATCTATTTCCAATAGTTTTTTTATTAGCATCCGACATTCACAAAATCAGCCGGAAATTTATCGTATGTAAAAAAATAATTAATTTATGTAACCTGTCATACCGACTCGGACGGCGCGAAAGAGGTTTTATTTGTATTATTGAATTTTTATTTTTATGCGTAATCGCATGGACTTAAATTTGTTTGCTTTTGAACTCATCACCGGCATTTTGTAAGGGGGTTAAAAATAATTGGCGTAGGCATGAAAACGGCTGCCGCACAAAATTTGTTTGAAAATGATTTTATACGGACGGCGTTTAAATCACGGATAGACAACCCTCGTTCTAGTTTGTCCGGTAAATTTATTGACGCGGCGCGGCGGCGGCGCTCGCCCGATTCTTTTATAATTGAAAAAATAAACCGTCAACTCAAAACGCTTTCTCTCCGATCAAAAGGCGGAATGCTCGTGATTTACGACCAAACCCGCCGCGCGCGGGGTATATTTCCGAATATGGCGATAAATGATTTAAAATCGAAAATCAATATGAAAATAAGCGCCAAACCGGATAACGATGTAATTGATGAATTCTCTCCTAGCTCGATGGTCGATTCGCGGATTACATATCCTTCGTATAAATCGCTTGACGAATTTATAGATGTTGACCGCCTGCGCTCGCTCGACGGTTATATTATGCGAAGAATTAAGCGGCGGCTCGACAGACAGGAAGATTTAAGATTTTATACCGGTCCATATCGTCTGGAAAGCGGAGCGCCGGCGCGTCCCGGTTCGCGGATGATTTATCTGAGCTATTCCGAAAAGCCCGACAGCTATTTTGATCTCGATAAAACCGAACTCTGGCATCCGACCGCTTGTGCCAATGAATTCGCGCTTTTGATGGATTTTATCGCGCTGCTGCCGTTTCAGACGACCGGACGAATATTGATTATGTATGACGACGCGCCGCGCAAGGTTCCGGCGCATCGCGACCATATTAAAACCGACGTTTGTCACGAATTTTTCTGGTTTCGGACAAATTTGAAAAAGCCGTTTTATATGCTCAATCACAAGACGGGCGAGAAGCGGCATGTCGAAGGTTACAGCGCTTGGTTTGATTCCGTTAATCAATATCACGGCAGCGACGCCTATGACGGATTATCTTACAGCATCCGCGTGGACGGGAAGTTTACCGACGAATTTCGGGCAAAAATTCCTGTCCCGAAAATAAATATGGCATCAACGCCGTCATATTGGGCATCTTTTTAATAGAAAATTTATTTTTTAAACGAACAAGGGGTTATGAAAATTTATATCAGCGGACTTTACAGCGGGACAAATCCGCAGCCGGGCGTCGGCATTGCCCGATCTCTCCGCACAGCTTATCCGAAAGCGAAACTCATCGGGGTCGAATACTCAAATCGCTGTTCGGGAATTCACTGGCAGGATTTCGACGAAATCTGGCTTCAGCGTCCGTGGGACGAATTGAATTTAACGACGCACGCCGAGGAAATAAGAAAGGTTCTCGACGCGGGAGGGCTCTGGATTTCGAGCATCGATCTCGAAATTATGTGGTTTGCGCGCATCTTTCCCGACGGGCATCCGAATCTTTTGACGCCGCCGCCCGAAGCTTTGGCGCAGGTCGAAAAACCGGCGGTAACGGCGCATAAAGGCTTACCGGTAAAAATTCCGACGTTTGTCACGACCGAGATTTCCGATTGGGATCTGCATGCCTTCTGCCGCGAAAACGATTGGAAAGTTTGGCTCAAAGGTCCTTATTACGAAGCCGTCCGGACGCGCAGCTGGGCGGAATTCGAAGAAAAACGCTATATCCTGTCGAACGCGTGGGCGACCGAAAAACTCTTTCTGCAAGCGCACGTTTCGGGCTACGAAGAATCCGTGTCGCTTTCGGCTTACTGCGGCGAGCTGCTCGACTGCGTTCGAATGCGCAAGCGCGATCTGACCGAGCTGAGCAAAACCTGGGCGGGCGATATTTCAGAGGTCGAAGAAGAGTTTCTCGCGCCGCTGCGCGAAATTATCCGCCGCATAAACTGGACCGGCGGCGCCGAGCTGGAAATGGTGCGCGACGCCGACAATCAGCTCTGGCTGCTCGAAGTCAATCCGCGTTTTCCGGCATGGATTCACGGCTCGACGATTACCGGCAGAAATCTTCCGGCAAGTCTGGTCGAAGGCGCGACCGGTATTCGGGCTGAAAAATCGCCCGCGTTGGGTGAAGAATTTACGCGCGTCGTGATGGAAATCCCTGTCCGCGCCGAATTTCCGCTCTCGCCTTTGCCCGAACCTTTAGGCGGCGTCATCGGTCATTCGCTCAAACATCCTTCGGGACTTATCCAATTTGCCAGCCGTCTGCACAAGCTCGAAGATTCCGACGACGAAAATTCGAACGGCGACGCAAGAAACCGCTCCGGTTTCGAAGCGCCGGTCGTGCCGCCGAGTTTTATTGACGATCTAAGCGGCTTGAATCTGACGCAGGTCGAAACGCCGGCGAGCCTTTTTCTCGAAAGTACGGCAGCCGAATATTTCCGCAAAGGGCGCGCGCTGGTTGATGAATTGAGTTCCGACAAAATGCAGGTCACGACGGCTTACAGTCTGAAAACCAATCCCGACGAGCGGTTGATAAAACTCGCCCTCGAATCGGGTTTTCTGGCGGAAACGATCAGTCTTCTGGAAGTTAAGAAAGCAATCGAGGTCGGATTCAAGCCCGAGCAGATCATTCTTAACGGTCCGGCAAAACGTTGGCGGCGCGAGAATCTGCCCGAGGGCAAGTTTTACAGTATTTTCTGCGATTCGATCGAGGAACTGAACCGGCTGATCGAAGACCTCGAAAACGGCGAGCTGCAAACTACTTTCTTAGGCGTCCGGCTGCGCACGCCGAACGTCGTTTCGCGCTTCGGAATTCCGGTCAATACGCCGGAGGTTTTCGAACGCCTGATCGAAGCCGTCAAGCGCATTCCGAAAGAATATAAATTCGCTGTCCATTTTCACATGGCGAGCAGCAATGTCGGCGTCGGTTCGTGGTGGCATCTCTTCGAATCGATCCTGCGCTGGTGCGGCTCGATCGAAGCCTTGAGCGGCAGATTGATCGAAGTTCTCGATGTCGGCGGCGGCTGGTTTCCCGAAGATTTACAGAAGAATTCAGCCGAAAATTTCAAAAAGGCGATCGCGCTGATTCCCGAATTTCTGCCGCACGTCAGGCAGATTATTTCCGAACCGGGAAAAGCGCTCGCGCAGCCTTCGATGGCGGTCGCGATGCAGATTCTCGAACTTAGAAATTTCGAAGACGACGTTCACGAAGCGGTCGTCGACGCCTCGATCGCCGAATTGCCGATGTACTTTTTTTATCCCCATCGAATTTTGTATAAAGACTCGAACGGCGGCGCGCTGACGCCGCTCGGCAGAGGAAAAACAAAACTTTTAGGCAGACTTTGTATGGAACACGACATCGTCGCGCACAGTGTGGAATTGCCCGAAAACGCGCAGGTTGGCGACATTTTAGTCTTCTGCGACGCCGGAGCTTACGATAGGAGTATGAGTTATGTATTTGGACGCGGTTAGAAATATCACAATTGAAACGAATTTGAACACGACGACGAAAGTTGTCGAAACCTCAGAAAGAAAGGCGGTTTTCGATCATTGGAAAAAGTGGCAGCCGTCGCAGATTTCGCATCACTTTAAGCTTTGCTGCGAAATTGCCCGCGAATGGATCACGGCGACCGATTTTTCGGCTTTGAGCGGCGACGCGCTTTTGACCGGACCGCGCTGGCTGCGTCAAAAATTCAAATGGGGCGCGTCCAGTTTTCCGGTTTACTGGTGCGAAGCCGTCCGCCGCGACACGCTCGACTGCGGCGCGTTAGCCGCGCTCGCGCACGAAGTTTTCACGGCGCGCGGCGTCAGATGCCACCGCGTTCAGCTCATTCAGAAATTTTCGAGCGTGGCGACCGGTCAATGGACGGACAATTGGAGCGAAAACAGCGCGCCGCTGCCGTGGATCAAGGACGATTTGATTTACCACGAAGGCTGCGCGATCGAAACGGAGAAGCGAAAAATCAAGGTCTGGGACGCGAGCGCGGGCTGGTGGGTCGATTCGAAATCCGCCGACGGCTACGGCGCGCTGCTCGCTATCCGCCTGTCGGGCTCTAATTTAAAGCCGAACGCGGATTACGCATGGGGCGAACAGATTATAAAGCCGAATCGTTGGAAAGAAATAGTTTAACGTGAGTATTGGATAAGATCGGAGCGCGGTCAGCTCGTCCGCCAGCGTTTGAAAAACGCTCAAAATGCTTCAATTGCCTGAAAATTTAATGGAAATCGAAGTGTTTTTACGCCGCGTCGTGGCGGACGACTCATCGGCGCTCCGATCAGTAATTTTCTTATCTAATTCTCACGTTATTTTAGTTTTGTGCTAACCTGCGACCACACCGCCGCAGCTCGAACCCGCACCAGCCGTGCAGCCGAAACAATGAGCGCCGGTTACGATTCGGCGGTTCGCTAATTTTTCGAGGTCGAATCCGGCAATAGTTTGCGGCGCGCCCCGTTCGACCGTCAGATCGAGCATTTGATTAAAATCGCAGTCGTACAAATTTCCGCGCCAGTCAACGCTCACCAGATTGCGGCACATCAGACCCGGAACGGTCGCCGGATTAAAGGCGCTGACGAGCTTCTGCATATACACGTGCTCGTTTTTCGAGCGCCGCAGCCATTCTAGATAACGCGCGATCGGCATATTCGTGATCGTAAAAAGATTATCGAAAAAAACGTCGTAACGCGTTTTCAATTCACGCTTGAAATCTTTTTCGATCGCGTCCTGCGCGGGCGGCAGAAAAGCGCCGACCGGATTATAAACGAGATTCAAAACCAGCTTTCCGCCGCGTCCGTAACCGACCGCATTCAATCTTTTAAGCGCTTCGATTGATTTATCGAAAACGCCCGCGCCGCGCTGTGCGTCGGTTTGCGTCGCGAGAAAATATGGCAGACTCGAAACGACCTCGATCTCGTTTTCGGCGAAAAACTGCGGCAGATCTTCCTGCCCAGGTTCGAACATCACCGTCAAATTGTGCCGCACGATAACTTTCGCGCCCGCTTTTCGGGCTTCCGAAACAAGATAGCGGAAATTCGGATTGAGTTCCGGCGCGCCGCCGGTGATGTCGAGCGTTGCGATTTTGTGTTTTCGCAGAGCGTTCAGACAATCTTCGACCACATCGAGCGGCATTATCTCGGTTCTTTTCGGGCTCGCGTCAACATGGCAATGCTTGCACGCCTGATTGCACAATTTACCGACGTTGACCTGCAAAGTGTCAACGTCAGCCGCCATCAAATCGTAATTATGCTCCGCCAGTTTTTCGTCAAAACTAACGGATACTTGCGCCTGTAAATTATTATTTGTGATAACCGGAAGCGCCGTCGTCATTACATTGAAACCTTGTCGTGCGCGTTGTGCGATTGAATGCCGTGAATCAGACTCGCGCCGCCGCGAATCGCCGAGGCGAGATGCATCGCTTCGGTCATCTGCTCCATATTCGAGCCGTTTTCGAGACACGAATTCGTAAAAGCTTCGATGCAGTATGGACACTGCACCGTCACGGCGACAGCAAGCCCGATCAGCGCTTTTTCGCGTTTCGATAGCGCGCCCTCTTCCTGACACGCCTGATACCACGCGAGAAATTTTTCGAAAAGCTCGGGTTTATACTTGGCGATGTCGCCGAATCTGCTTAAATCTTCTTCGTTGTAGTAATGCATAATTTTAAATGATGAAGCAGGAATGATTAATAAATCGAAAATTAATCATTCCTGCTTCATCATTATCAAAAATTTCTCGATCTGTCGGCGATGCCGCAAAACGTGAAGCACGGCGTGTTCGAGCAGTTGTTCGAGATTTTCGGAAAAACCTTCTTTTTGTTCGATAATGAATTTATCGAGTTCGGCATAACTCATTTCCCACATTCCGTCGAGCGTTTCCGCCATGTAAGCCAAAACTTTGTCAATCTCATCGCCGATTTCCGCTTGCGAAATCTGCCGTCGTTCGGTGCCGAGCGGTTCGTGCGGCATCGAAATTTTCCGGCGCACACCGTTGGCATAACCGTAACCGGCGTGAACGACGTGATTCATGATCGTTTTGATCGAATGACAATCGGCATCTTTTGTTTCCGGGTCGGCGATGCGTTCGTAATCCGCTTTGCTGACGCCGACGACGAGCGCTTTCAGCTCAAACGCGGCGCGTTCGTACTCGTCCATCAATGCGCCGACGCCGCCTTTGCGATAATCTTCAAGTTTTTTCATAAACTCCAAATTTTATTTTACGTATCTTTTTTGAAATACTGATTAACAATTAATTTTATAATGAAACGCGCGATTATAATTATGGCAAAAGTTCCTGTCGCGGGAACGGTCAAAACGCGGCTTCAATCCGTTTTATCGCCCGAAAAATGCGCCGAACTCGCCAAAGCTTTTTTGCAGGATACGATAAAAAAATCGCAAATCGTCTGTAAAAACATAATTTTAGCATATTCGTCCGCCCGCGAAAGAAGCTTTCCGCAAGAACTTGTTTCGCCGGAAATCGTTTTGATCGAACAAAAAGGCGATGATCTCGGCGAGCGAATGGCAAACGCTTTCGAGTTCGCTTTTCGCGAAAATTCGCCCGTTCTGATGATCGGCACAGACAGCCCGACTTTTCCCGCGCATTATCTCGAACAGGCGTTTGCGGCGCTCGAAACGCACGCGGAAATCGTGCTCGGAAAAGCTGCGGACGGCGGATTTTATCTGATCGGTCTGCAAAAAGCTTCGCCGGAGATTTTTGACGGCGTCGAATGGAGTACGCCGCTGGTTTTCGAGCAGATTTTGAAAAATATTAAAAGCGCGAAAATCGAAAATTTAAACTTTATTCCCGAGCATTATGATGTTGACACGCCCGAAGATTTTCTAATGATGAAAGAAGAAATCTTCGGCGACGAAAACCTGCAAAAAACGACTGAAAACACATACCGATGGCTGTCGGTGAATGCATAAAATAGTTTCAGAGCGCGAACCGGAAAGCGTCGGAATAAGTGAAAAGTGAAAAGCAATAGGTAAAAACTTATCACTTCCCACTTTTCACTTATTCCGAATATTTTTCTATCTGTGAAAGGATAATTACACTATTTTTTCTTTTTCAGATTTGCGTCGGGAAAATAGATTTTTAGCAGTTTATGCGGGCTGACGCCGAGCCAGTAGAGAATCTGCAGAATCGTCCAGCGCAGGAATGTGCGCAGAAAACTCTTGTTCTCAAAGCGTCGCGAAGAAGTCGTCACGACCGACGAAAGCGTAACGATTTTGCCTTCTTTTTTTAATTTTTCGACAAAATCCAAATCCTCGAAAATCGGGAACGGCTCAAAACCGCCGATTTTTTCGTAAACCGCGCGGCGCGTAAAAATCGCCGAATCGCCGTAAATCAAGCCGAGTTTTCGCAAATTCGGATAAAGCCACGTCAGAAATTTTGCCGCGCGCCGCGTGCCGTCAAAGCGAATCGTAAAATTTCCGCCCGCCGCGCGCGCGCTTAAGAGCGCCGTTTTTATCTGCTCGACGGCATCAGACGAAACGATCGTATCGGCGTGAACAAACCAAAAGATTTCGCCTTTTGCCGCCGCGCCGCCAAACTGTAACTGTGCGCCGCGACCGCGCGGCGCGTGCAGAATCCGGACGTCGAAACTTTCGGCGATCGAAACGGTCGCATCCGTGCTTCCGCCGTCAACGAGAATAATTTCCGCGTTCTCGAAAACAGCGAGCGAGCGAAGCGTTGCGCGAATCGAATCTTCTTCGTTGAGCGCCGGAACGATAATCGAAATTTCAGGCTTCATTTAAATGTTTCGGCGTTTGGTTTTCCGGCAGCAGCCAGTCGTTTTTCTGGTTTTCAAACGGCAGCCGCAGAATCTCGGCAAGCCTTACGTCGTTCGGATTTTGATAAGCCGGAACGCCGATCGTGATTTTCTCGGGTGCGATGTCGTCACGAAAAGTACCGTGAAGTTTGTCCCAAACCGTTAAACCGCTCGACCAGTTCGAATCGGTTTCCGTGCGCACTGTCGAATGATGAATCCCGTGCAGTCGCGGCGTGACGATAAAATTTTGCAGACGTTTGTCCAGAGTTTCGGACAGACGCAAATTCGAGTGATGAAATAAAATTGACGGAAACAGGAAGCTTTGCCACGCCGCGAGCGACGACGGCGAAACGCCGATAATCAGAATCTGCATCGAGCGCCAAACGACTGAAATCACCAGTTCGCCGAAGTGAAACCTGACGGCGGTCGAAGCGTCGAGGTCTAAATCAATGTGATGAACCAGATGAAAACGCCATAGAAACGGAACTTTATGCGTCAGAACATGCCACAGATAAAGCGTGTAATCCATCAAAACGACGGCGAAAACGGTTTCCAGCCATTGCGGCAGACAAACGATTTTCAAAAGTCCGAGATTTTTCTCTTCGACCAGCTTAGTGAGCCTTGATGCGACCGGCTTTTCCGCGATCTGCAAAGCGAGCGCGCCGAGCGCGGCAGCCGCCAGATTGCGTCCGCTGCGCGCTGGTTTCAGCTCGACCGCGCGGCGCAGCGGACGGCGGTTTTCGAGCCAGACGAGCAAACCGACGCCAGTCAGGGCAATCGGAACGCTTAAAATTTTCAGAAGATTTTTCATTCTTTTTCCGCCGCTTTGGTATAATTTCATCATAGATAATTTTCAGGGATTTGGGAAAAAATCGAAGCCGCATAACGCGCCGCGCAAAAACTAAAAAAATGAAACCGCGCGAGAATTAAATAATGAGCGAAGCCGTTAAACCGAAAATCGTTTTTGTTTACAACGCCGAGAGCGGCGTTTTTAATCTTGCGGCAGACATCGCGCATAAAATATTTTCGCCGCAAACCTACGCGTGTAATCTCTGCGCGATCACGCATTCGAATTTCGGGATGCGAAAAGACTGGAAAACGTATCTCGAATCGCTCGAAAACCCGCTCGAATTTCTGCACGCCGACGAGTTTAACAGTAAATACGGCATTGAAAAAGTAAGTCTGCCGGCGGTTTTTGTTGAAGACAACGGCGCGCTCAGAGAGATCGCCGATGCCGCGCGAATTAACAAAAGCCGATCAATCGAAGATTTAAAGCTCATTATTGATAACGAGTTAGCGGAATTCTCCGGAAAGTGAAAAATTCCGCGCGATTTCAAGATCGTACGCAATTTCCACGAACGAAACTTCAAACATTAAAAAAAATAATGAGGTAGATGCGAAAAATTGCTTGACCTATAAAAAAATACGTGTAATATGTTAAAAGTCTTAACATATTACACAGCAAACAACGAAAAGAAAGGTTTTTAATAGGGAAAAGCTCCGGTTCCGGCAACTTTATTTAAGTTTTTAACATAGATTTAATCAATTTGTTAAAACGCTTAACAAAATATGCGCAAGATAAACCCGAAAGATTTTACGCTCGCCACGCGCAGCACTTCGCGCGAGATAAATCGGCAAATCGCGCTGACTTTGATTCAGACGCATCAGCCGGTTTCGCGGGCTGATCTGGCGCGATTAATGAACACCAACCGGGCAAGCATCACTTTTCTGATTAACGAACTGCTCGAAGAAAATCTCGTTCGCGAAGGCGCGCAGGGCAGCGAAAAAGTTCGCGGACGCAAGCCGACATTTCTCTATCTCAACTCTCAAAAACATTTCGCGCTCGCGGTCGATATTCGCGCGAGCCGCACTTTTTTGATGATTACCGACGCGCTCGGCAAACAAATCGGCGAAGTGACGAGCTTTGCGACCGAGCTCGACCCGCAAAAATTTATCAAATCGTTGGGCGCGCGCGTGCGTGAAATCGTCGGCACAAAGCTCGAAGCGTCGAATTGCGAAGGCATCGGCATCGTCGTTCCCGGAATGCTCGACCGCAAATCGAGCGTCGTTCTGCACGCGCCGACTTTGGGTTGGCACGATGTCGATCTCCTGACGCCGCTGCAAAAAGAATTCGGCGGGATCACGGTTCATCTGGAAAATTCCGGAAAAGCGTGCGCTCTGTCGCAGATTTGGGCGACGCGCGTCGACTCGGTCGGCTTTAACGATCTGGTTTTTGTGAGCGTCTCGGACGGCGTCGGCGTCGGCGTCGTAATCAACGGCGAGCTGATTCGCGGTCGGCATAATACGGCGGGCGAATTCGGACACGTTCCTCTGAGTATTGACGGTCCGCGGTGTTCGTGCGGCGCAAACGGCTGCTGGGAAGCTTATATTTCAAATTTGGCGACACTCTCGCGGTATTTCGGTAAAAATTTAATCAAACGCCAGCCGCATTCGCTCGAAACGGCGGAATTTACGATTAGCGATTTAATTTCTTCGGCACGCACGGGCGACAGCCGGGCGCTCACGGCTCTGCATTCGACGGCGCGCTATCTTGGTTTGGGATTGGCTTCGATCATCAATGCCATTGACCCGTCGTGCGTTTACGTCGGCGGCGAGATTACCGAAGCTTGGGATTTGATCGAGTCGGAAGTTCACGACGCGATCAAAGAAAGGACTTTGACGAAAGAACTCGGAGCGACAGTTCTAAGGATTGTTCCGGCAGTGGAGAATCCGCGTCTGCGCGGTGCGGTGGCGCTCGTCACGGCTCCGGCGTTTGCCGCTCCGAAAGTGGCTTAAGAAACTTAATTAACAAAAATTGCTCGACGAAGGTCGGTTTTAAAACAGCCGGCGCTTTGCAGGGGTGAAGTTTGCTCAAAATTGGGCGGTCGATTTTGAAAGAATCAGCTGGGCAAAAATAAAAAACGATTATTTTGGAGGATTGTTTTAGATGTGCAGTAGGAAAGATTTTGAATATTTTCAAAAGCAGAGATTGCTTTTTTGCGTCTTGCTTCTTTTAATCACCATCGGCGGCGTTTCGAACGTTTGGGCGCAGACGAGTTTCGGACGTATTTCCGGAACCGTCACGGATTCGAGCGGCGCCGTCGTTGCCAACGCGACCGTTACCGCAACCGATCCGGTGACCAATTTTACGCGAACGGTGCAGGCGGATGAAAGCGGTTTTTATACGATTACGAATCTGCCGGTCGCGACCTATACGGTGTCGGTCGAAATGGCAAACTTTAAGAAAGCCGTCCAGAGCGGCAACGTTTTGAACGCCGACGGTCGCTTGACAGTTGATTTCGCGCTTGAAACCGGGCAGATTACCGAAGTCGTGCAGGTCGTGCAGGAAAGCGGCGAAACCGTCAACACGACGTCCGGCGAAGTCGGCAAAGTGATTGACGGGCAGCAGGTTGATAATCTCGCGCTCAACGGGCGCAATTATTATCAATTACTGACGGTCATTCCCGGCGCGGTCGCGACGACCGACGACGCGCTCGAAACAAACTTGGGAACCAACACGATCAACATCAACGGCAATCGCGGCGTTTCGAATAATTTGACGGTTGACGGCGGAAACAATAATAACGGCGGCGGCAACGCGAGCCAGATCAACAACGTCGGCGTTGATTTTATCCAGGAAGTAAAACTTCAGACATCGAATTTTTCCGCCGAGTACGGACGAAATTCGGGCGCGCAGATCAACGTTATCACCAAGCGCGGAAGCAATAATTTTCGCGGCTCGATGTTCGAATTTCTGCGCAACGATATGTTCGACGCGCGCGGCGCGTTCGACGCCGTGCGACCGTTTCTGCGTTATCACAATTACGGCTACAGCATCGGCGGTCCGCTGCCGTTCCTGCGTTTCGGCGAACGCGATCCGAACGAATCGTTCATTACGTCGGGCAAAAACAGGTTATATTTCTTTTTCGGTCAGGAATGGAAATCAATCCACCGCTTCGGCGCGGCGAATCGCCAGACGCTGCCGACGACGGCAGAGCTGAACGGCGATTTTTCGTTTCGACTGCGCGGCGCGGACGGCATTATCGGCACGACCGACGACGGATTTTTACGCGACCCGACCGTAGCGGGAAGCTGCGGTTTGGTTTCCGGAGCGCCGGTTCGGACGGCGTGTTTTACGGGAAACCGAATTCCGATCGCGCGAATTACTCCGAACGGTCAGGCGGTCGCCAATGTTTACCGCTCGATGATCGGTCTGGCGTCGAGCTACACGGACACGACAGCCGGACAGAACGCGACTTTTCAACCGGCGATCGCGAGCGATTTCCGGCAGGAATTTATTCGTCTCGATTATGTAATCAATCAGAAAAACAAACTTTACGGGCGCTACATTCACGATCGGAACGGCGTTGTTGAGCCGTACGGAACGTTTATCAATTCGCCTTTGCCGACATCGCAACAGTTTCGCAATCGTCCGGGCAACGGTCTGCAAATCGGCTATATTTGGGACATTACGCCGAACATTATCAACGACGCGAAATTCAACGCTTCGTGGACCGACCAGCGCATCGTTCCGAGCACCGATTACTGGGCGCGCGAAACTTACGGCTACACATTTCCGCAGATTTTTCCGAACGGCGGGCAGTATGAAAATTCGATTCCCGATACGAGTTTCGGCGGCAGCGGCGTTTTCGCGAGCTTTGCCGGCGTCGCGCGTGCCTTAACGGCGCTCGCGCGCGATTATACGATCATGGACACTTTAACGTGGGTTTCGGGCAATCACACGTTTAAGTTTGGCGGCTTAGCCAATTTCAGCGATATTTACCAGAACGGTCGCTCCTTATACGCCGGCTCGGTCAACTATTCGTCAACGCAAAACCCGAATTCAAGCGGCAACGCGTTTGCCGACGCGCTTTTGGGGAATTTTCGAACCTACACGGAAGCGGCGCTCGATCCGGCATCGCATTTCAAGTTCGAGCAGTACGAAGCGTTTGTGATGGACAGCTGGCGCGTGAACAAAAAGCTCAGTCTCGAACTCGGCGTTCGCTGGCAGTACGGCACGCCGTTTTACGCGGCTGAAAATACGATCGCCAGTTTCGATCCCGCGTTTTACGATCCGGCGCGCGCCGTTACATTGAATTCAACCGGCACGGTCGTTATCCTCGGTCCGAACTCGAACCGCTACAACGGTTTGGTGCGACCGGCGGGCAGCGTTCCGTCAACTCTGGCAAATAATCCGAATCTGGCAAACGTTCCGGCGGTTGCGCCGCGCGGAATTTACGATGCGAAAAATTATTTTATGCCGCGCGTCGGTTTTGCATACACGCCGTTTAACGATTCAAGAACGGCGATTCGCGGCGGCTTCGGGATGTATTACGACCGCATCGAAGGCAACATTATCTTCCCGCTCGAAAATAATCCGCCGTTTGTCGATTCGGCGAGCTTCGAGAACGGAAATCTTTCCAATATTCGCGGCGGCGCGGCTTCGGCGCTTGCGCCTTTTGCCAATATCACGACGATCAGCCCGGATATGAAAACCTCCTACTCGATGAACTTCAGTCTCGGCATTCAGCGCGAGCTGCCGTGGGGAATTTTCGTCGAGGCAAACGCGGTCGGCAATCTCGGTCGCAATCTGACGCGTCAGGTTGACCTGAATACGATTTCGCTCGGCGTGCAGAATGCCAATCCGGGCGTCAACACGGCGCTGCTTCGTCCATTCAAAGGCTACACCGGAATTCTTCAGAGAGTTTCGGACGCGAATTCGAAATATTACGCGATGCAGCTTTACGCGGCGAAGCGCAAAGGCGATCTGCTCGCGACTTTGAGCTACACGTGGGGCAAAACACTGACCGACGCCAACGTTCTGACGGAACAGGCGGAAGAAGGTTTGACGAACCGCGCGTTCAACTACGGACCGGCATCGTTTGACCGCCGCCACGTTTTCGTCGCGACGTACACATATTCGGTGCCGTTTTTCAAGAAAACGAGCGGCTTTGTCAGGGCTTTGCTCGACGGCTACGAACTGAGCGGCATCACGCGAATTCAATCCGGCAGACCGTATACGATTACCGCCGCTTCGACGATCGGCGGAACGCGGCGCGCAGACCTTGTTGGGGAAGATATCGATCTTTATCTTCGCGAAGGTCGGCAGTGGCTCAATCCGGCGGCATTTTCGGCAGCTCCGGGCGCGCGGCTCGGCACGAGCGGCGTCGGCATCGTTACCGGACCTTACTTTATGGTCACGGATTTGTCGGTTCGCAAGCGTTTCCGGTTCGGCGAAAAGCGCGATCTGCGCCTTCAGGGCGATGTCTTTAACGCTTTTAACCGCAATAATTTCAATAATATCCAGACGACGCGGACAAACGCCAATTTCGGCGCTTTCACAAGTTCCGGTCCGGGCAGAAGCATTCAGCTGGGGATCAAATTCAGCTTCTAAAGGGTCGAATAAATTATATAAAACAGGGTTTTCAAATGATTTGGGAAACTCTGTTTTATGTAAAAGTTTTCGTTATCGAATCAGGGCAGTAATTAAATCAGCAAGAGAATATGTCGGGTAAAAAAATCTATCTTCAATATTTGGCTTTCGCGCTCGTCTGGTGCAGCGTGCTTGCAAATCAGGCGTTTGCGCAAAATGTGAACGCGAACGGCGTTTCGACCGCCGCGTTAAAAGCCGAAGTGCGCGATTTTACGGCGCGCGAGATCGCGGCTCATTTCGGCAATATAAAAACCATGAATCCGCCGCCGGACAGGGTTTTCGACGCTTTGACGGTCGGCGATTTTTCGTGGGGAAGTTTTGCCCGCGCTTTGGCGGCGCAGGCTGACGTCGGCGGAACCCGGACGATTGCCGGAAAAGACACGGCGCGCGCGATTGCCGAAATCGGTCTGATCGAAGCCCGCAAAGGCAGCAAGGCGTTTTCGCAGCTTTACTCGACGCTCGCGCTCAGGCATTACGGCACGGATATGTCGAAAAACGCGGTCTGGCAGTCTTTGAGCGAAGCCGAGAAAAAAGAATGGCTCGCGCTTCTTGATCCGGCGCGGTTTTACGATGCGAAAAAGCGCGAAGTTATAAATCTTCCCGAAAATTATCTCGGGGTTGCGGCGCGCGTATCGGCGATGAGTTTCCAGATGGGTATCTTAAAAGACCGCGCCTTTCTGGATTCCGTCGTCGAGCGCGCCGCACGGCAATTTTTAGAAGGCGCGATCTATTCCGACGATAGTCCGCCGACCGGGCGTTACGACCGATATTCGAACGAATACGCCCGTTTTTGCTGGGACGCGGCGGAAATCGCCGGTCGCCGTGACATTCTCGAAAAGCTCAAACCGACGCTCAAAATCCAGATGCAGGTTTGGTGGGATTTGGTTTCCGACGAAGGCTACGGCTACAACTGGGGCAGAAGTCAGGGCTTGGTGAGCTATCTCGACACGCTCGAAATTGCCGCTTTTCTCGGCGAGCATCCCGAATTTCGTCCGGCGCGCATTGAAGACATCGCGAGCGTTTATCATTTAGCGTGGCGCTGGATTCGCAAGGATTATTCGGACGAAACTCATATGTTCACGGTTTTCGCATACGGTCGCGGAAATTATGGCTATATCAATCCGAGCCGCGAATGGCAGCAGGCAGGAACGAGCTTCGGCAAGATCATCATGGCGCACGATTCATTTATGAAAACTCTCGAGCGCGAGCGCGTTACGCAGATTCTCGCAGCGCCGAAATTTAAAACGGTCGCGCGGTTCGAGTTTTTCGAGAAAAAGCCCGACCGTCAATACGGCATCTGGCTCGTCCGGCAGGGCAATCTGCAATTCGCTTTGCCGCTGACGACGGGAACGAAACCGGCGATTGCCGATTATCTGCCCGCGCCGTTCGGTTTGCGCGGATTTTCCGCGCCGGTCGAGGAAGTTTACCCGTCGCTCGTGCCGTTTATCGAACTTGAAGACGGCAAAACCTACGCGACGAGCGAAGGCGCGACGCTGATCGAACCTGCGGCAGACGGTCAAACCCTGCGCGCTGTCTGGAAAAAATGGGCGCGCATCGGCAGTAAATCGGGCGAAACGTTCGAAAACGGAATCACGAGCGAAGTGCTCTGGCGAATCGAAGGCAATAAGTTGATTCGCGAAGAAACTTTAACCTCAGACCGCGATTTGACGATCAAAAACTGGCGCGTCGCGCTTCCGACAACTGCTGAAAAAGCGCGTTCGTTGATCCAAGGCAATCAGCGAATTGATATTTTCGAAGGTCGCGAAGGCACTTTGAAAGTTACGACGAAAGCCGATTGGCAATATGAAACGATGTTGCAGACAACGGGCGACAGCCGTCTGGGCAAAGGAGTTTTAGGCGCGATTCCGCTGCATTTAATCTACTCGACAAACAATCTGGCGTTGACGAAAAATCAGCCGAAGACTTGGCAAATTGTTTTGGAACTGGTGAAATAAATATATTTAGCCGACTTTTTTGAAATCACGTTGATTGAAGAATTTATAAATTATGATTAGCGAGGCAACACAAATATCCGCATTAATAACCGATTGGAACAAGATTCCGGTCGAGCAGACGGCAGAAGGAATCGAGCGACAGATGGTCGTCGGGCAGAATGTGATGGTCTGTCGCTTTCGTTTTGCGCCGTTCGTCGTAACGGCGCAGCACACGCATCCGCACGAACAGATGACGCTCGTCGTGCAGGGCAAAGTTCAGTTTTTTATCGACGGCGAGGAACACATCGTTTCCGCCGGCGACGTTCTGCATTTTCCGCCGCACAACCGGCACGGCGCGACGATGCTCGACGAAGAAGTGATTCTGATCGATATTTTTTCTCCGATTCGGGAAGACTTTTTAGCAAAATAGGGTAAAAACAAACATGAATTCAGTCGAAAACGGAGCTGCGCCGGAAAAGCGCGGGTTGGGATGGTTTGCGCGAAATTACCGCTGGACGATTTGCGCGCTGCTGTTTTTCGCGGCGGTCATCAACTACATCGACCGCCAGATAATCGGCATTCTCAAACCCGTTCTGCAATCCGAACTGGGCTGGAACGAGATTGATTACAGCAATACGGTTTTCTGGTTTCAGGTCGCGTATGCGATCGGTTTTATCTCGATCGGACGCCTGATGGACTGGGTCGGAACGCGTAAAGGTTTTTCGCTGTCGGTCGGTTTCTGGAGTCTCGCGGCGATGGCGCACGCGTTTGCGCATTCGGTTTTTACATTCAGCATCGCGCGCTTTGCGCTCGGCATCGGCGAAGCGGGCAATTTTCCGGCGGCGATCAAGACGGTTGCCGAATGGTTTCCGAAAAAAGAACGCGCGCTCGCGACCGGCTGGTTTAATTCGGGCACGAACATCGGCGCGATCGTGACGCCGCTGACCGTTCCGTTTATCGCGGCGCAGTTCGGCTGGCGCTGGGCGTTTATCATCACCGGCGCTTTGGGGTTTATCTGGCTCGTTTTCTGGCTCGCGCTTTATTCGAAACCGGAGGAAAATCCGCGCGTGACGCCCGAAGAACTGGCGCACATCAACAGCGACCCGCCCGAAACGACGGAAACCATTGCGTGGGTTAAACTTCTGACTTTTCGGCAAACGTGGGCGTTTGCCGTCGGCAAATTTCTGACCGATCCGATCTGGTGGTTTTATCTTTTCTGGCTGCCCGGATTCTTGTTTGAGAAATTCAATCTGTCGCTGACGTCCTTGGGCTTGCCGCTCGTCATAATTTACCTTTCGGCAGACGTCGGATCGGTCGGCGGCGGCTGGCTTTCCTCGACTTTGATGAAACGCGGCTGGACGATAAATGCGGCGCGAAAAACCGCGATGCTCGTCTGCGCGATCGCCGTCGTACCGATCGTCTTCGTTTCGCAGGTCACGAACGTCTGGGTCGCGGTCGCGCTTTTAAGTCTCGCAACCGCCGCGCATCAGGGCTGGTCGGCGAATCTTTTCACGACGACGAGCGATATGTTTCCCAAAAAAGCCGTCGGCTCGGTCGTCGGCATCGGCGGAATGGCGGGCGCGATCGGCGGGATGTTTATCGCCAAAGCCGCAGGCTATATTCTCGAATGGACGAACAGCTATATGACGCTCTTTTTAATCGCCGGTTCGGCATATCTCGTCGCGCTTTTGCTGATTCAGATACTCGTTCCGCGAATGAAAGAAGCGATTGTCGAATAATTTCTTATGATCTTAGATAAATTCAAACTGGACGGAAAAGTCGCGCTCGTCACGGGCGCGTCGGTCGGACTCGGTCAGGCGATGGCAATTGCTTTGGCTCAAGCCGGTGCGACGGTCGCCGCGCATTGTCATTTCGATGGCGAAGCTGATGAAACCTGTGCTTCGATCGCAAAGTTGGGGCGAAACTCGTTTGCCGTTTCCGGCGATATGAGCGATAAAGCTGTTCCGAAAAGATTAGTTGAAGAAGTCATCGGTAAGTTCGGACGGATCGATATTTTGATCAACAACGCCGGAATGATCCGCCGCACTCCGGCTGTCGATTTCTCCGAAGAAGATTGGACGACCGTGCTGGAAGTCAATCTGTCGAGCGTCTTTCGTTTGTCGCAAGCCGCCGGACGAAAGATGATCGAACAAGGTTCGGGAAAGATCGTCAACATCGCATCGTTACTGTCGTTTCAGGGCGGAATCACGGTTCCGGCATACACGGCTTCGAAATCCGGAGTTGCC
>JANOBZ010000162.1:0-22677 GCA_031411895.1 Acidobacteriota bacterium | reverse complement strand
GAATTGGAGAAACAAATTGCGGAATATCAAACGCGTCGCAATCACAAAGGAGTCAAGGTTGAGTGGCAGTTTACAACTAAAGACGCGCGGGTAAAGTTGAAGCGACTTTATCCGCCACTTAAACCTTGACTGAACACTAGTCGTTTCACGAACTTTTTTGCTCTTAAACGGCTCTGACATTAAAGCGACTCAGGAAGAAAAATACCTGACATTTCTAAAACTAGCCGAAGGAAATTTGACTGAGGTTGAATTAAGCGAATGGTTTCGGGGGAAAGTAGTTCAAACAAAATAAGAGGCTGCATTTTGCAGCCTCTTATTTTGTTTGAACTTAAGCCGAAGCAATCGCCATTTCTTCTTTCGCCAAAATCTCGTGAATGGCGTTAATTTGTTGATAAAGCTCGGTATATTGTTCGAGCGTCAAAGCCTGTGCGCCGTCGCATAGGGCTTCTTCCGGACACGGGTGAACTTCGATAATCAAACCGTCGGCACCGACCGCGACGCCGGCGCGGGCGAGCGGATTGACCATATAATTTCTGCCGGTTCCATGCGACGGATCAACGATGATCGGCAGATGCGTTAATTTTTGAACCGCCGGAACGATTGATAAATCCATCGTGTTGCGCGCGTGATTTCCGAAAGTTCGAATACCGCGTTCGCACAGGATAACGTCGTAATTGCCTTCCGCCATCACGTATTCGGCGGCAAGCAGAAACTCGTCGAGCGTTGCCGAAAGCCCGCGTTTGAGCAAAACCGGCTTGCGCGTTTGACCGACGTATTTCAGAAGCGAAAAATTCTGCATATTGCGCGCGCCGATTTGAATACAGTCGCCGTATTTTTCGACCAGATCAACGCCGCGCTCGTCCATCGCTTCGGTCACGATGTTCAAGCCGAATTGGTCGCGAACTTCAGCTAAAATCTTTAATCCGTCTTCGCCTTTGCCCTGAAAAGCATAGGGCGAAGTGCGCGGTTTGAAAGCGCCGCCGCGAAAGAATTTCGCGCCGCTTTTGGCAACCGCTTCGGCAACTGTGAAAACTTGCTCGACGGTTTCGACCGCGCACGGTCCGGCGATGATCGCCAGTTCATCGCCGCCGATCGTCGCGTTGCCGACTTGGATGACCGATTTTTCGGGACGTAAATCCTTTGAAATCAGCTTATACTGCTTGGTCACGCGGATTGCTTCGGCAACGCCCGCGAGATTTTCAAAATGCGTCGGATCAATAGCACCGGGATTTCCCGTGACGCCGATTGCCGTGCGCGCCGCGCCGGGCATCTGATGCGGGCGGTAACCTAATTTTTCGATAACTTCGACGACGCGGCGAATATCCGATTCGGTCGCGTCCGATTTCATAACAATTAACATAAAATTCTCAACAAATATTTTTGCAAAATGCGATGAGTTTTAGCACTTTGCCAACAAATTCAACTTAAAAAGTGCAAATTACTCTTCGGAAAGTATCTATCGCAAATACCTTGCCAATCCAAAATCCAAAATCTAAAATCCAGAATTAGGCTTACATTCTTTCAGGAACTTCGATTCCCATCGTCTGCAATCCATCTGTCAGCGCGCGGCGCGTTAAATCGGCGATCACGATCAAAACTGCGCGTTTGACGGCGTTTTCTTCCGAAATTATGCGGTGATTGTGGTGAAACAGATGCATCGCTTTCGAAAGGTTAAAATTGTATTTCGCCAGAATCGCCGGTTCGGTTGCGGTCGCGGCGTTAAAAATCGCTTCTTCGAGACGGGCAGCCATCGCGAGAGTTGACCAAATATCGTTGCCGATTTCGGACGCGAAAATCTCGGCAACCTTTTCGTTTTCTTCGAGAATTAGCTTTTTGGCATTTTCCAAAGCGTTTTCTTCGAGCTTTTTGAAGATCGAATTAAACCGCACCGCCGCGTTCTGACAATAAACGCCGGTTTCGCCCTCAAACGACAAAGCTTCCTTAAAGTCGAAAACAACGACCGTGTTTTTCGTGAATTTCAAAAGAAAATAGCGCAGCGCGCCGACGGCGATTTGATGTGCGATAAGTTCGTGTTTTTCCGCCGCCATTTCAGGATTTCTGGAAGAAACCTCTTGTAAAGCGTTATTTTCCAGCCGCGTCAGCAAATCGTCGGCTTTCACGCCTAAGCCTTTTCTGCCGGACATTTCGATGAACGAACGTTTTTTATCTTCTTCGGAAAGCTGAAAGCCGAGTTCTTCAGCCGCAGCGGGCGAAAGCGCGACCATTTCGTAATTTAGGTGAACGCTCGCGGCTTCGCCCTTTTCGGGGAAAATCGTCGCGACGCCTTTTTTGACGACTTCCTGCGGGTAAGATTGCCGCGTGTCAATCACGTTGTAAACTGTTTCGCTGCTGCCGAATTCGGGAATATTTCCGGCGTCTGACGGTTCCGAAGTCGTGATCCAAACCTGTTTTCCGTCCGGGTATGTGTGAAAAAGTTTGTAATTAAAATCCAAGCCCAAAAGCCCGAGCTTCCACATTTGATAGGCGATGTCTTTGCCCGTATAGGTCACGGTTCCGTTCGAGCGGACAAGAATTTTGTCGGCGTCGTGTTCTTCCGTACCTTCGTGCGATTCGAACGGCATTACCCAGCAGCCTTTATTTTTCCCTTCGTTTTCAAAGCGAATGACGCCGCGTTCCTTCATCAAATCGAACGCTTTTTGCCAGAAATGCAGATGCAGAATCTCGGATTCGCGCGGCAGCAGATCGTATCGAATATCGAGGCGTTTCATTGTCTGCAAAATTTGCTCGACATTGCGCGTCGCGACATAATCGGCAAGTTCGTAAATTTCGCCGACGCCTTTTTCCAGTTCGTGCAGCGTTTCGGCGCGAAGTTTTTTATTTTCTTCCGTCTGTTCGTAAAATTTGCCGACTTCCGCGTATAAATCCCAGCAGTAATAATCGAACGGAATCTCTGAATTAGCGTCGAGTTCCTTGATCTGTTCGAGATTCATTTTTCTGAGGTGAACGAAACCGACGACCACGTCGGCAACCTGAACGCCCGTATTATCAATATAATTCTGAACTTCGACGCGTTTTCCGCTTGCCTGCAAAATCCGCACGAACGTGTCGCCGAGCACCGAATTTCGGACGTGTCCGATATGCGCGGCTTTGTTCGGATTGACCGAAGTATGCTCGACGCAGACCTTTTCGATTTCGGATTTCGGGTTTTTGGGTGTTTTCCGCCAGAAATTTGGTGCGATTATAAAAAACGTTTAAATATCCGGCTCCGGCGACTTCGACTCTGCCGACAAAATCGAAAGTTTCGAGCGCGGCTTTGAGAGTTTCGGCGATATTGCGCGGATTTTGTTTTTCGCCCGTCGCCTGTTTGATGCGCTTGGCGAGTTCGAAGGCGATCGGAAAAGCGAGATCGCCGAGCTCGGTTTTCGGCGGAACTTCGGTTCCGACCTGTTCGAGTTCGATATTAAATTTTTCAAGCGCGGTTTTTATAACTTCGGCGCGTAGTGTTTCCTGTAACTCCAAAATGCTCATAAGACAAAAAGGAAAGTATATCGAATTACGGGGAAAGAATAAAACCGGGAATTTTTGACCGCAAAAGCTGCGGGGTTTAGACTTTATCCGTAAAGATGAAAATTTCCGATCTGCTGCGCGAAAAATTCAGGACGGCAAAACGGGTTTGTGTGTTGACGGGCGCGGGAATTTCCGCCGAATCGGGCGTGCCGACTTTTCGCGGCGGCGCTGCAAATTTGGCGGTTTGGAAGGGAATGCCTTTCGACCGGATTTCTTCCGCCCGAATGGTGCGCGAAAATTTGCCCGAAGTCTGGGAATGGTTCGATTACCGGCGCGATTTATTAAAGAACTGTCAGCCGAACGCGGCGCATTTCGCGCTTGCCGAATGGCAGGATAAATTCGAAGATTTTACGCTCGTCACGCAGAACATTGACGGTTTGCACCAGGCGGCAGGCTCGACGGACGTGATCGAACTGCACGGCAATATTCATCGCGCTTACTGCACGATTTGCGAAAAGCGTTTCGATATTCGCGGCGCGATTCCGCACGCGCCCGACAGTTGCGACGAATGTTTTGCGCCGCTTCGTCCGGACGTCGTGTTATTCGGTGAAATGCTTCCGTTCGATGCGTTTGAAACAGCTGATAAAAGCGCGCGGGCGTGTGAACTGTTTTTTGTCGTCGGAACTTCGGCGCTCGTCTATCCGGCGGCTGGACTCGCGGAAATCGCCAAACGAAACGGCTCGGTTCTGGTTGAAATCAATCCTGAAGAAAGACAGATGACCGTATTTTGTGATTTTTCTCTGCGCGGAAAAGCCGGCGATATTCTTACCTTAATTTGAAACTCATAAAACGCGAAAAAAGCGAGGGCGAGGCTTTCCTTGTTTAAGATTTGCCAATTCAAACTTTAAGTAAAAATATAAAAATACGAATCAACTGTAGAAAGACCGAAGGCTCTATCAATTAAGAATTTTCAATTATCCATTATTTCAGCTGTTGTTGATCGTTCGATAAGCCTTGAATTTAATTGATATTTGATAATGAATAATTGTAGAAAGCGGCAAAAATCGGCTTTCTACAATTTTTTCTGCTTTTGATTCGCATTAAAAGTTATACGAGATGTCTTAATTCCGGCGGGATATTTCTTGTCTTTAAAATAATTACCGGACTTAATGGAGAATTTTGCATAAAATTTTCATAACCTAATTGAAGATTTTGTAAATCAGCTGTTTTACCGGCTCTTCTGAGATTATTTTCTTGTTCCACCTTTGCTGAATAAACTATCGCTAAAACAATTGCGGCTAAAATCAGGAAAGGAATGGCATCGGCTAAAAGAGCTGCCAAAGTTATTCTTACTCCATGACCGCCGGCAATCTGAACAACTGCTCTTGCCGTACTTGGATTCTTTATCACTTGAGAAACCACAGGTTGCGTCAATGAGTATAACGAACGGGCGCTATTATTTAACATTTGAACTACCTGCGGATTTCTTGAGTTGGCACAAATTGCTCTCCCAAAATTCATGGCGACTCCATAAAGTGTCGGGGGAATAGTTATTGGCGTCATAATTATCAATTTTTCTCCTCTTCAAATTTTTGTGTAATCATTTTAATAATTACGCTTTCGGACATATATGCGGAAAAAACCAGTAGATTAAGACAAAATAATCTGAAACTTTGTAGCTGCCTTTTTACATAATCTTTATTTGCATTGCAGAGGAGCGAAAACTAACATTTTAAGAAGTATGAAAACTTTGTATTTCGATTGTTTCGCCGGTGCGAGCGGAAATATGATACTCGGCGCGCTCGTCGCTTTGGGCGTTGACGAAAAGAGATTGATCGAACAAATCCGGCTGCTCGATATTGCAGATTTCGAGATAGAATTTACAGCGCGCGATAAATCGGGCATTTCGGCGATTCACGCCGAGGTCAAAATGCCGGACGAACACGCGCATCGTCATCTGCATCAGATCGAGAAAATTATTAACGATTCACGGCTTTCCCGGACGGTAAAAGCGCGCGCCGTCGAAATTTTTACCAATCTGGCGAAAGCCGAAGCGAAAATTCACGGCATAGACGTTCAAAAAGTTCATTTTCACGAAGTCGGCGCGATGGACGCGATAATTGACGTCGTCGGCGCGTGTATCGGTTTTGAAATGCTCGGAATCGAAAACTTCGCCTGTTCGAAAATCCACGTCGGTTCGGGTTTTGCGAAAATGGCGCACGGGAAATTTCCGGTTCCGCCGCCGGCGGTCGCCGAGCTTTTAAGCGGCGCGTCGATCTATTCGACCGAAATCGAAGGCGAATTGATCACGCCGACCGGGGCGGCGATCATCGCGACGGTTTGCAGCGAATTCGGACAAATTCCCGAAATGACGATCGAAAAAACGGCTTACGGCGCGGGAACGCGCGAATATAAAGATTTTCCGAACGCTTTGAGGTTAATTTTGGGAGAAGTTTTTAACGCAAAGTCGCAAAGACACGAAGGCGCAAAGAATTTTTCGGGCGGAAACTGTTCAGACGATCACGAACGACTGGTAATTCTGGAAACCAACCTCGACGACGTTTCGCCCGAAATTTTAGGTTTTGTGATGGAAAAAGCATTTGATTCGGGCGCGCTCGACTGCTGGTTCACGCCGATCCAAATGAAGAAAAACCGTCCGGCGACGATGGTTTCGATTCTTTGCCAGAAATCCGGCAAGCTGAAATTTATCGAGCTTCTGGTGCGCGAAACTCCGACTTTAGGCGTTCGCGTCCGCGAAATCGAACGCGTTTGTCTGAAGCGCGAAATCTCTAAAATTGAAACAAAATTCGGGGAGATTCCGGTTAAAATCGCGCGTTACGACGGTAGAATCGTCAACGTCAAGCCGGAGTTTGAAATTATGAAGGAAATCGCTAACCGCGAGAATCTTCCGCTCCGCGAAGTTGAAGCCGAAATTCAGAAAAGCATAAAGTGATTTGGGATTTGGGATTTGAGATTTCGGATTGTTTTATTGCGATAATTGATTCTTTACCGAAAAACATCTTTAATTAAATTTACGAAACCAGAATGTGTGGATAAATCCGAAATTCGAAATCCGAAATCCAAAATCGAGGGGGTTAATTTTAATTGGAAAAAAATAAAAAAGTAGATTTAGAAAAAATCGCCCGTGGCGTAAGGCTTATTTTAGAGGGCATCGGCGAAGATGCCGACCGCGAAGGTTTGCAGAAAACGCCCGAGCGTGTCGCCGATTTTTACGCCGAATTGACCGAAGGAATGTGGGAAGACGCGCCGTCGCACATTGTGCCTCTGCCCGGCGACACGCACGACGAAATGGTGATCGTCAAAGACATTTCGATCGCGTCCGTCTGCGAGCATCATCTCGCGCCGTTTGTCGGAAAATGCCATATCGCTTATATTCCAAAAGGCGGGCGCATCGTCGGTTTGTCGAAACTCGCGCGGATCGCCGAAATTTACGCGCGCCGATTGCAGGTTCAGGAACGCCTGACGCAGCAGATCGCGCAGACGCTTTTCGACGAATTGCAGCCCTTGGGCGTGATGGTCGTGATGGAAGCCGAACACACTTGTATGACGCTTCGCGGCGTCAAAAAACCGGGCGCGAAAACTATCACGTCGAGCGTTCTCGGCGGTTTCCGTTCCGACGCACGAACGCGCGCCGAGGCGATGAGCTTAATTAAAGGATGAAGGATGAGAGATGAATAAAAAACTATTTTCGGTAATTTTACTGATTACTTTGAGTTCGGTGTTTGTTTTCGCGCAGAAAAATTCCTATACGAGTCTGTTTAGCGAGGAACAGCTTAAAACAACCGTTAAATTTCTGTCCGATGACGGTTTCGAAGGTCGCGCGCCGGGTTCGCGCGGCGGCGAGTTGGCGGCGAAGTATATCGCGATGAAATTGCAGTCGCTCGGAATTAAACCGGCGAACAACGGCTCGTATTTTCAGCCGGTTTCACTGGTTGCGGTCAAGGCGAATCCGAACACGCAGCTCAAAATCGGCGACGTTTCGTATAAATTCGGCGATGATTTCGTCGCGTTTACGGGCGCGCAGAAAGACACGGTTAATTTGAACACCGATCTTGTTTTCGTCGGTTACGGCGTTGACGCGCCCGAGCAGAAATGGAACGATTTCAAGGGAAATCCAGCAGACTATCGCGGCAAAATTCTCGTGATGATGGTCAACGACCCGCCCGCCACGACGGAAGAACCGAATCTTTTCGGCGGAAAGGCGCTGACCTATTACGGTCGCTGGACTTACAAATTCGAACAGGCGGCGCGAATGGGCGCGGCGGGCGTGATTTTGATTCACACGACGGAATCCGCCGGTTACGGCTGGAACGTCGTTCGGACATCGAACGGCAGCTGGCGCTTTGACGTTGCGCGCACGGAAACCGACAAAACGCCGTTTTTGCAGATGCGTTCGTGGATGACCGAAGAAACCGCGCGAAAGATTTTCGCACAAGCGGGAAAAAATCTCGATCAATTGCGCGAAGCCGCGAAAAAGCGCGATTTTCAGCCCGTAAATCTCGGCGTCAAGGCTTCGATCGACATCAACAGCGAGCTGAAAAGACTCGATTCAAACAACGTCGTCGGCATCTGGGAAGGCTCGGACGCGAATTTGAAAAGCGAATTCGTCGCTTATACGGCGCACTGGGATCATCTCGGCGTCGGCGCGCCGAACGCGCTGGGCGACACGATCTACAACGGCGCGCTCGATAACGCTTCGGGCATCGCGCAGATTCTCGCGATCGCCGAAGCATTAACGAAAATGCCGCGCGAAAAACAACCGAAACGCTCCCAGATTTTTATATTCACGACCGCCGAAGAACAGGGACTTTTAGGCGCGGAATGGTACGCGCAGCATCCGGTCGTTCCGCTCGCGAAAACTGTCGCGAATCTCAACGTCGACGGCGGAAATTTCTACGGGTTGACGAAAAATTACGGCGCGCTCGGCGCTGAACGCTCGAATCTGTGGGACGTTGTGCAAAGCATTCTGCAAGAACGAAATATGACATATCTCGCGGACAATCACCCGGAACAAGGATATTTTTTCCGTTCCGATCATTTTCCGTTCGCGAAAGTCGGCGTGCCGGCTTTGAGCATTAGAAACGGCGACGAATACGTCGGGAAAACAAAGGAATTTTCCGACGCGCTTTTCGCGGAATTCAATTCGAAACATTATCATCAGCCGTCGGACGAATTTCGCGACGACTGGCGCTTTGACGGCATGGTGCAGTCGCTCGACATCACGCTCGCGATCGGTATGCAAATCTCGAATTCGAAAGAAATTCCGCGCTACAAGGACACGGACGAATTCGCCGCCGCCGACAAAAAGCGTTTCGCCAAATAATAAAAATCAGTACGGCGAGCGGCAGCGAGTGTTTCGGCTGACTCAAAACTTTGAGTTAAACCGAAGCGACTCGCTACCGCTCGCCGTACCGATTTCGGGAATAAGTGTAGCGTGTAGAAAAAAATGATTTTACGCGCTACACTTTAATTTTTTCGTTTATGAAGACTTTTTATATAACAACGCCGATCTATTACGCCAACAGCCTGCCGCATCTCGGGCATCTCTACACGACGATCGTCGCCGACGCGATCGTTCGCCATAAAAAACAGCGCGGTTTCGACACGTTTTTTCTCACCGGAACCGATGAACACGGCATCAATATTCAGCGCGCCGCCGATTTGAACAAGCGTTCGACGCAGGAGCAGGTTGATTACATTTCGGGCGAATTAAAGCGAATGTTTCACGATTTCGGGCTTGCTCCCGAAGACGGCGGCTACGATATTTTCATGCGCACGACCGAAAAGTTTCATTACGAAGGAGTGCGGAATCTGTGGCGAAAAATCGCGGAAAGCTCGACGCCGAAAGGGAATTCGCCGATCTACAAAGGCTTTTACGAAGGCTGGTTTTGCGCGCCGTGCGCCGCGTTTAAGACCGAAGACGAATATTACACAGTCGAAGGCTCGGACGTTCCGCTCTGCAAAATTCACGAACGAGCGCTCGATAAAGTTTCCGAGGAAAGCTATTTTTTCCGGCTTTCGGATTACGACGAAACGCTTCTGAAAATCATCGAGGAAAATCCGCAGAAGATTCGTCCCGAAGCCAGACGAAACGAGGTTGTCGCGTTTATCAGACAGGGCTTGCAGGATTTATCAATTTCGCGTGAAAAAAAATCGGTGAGCTGGGGCGTTCCCGTGCCGGATGACGAAAATCACGTGATGTATGTCTGGCTCGACGCGCTTTCGAACTATATAACGGCTTTGGGTTACGGGAACACGGAAAAAAGCGGTTTCGAAAAATACTGGCAAAACGTGACGCATCTGGTCGGCAAAGACATTCTGCGTTTTCACACGATTTACTGGTGGTCTTTCCTGCTCGCGGCGGGACTTGATTTGCCGCAGACGGTTTACGCGCACGGAATGTGGCTCGACGCCGACGGCAGAAAAATGGGCAAAACGCTCGGCAACGTGATCGAAATCGATGTCTTAAAAGCTCATTTTCAAACGGACGCGATTCGCTATTTCGTGCTCCGCGAGATGGTTTTCGGGCAGGACGGAAAATTCGGTTACGAAACCCTGATCGAACGCACGAATGCCGATCTGGCGAGCGGATTGGGCAATCTTTCGGCGCGCACCCTCTCGATGTTCGACAAATACCGCGAAGGCATCGTGCCGAACGGCAAGATCAGCGAATCGAATTACTTAGCCGCGAAACGCGCCGGAATCAATCCGGACGAACAGGAACTGGTTTCGATTCTTTCTCACGCGTGCGACGAATTTATCCGCCGTTTCGATAATTTTGAATTCAGTTACGCGCTCGAAACGCTCTGGAACGTGATTAAACGAATCGACACAATGATTTCGGACGCGAAACCCTGGATTTTAGCGAAAGACGAAGCGAACGACGAAATTCTCAACGCCGTTTTGTATCGCGCGTTGGAATCCTTGCGCTGGCTGAGCGTTTTGCTTTATCCGGTAATGCCCGAAGCGGCGCAAAAAATTTATTCCCAACTCGGTTTGAGCGGGGAAGTTGCAAAAATAAATCCCGAAAATTTAACTTACGGAGAACTGAAAGCGGGAACGAAAATCGGCGAAAGCGCCGCCATTTTCCCGCGGACTGATAAAAATAAAGTTATGAGCGAAATTTTGGAAAAGAAGACGGAAGACAGTAGTCAGAAGACGGAAGAAACGACGCAAACGGTTGCGGGCAGCGTAGAAATCGCGACCGCCGCCGAACAACAAACGGCTGAAAATTACATCACGATTGACGATTTTCTCAAAGTCGAATTGAAAGTCGGCGAAATCAAGGTTGCCGAGCGGATTCCGAAAGCGGATAAACTTTTGCGGTTTGAAATCGATCTCGGCGAAGAAAAGCCGCGTCAGATTCTTGCCGGTTTGGCGGAATATTACGAACCTGAAAGCCTGATCGGGCGCAAAGTCGTCGTCGTTGCCAATCTGAAACCGCGAATGATGCGCGGGCTCGAATCGCAGGGAATGATCTGCGCCGCTTCGCTCGAAGACGGAACCGGCGAAAAGCCCGCGCTCGCGGCGTTTATCGAAAACGTGGACATCGGCGCGCGGCTAAAATAACTCAAAGAAAAGCGCGGTTTATTTCACGAACAAGTCCGCAACCAAACCGCCGGAGAATATTTTTATGCGAAACCTTACTTTACTCTTAACAATTGCGCTGGTCACTTTTTTCGCTCAAACGACGGCGTTCGGGCAGAAAAAGAAGCCGAAACCCGGCGTTAAACGTCCGACTGTTCGATCCTATAAACCGGTCGTTAAAAAAGTCGAGGTCGAAGATTGGAAGGAATTCGAATCCACCGATCTGAATCTCAAACTGATTTTTCCGAAAGTGCCGACCGTTGCGGTCAGCGACGTCACCGAGGGCGGAAGGATCAAGGTCAAATCTTCGGTTATTCAAAGCTATATCAACTCGGATTTTTATCTGGTCAACGTGCGCGAATATCCGCCTGGAATTATTCCTGACCGCACCGATCTGGGCGAAGGCTTCGGACTTTGGTTGAAAACTTTTGTCTTGTTCGACGTTAAAGTTATCAGCCAAAAAACGTTTGATGTCGGGCGTTATAAAACCGTCGAGTTCGTGTATCAGCAATCGGAAACCGACGTTTTGGTTCACCGCTCGCTGATCGTCGGTAACCGGCTATATCAAGTTATCGTGCAGTACGAGGTCAAAAAACCGGAGACGGTCGAGCAGACGATTCAGAGAAATAAAGCCAAGCTCGACAAGTTTTTTCTTTCGTTCGAAATCACCGGCGACGAGTTTATTTCTTAAACAAAAAATGAATTTTATTGATTCACATTGTCATATAGACGGCGATGCGTTTGACGCCGACCGCGACGAAGTTGTCGAAAATGCCCGAAAAGCGGGCGTTTCGGCGATGCTCGTCGTCGGCACGGGAAATCCGCACGACGGCGAGATCGCGAAAGCGGTCGCCACCGCCGAGAGATACGAAAATGTTTACGCGTCGGTCGGCGTTCACCCGCACGACGCCAAGCTTTACGGCGACGCGGCGGAAGAAACGCTCGTTAATCTCGTCAAATCGAGCAAAAAGGTGATCGCATGGGGCGAGATCGGTCTGGATTTTTATTACGATCACAGCCCGCGCGACGTGCAGACGGAAGTTTTTCGCAGACAAATCCGCACGGCGCGTGATTTAAATCTGCCGATCATCATTCACAGCCGCGACGCCGACGATCTGACGGTCGAAATTCTGACCGAGGAATGCGCATACGATGGTTTTCGCGGAATAATGCACTGCTTCGGCGGTACGCCCGAGATGGCGAAAGCGCTGATGGACATCGGGTTTATGATTTCCTTTGCGGGCAACGTAACATTTAAGAAGGCGGAGAATTTACGCGATGCGGCGCGCGTCGTTCCGCTCGATAGATTGCTGATCGAAACCGATTGCCCGTTTCTGACGCCGATTCCGTTTCGCGGGCGACGCAACGAACCGAAATATGTCGTCGAAACGGCAAAGTTTCTGGCGCAACTTTACGAAACCGAGCTTGAAACACTGGCGAATCAGACGACTCAAAACTTTCAAAGGTTCTTTAATCTCACGCTTTAAAGATAAATATCGAAGTAGTCAGATAGATAGTTCAATTCAAACGGCAGGACTGTTAAAGCCTTTGTCACGGCAAAGTTCAATGGGGTTTCTATCTCCTTGCAGAATCTCGATCTTTAAGCAAATTTTGTAATTAAAGAAAAATTGCTTAAACTCGAAATATTTACGCGGTTAAATATTTAGACGTCTTAAAAAATTACAAAATATTCGGTTTTGACTGAATATTCACAGATTGTTTTATTGTTTGAGGTCAACACTCAGCTCGTTCCGGCAAAAATAAAATACTCAAAATCTGTTGCGCGGCGTCCGGTTAACTTAAAATTAACGGGACTTTTATTTAAAACTTACTCAAGCTTTGTCAAAATCATTTTATTCGAGTGTGTTCAAACTTATTGGATTTGAAAAATTCCGATATTTTTTGAATTCGGTTTTGCAACTACCTCGGATATTTGGGCATCTTTAACTTTTCAAATCTCAAAGTTTTAGATTCGCAGGACTCAACCTGTCTCATTTCGTAACAAAATATATTTTTTATATTCGAGGTCATATATGTTTCTCAAACTGTGCCTTAACACCATACTCAAGGCTTGTCTTTTTCTGCTATTAGCAGCAATTAATATCACAATTATAAAGGCACAAGGTAACGTCTGCCAGCCTTTCAGCTTCAATCTGGCACCCGATTATCGAATCGGTCAGACCATTCGAGCATTCAGTTCAGCCGATTTTAATAACGACGGTTTTGTTGATCTGGTGACGGCGAATCAGGACAATCAAAGCGTTTCCGTTTATTACGGCGACGGATTAGGCGGTTTTGCACCGGCGCAGACATTTCCGGTCGCGCCGCAGGTCGTCAACGTCTTAGCGGTCGGCGATATGAATCACGACGGTCGAGCGGACATTATCGGCGCTTCGGGCGGAAGCAATTTCAACACCAATAAAATAACCGTCTTGCTCAATAACGGGGAGGGCGGATTTTCGGCTCCGGTCATCACCGATCTGCCCAGCAGCGTGATTGAATTTTACGCGCTCAAAGTCGGTGATTTTACCGGCGACGGTCACCCGGACATTGCCGCTCTGACAAAAACCAACCTGAATATCTTTCCCGGCAACGGTCTCGGCGCTTTTAGCCTGAGTGCGACGCTGCCGTGGGACGGTGAGCGAAATTCGCTCGTCGCCGGTAATTTTAATAACGACGCGATAACGGATTTAGCCGTGACGGGCGGCGGATTCGGCGATCCGTGGGAATTGGGCATCGTTCTCGGCACAGCGGGCAACGCCGTTTTTAACAACCGGTATAATTTAACAGGACAGCCGGCAGGGCTCGACGTCGGCGAATTCAACGGCGACGGCATTACGGACATAATGATCGCCGCGTATTATCCTTATGCCAACAACACGCCGCAGACGCGGTTTTTAGAACCCTGGCTCGGCGGCGGCGGCGGCGCTTTTACCGCGGGCACAAAGGTTCAGTTCCCGGTTCTTAATTCATTGATGCCGGTCGGCGTCGCGGTCGGCGATTTCAACACGGACGGAAAACAGGACGCGGTCGTTAACTTCAGTACGAGTTTTGCTTTGGTCTATGGCAACGGCAGCGGAACATTTCAAAACCCGAAATACTTTTCGTCGAACGGCGCGGGCGCAATGCTCGCGCCGGACGTTAATCAGGACAATAAAAAGGATCTGCTCTTTCTGCGTTCGAGCACGAACAGCGCGATCTCTGTTTTACTGAATACGAATAACGGCTTTAACGTGCCGAGCACAATCATTTACGGCGGAACCGATATTGTTGCTGCAGATTTCAACGGTGACGGTCGGCGCGATATGGTGACGGTTACGGATACCGAGTTTAATAACACTTCGGAAGTCGTGATCGCCCTCAACGACGGGCAAAACGGCTTATTGCCTGACCGTAATTTTGGAACTCCTCCGAATTTGACGACGTTCGCCGAGGGCGATTTTAACGGCGACGGTAAACGGGACGTCGTGACCGCGCACGTCGTCAGCAATAATCCGCAGCGGATTGGCGTGTTTTTAGGCGACGGAACGGGAAATTTGACCTCGGTTTCACCGCAGATTTCGGGGCTTAACGGGATTCGCAATCTGACGGTCGGAGATTTTAACGACGACGGATTCGACGACGTTTTTATAATCGATAGCGGGCAAACCGGATTTACTCTGCTCAGTCAGGGCAACGGCGCTTTTACCCTGGTTCCGAACTTTTCGATTACGTTTATTCACAATTTTGCCAAAACGCAGACCGGCGATTTTAACCGCGACGGAAAGCTCGATTTAGCCGTTCCGTCCGTTGATGGCATTAAACTCTGGCTCGGCAACGGCAACGGAACCTTTGCACAGGGCGCTAATCAGACGGTTGCGTCGGTGATCGAAAGCACGGCGAAGGGCGATTTTAACGGCGACGGTTTTCTGGATGTCGCGGCGCTCACATATACCGGCACGAACACGGTCATTTCGAAAATGTTCGGCGACGGGAACGGCGGTTTCAACGCTAATTCGGTGCTCTCGTTAAATGCCGGACAGTCGCTTTCTTTGACCGCCGGAGACTTTAACGCCGACGGGCGCGATGATCTCGCTTTCATCAGCTCGTCGAGCCTCGGTAATCTGGTCGTCATTCCGTCCGCCGCTCAAACTTCGGACAACCCGACCCCGATCTTTTACTGGATCGGCGGAATCAGCGTGCCGTCCGGCGGTTTTGTTTCAAGCATCGTCGCCGCCGATTACAACGGCGACGGGAAAATTGATATCGGGTTTACGAACCTGCACGTTTCGAGGGGCATTATTTATAACAACGGCGGTCAAACCGCGTGTCTCTCGATCAACGACGCGACTGTTACCGAAGGCAACAGCGGAACGCGCGACGCGAGCTTCACGGTCAGCCTGTCGGCGGCGTCCGCACAGGATGTGTATGTCAATTATACTCTCGAAGCGGGAACCGCCGCCGTCGGAACGGATATTCAGAACGTTTCCGGCAGACTGAAAATTCCCGCCGGACAGGCGAGCGCCGTCATCAACGTGCCGGTCAACGGCGACGTGATTGACGAATTTGATGAAAATTTTGTCATTCGGCTGGCAAATCCCGCCAACGCTGCGCTCCAAAAAGCCGCCGGAATCGGGACGATTTTAGATAATGACGACGAACCGGCTTTAACGATTACCGATGTAACGCAGGCGGAGGGCTTTAGCTCACAGAATTTCGTCTTTAACGTCGCGCTTTCGGCGCCGAGCGGAAAAGCGATCGGTTTTCGCTACACGACCGCCGACGGAACGGCTGTCTCGCCGAGAGATTACGGCGCGGCAACAGCCGTCGTCAATATCGCTCCCGGCGCGACGACGGCAACCATCTTTGTCTTTGTCGCGGGTGAAAACACGTATGAACCGACCGAGGACTTTTTTGTAAATCTTTCGCAGGCGACCAATGTCTCACTGGCGGACAATCAGGGCAGGGGAATTATTACCAACGACGATCCGGTTCCGTTCGTCAGTATTCAAAGCGGCATCATCACCGAAGGCGACACGGGAACGATTAATTCCGCAGTTACGGTGCAGCTCTCGAATCCGACTTATCTGCCGGTGTCGCTGAACGTTTTGACGAGTGATGGCACCGCGATTGCCGGCAGCGATTACGTCGCTTCGGACACGCGGCTCACGATTCCGGCGGAACAAATCTCGGCGACGACGCCCGTGCAGATTCTCGGCGATACGATCAACGAGCCGAGCGAAAATTTCAATGTCAACGTTTACAACGTTACGAATGCGACCGTCAATTCTCCGCAATTTTCAATTTCGATCATTGACGACGAATGGGTCAGTAATGATTTCGACCGCGACGGAAGAACCGATTTCGTCGTGTTCCGTCCGAGCGAACGGGTTTGGTATTTTAACTTCAGCTTAAACAACGGAACCAATTCGACGCTTTTCGGCTTGAGCGGCGACATTCCGGTCAGCGGCGATTACAGCGGCGACGGCAGAACCGATATCGCAGTGTTTCGTCCGACGGACGGAACCTGGTACACGCCGATCGCCGGTCGAACGCAGCAGTTCGGTGTCAACGGCGATATTCCCGTGCACGGCGATTACGATAACGACGGAAGAATTGATCTCGCCGTTTTCCGCCCGGGCGATCGCACATGGTATATCCAGCGAAGCTCGAACGGCGCGGTCGGGATCGTTCAATGGGGTTTGTCGAGCGATGTGCCCGTTCCGGCTGACTACGACGGCGACGGCAAAACTGACATCGCCGTTTTTCGTCCCGCGACCGGCGTCTGGTATATCCTCAGAAGCACTGATCTGGGTTATTCGGCGCTGACCTTCGGGCAATCGGGCGACAAACCGGTTCCGGCTGATTACGACGGCGACGGCAAAGCCGATATGGCGATTTTTCGCGCCGGCGTCTGGTACGTTTTCCGCAGTTCGGATTTGGCTGTGACCGTCTTCCAATGGGGCATCGAAGGCGATAAGCCGGTTCCCGGAAATTATGACGGCGACAGCAAAACCGATTTCGCCGTTTATCGCGACGGCACATGGTGGGTTTACTTAAGCTCGACCGGCAATTACTTCACGCGGCAATTCGGACTGGCGACTGATATTCCGATTCCGTTCGTTTCCAATAACTAAACTTCTATAGAAACGGGCGCGAATTTGCTCGCGCCCGGTTTTTTCACAAAAGACATTATCTGAAAATCATGAAACATCTTAGAATTACACTCGCGGCGCTGGCTTTAATGTTCGGTCTGGCGATCATCGAAAAAAATTACGCCGCAACCTTTACCGTGACCAACACGAACGACAGCGGCGCAGGAAGCCTCAGAGAAGCACTTCTGACTGCCGGCACAAACAACGAAGAGGACACGATCAATTTCGATCCGGCTGTCTTTTCAACTCCGCAGACGATAACCTTAACTTCCGGCGCGCTTATTTTCGCTCCTGATAACTCATCGGGAAGCCCGAAAATTTTAACCGTCAACGGACCCGGCGCCAATTTACTGAGCGTCAGCGGTAATAATCAATCCATCGTCCTCGGCATAACCTGGCTGTCGAGAGCCGTAATTAACGGCTTAAAAATAACCGGCGGTTTCGGGGTGGCTATTAACGTCGAAGGCGGTTATCTCGGAAACGATGCTCAGAATCTGATTCTGACGAATTCGATCGTCAGCGAAAATAATTACGAGTTTGAGTTTGGCGGTCCTGCTGGGCTCCGGATCAGCGGCACGGTGACGATCATAAATTCGGCGATAATCAACAATAAAGGCGGCTTTTACGGCGGCGCCATAAATCAGGGGAACAGCAGTGTTTTGACGATCATCAACTCGACGGTGAGCAAAAACACCACGACCGGCATCGGGGGCGCACTTTATAATACCGCCGGAACAACTTACCTGATAAATTCAACGGTCGCTTTTAACCGCTCCACCGGTTTCGCCGACGGCGGCGGCGGCATCCACCTGACTTCTCCCAGTAATATGTCGGTGTTACTTCATCCGCGAAACAGTATTATTGCTAAAAATACATCTTCCACCGGTGTTCCAAGCAACATTAGCGGTAACGTATTTTCTTACGGATACAATATAATCGGCGACGCGACCGTTTCAGGTCCGCCTGATCCGACTAATCAAATTAATGTCGATCCGCTGCTCGATCCGAGTTTGAGCTCGAATGGAGGAATAATCCCGACCCATGCGCTGAGCGCTTCCAGTCCGGCGCTCGATCGCGGGACGAACTGCGTTTTGACAACTACAGCCAGCGGCGGCTGTGCGAATATTCCCGTCACGACCGACGCGCGCGGCGTTTTGCGTCCGCAGGACGCCGACGGAAACGGCACGGCAGCGGTTGACATCGGCGCTTTCGAAGCGACCCGAAACGAAATTTTAACGGCTCCATCAGCCGCGCCCGATTTAGAGGCGGCAAGTGATTCGGGCGTCAGTAATACCGATAATATTACGGCTAATTCAAATTTGACCTTTAATATCGGCGGCGTGACGAGCGGCGCTTTAGTTCAGCTTCTAAGAGACGGAGAAGTTGTTTCCGGCATCACGGCAAGCGGTAGTTCGGTGACGTTGTCAGATTCGAACGTAACCAATAACGGGACTCGATTTTATGCCGTCCGACACGTAATCAATGGTGTGACAAGTTTACAGGGACCCAGTCTCACCGTAGTTATTGATAATTTAGCTCCAACAGTTTCGGTTAATCAGGCAGCCGGTCAATTCGACCCGACCACGGCTCAGCCGATCAATTTTACCGCCGCATTTAATGAAACGGTTCTCGGATTCGATTCGACGGACGTTTCGCTCGCCGGTTCGACTGCGGGCGTTTCGACGGCAAATATCAATATCTCCGGAAGCGGTCCGGTTTATAATATCGCCCTCACCGGAATCAGCCCGGACGGCATCGTGACTGCTTCTATTCCTGCCGGGGCGGCGCAGGATTTAGCCGGAAACGTCAGTTCGGTTTCGACCGCGACCGACAACAGCGTGACTCTCGACAATACTTTGCCGACAGTAACGATCAATCAGGCGGCGGCACAAGCCGATCCGGTGCGAAATCCACCGGTAAATTTTACCGTCACGTTCAGCGAACCGGTGACCGGCTTTAACAATGCGGACATTCTGCTGACCGGTTCGACCGCCAGTACCGGTTCCGCCACGATCAGCGTGACCGGCACCGGCTCGACTTATAATGTCGCGGTCGGTAATATTTTTTCAAATGGCGGTTTCGTACAGGTCAGCATTCGCCCGCAAGCCGCGAGCGATGCCGCCGGCAATTTAAGTCTTGCTTCGACCAGCACGGACAATCGGGTCACGTTAGACAACACTTCGCCGACCGTAACGATCAATCAGGCAGCCGGACAAACCGATCCGACGGCAGGGTTTCCGATAAATTTCACGGTTGTTTTCAGCGAACCGGTAACCGGATTTACCGCCTCCGACATTACGTTTTCCGGGTCAAATATCAACACGGCGCAGGCAGTCGTCAGCATTACGGGAAGCGGTGCAAACTATAACGTCGCGGTCGGCGGAAACCTCGTTTCAAACGGCGGCACGCTTCGAGTCGGCGTTCTCGGCAATGCGGCGCAGGACGCGTTAGGCAATTCAAGTTTTGCTTCGACGAGCACGGATAATGCCGTTACGCTCGATAACGTTTCACCGACCGTGACCGTCAATCAGGCGATCGGTCAGACGGATCCGGCTTCGGCACAGCCGGTTAATTTCACGGTCATTTTTAACGAACTAGTAACCGGATTGACAGCCGCCGATATTTCTCTAACTGGTTCGACGGCGAATGTTTCGTCCGCCGTGATTAATGTGAGCGGTAGCGGAAACGTTTACACCGTCAGCGTTTCGGGCATCACTTCAAGCGGTCAGGTAAAAGTCGGCATTGGCGCCGGCGCGGCAACCGACGCGCTCGGAAATCCGAATCTGGCTTCCACGAGTACTGACAATTCAGTGACCGTCCGCGTCCCGAACAGAAGTCTGCTGTTCGATTTCGACGGCGACCGTAAAACCGACATCTCGATCTTTCGCCCTTCGGCGGGCGAATGGTGGTACAGAAACAGCAGCAGCGGGCAAACGACGGCTTTTCAATTCGGACTCGGAACGGACAAAATTGTTCCGGGCGATTTTACCGGCGACGGAAAAACCGACGTTGCCGTGTTCCGATCATCAACCGGCGAATGGTTTATTCTGCGGAGCGAGGATTCAAGCTTTTATTCGATTCCTTTCGGAGCAGCGGGCGATATACCGGCGGTCGGCGATTTTGACGGCGACGCAAAAGGCGATCTCGCTGTTTTTCGCCCGTCAGAGGCAATCTGGTATATCCAGCTTTCGTCAGGCGGCTTAATCATTCAGTCGTTCGGTGTCGAGGGCGACGTTCCGGTCGTCGGCGATTATGACGGCGACGGAAAATCGGACATCGCTATTTTCCGACCGTCCGACAGCAGCTGGTGGTATCAGCGAAGCTCGGACAATCAATTCCGTGTTTTTTCGTTCGGCGCTTCGGCTGACAAGCCTGTTCCGGGCGATTATACGGGCGACGGCAAAACCGATGTTGCCGTTTTTCGTCCCGCGACCGGCGAATGGTTTGTGCAGCGGAGCGAAGATAATTCGTTCTACTCGGTGCCGTTCGGCGCTTCGGGCGATATTCCCGCGCCGGGCGATTACGACGGCGACGGTAAAACCGATACGGCGGTTTTTCGACCCTCCGACTCGACCTGGTATATTCAGGCATCAACCGCCGGAACTTTAATTACCAATTTTGGTTCGGCTGGAGATTTACCGGTGCCGGCGGCTTTTGTGCCGTAATCGCATAAAAAACGAAAATCAAAAGAGGAGTATAAAATTTTTATATTCCTCTTTTTTTATTGGTAATCACGAATCCCGGGAATATAAAAGCGTTTGTGACGAAGAGTATTGGACGGAATTTCATTCAAGACGCGGCTTCGGGTATTATATTAAACGTGATGAACAGCCGACTCGAACGCTTTCGGAATGACGGATTTTTAATCCTTGATGGTTTTAATTCAGAACAAGAGTGCGACGCTTTGATCGAGCGCGCTGCCGAGCTGACCGCCGTTTTCGACTACGACGGACATCCGTCGGTCTTTCAAACCTCGGCACAAGAACGCACGAGCGATGAATACTTTTTAAGTTCGAGCGACCGGATTTCCTACTTTTTTGAAAAGGACGCCTTTGATGAACAGGGCAATCTGAAAAGCGACCTTTTTCACTCGCTCAACAAGATCGGACACGCGCTTCATGACCTTGATCCGGTTTTCAATCGTTTTTCACGCTCATCGCAGATGAAACGCCTCGCGGCGGAGCTTGAAATGACGGAAGCGCTGATAATTCAGAGTATGCATATCTTCAAACACGCGCGGATCGGCGGCGTTGTCGACGTTCATCAGGATTCGACGTTTTTATATACGGAGCCTCTCTCGTGCACCGGATTTTGGTTCGCCCTCGAAGACGCAACAGCGGAAAACGGCTGCCTGTGGGCAGCTCCCGGCGGGCACCGAACGGGTTTACGTTCCTGGTTTCGAAGAAAAAAAGAAGGCGGAACGGAGTTCGAGGTCTTCGACGATTCTCCGATCGAAACCGAAGCGATGATACCGCTCGAAGTAAAAAAAGGAGCCTGCATCGTTCTCGACGGTTTGCTTCCGCACAGCAGCCTGCCGAATACAAGCGGCAGCTCGCGTCAGGCATATGCCGTTCATACTATTGACGGAAACGCGCATTATCCAGAGCAAAACTGGCTGCAGCGGAAAAAATCGGGGTTGTCGCCGATTTGAAATCCTTTTCGCGCATTTATGAATTTACTGAGCGCCTTATTTCGAGATTTAACCATGAAAATTGTCCTGGATTAAAAATTCGGGGCATTCGTTTAACTTTCGACGTAAACGGGTTACCGGAATTGTGCAAAGGTGGCTTAAAATAGAGTAATTAAAAATTAGAATCAAGAAATTAACATTATGGCAAAAGAAAATTCATTTGATATTGTATCGAAAACCGATTACGCGGAAGTCACGAATGCGATCAACCAGACGACGAAAGAAGTTTCCCAAAGATTCGACTTTAAGGGCAGCAAAGCGGCGGTTGAACTGGCGGATAAAGATTTAATCATGTCGGCGGAAGACGAAACGCGGCTGCGAAATATGAACGACATTTTTCAAGGCAAGATCATCAAGCGCGGAATCTCTCTAAAGGCTTTGGATTACCAGAAAATCGAACCCGCAGCCGGCGGAACTGTTCGCCAGACGGTCAAAATCCAGCAGGGAATTCCGATCGAAAAGGCAAAAGAGATCGTCAAATTCATTAAAGACGCGAAGTTAAAAGTGCAGGCTTCGATTCAGGGCGAATCCGTCCGCGTCTCAGGCAAAGACCGCGACACATTGCAGGACGTGATCGCCAAATTAAAAGCGAAAGACTTCGGCATTGATATGACTTTCGATAATTTTCGCTCGAATTAAGCAGCAACTGTAATAAAAATCAAATAGAAACCGGCAACCATGGTTTAGCGTCTCTGGCAATGGCATTCAAAAAGCATAGTAACTTTCTGGCAGCCGCGATAATTGCCACTTTCGTCGGTTTACCGTGTTCTTTGAGTC
>JANOBZ010000161.1:0-16040 GCA_031411895.1 Acidobacteriota bacterium | reverse complement strand
GCTTTGCGCCTTTGCGGGAGAAAACAATTTCCCGCAAAGGCGCAAAGCCGCTAAGTTTTACCGCAAAAACGGAGCCATCAAACTGAGCGTCGCGATAATCACGATCGCGCCGACAATGTCGAGCAAAATCCCGTAACGCACCATTTTCATCAAGGGAATATAGCCCGAGCCGTAAACGATCGCGTTGCACGGCGTCGAAACCGGCAGCATAAATCCAAGCGATGCGCCGAATGTCGCGCCGAGCGCTGGGATTAAAGGATTGACGCCGTTGGTCTGCGAAATCGCGATCACGACCGGCACGATCATATTCGCCGAAGCCGTGTTCGAAGTGGTTTCGGACAAAATAACGGCGACGATCACCGCCGCGACGAGCATTCCGAATTCGCCGCTGAGTGGCAGAAGCGCCGTCATATTTCTGCCGATCGCTTCCGCCAGACCGGTCTGAAACGACAACACGCCGAGCGCGAAACCGCCGCCGTAAAGCAGAATCACGCCCCAGTCGATCTTGACGGCTTCCGTCCACGTAATCGCTTTTTCGCCCGGTTTGTTTCCCGGCAGAAGAAACAATAAAACCGCGCCGACGACCGCGCCGACGGCTTCCGGCAGACGCGAATTTATTGCCTTGTAAAGCAGGCTCATTTCACCGGCAAAGAGCGCGACGAGACCTGAAAAAATCCATAAAAAAACAGCCGTCGCAAAAGCGATAACGGTCGAAATCTGCGCTCGCGTCCACGCGCCCAAAGCATCCTTTTCGCGCTGGATCATCGCCGCGCTGCCCGCGATTTCCTTGACTCCGGCGGGCGCGAGATAGTTCATGTAAGCGAAAAGAAAAAGATAGAGCACGACGACGACCGGCGCGCCGATCATCATCCATTTGAAAAACGATATTTCGGCGCCCAAAATTTGACGGATAAAGCCGAGCCCGATCACGTTCGGCGGCGTTCCGATCGGCGTCGCAAGCCCGCCGATCGAAGCGGAAAACGACGTGATGAGCATCATTGCGGTCGCGTAGTTGCGACTGATCTTGATGCCGGTTTCCTTTTCCTGCTTGAACAGAAAAGCGAGAATCGACATTCCGATCGCAAACATCATCGCCGTCGTCGCCGTGTTTGAAATCCACGCCGAGATAAACGCTGTCACCGCGCCGAACGCGAACAAAATCCGGCTCGGGCGCGCGCCGATTATTTTTAGGGACAAAACGCCGAACGCGAATCGTTTATCGAGATCGTGCAGAAAAATCGCCCGCGCGATGATAAACGAACCGATAAAAAGAAACATCAGCGGATCGGCAAACGGCGCGAAAACCGTCTTTGCATCGGCGACCTTGAACAAAACGCAGAGCGCCGCGCCGATCAGCGCCGTCACCGGCATCGGCAAACTTTCGCAGATCCAGAAAATTATCACGACCGCGATAATCGCCGCGAGGCTGTGCGCTTCGGGTTTGAGATTAAGCGGTGCGAAATAAATCGCGAGAAAAACTACGGGAGCGAGAAAAAATCCGGCGCGGTTGCGCCATTTTTCGAATTTCGCTTCCGCCGGACTTAAAACCTCTGCGGGTTCGATAACTTCTTCAAAATCAGACATAAAAGGAACGCCGTCATCTTGACGGCAATGAACGCGAAGCGTTCAAAAATTACGGACGATTATAAAATTGAACAAATTATAAAATTGAACAAAATAAAAAATTCTAAAATCGCTTACGCGATTTTGCCGTCAAGATGACGGCGTTCCAAATCTTCGCCGCGCAACTTCAAAATCGCCGCGATGACCAGGTAGATTGCCAGTAAAATCAGCGCGAGCGACGCGACGCCGTTGATAAATTTAACATCGAAGCCGTTTGCCGCTTTGAAATTTCCGATGACCAGACTCGTCAAAGCCCAGAGCGTGATCGCGAGCACGAAAAGCATCGGCAAAAGCGTAAACGCGATGCGCTGGCGCGCCTGATAAAGCCACGCCGTGATCGAAAGCAAAGATAAAGCCGCGAGCAATTGATTCGACGCGCCGAAGAGCGTCCAAAAATCGTTCCAGCTGTTTTTCGGCGCGATCAAAACGCAGATGAACGGCAAGGCGATCGTCGCCAAAGTGCCGATTATAGCGCCGATCTTGCCTTTCAAGCCGAAAAGCTCCTGCACGATGTATCTTCCCAAACGCAGCGAAACGTCGAGCGTGTCGAAAACGAACGTCGAAAAAGCCATCGCGCCGAACGTAACGGCGATCGGCAGATTTTCTTTGCCGATTACAAGCGTCAAGAATTCGCCGATTCCGTTGCCGTAAATTTTTCCGGGCGGAACGCCTTTCGCCGCCTCGCTCGTGATAATCATGATCGTGACGAGCGCGATAAACGCCACGAAACCTTCGGCGAGCATCGCGCCGTAGCCGATCGGACGCGTGTCGGATTCCTTGTTGATCTGTTTCGAAGTCGTGCCCGAACAAACCAGTCCGTGAAAGCCCGAACACGCGCCGCAGGCGATCGTCACGAACAAAAACGGGAACAGCATTCCGGTCATTCCGCCGATGTCCCACGATTTAAATGTCGGCTGCTGAATCGTATATCCGCCGAAAAAGATGCCGATAATGCCGATGGCAATCGCCGTGTAAAGTATGAATCCGCCGAGATAACCGCGCGGCTGAAGCAACGCCCAAACAGGGACGAGCGAACCGACGATGCAGTAAAGCAAAATCAAAATCGCCCAGCTCGTGTGGTCGAGCAGAAAAACGGTCGAAAATTTCGTGCCGATGAATGACAGCGCGAACGTCGCCGGAACAAAAATTATCGTCGAAAGCCAGAGCGGCGGTTTCAGGTATCTTTCGACTAATCCGAGAACGATCGAAAGACCGAGATACGCGATGCTCGCAAACGCGACCGCGCCGCCCGCGTTGAAGTTTGCGGTGCCGGCGAGTTCTTCGGTCCCCGAGACGAAAGTTCCGGCGGTGATATCTGTAAACGCGACAATCACGTAAATTAGCGCGATCCAGATAAACGCCATCATCGCGCGACCGGCACCGTTGCCGAGCTTTTCGCGGGCGATTTCGGCGATTGACTGCGCGCCGTGTCTAACGGAAGATGCGAGCGTCGAAAAATCGTGAACCGCGCCGATCAGCACGACGCCGAGCGCGATCCAGAGCAGACAGGGAAGCCAGCCGAACGCCTGACACGCAATGATCGGACCGGCGATCGGACCGGCGGCGGCGATTGCCGAAAAATGCTGTCCGAAAAGATAAAACGATTTTGTCGGCACGAAATCCTCGCCGTCGTTGACCGCGTTAGCGGGCGTTTCGCGCGAATCGTCGAGCTTGAATTGCCGCGCAATCCAGCGACCATAGGCGAAATAACCGAAAACGAGCCAAAAAAGAAAGAGAACAGCTAAAACCGCGAGCATAAAATTTCTCCGAATTTAACGATTTGAAAAGAGTTGAAGCGAAACAAATTTACGATATTTTTTATAAAAAGGGCAAGCCCATTCGATTTTGGATTTTGGATTTTGGATTTCGGATTGGTTAAAAGTTGCGAATTATAAGTTTTGAAAAGGCATATTTCGACTTTCAATCTAGTTTTTTAATCCGCGAAATCCGCGTTTATCCGCGGCTAATTTTCTTCCAGGGCGAATCTGCTTTATCATTTAGCGTATGAACGAAGAAAAATCATTGCAGGAAACTTTCGCGCCGAACGGAATTTGTTTCGGCTGCGGCGTGGCGAACGAAAAAGGCTTGCGAATCCGCAGTTTTCCGTCCCGCGAGGGCGACGAAGTTGTTGCCGAATGGCACGCCGACGAGCATCATCAGGCGTTTCCCGGAATGCTCAACGGCGGCATTATCGGGGCGCTTCTCGATTGTCATTCAAACTGGACGGCGACTTATTTTTTGATGAAGCGCGACGGCAAAACCGAGCCGGACTACACCGTGACGGGCGATTTTCACGTTAAACTCCGCCGCCCGACACCGTTTGACGCGACGCTTTATCTCAAAGCAAGAGTTGTTGAATCAACCGATGACCGCGCGACGGTCGAAGCCGAATTGATTGCCAATGATAAAGTTTGTGCAACCTGTCGCGGAACATTCATCGCCGTCAAAGAAGGTCATCCGGCGTATCACCGCTGGTAAAATTTATTAAAAAATGGGACGCGGATGAACGCAGATTAAGCGGATTAAAACGGGTGTTTTTATAGAAATTAACCCGCGAAAATCCGCCTAATCCGTAAAATCCGCGTCCCATTTGATTTTATTTCGCCGCTAAATGATCTTTGCGATCTGCTTTTGAAAATCTTCAGTTAAACCCAATCTTTCGAGCCAGAGCCGTTGTTCGAGCATTAATTGCGGCAGGTAAACGACATCGCTTAAAGCGTAATTGACCAGCTCATCCGTCCAGACGCCGTTCCATGTGCGGTTGAATTTGGCGCGCTGCGATTTGTCGAGGTCAGCCGCGAAATAACGGTAAAGCGTTTCGGCAAGGCTCACGGATTGTCCCGCGCCGCGCGTTAGAACTTTTTCGGCAATCATCGTGCAAAACACGTTACTCGTTTGAAAACCGTTTTCGCGCAAAAATTCCAGATCGAATTTCGCGTTGTGAAAAACTTTTATAATCTGCGGATTCGACAGAATTTCTTCGAGTCTGCCAGGGGAAATGCCCTCCGAAACGGGAATAAGGACGTTAAAATCGCCGTCGGAAAATTGAATCGAAAAAAGTCTTCCATTTCGCGCCGAGAGCGACGAAGTTTCCGTGTCGCAGCCTAAAACCGTCGCTTGAACGAGTTTTTCATAAGCCGCTGCAATTTCTGACGGAGTTCTTGCAACTAAAATATTCACGCATTGGATTATAACAATTTTGGGTTTTAGATTTTGGATTTTGGATTCGTTTTACCGGTAAACTCTGAATCTAATGTTCGAATTGATTCTTTAGCAAATACATTTCAGAAAGAATTGCGTTTATCAATACGAATGCAAATCCAATATCCAAAATCTAAAACCCAAAATCGAGATGGTTCGCGTTTCCGACCTTTTTGCTTTATTCTATCAAACGAAAATATGAGCGGAAAATTAACCGAAATCGAAGCCCGCGTCGTCGGCTCGCTGATCGAAAAACAGCTCACGACGCCCGAATATTATCCCTTAACCCTAAACTCGCTGCTTGCCGCCTGCAATCAGAAATCGAACCGCGAACCGGTCGTTAACTACGACGAAAAAACCGTGCAGACGGCGCTCGACGATTTGCGCGAAAAGAACATCGTCTATGTTTTTTACGGCAGCACGTCGCGCGTGCCGAAATACAAACATATTGTGCCCGACGTTTACGAACTCGAACCGTCGGAAACCGCCGTGATCTGCGTTTTGATGCTGCGCGGACCGCAAACCATCGGCGAACTGAGAGAACGCACCGGCAGGCTCTACGATTTTCGCGATCTGAACGACGTCAACGAAACGCTCGATAATTTGATGAAACGCGAAGAACCTCTGATCACGCGGTTAGAGCGCGCGCCCGGACAAAGCGCCGAACGCTTTGCGCATCTTTTGTCGGGCGAAGTGACGTTCTACACGCCGCCCGAAAGAGCAGTTTCGCGCGGCGGCGGCGCAAACGACGAGCGCGTCGAAAAACTCGAACAGGAAATCGAAACGTTGAAAAGCGATTTAAGCGCGTTCCGGCAGGAATTCGAAGATTTCAAGAAGCAGTTTGAATAATCTTTTCTATTGATACAACCTGACATTTATCGTAAAACTCTGCGTCGCCGTCTGATTTTGGCTGTCCTGCGCCGTAACGGTGAAATTCCACGTTCCGCGCGTTGCGGGTTTGCCGGAAATCTCGCCGGTTTGCGCGTTGAGCCGCAAGCCGAAGGGCGGCGCGCCGCTCGAAACCGTCCAGACAATCGCGCCCGTGCCGCCCGAAGCCTGCAAAGTTTGATTATAGAATTTACCGCGCCGCGCGTCGGGCAAGTTGAGAGTCGTGATCTGAACGGGCGCTGCGCCGAATTCATACGCGCCGAGATCGAAATTGCCGTTGACCAAACGCGGCTCGCTTTGCCGGTGTTTGACGTATTGGCGAACGACGTTGTTGAGCGGCAGAACGTCGGCGAGCAGATTCGTTCCGGCATTGATCGCGGCGGAATTTGATGCGAGGCGAAAATTCTGTCCGGCTTCGTCAACGAAATTCGGCGACGTTCCCGAAACGGTCGTGCCGTTATTGATGATCGTTCCGGTCAAAGTTCCGTGCGTGCTGCGCCAGTTCGCTTTCATCCAGTTGTGCGAAATCGTCAAAACGCCCGTGCCGTCAACGAGCGCGAGATTCGTTCCTGCCGCCGTGTTGTAAAAAATATTGTTGCGCGCGTCGCACGTTTCGTCGTTGGTCGAAAAACGAAACAGCGTCGTATTGCCCGCGCGCGTCGAAATTATCGTGTTATTGTAAAAATAAAGCGTGCCTTTGCGATAGGTCGAAGCGTCGCCGTTGTCGCCGCCGTAATGCGTAATTTGGGAATTTCCCGCGCCTTCGGGTTCGATCAAAATATTGCCGTAAACGAAAGTTTTGCGGTATTCGGGCGCGTTGCGGATCAAAATGCTGTCTTCGCCTTCGACTAAATCCAGTTGCCGATTGCCGCCTTCGATCCAGTTGTAGCGCACGACCAACCCGGCGGAACGGTCTTTGAGCGCATTGCCGATCGCGCCCGCTTTCGGCGCTCCGAAGCGGTTATATTGAAACGTAATGCCGATCGCCGCCGTGTAGTTATTGTGCTGAAATGCGCTGCCGACGATGCCGTTATCGTGGATGTAATTGCCTTCGACGAGAATGTTGCGCGAGGCGAGTTCATCGGACGAGGCAACGAAAAAACCGTTCGCGCTGTCGCGCAGAATGTTGTTGCGAATCGTGATGTTTTCGCCTTTTTCGACATAAACGGAAGACGCCGCGCTCGAATAGACTTGCGTTGCGCCGCCGTCGTCCGTGAATTGATAATTCGGGTGCGCGCTGCGAATATCGAGGTTTTCGATCGTGATATATTTCGGCAGAGTATCGGCGGGAACGTTGGCGCTGCCGATTTTAATCACGGCGCGCTGTTCGCTCGGAAAGTTCAAATTCAGAGGCGTCACCGCGCCGTTGCCGTCAATTACGGGAAGTTCGCCGTTCTGGTTCGGCACGCCGCGCACGGTGATCGGCTGTGCGGCAGTTCCTTGCCGGCAAATCACCCATTTTTCCTTGTAAGCGGCTGCGCGCCAGTGAATCAAAACCGTGTCGCCGGGCTGCAGAGTCGCCCACGGAACCTGCGCGATCGACTGCATGGCTTGCGCCGGTCCGACTTCGTAAACGGCGGCTTCGGTTTTGGCGACAAGACAAAAAAAGACGAATAAAATGGCGACAAAAAAGAAAAACAGCTTCTTCATATTATTTCGAAAACTCGCTTCTGGATTCTTCAGATTATTGGGAATCTTTGGAGGACTGTTTTTAATTCTACCACGCCGGCGGCACGGGCGTCTATTAAATATTTTATTTCTAAAATGCATAAAAAAAAGGAGAAAGACGAATCTTTCTCCTTTTCAGCGAGCGCTAAATTCCGCGTTTCCGGCTATCAATTATCATTCCAAAATAGCATACCTGTTCTAATAAATAATCCGTCGGCGCGCAACCCGTAACTCGCGGGGGATTTTGGAATTAATCTACTTTTACGCGATAAACGCCGATCCGTCGCTGAACGAGTTTTTCGACTTCCATCGGCACGCCTTCGCTGCGTGCCTGACGAATGAACTCGGCGTTGATGTTGAAGATCTTGAATTTGACGAGCTGTTCGATTTCGAGATTCTGAAATCCTTCGGCGCGAATTTCCGAGATAAATTCGGGGGTGATTTTAAAGATACGCATTTTTACGAGCGTTTCGAACGGTTCGTCGGCGAAACCCATCGAAGCGACGCTGCGAACATATTCGGCGTCAATCTTGAAGATCCGCGCTTTGACCAGATCGTCGAACGTCAGATTCTTAAATCCGCTGTCCTTCATCTCGCGGGCAAATTTGCCGTCAACCTTGAAAATCGCGGCTTTGAAAAGATCGCCGACATCGAGCTTGCCGAAATTTGCCGACAATAAATCGTCCGCGAGCGCGGTCGTTACGTTCAAGGTCGTTGCCGCAAACAGACGGTTGACGGTGTTGTTGCCGTCATCGTCGTCATCGTCGTATTTTCCTTTGTTTTCAGTAAAATCGAAGCCGCGCGAGCGCATCGCGTCAACAAAACTCTGGTTGCCGGTAAACGTAAAAGTTCCGGTGCCTTTGCCGTTCACGAAATTCGCATCGCAAAGAATCGTTCCGGCTTCGCGCTCGATGCTGAAACGGATCTGCCCGCCCGCCAGAGCCTGTTCGCGCGTTAAACCCCGCAAATCCGAATAGGCAAAGCTCGAACCCATATTATTGCTGCGGTTGCCTTTATCGCTGCGGCGCGAAAAATTCAGTTGAATTTTGTCGGGCTTATCGGATTTTTCTATTCTCACATCGGCACGACACTCGCCGGTCAGCGTGTTTTGCGCGACGATAACATAATTGCCGATAACAATTACAATTAAGGCTAAGAATGATTGGAATAAAGTTTTTGAAAATTTTGACATAATTGCATCTCCCTGGAAAAATGTGTTTTTTAACTATAGACATAGGGAAAACACCACAAGGAAAATTTTTGTGACAAAAAAATTCAAAAAATGGAAAACGGAAAGTGGAAAACGGAAAATTATTCGGAATTCTTAAATTTTCCGTTTTCCATTTTCCATTTTCCGTTGAATCAAACTCCCGCCAAGTCCCATTTTTTGACGATTTCGATAATCAGATTCGCAACCTTGTCGGTTACTTTTCTGTAATATTCATCGGCTTTTTTCTGGTCGAAACGCGGAAAGCCCTGTCCTTTCTGATAAAGCCCGATTGACGACGGAAACGGGACGGCAGCCCACGTTCCGGGCGCGGGATAAGGCGTCGCTAATTCGTCTTTGTAACGTTCTTTGTTGACAAGCGTCGGGTCGATCGCCTGAATAAATGCGGTTTCGTTGAGTCCGGCGTGCCCGCCGTCTTCGCCGAAAACTTCCTTCGTTTCTTCAGCCGCAAACGACCACCAATTTATGACGAGCGTGCGAACGCGTTTTTCGGTCGCCACTTCCGCCGCGACCGACTGCAAAACCGCCGTCTGCGCGCCGCCGTGACCGTTTAAGATGATGATGTTCTTAAAGCCGTTTTTCGCCAAGCCTTCGAGAATTTGTTTGACGAACGGGCGATAGGCGGATTCGGTGATCTGAAACGCGCCCGGATAGGCTTCCATCGAGCCGGTCATGCCATACGGCAGCGTCGGCGCGATCATCGCGTTCGTCCGCTCGGCGATCGTGTGCGCGATCGCCGTCGGCGCGGTGTTGTCGGCGCCGTTGTTGATTACGCCGTGCGGTTCGAGCGTGCCGGTCGCGATCAAAACCGTGTTTATTTTCGACGGCACGACTTCCTTAAATTCCATCCAGTTTATCCGATCCATCTCGCGCGTCGAGACAACTTTCGCGCCTTCCTGTGCCAACGCCGAAACCTGAAAAGCCGCTAACAGAAAAGCGGCAAATATAATTCGTTTCATTTTTTTCTCCTGATTTTTATTTTATTTTGTTGTATTTACGAAGAATTTCGAGCGTTTTATCGATCGGGAGCGCTTCGACGGTGCGGTTTTCCCTGCCTTTTATCGTGGTTGCGCGAAACAGCGAATTGTAAATCGCTTCTTCGGTCGCTTCGATGACGGCGAGAAAAATCGGCGACATCGCATCGTTCGATAATAATTTCACGGAGCGCAGAATTTCGCCCGGTTTCATGCGCACGTCCGGTGCCGAAGAGAAAGCAATCGCGTAATCGCCGCTGCCGTTGGTCATCGCCGTGCCCGTGCGCGCGAGACCGCTCATCGAGCGCGACGCCATTCTTTTTAACTGCCGCGCGTCAACCGGCGCGTCCGTCGCGATGACGATAATTATCGAACCGTCTGCCGAGTCGTTCAAGTCGGTTTTGATTTGCGAAGTCGTTTTGTTTTCCTTTTCGAGCGCGTCTTTCAGAAAATACTTTCCAAGCTCGACGCCGACCGGCGCGCCGTCAATCGAAAGCACTCCGCCGAAATTCGTCTGCACCAGAACGCCGACCGTGTAACCGCCCAAATTAACGGGAAGTTTGCGCGAAGCCGTTCCGATGCCGCCCTTCCAGCCGAACGCGATCGTGCCCGTGCCCGCGCCGATCGAGCCTTCTTCGACCGTTTGACTCTGTGCGTTTTTGATCGCCGCGAAAACGTCTGCCTGCGTGATGTGCCGCCCGCGAATATCGTTCAAAAAACCGTCGTTCGTTTCCGCGACGAGCGGGTTGATCGACTGCACCGACTCGTTGCCCGCCAAACCGAGCATATAATCGATCAGAAAATCCGCCGTGCGCGGAACGCTCAGGGTCGAGGTTAAAAGTATCGGCGTTTCGATCTCGCCGAGCTCGTTGACCTGCGTCGAACCTGCTAATTTGCCGAAACCGTTGCCGACAAAAACCGCGCCGGGAACTTTCTCGGCGAAAAGATTTCCGCCGTGCGGCAGAATCGCCGTGACGCCCGTGCGAATGTTTTCGCCGCGCATGAGCGTCGTGTTGCCGACCTTGACGCCCGTTACATCGGTGATCGAATTTAACGTGCCGGTCGGCAAAATTCCGATTTTGAGTCCCGCCTCCCGAACGCGCGGGCGTTTGTTTTCCGGCATGGTCGTTTGTGTGAAAAAGCTCACGTTCAGAAAAAGAATAAGTGTGAGCGCAATTGTTTGCTTTATTTTCAATTTCATAAAAACAATTGTTTTCTTTGCGGCTTTGCGCCTTTGCGGGAAATTTAAGTTTTTATTTGAACAATTTTCAAAGCGCTCTGATTTTCTCCCGCAAAGCCGCAAAGATTTTCGCTCAAATATTGATTAGCGAACTTATTTTTTAGGTTTCAGATACTTCTTGCCTTTCAGTTTTTTCGGCAGATAATCTTCCGCCGAATATTTTTCGTAGCCGTCGCCGTAGCCTAAATTTTTCATCAATTTCGTCGGCGCGTTTCGTAGGTTCAAAGGCACGGGCAGATTGCCTAATTTGCGCGCGTCTTCGAGCGCCTGTTTATAAGCGTCGTAAGCGCTGCGGTCTTTCGCGCAGTTCGACAAATACGCGACGCCGTGCGCCAGATTGATTCCGGCTTCGGGCAGTCCGATGGTTTCGACCGCGCGAAAAACGGCATTGGCGACGACGAGCGCCGTCGGCTGCGCCAAACCGATGTCTTCCGAGGCGAAAATCACCATGCGCCGCGCGATGAATTTCGGGTCTTCGCCGCCTTCGATCATGCGCGCTAAATAATAAATCGCCGCGTCCGCCTGCGAGGCGCGCATTGATTTGATGAACGCGCTGATGACGTTGAAATGCTCTTCGCCCTGTTTGTCGTAGCGCAAAAATTTCGACTGCAGCGTTTCTTTTAATGTCTCGATCGTGATTTCGTCGTAAAGTCTGCCGGTATTCTCCAACATCGTGATCGCTTGCCGCGCGTCGCCGTTCGCCATCGCGATCATCCATTCGCTCGCTTCGTCGTCGAGCTTAAAACCCGTGCGGTCGATGATCTCCGACATATCGCTTTCGGAAAATTCTTCGAGCACGAAAACGCGCAGGCGCGATAAAAGCGCGGGAATCACTTCGAACGACGGATTCTCGGTCGTCGCGCCGATCAGCACGAGTTCGCCCGATTCGACGAACGGCAGAAGAAAATCCTGCTGCGCTTTATTAAAACGATGAATCTCGTCCAAAAATAAAATCTTCGGGCGATTTTCCTCGCGCGCTTTGTTGACGATTTTGCGAATGTCTTCCTTACCGGCGGAAACCGCCGAAAGTTCGTGAAATTCGGCATTTATCGCGTTTGCATAAATCCGCGCGAGCGTCGTTTTGCCGGTTCCGGGCGTTCCCCAGAGGATGAACGAAAAAATATGTCCCTGCTCGATCGCGAGCCGGAGCGGTTTTCCCTCGCCGACCAGATGTTTCTGCCCGACATATTCCGCCAATGTTTGCGGGCGAATTTTGTTTGCCAGAGGCTGCATATTTTTGAAAATGGAAAACGGAAAATTAAAAATATATCATTTTCCGCTTTTTATTTTCCATTTTCCGTTAATTTAGAGTTTTATCTTACCGTAATCGCCGCCGTCGGCTTCCTGACCGGTGACGAGCGCTTTGACGAAACCGGCGATTTGGACGAGTTTCGAATTCGGCGAATCCCAGTATTCGGCTTCCTCGATCGTTATTTTCAGTAAACAAAGATGCGGGTCGTCTTTGCCTTCGGGAAACCACGCCGTATGGATCGGATTCCAGAGTTCGTCGATTTTCGCCTGATCTCTGACGATTTTGCCGTGTCCGAAAACCGAAACGTATGTATTATCGCTCGGCTCGGAATAAGCCACGAGCACGCGGTCGTCCGACTCGATCTCGTCGACCTTGTGCGTTTCGTCGCTCGTAAAAAACCACAAATTACCGTTCTCGTCCAATTCCTGCGTCGACATCGGACGGCTGCGCAGCTTTCCGCTCGCAATCGTCGTCAGCATCGCAAAATCAATGCCTTCAAGCATTCCTTTTAGTTTTTCGATTGATTCCTGTCGTCTATCTTCCATCTTTTTCCTTCCCCTGATTTATAAATCTTTGTCTTCTATTCAGACACTATGGATTTAATAGAGCAAATATTATTCCGTGAATAATATTAAAACGTGGACGCCGGCGCTTTTTACTGCAAGTCTTTTTCGGCGTCTCAAATATTCTTGACATAAGCGATTCTATTGACAAATTTTACATGTATAAGTAATAATAATGCGTAACCAATTTTCAAAGGGATTTTGCTTTGGTTAGTTCTTAACCAGCAAATTTTTAACCGCAAAATAGAATGAAACCAAGCTGTTTTCAGGTTTCTGTGTGCTGATTTCTCGCTTTGCGGCGCGTGAAGACGGACGCGCCGCGCGAGGCTTTTACAAAAGGGAATATGAAAATAAAACATAGATTAGTCGAAATTACACAACACCCGGCAATCGCCTTTCTGACGATTCTGATCGCGGTAATATTTTTTCAAACAACGCTTTCCGCGCAGCCGCGAACCGAGTATCGCGCGTTTTGGGTTGATACTTTTAACACGGCTTTAAATAACCACACGGATGTCGTGGCGGTCGTTAACAACGCACGGGCGTCGAAAGCCAACGCGCTTTTCGTGCAGGTGCGGCGGCGCGGCGATTCGTGGTATCTCAATTCGCTCGAACCGATGGGCGATAGAACGCCGATCCAGCCCGGATTCGATCCTTTGCAGGATATGATTAACGAAGCGCACGCACACGGCATCGAAGTGCACGCGTTTTTCATTATGAGCGCCGTTTGGGGACGCGCGCCGAATCTTTTTCCGCCGGAAAATCCGAATCACGTTTTCAACCAGCACGGCGGTTTTAGCGCGGCGACGAACACCATTACGCCGGGACCGAACAACTGGCTGACGCGCACTTTGATTCCGGACGGAACCGCCGCGATCACTTATCAGGGACATCGTTTCGGCAGCGATTTCTGGGTTGATTTCGGTCACCCTGACGCCGCCGCATATACGGTCAACGTGATCAACCATCTGGTCGAAAACTACGACATCGACGGGCTTCATCTCGACCGCATTCGTTATCCCGAGATCGGCATTGCCGGACAAACGCCGACGACCGGCGCGAACGTCGGCTACAATCAGACGAACGTCGAGCGTTTTCAGCGATTTTATAATATTCCGATCGGTTCGACGCCGCCGACTCCGGGCAACGCGCAGTGGAGCAAATGGCGGCGCGATCAGGTGACGAACGTCGTGCGGCGCGTTTATCTGAACGTTCTGGCGCGCAAACCGCACGTCAAAGTTTCCGCCGCGCTGATCGCGTTCGGCGGCATCGCCAACACGAACGATGCGACGTGGAATTCGGCTGAGGCGAACTGGCGCGTTTATCAGGATTGGCGCGCGTGGACGCAGGAAGGAATTCTCGACATCGCGATTCCGATGGCTTACAAAGCGGAACACACGGCGACCGTTCGCCCGCAGTATGACCAGTGGGACGCGTGGCTCAGAACGCATCTTTACAATCGTGCGGGAATGATGGGACAGGGCGCTTTGAATAACGCGATCGAAGGAAATTTGCGCCAGACGCGGCGGACTCTGACGCCGGCGGGCGGCACAAACTTGAGCGGCATCGTCTATTTTTCGATGGCGACGAGCAACATCGCCGTGACGAATAACCCGTTCGCAATTCCTGCGCCGGTGACGACGCCCGCGCGTCCGTTCGCCGAATTCGCGGCGGGCTTGACGACCGGAAAATCCGTCAACGGCGCGACGCTTTACGAACCGGCGGGCTTGACGCCGATCTTCGGCGAGGCGGCGCTGATTCCGACTTTCCCGTGGAAAATCGCGCCGACCAAAGGACATCTCATGGGCACAGCCCTTTTGTCCGACGACACTGCGCTCGACACGGCGGCGGTGACGATCACGAATCTCGACACCAATGCGACTCGAACGGGCGCGACCGACGGCGGCGGATTTTACGGCGCGGTCGATCTCGAACCGGGACAATATCTGGCGAAAGCCGTGCAGGGCGCGAACACGCTTTATTCGTGCGCGGTCAATGTTGCGCCGGGACTCGTGACGACGGCGAATATGCAGGTCGAAACGACCGCGCCCGTGACGACCGCGACTTTATCATCGCCGTCGCCGATCGGACAGAACGGCTGGTATATTGACGACGTTACGGTTAATCTCGGCGCGACCGACGACTGCACGGGCGTCGCTCTGACCGAGTATTCGCTCGACGGCGGCGCGACGTGGCTGCCTTACGCGGGAAGTTTCGTTATCACCGCAGAAGGCGCGACGACCGTTCTAACGCGCTCGACCGACCGCGCGGGCAACACGGAAACGCCGGTTGCGACAGTTGTTAAAATTGACAAAACCGCGCCGACGATCACTTTGACGGCGACGCCTTCGCGAATTTCTCCGCCGAACGGCAAACCCGTGACGGTTAAATTAACGGGCGCGGGCGCGGACGCAGTTTCGGGCTTGCAGAGCGTAAGTTACGTCGTGACGGACGAATACGGCACATCGCTGAGCATTCAGACGCGCACTTTAAGCGGCAATTCGGCAAACTGGCTCGATCAAGTTATCGTCGAAGCGCGCCGCAACGGCGACGACCGCGACGGGCGGCTTTATACGGTAACTGCGACAATCACCGACGCCGCCGGTCTGACGACGACAACGAGCGTCAGCATAGTAGTTTCGCACGACAACAGACCGTAGTTTGAGGGATGAAGGTTGAGGGATGAGGGATGACTTTAAATCATTCCTCATCCTTTTTTATGCCGATTTGTTCCGAGTGCGTTAGAAAAAGACTCCTTTGAGCGAGCTTATTCTTTATTTATCATTATTATCGGGACCCAAATCAGCGCCGCTCGAACCCCAGCCGGCATTGCCTTGCTTCCAAAGCGATAACTTTCCTTTCGAGAAGCGAAAAGACCACAAATCGCCTTCGTAACCGCCGCCCGCAGAACCAAAACCGAAGCCGATTTCGTATCTGCCGCCTTTTAACTTTTCTATATCTCTGAAAATGTAAACGCTTTCGTTGCCCTTAAAAGCCTCTTCTTCCGTTAGTAGCCGAAACTCGATTCCTTTAATTTCCGGCATCCACGATCTTTCAAACCCATCGCCAACAACCGTAATTATCTTTTTCTGATTCCTCGGCTTGAAGTACCAAATCAAAATCCTTTTGACGATTTGCGCTTTTGCCGTCGGCGGAATCACGACGCGCGGCGTTTCGTCCGTTTCCGGCACTTGACCGATCGCAGCGAACGCAAAACAGAAAATCAAGGCAAAGGCAGCAAACAAATTTGATTGAGAACTCATAAGCACCCCAACAAAAATAGGCTAAACTATTTTTTGAAATGGGGAAAACAAAGATTGTCGAATTGAATGAAGAGCAACGAGCGGGACTGGAAAAAGGTTACAAAAACGGCAAAAATCACGCCTTTCGGACTCGTTGTCGG
>JANOBZ010000160.1:0-10363 GCA_031411895.1 Acidobacteriota bacterium | reverse complement strand
TTGCGCGGATTTCGCGGGTAAGGCTGTAAGAAATATCTTAAAACTTAACGAGCTTTGCGCCTTTTCGGGATATTTCTTGTCTCCCGCAAAGGCGCAAAGCTCGTTAAGTTCATTAAATTCTTATCCGCGAAATCCGCGTTGATCTGCGGCTAATTTATTTTGCGCTCCTACTTAGCCGATTCGCCTTCGATCCAGATTTCACCGTCGGCGTAAACTTCTTTTTTCCAGATCGGGACGGTGCGTTTGAGTTCTTTGATGAGCCATTCGCACGTTTCGAAGGCGGCGCGGCGATGCGGTGAGGCGACCGAGATGACGACGCTCGTTTCGCCGATCTCGAGGCGTCCGAGGCGATGGACGATGCCGATATTTTCGATCTCGAACTCGTCGTGCGCCCGCGCGATCAGCTTTTCCATTTCCTTCAAAGCCATCGGTTCATACGCTTCATAGACGAGATATTCCGTCTCGCGACCGCGCGTAAACTGGCGCACAAAGCCATCGAGCGTGACGATCGCGCCGCAGTTTACGGGCACGACGCGCCGCGCGATCACGCCGACATCGAGCGCATCTTGCGTGATTTCCCAGAAATCACTTCGATTTCGGGTTTCGGGTTTCGGATTTCGGATTTCTTCTTCCTGCATTACAAACTTTTTTGACATTTTAATCCGAATAATTCGGTAAATGATAAATGATAAATGAACTATCCGCCCGAAACCGCCGTGAAAACCGCTAGTTCGTCGCCGTCCTTGATGATCTCGTCGCCGTTTGCGTATTCCTGATTAACCGCAAAAAGCAGTTTGTGTTGTGCTAATCGCGGGTATTTATTGACGATTTCGCCGAAAACTTCTTCAGCCCTCGCGTGGTCGGCAAAATCAACCTCGATTTCCCGCGTTCCGGCTTCATCCGCCGTCGCGCCGAAGAATAATACTGAAACTTTCATAAAACTAAAGTTTTGAGTCCCGCCTTCAGGCGGCTCACGATGCTCATCAGTCAATCTAAAAGACGGACGAAAGCCGCCTCAAGGCGGGACTCAAAACTAATCCTTCCGCAGTTCGCGTTTGAGAATCTTGCCCGTCGCGCCGATCGGCAGCGCGTCGCAGAATTCGACGAAGCGCGGGTATTTGTTCGCCGCGAGCTGCGTTTTGCACCATTCGACGAATTCTTCTTCCGTGAGCGTGGCTTCGGGTTTTAAGACGACATACGCCTTAACTTCTTCGCCCATTTTGTCGTGCGGAACGCCGATCACCGCGACGAGCGAAACGTGTTCGTGCGTCATGATGACTTCTTCGAGTTCGCGCGGATAAACGTTGTAGCCGCCGCGCAGGATCATATCCTTCTTGCGGTCAACGATCGAAAGATAGCCTTCCGTGTCGAATACGCCGATGTCGCCCGTGTGAAACCAGCCGCCGCGCAGTGCTTCGGCAGTTTCCTGCGGGCGTTTGTAATAACCTTTCATCACGTTCGAGCCGCGAATGACGATCTCGCCGCGTGTCCCGCGCGCGACTTCCCTGTCGTTCTCGTCAACGCATTTCAGTTCGACGCCGAAGATCGGCAAGCCGACCGTGCCGGGTTTCGAAGGTCGCGCGAATTGATTGAAAGACGCGAGCGGCGAGGTTTCCGATAAACCGTAGCCTTCGAGCACACGGACGCCGAATTTTTCTTCAAACTCCTTCATCACCTCGACCGGCATCGGCGCGCCGCCCGACGATACGACTTTCAGACTTTCTGAAATGCGCGACGTATCGAAACCGCTTTCCGCCGCGTAACGCAGCAGCGCCCAGTACATCGTCGGCACGCCCGTCCAGAAATTTATCTTCTCCCTTTCCATCGTTTCGAGCGTCGTTTCGGGCTCGAACTTCGGCAAAAGCACGACGCGGTTGCCGCCGTAAAGATGCGTGTTCATCTGACAAGTCTGCCCCGTCGTATGAAAAAGCGGCAGCGTTATAAGGCAGGATTTCTGAATGCCATCGGTAAAATCGAGCATCGGCAGGTGAATCATATGCGTCGTCGTGATGTTCGTCATCAGATTCAGATGCGTCAATTCCGCGCCTTTCGGGCTGCCGGTCGTGCCCGACGTATAAAGAATCGCGCACGTATCGCTCGCAGCAGTCGGATACGTGTCGAAGGTTTCGGGCTTGTCGAACGTGATCTGCGTTAAGGTTTTATGTTCGGGAAAAGGACTTTGCGCCATCGGATCGGCGGTCATCACGATCAGGTTCTCGCACGTTTCGACCTGATCGAAGCCTTCTTTGACCAACTGCCCGAGCGGAAACTCCGGTGTGCCTTCAAATGTAAAGACGGCTTTCGCGTCCGAATCCTTGAGATGATACGCAAATTCGCGCGGCTTGAACAAAATGCAGAGCGGCACGACTGCCGCGCCCGTTTTCATGATCGCGTAGTAAATCACGGGAAAAAACGGCAGATTCGGGCACGCGAGCGCAACCTTGTCGCCGTGACCGATGCCCATTTCCGTGAGCGCGTTCGCGACGCGGTTCGCCATCGCGTTGAGTTTTCCGTAAGTCAGACGCGTGTCGCGCCAGACGACCGCCTCGCGGTCGGGCGTAATCCGCGCGTGATGCTCGATGATCGAAGCCAGATTCAGAGTAGTTGCTGCGTATTCCATAATTCAATTTCGGATTGGGGATTTCGGATTTCGGATTTCTAATTTAGTAACAAGATTATAATTTTAATTCGACTTTTGTCCAAATTTAGCCGCCATTTGTTCAACAATCTGAATAAACGAGCGATTTGCACAACGAAACCAATCCGAAATCCCAGATCCCAAATCCCAAATCAAACCGTCATTCCGCCGTCAACGGCAATCGTTTGTCCGGTGATATAGCTCGACGCATCTGACGCGAGAAAAACCGTCACGCCTTTTAATTCGCCTTCGTCGCCGACGCGCGGAATGACGTTGTTTTCCTGAATCGAGCGCTCGTAAATGTCGATCACCGCATCGGCGAGCCGCGAATGAAAAAATCCCGGCGCGATCGCGTTGACGCGAATTCCCTTGCGTCCCCAGCTCGCCGCCAGCTCGCGCGTCAAGCCGATCAAGCCCGCTTTGCTCGCGACGTAACCCGCGTAAAACGGACCGTTTGCCGACGACGTCAAACCGGCGATCGAAGCGATGTTGATGATCGAACCGCCGTTCTGCTTGAGCATTTCTTTCCCAACCGCCTGCGCCATCAAAAAACAGCCCGTCAGGTTGACGTCCAAAACCTTCTGCCATTTTTCGAGCGGCATTTCTTCGGGCATCGCGCCCCACGAAATTCCGGCGTTGTTGATCAAAATATCGACACGCCCGAATTTTTCGACCGTCGCGTCAACGACCGCCTGCACGTCTTCAGCCTTTGAAACGTCGCACGCCTTTCCCTCGACCGTAAAACCTTGCTTGCGAAATTCCTCGACGGTTTCCATCAGCCATTCTTCGCGCCGTGCGCAAAGCATTAACCCGGCTCCCGCTTCCGCCAGAGCCTCCGCCATTTCGACGCCGATGCCGCGACTGCCGCCCGTCACGATCGCCGTTTTTCCGCTCAAATCAAACAGTTCTTTAATATGTTTTGCCATTATTTATTAATTTAAGATTTAAGATTGAAGATTCCGAATTATTGGCATCTTTGCAGATGCGTCTGCAAATTTCAAATTACAAATCATAAATAATCTCGAATCTTCAATCTCGAATCCTGAATTTTGAATAACGAGCAACGCGCGCGGCATTTTGCGTCTCTAAAGCGGTTACGATTTAATAGAATTATGACAAAGACACAGAAAGAGCTCGCATTTCTGCGGGATTTATATATTGACGGCGAATGGACGCTGCGTTTTACCGACCTGGTCGACAAGCACATCGGCTTCGCCAAAGAAGAAAAACTCCTGTATATGAACGCCGGAACCGGCAACCACGCGCTGGCTTTAAGCAAAAAACTAGGAAAAGACGCGGAGTTTTTCGCGACCGCCGAAGACAAAAACGTTTTAACCATCGCCCGCGACAAAGCCGCCGCCGTAAGAGCGAAGATAGATTTTTCGATGAAGCGTTTCGACGACGAAATGTTCAGCGCGGTGATTGCCGACGCGAGTTTTGTCCGTCCCGACGAATTACAGAGTTTCGTTTCGGAAGCCGCGCGCGTCACGGAAATCGGCGGCAAAGTCGCGTTTTTTACGGTCAGCGCGGGCAGCTTCGGCGAGATTTTCTCGCTTCTCTGGGAAGTTTGCTTTAACGAGGATTTGGGCGAACACGGCGCGCTCGGCGAACAGCTCATTCTCGCACTTCCGACCGTTTCGCGGCTTGAGGAAATTTCAAAAACCGCCGGTTTGGAGAACATCGAAACGCACACAAACAGCGAGATTTTCGAATATAAAAGCGGCGCGGAATTCGTCGCCGCGCCGCTCGTCGCCGATTTTCTTTTGCCGGTCTGGCTGAGAACCTTAAACAAAAGAGAACAGACGAAAGCCGTCAAACAGCTCGCCAAATTGATTGACGCCGAAGATCAGGATTTAACGTTTTGCTTTACGGTCAAAGCGACTTTGGTTATTGGCGAAAAAGAATAAAAACCGTTTCAGCCGCGGATCAACGCGGATGCACGCGGATTAATTCCTGATTGCTTTGCCGCTTCGCGCCTTTGCGGGAAATTATTCTCCCGCAAAGGCGCGAAGTCGCTAAGAAGCAAAAACAAATATTTCTAACAAATTATCGCTTTAGTCCGCGTTGATCCGCGGCTAATTTTTCTTCCCGAAAATCACCAGCCCGATTCCGCCCAAGATCAAGCCGCTCGCCAATATCAAACGCATCGAAACGCTTTCCGACATAAACACAACGCCGCCGAGCGCGGCAATCGCCGGAACCGACAACTGCAAAACCGCCGCGCGCGTCGCCGTATGAAATTTCAGCGCCGCGTACCAGACCGAATAACCCAGACCCGAAGCGACCGCGCCCGACAAAACCGCGAGCAAAACGCCTTTCGTCGAAAGATGAATTTTCGGCAAAAACGGCAGCGCGGCGAGTAATACGAACGGCACGGAACGCGCGAAATTTCCGGCAGTATCGCCAAGCGGATTCGTGCTTCCCTTGCCGCGCAGCGTGTAAAATCCCCACGCAATACCCGCCAGAATCATCAAAACGGCGCGACCGGCGGGCGGCGCTTCGAGCCCCGGAAGAAGCAGGTAAATCAATCCGCCGAACGCGAAAATCAAACCGAGCCATTCCAGTTTTTTGGGAGTTTCGCCCTTAAAAAGCGCGAAAACGATCATCGTCAACTGCACCGAACCGAACAAGACGAGCGCGCCCGTCGCGGTCGTTAAACTCAAGTAAGCAAACGAAAAACAGATCGCGTAAGCAAACAGCAAAAATGCCGAAAGCCAGTTCGCTTTGCTTTTTTCGGCATCTTTTTTTCTCAGGATCGAAAAGATCACAAACAGCGTCAACGCGCCCGCGACGAGCCGGACGACGGTAAAAGAAGCCGCGTCGATCTCGTCGGTTCTGAGCGCCAGACGGCATAAAATCGAGTTCAGCGCGAAACAGACGAGCGCGAAAATTGTGTAGAAAACTGATTTCATTTTCTTCTAACGCAAAGGCGCAAAGACGCGAAGCCGCAAAGTTTTATAATACTTATATCTTCTGCCGAAAGCTTAAGATTTCATCATCGGCAGATTGATTAAAAAATCTTTGCGGCTTTGCGCCTTCGCGCCTCTGCGTTGAAAATCAACTTTTTTCGATAATCTCGCCGATTTCCTTTTGCAGAGTTTCGCGCTCGACCATCAAGCGCAGAAACAGCGCGCGCTGGCGAAATAAAAGCCACGCGGATTTTAGCCAAACCGTCATATCAATCAGCGTTTCGGACGAGCGAAGCGCGATATAACCGCACAAAATCGTCACGGGAATCGAAGCGAGCGCGATTTGCCACGAGAAAAAGTACCACGCGGCAAGCGCGGAAATAATCCACGTTAAGGGCATAAAAACCATCGCCGCGACGATTTTATAAGTCGAACCGGCGGCGTCCGCGCCGTGCGTTTTAAAGAGCTGCCCGATAAAATTCGAGAAAACATAGGCGGGCGAATGAATGATCGCGCCGATAATCGCGAGCGGCGACAATATAATTATCAAAAACAAGCGAAAAATCAGATAGCGGAAAACATACCACGTCGGGTGCTGCAAAACGGAAAGGCTTTCGGCGGTCACGCCGCTCGACGCCAAATCTTGCTCGTAAGCCGTGATCTTTTCGTTCAAAGCGCGCATTTTTTCCGGTTCGTTCTGCCCGAGCAAATGATATTTTTCCGCCAGATTTTGCAGCCGCTTAAACGAATGCGTGAGCGTTTGCTTGAACAAAAGATTTTCATAAACCGACGAAAACAGCGCTTCAGCCTTAAGAACCGTGTCGAGTTCTTCAGCCGATTCGAGATTCAAAGTCGCGCGGCGCAGAGAGCGTTCGATTTTATCGGTTAATTTTTCAACTTCTTCGCGCGGCGGCTCGCCCGATTCGTCCAATTCAACCGGTTCGACGTCGAAAATTTCGCCGTAGCGAATCAAAACTTCGCTTCGAAACGCCGTCTTCGAAGTATAAAAAAGCCCGACTGCCATAACCTTTAAATCAATTTCGCCAAATGGCTTTTGGTCTTTGGCTTTTGGTCTTTGGCTTGCGTTTTCTTTCTCCTCTTCTCCTTTTTTCCTTTTCTCCTCTTCTGCCGCGCGGACGCCGAGCGCGCCGAGCGCGATTCGCGCCGCGCCGGTTTTGATCGGTTTGAGCTTGGTTTCGTCGTGCGAGATGCCTTCGGGGAAAATCGCGATGCAGCGATTTTGGGCTAAAAGCTCGCGGCAGACGCGAAATGTTTCGAGATTTTTCGACATATCGCCGTCCGCGTCGATCCGGCGATAAACCGGCAAAGCTTCGAGCGCGCGGATAATCGCGCCGCCGATCGGAATCTGAAAAAGCGTGGACTTCGCCAAAAACGAAACGCGGCGCGGCAGACTGACGAAAACCAGTGCCGGATCAACAAGTCCGTTCGGATGATTGAGCACGAAAATGATCGGTTTATCGGGCGGAACCGTTTCGACGTTGGTCGTTTCGATGCGCCGAAAAAACAGACGCAGCGCAATGCTGATCGCGGCGTGAATAATTTGGCGCAAAAACGAGCCTTTGCCGAGGAAAATCATATTCCACCAACGCACAACTTTGATGTTTTCAACCGGCTGATTTGTTTCGGCGTTAGTTTTGCTCAATTTGTTCGGATTTCTTTATGGAATTAACGCTGCGAAGATTTCTTCTGTCTAAAATTATTAACGAGTTTTAGATTCTCGGCGGCATTCGCGTCATTTGGATTTAATTTGACCGCTTCATTGTAATCTTTTACCGCGCGCTCGACATCGCCCATCTTTAAATAAGCATTTCCTCTGCCGTTGTAAGCCTCGGTTTCGCTCGTCAGCCAGTATTTCGGCGACCAGTTGATCGTGGCTGAGTAATTTTCGACTGCGCAGGCATAATCTTTTTTCTCGTAGCAGGCATTAGCTGCCTGATGACGGTTACTGGTAAAAAGGGTCGAAAGATATAATCCCGAAATTGCCAGTAAAAGTGCCAGCCAGGTTGACGTGTGTTTCAGAATTCCAACGCGTTTTTTTCTTTTTGCATTTTTAAGTTCGTCCTGCGCGTCATTAAATATCGGGTGAAGCTTGAGCAATGTTGCGTAATATGTAACGGATTGCCGGGGCGCGCCGTTAACCCATTGATTATGTTGAGAGTCGTTTTCATCAGATGCTTCGCCGTGAATTCGTAAACCCCGTGCATTGTTTTCTTTTAAGAAAGTCGCCTGGTAATAATCTTTGATCGCATTATCGTAATCTTCCGTATTTCCGTCAGCCGCGCCGCGTCCGTTATAGGCGATTCCGCGTTTCAGATAGGCATTGACGTTTCCCGAATTCAAGTTTATGGCTTCGGTAAATTGGTTGATTGCCTGATCGTATTCCTTTTGGTTAAGAAATTCGTCGCCGGCATCAAAGAACGATTTTTCGAGCGGCGCCGGCAGCAAGTTTTTGCCGTTATCTTCCTGTTTTTTGGGTAAGGGCTGTGTAAGCTGCTTTTTCAAAACCTGCAGATGTTTTTTCAGCTTTATGTTTTCGGCAGTCGTTTGCTGGTCATGTTCGCGAAGATTCCCCAACTCGCTGCGCAAGATGTCGACCCGGTCTTGAAGCTTCCGGACATTTTCCTTTTCGGCTAATGATTTTTTTTCAACTTCCTGCTTTGCCGCCGTTAGCTGCCGGGATTTGATTCGCTCTTCGGCAACCATTTTATAAAGCAGGTTCGCATTGTTTTGCGATTCTAAAATCTTGATCTGCAGCGCATTGGATTGAAGCGTCAGCTCTTCGATCTTACTTTCATATCTGGCTTCCGGATAAACGGCTTTGCGCAGGGCTTCACGCATCTTTTTCGCCGTTTGAAAACGTCTTCGGCGATTTTTATTAAACGCCTTGCTGAAAAACACGACAAGTTCGGGCGGAAAATTTTGAGGAAGCGGTTCGCGCTGGCATTTAATGATATTTCCCAGTTTTTTGAAAGGTAAATCGCCGGTGATCAATTGATAAAGCGTAACTGCCGTCGCCCATAAATCATCGAGCGGCGTTCTTTCGTGCTCCTCGTTATCAAGCTCTTTTTTCGCCATTTCCGGCGAGAAATAGTTGATCGAGCCGCCGAGTCCGGTGCTTTGCGTTTTATCGAATTCGCGCGCCAGCCCGAAATCGCTGATGCAGGCGACGCCGTTTTTGAGCAGTATGTTTTCGGGTTTGATATCGCGGTGAATCATCGGTATCGCGTGCAGATAATCGATGCCGTCAAGCACGCCTTCGATTATTTTGACGGCTTCTTCAAATGAAAAATTCCTGTTTTTAAGCGAGCCGCCTTCGGCGTAATCGCTGACGATGATGTATTTTCCGCGCTCGACAAAAGAATCCCGGATCGAAATGACATTGGTATGAGAACTCGCTTTCGTCCAGGCGACGATCTCTTTAATGACCTTTTCGATGTCGATGCCTTCCTCGTTCCGGCTGCGCAAAAACTTCAGGGCATAATAAACGCTCGCGCCGCCGAAATCCATCTGCTTTTCGGCAAGCCAGACATCGCCGTAGCTTCCGCGTCCGATTTCCCGCTTGAGCCGGTAGCCGCGAATGTAATCGCCTTCGTTCATAATTATTCAACCCGAATTTTTAATCTATAATTGAAAATTTGAATCTCGTCGCCCGCGCCCAGTTTCGATTCGCGCGGCAAATCAGCCTTACCGCTTGAAATGATGGTTTTTCCGACCTTCGTGATATTTTTATGCATCGCTTCGATTGTGATGTCGCCGCTCGAAACGAATTTGATCGCCGCGTGCAAACTGCTGATCGCTTTATTTTCGGTTTGCAAACGAACATTAGCGGCATTATCTTTGGTCGCGCGACCGATGGTGATATGTTTTTTCAGGATCGGAAATTCATCGATCTTCTTTTCGTCTTCCCAGACTTCGAGCCAGTAAAGCGGTTCGAAATCGACGTCTTCGACATCGATCGTCCCGCTGCTTCCGTCAAATTCGACCGTTCCGTCGTCGTTCCGCAACGCTTGTGCGTCCGGCGCGGCGTCCAGACTGTCCGACGTAATAACGTCAACTTCGCCTTTTTCAAAAATCGGGTTTTCGAGGATTTTGACATCTAGTTTTTCAAGCGTTAATCGTGCGCCGTCGGCGTTTTTCCGAGCGTCGAGCAGAATAATCTCGCCGAGTTTTCGCTCGATAAATTCGCGTTCGCTCTGCAGCAGATTGCCGTAATCGAAAGAACTGATATAAACCTTATAAGCCGGCGGCAGATACAATTCGCCCTCGATATTCATCATTTTGAGATTTAGCGCTTTGCTTTTAATGTTGATCAAAAGCTGCGTCAGATGTTTTTCGGACGGAGTTGCGGTGCTCGTGCGCAACGATTTTTCGAGAATATCCTCGTCCTGATTTTGGTCAAGCCAATTTCTTACTTTTTCCCAAAGTCCTTCGATGTTCATAAAATTTTCGGGCGAGTGTCTTATTTTATATCAAGATTTAAAGTTTTGTAAAAAAAATTCGTGCTTTCGGACTTACTTTCCCGGAAGCATTTTTATATTTTTCGATCGCTTTCGAAAATCCGATTGGAAGCCGTCTAAAAAATTGTTTTTAAGCCGCGCCCGATACGCGGGTTCTCGCCAAAGTTACTGTGTTTTAAAAGACGCTTAAAAGACACTAAGCACCCCAACAATATTAGATTAAACCGTCATTTGGTGAAATTGGATTTTGTATTCCAGTCCAACCTGATTGAAGATGTGTTTAATCTTCGTTTTGAACTTGGCAAACGAACCATAATCAGTCGGTCTGAGCCATTCAT
>JANOBZ010000159.1:0-7179 GCA_031411895.1 Acidobacteriota bacterium | reverse complement strand
CCGGAAAACCATCTTCGCATTATGTTTGCTCATCACTTTCGTGATCGCCGCCGTCAAGGTCGTCTTCCCGTGGTCAACGTGTCCGATCGTTCCGATATTCACGTGCGGTTTGCTTCTGTCAAATTTCTCTTTACTCATTTTTTACTATCTATTCTCCAGTCGAACTAAATATATTGCTAATATTTTTATTAAACTTAACGAGTAATCAGTAACTTTTCATACGGATAACTCGAATGTTCTTTTGCGTGGCAATTAGCTCAAATCACTTTATAGAGCATTAATTGCTCCTAATAATTTATAAGCTCTCGATGAGGATTGAACTCATGACCTCATCCTTACCAAGGATGCGCTCTACCACTGAGCTACGAGAGCATATACCACCAATTTCAAAAAAAATTTGGAGCGGGAGACGAGACTCGAACTCGCGACATTCAGCTTGGAAGGCTGACGCTCTACCAACTGAGCTACTCCCGCCCATTTCGAGATTTCTTGGTGAAAATCTCAATGGTTAAAATTTGTGGTGCATGGGGTAGGATTTGAACCTACGTAGGAAATTAATCCGTCGGGTTTACAGCCCGATGCCTTTGACCGCTCGACCACCCATGCAAATATTCTTACTGTTTGCTTCTGACAATTATTATGTCGTTTAGCAAAAGTGCTATATTAGCGAAACTTTCCCCAACTTGCAAGCGATCATACAAAAACTTTCATTCATTTTCTTTGGTGTCGAAATTCAATTTCGCGCGCGGGTGAAATTTCTCGTAGGTTTTCCGCAAATGCGAATCGGTCAGATGCGTGTAAATCTGCGTCGTCGAAATATCGGCGTGTCCAAGCATTTGCTGGACCGACCGAATATCGGCGCGGTTTTGTACGAGATGCGTCGCAAAACTGTGCCGTAAAGTGTGCGGCGAAACGTCTTCGAGTCCGATTTTTTCGGCGTATTCCTTAATAAACTTAAAAATCGTCTGGCGGTTTAAGGCTTTGCCCGAACTCGTCACAAAAAGATTCTGAATCTCGATATTTTCCTTGCGGCGGCGCAAAACGAGATAGCTTTTGAGCCATTCGACCGCGCTCGCGCCGATCGGAACTTTGCGCGTTCTACTGCCTTTTCCCTTGCAGGTCAAAATTCCCGCGTCGAGCTCGATGTCCGAAATTCTCAAATCGACCGCTTCGGAAACGCGCAAGCCGCAGGCGTACATCAACTCGATAACCGCGCGGTCGCGCAAGCCGGTTTCCTGCGAAACGTCCGGTACACGCAAAAGGTTTTCCATGTCCGCCTGATTCAAAAACTTCGGCAGATACAATCCCTTCGACGGCGCGGCTAGATCTTCCGCCGGATTTTTCGCGATGTGCCCGTCAAACATCAAAAATTTATAAAATCCGCGCAGCGCGCTGACGATTCGACGCTTCGAGTTTTCCGATAAATTTTCACCTGCCAGATCAGTCAGCCATTCGCGCAAATCGCGGCGCGTGAGTTTCAGCAAATCGAAATCGTTCCTTTCCGTCCAGCTTTTAAGTTTCTGCAAATCGCGCGCATAGCTTTCCAGCGAATTTTTCGCCAAGCCCTTTTCGACCTGCAAATAAAGCAGATATTCGCGCACAAAATCACGTTTTTTCGGAAAATCATCTGACATTTTAGATTAAGACCGCTTAAAGAAATGAAAATAAAGGCACAAGCAGCGAAGCCGTGCCTTCATCTTAAAAATTAGAAACCAAAAAAAGCAAGGAAAATTTGATTTCGGCTATTTGCGATAACTATTTCCATAACCCGGGCAACCGGGTCTGAAAAGCACTTCTTTGATTGCTTCCAATTCATTTTTTGCTTTTTGGCGTGAGAAATTCCAACTGCGGAAATCAGTTTTATCATTAAAAGCAAATTCGTAACGCCGGTAATAGAGACCGCGAATAACGGCGCATTGCTGATCCGCGCTAATCGTCGGCAGATTTTCCAAAAGGGCTGGCACCGCGTCATTACTCAGAGAATAGACATTATAATGCACGTCAAATGAGCGACCTTCTTTCATCAAACGAAGATTTGTCCGCGCGATGTAATCGTCGGGATTGACGACGTGCAAAGCGCCGAGAATAAAAAGCGCCGCCCAGAGCGCGCCCCACGCGAAATTCTGCCTCGCGCCGCGCAAAACCGTCAGCGCGAACCATATAAAAACAACGCCGAGCCAGATCATTACGATCATCGGATAAAATCTGACCGTGGTTAAACCGTAGCCAAGATTGCCCGTCAAAATAAACAAACGCTGCGCCGCCGAAACCATAATCACGAACAGCAGCGCGATGTTCATTCCCGCGAGCACACGGTAGATTTTCTCGTTCACAGGCGAATCTTTCCGCAAAAGCCAGTGTGAGACGAGCAGAATCGGTAAAACGAGCGCAGCGACCGTGACAAGCTCGCCAAAGCCGCGTCGCGCGTATTCGGCTAACTTAAAGTCGGGCGTATTCTGGACAAGCTCGAAACCGCCGAAAAGATACGGCAGCTGCACGATCACGAAGCTCAGAAATAAAAGATTTATCAGCCCGAGAACAATCGAAACCTCGATCGCGCCGAGCGTGAAAACCTTCGGTAAGATCGAACTTTCAAGATTTTGCCAGTCCCACGATTTTTTCTCTTCCGTTTTCGGGTTTTCGTCCGCTTTCGGCGCGTCTTCATCCTTGATTTCGGTCACGCTCAAAACCTGCGGTTTGATTTCGTCTTTCAGATCGTTAAACGTTTCGGCAGCCGCGCCGGAGAAATTTTCAACCAGCGCGCCGCGCAAATACCCGGCGATCGTCCACGAAAAAAATGCGGTGAGAAAAATATGGCTGAAAACGACATCCGGTTCGATCTTCAAAGACCGCTCGACGATGCCCTGAAAAACCGCGTCTGCCGCCATAAACAGCGCGCCGAAGATCAAAACGAGCGGCGCGGCGATCAAAAGCCCTCGCAAAACCGCGACCAGATGTTTCGACCAGCCGGTCTGCGGAATCGTTTTCCACGAAATATCGCCGAAAATCAGAAAAAACGGCGCGATTGCGACATTAATTCCCGACCAGATAAAGCCGATAATATAGTGAAAAACGCCCGCAATCTTTTTATTAATTTTCAGCGCCGGCAGCGAAAGAATTGCCAGAATCGTCAGAATCGCGAGCGTGTCGAAGGTTTTAAGTTCCATCGAATCGCGCCACGCGAAACAAGCGGCGAAGAATACCAGCGCCGCGTTTAAAGCAATCGTCTGCGCGTTCCAAAACTCGCGCTTACGCCGCAAAATCAGCATCACGAACGCCGCGACGAGCGCTCCGATAAAGAGCAAAACATTCAATCCCCAAGGCGTCTGGCGAAGCATTACATCGCCCAAAACGCCGAGCAGAACCGCCGCCTCTAAAATCTCCAAACCAGTTTTTGTTTTTTCGTTCATAAAAATAATCCTATATTTCGGCTTCCGGATTTTTGATAACCGCCGACCGGTACTTTTTTGACCTCGACATCGGGAAACGAACCGCGCCCGAAAAAGACGTGTTTGGCAAATTTTTGTCCGATTCCGCTGCGCAAAAACGCGAATCCGAATTCCAAAAGTTTTTGATTCGTAAAAGTTTTGATAATCCGCCGCATCCAAAGCCGCGAGACGAAACGGGCGCGAAAAAATTCGCCCGAATATTGCCGTAAAATCTTTGCATCGCCGCTCCGCAATCTTTCCCAGACAATTTCCGCCGCAAATTTTGAAAGCCGCATCGCCGGGTCCAAACCACCCGCCGTCAGCGGCGAAACCGCGCCCGCCGCGTCGCCGATCAAGAGCCCGTTTTCGTTGGCGATATTTCTCAAAACGCCGCCGACCGGAATTCTGCCGCCGCGCGTTTCGGCTAACTTAGTGCCGCTCGTATCAAACAGCGCTTTCGTCTTTTCCTTGAATGATTTTAAGGCTTCGCGCGGATTAAAATCAGCGGCGTAACCACCAACGCCGATGTGGATTTCCTCACCGTCGTCGGCGATCCACGCCAAATATCCGGGCGCGAGCTTGGCGTCGAGAAAACAATTCAGGCGCGCCTCGCCCGACTTGTTTTCGGCGTGAAAAACTTCTTCGTAACCGACGATCCATTCCCGGTTTTCGTCCAGTTTCAAATCCTTCGCGACGCGCGACGCGGCACCGTCCGCGCCGATCAAAACCTTTGTTCTGACTTCCGTTAATTCGCCGCGTTTTTCGAGTTTGACGATCGCTTCGCCGTTTAATAATTCCGCGCCTTTGTAAGAAGTCGAACGCGCAAAACGCACGCCGCCAGCCACCGCGTCCTGCAAAAATTCGTCGTAAATCAAGCCCATTTTTCCGACGCGAAACTCGTCCTTTTCGCTTTCGAGGCTGACGGCTTTCAATTTCGGCGAATAAAGCGTGACGTTTCTGATCGGTTTGCCCAGAGATTCGGCGGGAAATTCGAAATCCTCAAAGGTTTTTCGCACGAAAATTCCGGTCGTGTGAACGCCTTTCGTTAAATCGCTTTTGCGGTCAACGAGCAAAATTTTTGCGCCGCGCTCGCCGAGCAGCTTAGCGCATTGCAGTCCGGCAAGTCCGGCTCCGATGATGACCGCGTCAAAACTTTTCATAAATTCTAATCCATTAAATCTCGCGCTTTACTTTCAATGTCTTCACCCGTCAATTGCCGGTAAACATCAGCAATTGCGCGCATTTTTTCCTGTTGCCGCAGTTCATTTTCTGAAGGACGATAATATGCACGAACCAGACTGTCAAAATTAACGAGCGGCGCGAGATACTTCAGTTTTGTCTGTTCGGCGTAGACGGCTTGCGCGTCGCCTTTTTCGATTTTTTCCAGCGAAGTTTTAATTTCGCTGTTAATCGTCCACGCCAGCGATGAGCTGAAAACGATGCCGAATCCGAAAGCGTAATTGCGAATTTCTCTGGCAAGAAACATTTTCGAGGCGTGCAGCGCACGAAAAGCATTTCTGAGATAAATGACCGCTGTAAAAAGTGGAGTAAAACCTAATGCGCCGATCAGCATAAACAATCCGATCAGGCTAAACGGAAACAAAACTACGCCGACGCAAAGCGAAATTGAGCCGCCGAGAAAGAAAAGTCCGGCGATAAATCCGCTCAGCCATCGTAGTTTTTCCCGCCAAATCAGCCACGCGCTCATTGTCAAAATACAAGCTCCGCACAACACATAAGCGAAAGCCCGGTAATTCCCGAACATCGCACTGCCGTCAAAACTGCCTTTGAAGACAATCGGATCAAAAACAAAGCAGATCAACGGCATAATAACGCCGAAAATCCAATCCCAGACATTTTGCTTGTAGGTCGTCTGCGTTTGAAATTGACGCTTCCAGAAACCGAGTTTCGGCGGCGTTGCTGTCGGTATCGTCGGGTTAGTCAAGCCGAGGTTTTGCATAAAGTTTTTACTAACTGCCTATCACGCAAAGCATTTGATTTTGTTCCAAACCATTATTCAACTTTCTACTTTGCCGATTTCATCGCGTTGATCAGCGCTTCCATATGATTCAGATAGCGGCTTAAAGCCTCACGTCCGGCGTCGGTGATGCGGTATTCGGTCAGCGGAACGCGTCCTTTGAACGATTTTTCGCACGTTAAATATCCGGCTTCTTCCAATTTTCGCGCGTGGACGCTGATATTTCCGTCCGTCGTGTTGAGCAGATTTTTCAGATCCGTAAACGACAACGCCGCGCTCGCGGCGAGCGCGGAAATTATTCCGAGACGCATCCGTTCGTGAATGATTTTATCGAGCTCGTTCGAAACGTTTTCCGCCGCTTTTTCGATTTTCGAGGCTTGCGGTTTCGAGGTTTCGTCCTCCGAATCGTTGTTTGTTAATGCCAGTTTTCTTATTCCCATAAATTAAATAAACTTTTTCCAAAAGCCGACAAATGAGCTCCGAAAATCAAAAAACCAATTAATATTGAACCGATCGCCGTTATTAAAACCGCTCCTGCGGCAACGTCTTTCGCTTTTGCCGCCAGCGGATGAAATTCGGGTGACGCAACATCGATTAAAAATTCAAATGCGGTATTTAACGCTTCGGCTGTCCAGACGGAAATCACCGCCAGAACGAGCCAGCACCATTCGAACTTCGTTAGATTAAAATAAATCCCTAAAATTATCACCGTCACGGTCGCAAAGGCGTGAATCCAGGCGTTTTGCTGTGAATATAGCAATATCCGCATGCCGTTGAAGGCAAATTTGAAACTTCGGATTCTGCCGCTGAATGTTAATGAATCACCCGCCATATTTACCCGCCGAATTTACGTCCGATGATGAAGCCGAACGCGATGTGCAGAACGCCGAAGCTCAGAGCCATCATCCAGTTTCCTAAATTTGCGGGCAGAAAAAACGCCGCCGCGCCGCCCGCCATAAACAGCCAGCCCATCAGCGGAACCGGTTTGACGGAAAACGCGCCGCCGCAGACGACCGCCGCGCCGTAACACAAAATCCAGACCGGAATCATCGCTTCAAAATGCCCGAACCGCCACAGCCCGAGCGTGATAAACACGCCGCAGAGCATCGGCGGAAGCGAATTCATCAAAAGCTTTTTCGCCGGCGTCGAAAGTATCGAAGTTTTCGAAAGCTTCGTCTTTTGCCACATCGCCAGCAAGCCGATGGAAAACGCCAAAACGGCTTCGGTCAGCCAGACGATCAGCCAATCGCGCACCGAGACTTGCGAATTTGCGATATAAGCCGCCGCCACGGCGGTCGCGCCCATCAAAATTCCGCCATAGCCCGGAACGCTCGTGAAGACTGCCGAGCGTTCCATCGTTTCGCGGATAAATTGTAAGTTGTCAATCGCGCGGTCGCCGATATTGACCGGCTCGTTTGCCGCTTGTTTTTCCTTTTGAATCTTCTGCGTTTGTGCCATAGCGTTTTATTAAAATATGCCAAGTAATATTATTTGTCAAGAACTTTGCAATATAAAGCAGAATTTTAAAGTCATGGATTTAGCCGTCGAATTCAAGAGACTCGTTAAAACTCGAAAAGTCGTTGAAAACGACAAATATAATAACGTGAGTATTGGATAAGAAAGGAACGCTCGTCTGTGACGGCACACGTCGCTGAAAGCGGCGTCAAACGTCGCGATTGACAGGAATCTTGAATATAAATGAACCGTTTGAGCGTTTTTCAAACGCTGTGCCGTCAAGATGACGGCGTTCCGCCTTATCCAATACTCACGTTA
>JANOBZ010000158.1:0-7507 GCA_031411895.1 Acidobacteriota bacterium | reverse complement strand
TTTATCGACCAACGAGTTTTGAATTCTGGAATACCCAGTGCCGCGCGCGTCCGTCGTGAGCGGCGCATTGTCGAACGGGTTAACCGCGTTGGCGTTGAAGCCGCCGTTAATCGCCGGACTGTTCGGCATCAGGGAATGCGTTGTGACGCTGCCGCCGTTGTCGGCGAGCGCGCCGAGCAGCGGATCGACGCCGACCGCGTCGTTTGTCTGCGAAAATGTTCCCGCCGGAAAACCGTTTGGATTTTGAACGAGATTTCCGCCGACCGAGAGAATCGTTCCGCCGCTCTGATGAATGTCGGGCGATGTGAGCGCGATATTGTTTGAAACGATCGTGTTGCCGATGTTCAGAATTCCGGCGTTGAAAATTCCGCCGCCCGTGCCGCCGCTCGTCCGATTGAAAGCGATCGTCGAATTACGAATGTTCGCCGTTCCCGTCACATAAATCGCGCCGATTCCCGCACCGCCGTCGGCGTCAACGTTTCCGCTGACGGTCGTGTTCGCCATATCCAGAACGCCGCTGACGCCGATCGCGAGCCCGGTGTTCGCCGAATTATTGCTGATCGTCGAATTGATGATTCGCCCGCTGCCGCCGCTCAGATAAATTGCTCCGTAAGCCGCCGCGGAACTATCGCGAACAATAACGCGGTCAAGAGTCAGATTGCTGTTATTTTCGGCTAAAATTGCGCCGCCGAACGCGCCGCCCGCGCCGATGCCTCTGCCTCTGCTTAAAGTCAATCCAGAAATGGAGACGGTCGCATTGTCGAGCCGGAAAATGCGGCAGTTGCCGAGTTGTCCCGAAATTCGCAACGGACCGTTTTGCGGGTAGCCCGCGCCCGGCGGATAGCCGACGATATTGACGTTTTGGTTTTGAATCGTGATTTCGCCGAGCGTCAGCGAGTGTGTGACGAAAGTACTATAGAAAAAAGTTATCGTGTCCGTTCCCGGATGAACTCCAGCCTGATGGACGGCTTCGCGCAATGAACAACTCACGTCGCAGACGTTATCGTCCGAGTCGGCAATTTCGGTAACGATCAGCGAAGTGTCGCCGGATAAATCTTCATACGCGCCTTTGTCAACCGTCGCATCGCTGATGCGCGGAAATCCCGCGCCGCGCGCGTCCGTCGTCAAAGGCTGATTGCTCAAAGGTTCAAACGCGTTCTGATTTAATCCGCCGTTTCGCGCCGGACTTCCGGCTTGCAGCGGATACGTCATCACCGAAGAATCGTCGGAATATATATATAACGGCGCAAGCAGCGGGTTAACGCCGGAGATGTCGTTCGGCTGGCTGAAAGTTCCGGCGGGAACGCCTTGTAGATTGCCGATTAAATTTCCGCCGACCGACGTGATAGTTCCGCCGAGGCTTAAAATATCAGGTGCCGCCGGCGCCGTATTTTGCGCGACGATCGTGTTACCGATATTCAGAGTTGACCCGCCGCTGACGAAGATTCCGCCGCCGCCGCCCTCGACCGAGTTGTAGGCAACCGTCGAATTACGAATGAAAGCATTGCTTCCGTTAACGCAAATCGCGCCCGCGCCGTTGCCGTCGAAGTTATCGTAGTTTTCGCCGACCGTGACGTTCGACAGGTAAAGATTTCCCGAGACAACGCCGATTCCCGTGCAAGTAGCCGCCGCATTAATATCGAATGAAGAATTTGTCACGCGATGCGTACCGCTGCCGAGCCGGATCGCTCCGTAAAACTGCGCTTTATTATCCCTGAGCGCGACGCGGTCGAGCAGCAAAACGGCATTATCTTTCACGTAAATCGCTCCGCCTTCGCCCGAGGCGAAATTGCTCGACGCGCCGTTTCCTTGAACCAGCGTCGCATTTCTTAAATCGAGTCCGGCACTCGTTTCGACCAAAAAAATTCTGCTCGTTACACCGCCCGACAAACGAATACCCTTGGGATTGTTCGGCAGCCCGTCAATAATGATGCGCTTGGTAATGACGATTTCCTCATCGCCGAGAGCAAAATTAAGATCGGAAGAAGTGGCGAAAAAAATAATCGTGTCCCCCGTATTTGCCGCCGCGACCGCTTCTCTCAGCGAGCAGTCAGCGTCGCACGCGCCGTCATTACTGTTCGCGGTTTTGGTCACCGTCCATGTCGCCGCGTTGGCGGCTGCGCCCGCTCCGATAATCAAGATAGTTAAAAGTCCCGTGATAAATGCCTGTAAATTTTTCATCATAATTGCCTCGTTAAACTGAGCCTTTTTGCGGCTTCAATTACTAATGCGTTCGAATTTCGAAAAAACTGGCACGCCGCGATTTTTTTTTTACAGAAAAACTCCAGGCACTTTTTTCAAACGTCCGGCTGGGTGAAATCGACTTGTTTTCGCCTTTTTAGAAATTATGTTTCATTCCGTTTTTTCGGGGCAAAGAATCTGAGATGAAAGAATGTGAGATGATTGAAAAAGTCAGTTCAGCAAAAGGCGCGGCAATTTTTTCACTGATCTGTATGTTAGGCGTGCCGACCCTCGTTGGTTTGTGTATTTACAGTTTTCATTCAGAAACATTGTGGAATAAATAAACATTGTGCGTAAATAACGCGCCGCCCAACAAACTATGGACGTAAGGCGAAAACAGCCACTTTCTTAATATCTAAAAAACGCTTGTTTATGGCACAATCAAAAACGGTAAATGACTGTCCCAAAAACGACCCGATACTGTTGCACTATTCAAAATCGTCGACAAAAACTAAAAATAAGTCAGCGAATTTAGGCGTTTTTATTGAGTTAATTTTATCCAAAATGAATAGTGCAACAGTATCCGACCCTTTTCGAGACGATTGGAACAATTTATAAGATTTGTTGTCTAATCCATTGATGAAAAAACTTGTAATCACGGTAGTTTGTATATTTTGTTTGCCTACATTACGCCTCGCTCAAAAGCCTGAAGTTAATTGTAATTTTTCTGCCGATAAACCACTTGTTATTTCTCACGCGCTATTGAGAGCGGCAATCAAAGAGGTTAAACCCAAATACCCAAAAGCCGCTAGTTTTGCTGGTGCTGAGGGAGAAATTAGAGTCAAGATTTTAGTTGATAGAAAAAGTAATGTGGTGAAAGCCTGTGCTGAAAATGGTCATCCATTATTGCGAGCCGCCGCCCGAAATGCCGCTCTAGAATGGAAATTCAAAGAAAACTTTGGCTTTTCTAAAAAGTCTAAATTCGCAAGGAAATGGCAACTAATTCAGTCCGAGCTTATATTCAATTTCAAAAAGTAGTTGTAATTTATCTCAAAAACGCCTGTTTATAGCATCATAGGATAAATGTCTACAAAACGACCCGATACTGTTGCCCAATTCATTTTGGACAAATTTAACTCAATAAAAATGCTTAAATTCACCAACTCAATTGTAGGTTTTATTGACGATTTTGAATTGGGCAACAGTATCCGTGCGTTTTACGGACTCTTTTTCTGAAACTTCGAAAACCGTCAAATCCCACTCAAAACCGTCTGTTTATGCGTCCGTTAATCAAAGTCGGTTTTCGAGTTGTATTAGTTGGAGAATGCGGACAAAATCGATCTACGGTAAGGGAGAAAAGTAAAAGATGCTCATCGGTTATTGCCGCGTTTCGACCGCGGATCAGAATTTGAGTCTGCAAAAAGACGAGCTCGAGAAGTTCGGCTGCTTGAAGATTTACGAGGACGTCGCTTCCGGCGCTAAGTCTGCGCGCGTCGGTCTGGAAGCCGCGATCGACTTTGCTCGGACGGGCGATACGCTCGTCATTTGGAAGCTCGACCGGCTCGGGCGAAGTCTGCGCGATCTGATCGAGATCGTCAACCGATTGGAACAGAGCGGCGTTTCGTTCGTCTGCCTCACTCAGAATATCGATACGCGAACGCCCGGCGGCAAATTGTTCTTTCACATTTTCGGGGCGCTCGCCGAATATGAAAGAGAGTTGATTCGCGAACGAACGAAAGCCGGACTAACGGCGGCTCGGGCACGGGGACGGAAAGGCGGGCGCAAACCGGCGATGAACGAAGAACAGATCGAGCAAGCGCGGGCGATGATGGATAATCCGAAGCTGAAAATAAAATCGATCATTAAAACCTTGGGAATTTCCAAAGCAACACTCTACAAATACGTGCCGATAGGCAAATCTGCGGTCGAAAACAAAAAGTAACGAATTTCCTGGATTGAAAGCGCCGGACAGTTAAATACTCAATATGGGGTATTAGGCACAAGCCAGCAATTTTTTACTATAGCGTATTTAATGCAACAGGCAAGTTTAGAATTTTGGCGTATTTATATCATTTTCAATGAGTTGCTTGTATTTAATGCAATTACATCCCCTGCGTTAGCCTATCGGTTTATTGCATTAAATACGGCTAATATTTTAGAACTATTGAATACAATCTATATTGTATGCGTGTATTTAACGCAATAAAACGCCAACAATAAAGAAAATTAAGCAGAAATCAGTAAATTTTCATGAAAATGAGTGGATTTGAAGGAAAATTTAAGCTCTTAGAGTAAAAAAATGTGCCTTTGTGCCTAATACCCCAATATGCAAAATTTACCTTTAATTGTAACTTTGAATCGATTATTCGAATTTAACAGCATCGGCATAAACAGCTAAAGCCTTTAGGTCAGGAATCAAAAATTCCTGTCCGCGGTGAACTATCAGATTTAGAGTTTGCAGGCGTAGTAATACCCTTGTAACAACCTCACGGACTGTTCCGATACGGGCGGCGAGTTGATTATGCGTGAGCTTTAGTTTGATTTTTGTCCCGTCCGGAGTTTTTACGCCACGGGTTTTAGCTTCCGCGAGCAAAAGGGTTGCCAGTCTTTGCCCGACTTCGCGCAAAGAAAGCGTCTCGACCAATTCGGCGCACCGACGAAGCCGCCCGGCGATCAATTTTATTCCGGCAAGAGCGAACTGCGGGTGTTCCAATAGCGTGTTTAAAACTAGTTTTTTATCCAGAAAATAAATAACGGTCGCCTCTTCCGCGGCTGCGGTCGAAGGGTAGCTGCCGCCGTCAAAAACCGGAACTTCCGCAATCGTCGTAACAGCCTGTTCAACGTGAATAGTTTGCTCGCGCCCGTCCGCGCCCGTGCGAAAGGCGCGCACTGAGCCTGACGCAATGACAAACAAGCCTTTCGCCGGTTCTCCGGCAAGAAACAGAATCTCGTTTCGAGCAAGATATTTTTGGGTGGCGCGTTCGGCGAGCCGCGACAAAACCGATTCGTCGAGTTCGCGGAAAAGCTCCGTTTGACGGAAAATTTCAATTTTATCGGCATTTGTAGACACTAGAAAAGTATTTCATTGCAGGTGACATTTGTCACACCTTAAAAATCCGAGCCGGACTAAAATTAGGTGTTTAGTCCCAAAGTGTGATGGTTTGGATCAATCTTAAAATGTTCTTTGTCATTTTGCCAACATTTGACGATATATTCGTAGGGCGTTAAGCCGTTCAGCGTCTTGAGTCGCCGAGCAAAATTGTATGCCGTTAGAAAGAGTTTCAAATGCTCTTTTAGCTGTTCATGCGTTTCATAGTAATAACGTTTGACGGTCGCCTCTTTGAGCGTTCGGTTCATTCGTTCGACTTGTCCGTTCGTCCATGGATGATTGACTTTTGTCAGACGATGTTCGATTCCGTGTTGACGGCAGATTCGTCCGAACAGATGCATGAACGCCCGTTTGTCTTTTTTACGATTCGTGAACTGAATGCCGTTATCGGTCAAAATCGTATGTGTGTGATAAGGGACGATCGCAATTAATTGTCGTAAAAACCGGCAAGCCGTGTCCCGTGTTTGGTTGGAATGAAGTTCGGCATAGGTAAACTTCGACGTACGATCAATGCCAACAAATAAATAAAGCCATTTGTTTCAGGCTTTCCTGACTATTTTGTATTGACGGGCGCAGCGCCGCTGTCGTGCTGGCGCAACCGTGTAGAATTTGTCCCATATTGATTCATTGATGATTTGTGTTATGCATTTTACATCACCATCACACTCCGGGACTAAACACCTAGAACCGTTTACGCCTTTAAGCGATGTTAAGCCGGTCGTCCAGTTAGGATTTGAGTTAAAAACCGGCGAAAAAGGTGACGGTCTCGGAAGTTCGGAAAAAGCTGCTATCAATTCGGCTATGAGCCAAGTCATCAGGTCTACCTCCGGGTTGATCGATAACTTTTATAAAACCCTGCCAGCGGCGGCGCATAATAATATGAGTACTTATAGATTTCTGCCAGTTATATTCACGACGGCGAAATTGTTTGTTTCGCATACTGACATCAGCCGGGCGGACCTGACGACAGGCAAACTTCCCAGTGATGAACTGCAGATCGAGGAAACAGACTGATGTGGTCAAGTTATTCAGGACACAAAACTCTCGCTGCTCCTCATTTGTTTGATTTTCAATTCCTTTTCAAATTCGAGCGGGCTTTTGTCGCCTAACCCGGAATGCAATCTGATGCGATTGTAATATCCGTCAATAAAGCTGAAAGTTTCTGTACGCGCTTCTTCGATCGATTCAAAGCTGCCGCCTTCGATCAGCTCGGCTTTGAATCTGGAAAAGAAGCTCTCCGCCTGCGCGTTGTCATAACAATTGCCTTTGGCTGACATCGATTGCCGGAATCCATAAATATAGAGCAGACGCCGGAATTCGACTGCCGCGTATTGGCTGCCGCGATCGGCTGCGTTTGATCGCGCCGCGTTTGAAAGAAGCGCGTCGGCGCGCCATCTGAAAAGCATCAATGACCAATCGCACCGTCATTCTCGCCGACAAAGCCCAGCCGACAATGCGCCGCGTGTATTTGTCCTGGAATATTGCCAGGTAACAAAAACTTCCGTCCTGAAGCCGGATATAAGTAATGTCGCCGACGATCACCTGTCCGGCACCGCGCGGCGCGTTGGCCGATTCCTTCAACAGATTCGGGCTTATTCTTGAATCGTGGTTTGAGTCGGTCGTTTTCGGCTTGAAACGGCGCGGCGCGATCGCCTGCAAGCTTTCCCGGCGCATCGCCGCTCTAACCGCCGCGCGTCCGGTTTGCAGCTCGACGGCAATTCGACGTGTCCCGTAACGCCGGCGGTGAAAGTAAAAACAAGTCCGGACGCGTTCGTCCAAATCCTTCTGCCGCACCGTCTTTTGATACGTCGCACCACGCCGGAAAGCGTAAAAGGCTGACAAGGAAACCTTCATCACCCGGCACAAAACCCGCAACGGGTAATCTTCTCTCTGATTTTCAATGAACCGGTAGCGCTCTAGCTTCCTCTGCCGAAGATTCGCGAAGCGAGCCGTTTAGAATATCGCGCTCCATTTCAACTTCCCGAAGGCGTTTCTTTAATTCCAGATTCTCGCGTTCAAGATCCGAACTGGACTCAATTTTCCGTCGTTTCCACTTGTGTAATAATCCTTCGCCGACGCCTAATTCTCTGGCGACCGAAGCGACCGATTGACCGTCAAGAATCTTCTTCACAGCATTTTGTTTAAATTCATCATCGTATTTCTTCATACTCTCATTTTACAGAGAGTTTTCTGTGCTGAATAATTAGACCATTTCAC
>JANOBZ010000157.1:0-3535 GCA_031411895.1 Acidobacteriota bacterium | reverse complement strand
CTTTGCGGGAGAATAGTTTCCCGCAAAGGCGCAAAGTCGCTAAGTAAATCCAATTCTTATCAGCGAAATCCGCATCTATCCGCGGCTAAATATTTTAACGAAAAGCCGAAATGTCCATTCCGTAGCGATCCTTGACGTATTCTTCCTGCGCTTCGTTCAGATTTTTCAGATTTGCCAGCCGCCGTTCGCTCTTTTTGATATAAGTTTTCGTGCGTTCCGCCATCTGTTTGAGCATATCTCTGCCCTCGCGCATCTCGGCTTCGACCTTTTCGCGCAAGGTATAAAGCTCCGATAATTCGGCGTTGATTTTTTCCGTTTTCAATTCTATTAAACGATTTTTAATTTGCCAGATTTGCCGGATCGCCCGGACAAGCTCGTCGCCGGCGGAATCGCCGCGCACCAGATCGGGCGAATCGCGAAAATCTTCGACCAGTTTATTCAGAAGATTCTGGTCGCCTGCCGAATACGCGTCGTTGAGCTTTGCCATCAGCGCGTGGCGTTTTTCCTTTTCTTCGGCGTCGAGCGCGAGATCGGGATGAATGATTTTCGCTAAGTTGTGATAAGCCTTTTTCGCTTCGGCGGTCGGACGCCATTTCTGCGTGCAGCCTTCGTCCACTTCGGCGTTCGCGGCGGATTCTTCGGCGCGGCGACGCAATTCTTCGGCGCGTTTTTTGATTTCTTCGTCGTCCGGCACGAGCTTTACTTCTTCTTCGGCGATCTGCGCTTCGATCTCGTCTAATTCGGCGTAAAATCTGGCGACTTCCATCGTGTAACGCGCTTCGAATTGTTCAAGCTCGGCGCGCAGATCCGTCACTTCTTCTTCGCGGTCGGCAAGCTTATCCTTGAGGCGTTCCAAAACCCGGCGCTTTTTGTTTAATTCTATTTCTTCCGGTGCAAGCACGTTCATAACTTATAAATTTTAGCATAAGTAGTTGTGCAAATAATTTCGTAAGAATTTCAGCCGCGGATCAACGCGGATGCACGCGGATTAAAGCGATAATTTATCAAAAATAATTTCTTCTCTTCTGAGCGGCTTTGCGCCTTTGCGGGAGATTAAATGTTTCCCGCAAAGGCGCAAAGCCGCTAAGTTTATTTAATTCTGATCCGCGTGCATCCGCGTTGATCCGCGGCTGAAAAAAAATTAAAGTTGGGTTTTCATACCTACTTATTTTAGCCTTCAATAATCTCGAAGCTCGTCGTGATCTCGACCGTCGGGCGAACGGTTGCCGCGACCGAGCAGTATTTCGTGTCGGAAAGCTCGATCGCCCGGGCGAGCGCCTGCTCGGAAACGTCGTGTCCATACACGATATGGTGAACGTGCATCTTCGTAAAAGAACGCGGATGCTCGTCGCGCCGCTCGCCGCTGATCTCGACGCGGTAATCCGTCACCTGTTGCCGCTTTTTCTCCATGATCGAAACCACGTCAACCGCCGTGCACGCCGCAACTGAAATCAGAAGAAGCTCGATCGGCGTCGGCGCGGAACGTCTTTCGCTTTTCGTGTCAATAGTTAGCGAATAATTACCGGGCGACGTGGCGATCAGAAATTCGTCGCCGGCGTCTTTGATAGTTGCTTTGTAAATGATATTTGTCATCGCAGATTTCCCTTCTCCAAAAGCTGTTTTTATAAAAATTATTTCACGAATTCTAACAATATTCCGCTTCGCCAGGCAAACTACTTTCGCAAACAACCTTTTGGCATAAAAAATGCTTCCAATTAGCGGTCAAACAAACAGTTTGAGGCTTTCAGAGAAAAAGGAGATTGATAAAAAATGAGCAGATTCAGAAGTGTTTTTGCGTTTTACGTGGCGATTGGCTTGATGCTGTGCGGTTTTACGGCTGAGATAAACGCGCAGCGAACGCGCAACGAGAGGGACGTCCGCAATATCGTGCGTAACTTGGATTCGAAGGTTGACGATTTTCGCTACAGCCTGCAGTTCGGCTTGAAAAACAGCCAGGTCAGAGACGCCGACGCCGACGCGGTCGAAACCAGCGTTTCGACCTTGAACGATAAAGTCCGCGATTTCGAGGAAAATCTTAACCAGCGGCGCGAAAATGCCGACGATGTCACCGATATGCTGAACGCCGCGAAAGGCATCAACGATTTTCTGGTCACGAACCGCGTCAACAATACGGTGCAGAAAGACTGGACCGACGTGCGCGCGCTGCTCGACCAGTTAGCTTCAAACTACAACGTTTCGTGGAATTGGACGAGCGGAGCAACGACGTCGAACAATAATTCGACCAATTATCCGACAACCAATTATCCGACCAGCAATACGACGAGCTTCGGGTTGACGGGAACTTACCAGCTCGACACTTCGAAAAGCGAAGACATGCGCGACATTGTCCAAAACAGCGGCGCGACGACCGACGCGCAGCGTCAGGATTTGGAAAGCAAGCTCGAAGCCGCCGATCAATTAGCGATCGAAATTCGCGGCACACAGGTTACTTTGGCTTCTTCGAAAGCCGCGCCGATCTCGTTCACGGCTGACGGTCGCACGAAGACTGAAACCGTAGGCGGCAAAGCGATTCGCGTTCGCGCGGCGCTTCGCGGTCAGGAATTGACCGTTTCGAGCGTCGGCGGCGAAACCGATTACACGGTAACTTTTACGTCGCTCGACAACGGAAAAGCGATGAAGGTGACGCGCCGCATCACGACCGATTATCTGAACCAGACGGTTTTTGCCGAAAGTTTTTACAGCAAAACCGACGCAGTCGCGCGGCTCGATATAAACGTCAATCCGAACCAAACCTATTCGACGACGACGACGAGCGACACGAGCGATAACAACGACGGAAATTATTCGAGCAACGACCCGAACGACACTCCGGGTTCGAATAATACGCAGAATTATCCGACCAATAATCAGAACTATCCGACCACGACAACCCGCAGAACCGGAACGTTTATCGTGCCGAACGGAACGGTTATTACGGGCGTTCTGGAAAACAACGTGAGCACCAAAGTCTCGCAAAACAACGATCGTTTCCGAATGATCGTGCAGTCGCCGGACGAATTTCGCGGCGGAGTCGTGACCGGCTATCTTTCGGGCATCGACCGCTCGGGCAAAGTCTCGGGACGCTCAAAAATTACGTTCAATTTCGAAAAGATTACGCTGCGCAATGGTCAGACTTACGAGTTTGCGGGATACCTGCAAAGCGTCACCGATTTGAACGGCAAAACCGTCAAAATTGACACCGAAGGCACGGTCAAAGGCGACAGCCAGACTAAAGAAACCGTCAAACGCGGCGGCATCGGCGCAGGTCTCGGCGCGATCATCGGCGCAATCGCGGGCGGCGGAAAAGGCGCGGCGATCGGCGCGATCATCGGCGGCGGCGCAGGCGCAGGCTCGGTCGTTCTCCAGGGCAAAGACGATCTGGAACTACAGAAAGGCTCGCTGATTACGGTCACGGCTTCGGCGCCCAATCGTTAATTTTTAGCCGCGGATCAACGCGGATTTCGGAGATTAGAGTTTATTTGATTTACTTAGCGGCTTTGCGCCTTTGCGGGAAATATTTTCTCCCGCAAAGGCG
>JANOBZ010000156.1:0-3557 GCA_031411895.1 Acidobacteriota bacterium | reverse complement strand
CCTTTGCGGGAAAAATTTCCCGCAAAGGCGCAAAGTCGCTAAAAAGCAGAAACGTTTTTTCTGTTGAACTACTGATGAAATCCGCGAAATCCGCGTTTATCCGCGGCTAAATTTTAAAGTTATTCGGCGTAATGCTGATTGAAGAAAACGCGAAAATTTAGTTATGCTAAAGGGCGGAACATTTGTGAAAGACTCTGCCCCGAACAAATACGCGCCGCCGATTGTCATCGATGCGGCGCGTTATATCTCATACGCCGCCGGAAAGCTGCTCTGGCGCATCCGCTATCACGACAAGCAGAACATTCCGAAAAATCTCGCGAGCGGTTTGCTGATCGTCGCCAATCACCAGACGTATTTCGATCCGTTCTGGATTTGCGCGCCGATTCGCCGCAAGTATCGCTTTATGGCGTGGGACAAGGCGTTCGACTGGTTTCTGGTCGGCTGGCTGATAAAATATCTCGGCTCGTTTCCGGTTGACACCAAGCGCGGCACGACGAAATCCGTTTTGCGCGAATCCTTAAACACTCTGCGCGACGGCGCGACGCTTTTGATCTTCCCCGAAGGCGCGCGCTCGTTTCCCGACGGCAAACTGCACGAATTCAAAACCGGCGCTGTCAGAATCGCGCTCGAAGCCAATGTGCCGATCCTGCCCGTCACCGTCAAAGGCGCAAACCGCGTCTGGTCGCAAACCATGAAGCGCCCGAAATTCCGCAAGGTCGAAATCTTCTATCACCCGCTGTTTCATATTCCGAAACTGCCCGAAAACACCGACATCAAAAAGCATCTCGAAGCTGTTACGGCGCAGATTGTGACAATCATCGAAAGCAAATTATAAGGAAAATTATGAAAAGGTTCTGGGAATCATGATGCGAGAGATTTTGCCACAAAATCGCCGAAAATAAAATTTGATAAATTTCACTAATGGCTCGACGTAGAGAAATAGCTTCTAATCATAAGCAGTAATCATGAATAAAATAATTTATCTGGTAAGACACTGTCAGGCGACGGAGCAAGCCGCCGATGCTCTGCTAACCTCTGAAGGCATAGATCAAGCGGAGGCTCTGGCAGAATTTTTGTCAGGAGCCCGAATTGGTCAGATTGTGTCCAGTCCGTTTGCGCGGGCTCTTAGATCAATCAAACCCTTATCAATTCGCGCACATATTGAGATTAAATTAGATGAACGATTGATTGAAGCAGCATTGAGTACAATTGATTATTCTGACTGGCTTGATAAATTACGAGGAGTTTTTTCAGACTTTGAACTCTCCTTTGAAGGAGGCGAGTCGAGCCGTGCCGCAACGACGCGGGCGATAGCTGCTCTCAATGACGCTCTTTTGTTAGATACGGATTCGATAGTGTTAGTTACTCACGGACGATTACTGACTTTAATTTTAAAGCACTTCGATTCAAAATATGGTTTTGAAGAATGGCAGAATCTTACGACACCCGATGTATTTCGTATTGTGATCAAAGAAAATGAGTCTCAGGTGGATAGGATATGGCGATAAAATATATTTTGGGCATTAATATAATTGACTCATCAGACAACAGAAATTAGCGCTGAGTCCAATATATTAATGCCTTAAATTTTCGCCAATTTATTATCACAAAAAAAGAGAGACGCTTGATTAAGTTCAAGCGTCTCCCCTCTTCTCCTCAACTTCTCCGCTCAGTTATTCCCCGGCGTCGGCGGTTTCGGAACTTTTCGCTGTTCCATTTCGCGCTGGCGTTTTTCGGCTTCGACCTTGCGCTGTGTTTCGAGCGCCTCGCGCAGTTTCCGGCGGTCTGCGGGCGACATTCCGCGCCAGACGAAGGCGGGAAATTTCTGCTTGGTCTTCGGATTCGTCGGCGGCTCGCCGTCCGGGTCGTTGTCGTTGTCAACTTCGATGTCGGGCGGCTCGTCAGCAGCCGTCGTTTGATTGCGTCCGTTCGGCTGAACCGTCCCGGGTTTCGTCTTCGTGTCGGGCGGTTTCGAATCGGTTTTGGCAACCGCGTCCTTCTGTTTCGTTTCGATGGACGAAACGGTGATATTGGAATTGACCGAAGTTTCGGCGACCGTGTTCGCGTTTGCCGTGTTGGTGTCGGCGTCCGCCAGATTGGTGTTTTCGTCGGGAACCTGCACGATGATCGTCTTTTTATCGGCGTTCGTATTTGCCGGCGTTTCGGCGTGACCGAACATTTCCGGCTTGGCGACATAAACCGCCGCGATCGCACCGCAAAAAAGAAGCAAGCCGCTCAAAACCGCGCCGATCGCCAAACCGCGCCGCGATTTTTTGCCGTTCTCACCGACAGCCGCCGCGAGCGGGTAAATCTTCGTTTTATCATCTTCGAAATCGCCGGTTGTCGGCGATTTTACGCGCGTTAACTTCGATTCGTCGTCGGACAATGTTTCGGTCAAAACGTCCGACTGCTTGAGATTCGAGATTTTCGAAGCGTCGCCGTAAAGCTGTGTTTTCTGCGAGAAAAATTTCGTGTTCGGCGCGTTCGCAAAAGTCTCCGCGTTTTCCGTGGGCGCTTCGTCTTTTACTTCCGAAAGCCATTCGCGCATCTGTTTTGCCGATTCGGGACGCTCTTCGGCGTTGAGCGCCATCGCCTCGGTCAAAAGCCGCGCGACGCCGACCGGAATCTCCTGACGGATCTGATTCGCTTCGATTAAAGGATCGGGCTTATTGCTCAAAACATTCATCGCGCGCGTTAAGGCGTCGGCAGGCGGAATGCCCGTCAAAAGATGATAAAGCGTTGCGGCAAGTGAATATAGATCGCTGCGCGGGTCGGTTCCCGTTCCCTGAATCTGTTCGAGCGAAGCGTAATTGCGCGAGTAACCGAAAACACTTTTTGCGGCGGTCGCCGATTCGGCGTTCGTGTTGCTGCCTTTTGCGAGCCCGAAATCGAGCAGGATAATTTGCCCGCGCGAATTTAATTTTAAGTTCTGCGGCTTGATGTCGCGATGAATGACGGGCATTTCCTGCGTGTGCAGATATTCGAGCGCGTCGAGCAATTGGACAGCCCAGCCGAGAACGTCTGCGACCGCGAAAACCTTGCCTTCCGATTCGAGCTGCTCGGAAAGATCGTCGCCGTCAATAAATTCCATCACGATAAACTGCCCGTTGCCGTCAATGAAATGGTCGGAAACGCGCGGCAAAGCGGCGTGCCGCAAGCTGTTCAACAGACGCGCTTCGCGCTCGAACGCCTTGCGGAATTTTTCGTCCGTAAAAAATGTTTCCTTGATCGCGACCGTGCTGCCGAACCGCTCGTCGGTCGCGATAAAAACCGCGCCCATGCCGCCCGCGCCGATCTGCCGCTCGACGCGATACCGCTCCTGTAAAACTGTTCCCGCTTCAATCATTTTGTTTTTGCCGGTTCTTTAATCTGGTGAACTTATTGGGTATTTTACTATAAAATGCCGAAAGCGCCTTTATAGTTGTCCGACAATTTTACGAAAAAAATCGCTTTTAAGTTTTTAATTCCGCGTTCAAGCAATGAGCGAATATTTTTCAGCCGCGGATAAACGCGGATTTCGCGGATAAAAATCAATAAACAAAATCCGCGAAATCCGC
>JANOBZ010000155.1:0-14721 GCA_031411895.1 Acidobacteriota bacterium | reverse complement strand
TCTTTGCGGGAAACATTTAATCTCCCGCAAAGACGCAAAGGCGCTCAGAAAAGGCAGGATTTCCTGAAAATTTATAGTATTTAATCGGCGAAATCCGCGTTTATCCGCGGCTAAAACTAAAATTTTAATTCAAAAATTCCTGCTTGTTTTCTTCAATCTCGAGCGGCGCGTCAAACGGCTTCGATTCTTCTTCCAAATTCCAAACTTCGAAAAGCACGGGCGGGCATTCCATGATAAAGCGCGACGGTTTTTGCAAAACGACTTGGCGCGAATAATCGAGCATCATCAGCGGATACGTCAGATAAAGCTCGTCCTGCGCGCGCGTCAGGGCAACGTACCAGAGACGGCGTTCTTCTTCCTCGGAATCGATTTCTTTCAAACTGCGCGGCGAAGGGAATTTGCCTTCCGCCGCCCAGAGCAGAAAAACGGCTTTCCATTCCAAGCCTTTCGCCTGATGCACCGAAGTTAATGTTAAAAGCTCGTCCTCTTCGCCGCCCTGCACGACGTCTTCGCCCGTCACGCCGGTCGGTTCCTTAAAGCGTTCGGTCGAAAGCAGCGCGAGTTCCGAGAGGAAATCTTCGGTCGAACTATAACGATTTGCGTAAAGCGCTAATTGGCGCAAATCTTCCATCCGCGCTTCGGCATTCTCGAAAGTTTCGAGCAAATGCTGTTCGTAGCCGTTGGTTAAAATCAGCTCGATCTGCTTCGCCGGATTATTGCGGTTTTCGTCGGTCGTGAGAAGTTCGAGAAGTTTGACGAATTCCTGCCACGGCGCTTTATTGCGAAGTCTCGAAAAAGGGTCGTTCGATTTGGGATTTGGGAATTCGGATTTCGGATTGGTTTGTAGTTCGTAATTTGTCGTTTTTAATTGCTTGGAGGTTGTCGGCGATTGCGCTTTGACGAGCGCGAACGGGTTTTCCGCGTACGCCAGACTTTCGTAAATCCGGTTCGCCGTCGCTGTGCCGACGCTCGGAATCATCTTTAAAATGCGTTTCCACGCCAATTCGTCGCGCGGGTTGACGATGATTCGAAGGTATGAAATGACATCTTTCAAATGCGCCTGCTCGAAAAATCTGACGCCGGATTGAACGCGGTACGGAATATTGCGGCGCGTTAATTCAAGCTGTAATTCCAAGCTGTGATAATGCGAGCGATACATCACGGCGATTTCTTCTAATGAAGTCCCTTCATCGCGCAGTTCCAAAATCCGCGCCGCGATAAACGCCGACTGCTGTTCGACGTTCGCGCACGGAATCATCGCCGGTTTGAAATCGCGCGATTTTTTCACCGCTTGCAGCATTTTCGGAAACTGCCGCCGGTTGTTCGAGATCGAAGTGTTCGCGAGTCCTAAAATCTCGGGCGTCGAGCGGTAATTCGTTTCGAGTTTGTAAACCGTGGCTTCCGGATAGCGGTCGGGAAATTCGTAAATGTTCGTAAATTCCGCGCCGCGCCACGCGAAAATCGATTGCGCGTCATCGCCGACGACCATCACGTTGCGATGCTTGACGCCGAGCAGATCGATGATTTCGGCTTGCAGACGATTCGTGTCCTGATATTCGTCAACCATTATGTGTTGAAACTGTTCGGCGTAAAGATCGGCAATGTCGGGTTTTTCGATCAAAAGGCGTTTCCAATTTAAAAGCAGATCGTCGTAATCCATCACGTTGCGCTCTCGTTTACGCTCTTGAAAAATAAGATCAACGCGGCGGATTTGCGGCGTGAGTATTTCGAAATACGGGTATTTGCCGATTATCACATTTTCGATCGGTCGGTCGGTATTGTTGGCGTAAGAGATTATGTCCTGTATGACATCGGCTTTCGGAAAGCGTTTCGCTTTTGTGTCGATTCCGGCTTCGTCAATGCAGACGTTGATAAAGTCTTTCGAATCTTCAGCGTCGAGAATCGAATAATTCGAGGAAAAACCGATCGACGTGGCGTGTTTTCTGAGAATCAAATTCGCGATCCGGTGAAACGTTCCGCCCCAGACGCGGTGGACGTTCTGCGAGCCGGTCAGATTTTCGACGCGCCGCAGCATCTCGCGCGCCGCGCGGTTCGTAAACGTTGCGAGCAAAATGCGCTGCGGCGAAATCCCTTGTTCGATCAAGTAAGCGACGCGGTAAGTTATCGTGCGGGTTTTTCCCGTGCCCGCGCCCGCGACGACAAGCGCCGCGCCGGGTTTCGCCGTGACGACCCGAAACTGCTCCTCGTTCAATTCCTCGCGGTAACGAGTCAATTGCTCGGGCAGAGAACCTTCGGCGCGTTTGATGACGTATTTTTTCATCTGTGAAACGATAGATTAACACAGATGATTTCGGATTTGTGATTTGGGATTTCGGATTTGTCCCGTAATGAAGCAAATCCGAAATCCGCAATTCTGCAACCTGAAATCGTCAGTTTCCTTCTGACCCGGCGGCTTCGGCGTCGCCTTTTGTCCAGAGCGCGCTGAGGCGTCTTCTCGATTCTAGTTTGGCTTCGATGTTCGGAACTTTTTGCGCCAGCGTTTCGAGGTTTAGCAAAAAATCGGGTTCCTGAAACATCTGACGAATTTCCGCCAGAAACGGCTGGATTTTGACGTACACGAAAATATGTTCGGTGCCCGAATCGAAAAACATTTTCTCGTCGATCGCGCCGTTCAGCACGAAAGACGAAGCCATATCCCAGTAAGAAGTGACCATCCGAAAATTAGCGCTCGCGCGTTCGCCGCCGCGAAAAAGCGCGACAATATCGATCGCCGACTGCGGCGCGAAACTAGAAAAATACCATTGCCGCGCGGCGCGCATTTCCGGGTCGCGCCGCAGTTCGTAAAGTTTCAAAATCGCCATCACATCCGTTTGTTTTTCCATACTTTTCTCCTTTAAATTAGCCACGAATGACACGAATGACACAAATAAAAATTTAATAAATTCGTGTTATTCGTGTCATTCGCGGCTGGTTTTTATTTACTAAATTCTAATATTGCCACTAATTCGCGGTTGAAGTTTTTGCCCAAAGATTTGCAGAATTGCAGGTTGCGTTCGGCAACTGCGAAATTTCCGTCCGATTTTCTCAAAGCCGTTTCAAATTCGCGGACAGCCGAATTTAGATCGCCGCCGAGCGCGAAAATCACGCCGAGATTGTTGTGCCCGATTGCCGCCGAGACGCTTTTGTATTCGACCGATTTCTGAAACGCCGACCGCGCCGACTCGAAATCGTTTTTCGCCAGATAGACGAACGCGAGATCGAACCACGCTTCGCCGTTTCGTTTGTTAAGCCGCAGCGCGCCGCGAAACGCCAGTTCGGATTTGTCCCAGTTTTTCAATTCCGCCTGCGCCATTCCGAGCGCGTAAAACGCTTTTTCGTAATCGCCCCGCGTTAATTTTATCGCTCCCTCGAATTCGCCGACCGCCTTATCGTTTTCTTTCAGACGATACAAACAAACGCCGATATTAAAATGAATCCGCGCGCGAAAATCCGCGTCCGTCTCTTCGCTTTCGGCAAGTGTCTGCGATTTTCTGAAATCAACCAGCGCCGCCGCGAATTCTCCTTCGTTCGCTAAACCGATTCCTTTTTCAAACGTCTGCCGCGTGCCGAGTGACTGCGCCGAAACGCTTAAACCGAATACCGTTAAAATAACAAAAATGCTCAAAAATATTCTTTTCATTCCCTTTATCTCCTTTTAAGACTTTTCCAGTCTAGAAAGGATTGTAAGAAATGCAGGGCGAGAGAATCTTTCACATTTTTGCGGTTTATGTTCTTAAATTGCGCAGAACATTTGTCATTCAACATTTATCATTTATCATTTCGGATTTATCAGCCGCATTTGTTTCTGCGTTCGATGAATAAAAAGACTAAATGATAAATGTTGAATGATAAATGTTAAGCGAGTTTCATTTCGCGCCAGAGTTTGGGCGTGAATTTTGTGAATTTGCGGAAAAGCGTCGTAAAATGGCTCTGATTTTTAAAGCCTGTGCGCAAAGATATTTCGACGATCGGCAGATCGGCGCTCGATAAAAGCTCTTTGGCGCGTTCGATGCGCTGCTGCATCAGATATTGCTGCGGCGTTAAACCCGTGGATTTGCGAAAAGCGCGGGCGAAATGAAACTGGCTCAGATCGGCGACTTCCGCCAGTTCCGCGAGGCTTAAATCTTCTTCCAGATTAGCGCTGATAAATTCCTGCACGCGGCGCAGTTTATAGCCGGAAAGCCCGCCGCTCAAATTTTCCTGAACCGATGCGGCGTTCGAATAATTTTTCAAAAGATGGAGCGTCAAGGTTTGAATCAACGAATCGGTGTAAAGTTTCCCGACCGGCGTATCGGATTTGGCTTCTTCAAGCAGCGCAAAGCCGATCTGCTCGATCAGCGGATCTTTGTCCCGATAAATTTCGTGAAATTCGAAATCGGCGGAAAAACGATTTTCCGACGCGACATTGCGGACGAAATCCGGCGTCAGCAGAATTCCCATATTATCAAGCGGCTTTTTCCAGTATGCGCCGATCGTCTGCCCGTAAGGCGTCAGGCAAAGATTTCCCGCGCCGCCTTTGGTAATCACGGTTTTGCCGGTTGACGAACATTTCTGCGTCGTCAGGTTTCCCGAAATCGAGATGTTGATTTCATGGCAATTCGCGACGTGTTCGAGCATTCTGCCGGGTTGTACTTTTGCGCGATGAACTTTGACGCCCGTCCATTCGGCGGCTTGGCGGAACAGATACGGCGATTGATTTGTGGCTGGCGTCCATTCGATGTGCATGAATTTTATTTTTAATCCAGTTGATTGCAAAAAGCAAGTAAGCGAACACTAACTTACGTCAATTCGGGATAAGAAGTTTGCCCGACGGAACACTCGTCTGTGACGGCACAGCGTTTGAAAAACGCTTAAACGTCTTCTTTGACTATCAAAATTCGCTCATATCGAGGCATTTGACGCCGCTTTCAGCGACGTGTGCCGTCAAGATGGCGGCGCTCCGGTCTTATTCCGAATTGACGTTAACTTATAAAGCGCGGGATTTTTGACGGCGTTTGAAATTTCCGTAATGCGGCAAATATTTTCTTGAAAAAAGACATTGCGGCGGCTGAAATGTTATAATTACGCAACAGTTTTGTTAGAAATTATATATAAAGGAGTAAGAAAAAATTATGAAATTCCCCGGTGGATTTGACATGAACTCGATGATGAAGCAAGCCCAGAAAATGCAGGAAGAAATGGGTAAACAGATGAAGCAGACGGTCGTTGACGCGACTGCTGGCGGCGGCGCGGTGACGGTCAGAATGCGCGGCGATTTCGAAGTATTGGAGCTCACGATCTCGCCCGATCTCGTCAAAGACGGCGACGTTGAGATGATTCAGGATTTGACGATGGCGGCGCTTGCCGAAGCCCGGCGCAAGGTCGAAGAAAAACTCAAAGGACAACTCGGCGGAATGCTGCCGCCCGGAATGGGACTCTAACGATTTGGGATTTGGGAGTTCGGATTTCGGATTTGCTGCCGCGTTTACGAGGGCGTGCTTTTCCCAAATGTTTCTGAAACATAACGTTTTGAATAAAAACGGAATAGATAAAGAAGAAACAAATCCGAAATCCGAAATCCGAAATCCGAAATCGAAATATGTTGGAATATTCAGAACCCGTCGCGAAGCTGATCGACGAATTTAAACGTTTGCCCGGGATCGGGCATAAATCGGCGCAGCGGCTCGCGTTTTATATTTTGCGCCGTCCGCAGCAGGAAGTCGATAATTTCATTGATTCTCTGCGCGAGGTCAAGGAAAAGATCGTTTTCTGTTCGGTCTGTAACAATATGACGGACACGAATCCGTGTATGTACTGCGTTTCGCCGACGCGCGACCGCTCGCAGATTTGTATCGTCGAAGAACCTTACAACCTGGTCGCGATCGAAAAAACGCGCAGCTTTAGAGGTTTGTATCATATTTTACACGGATGTTTGTCGCCGATTCGCGGCGTCGGTCCCGACGAATTGATGCTCGCGAATCTTTTGCCGCGTTTGATGCCGAATAATAACGACGGCGTCGAGGTCAAGGAAATCATTATCGCGACGAACCCGACGACCGAAGGCGAAGCGACGGCGAATTACATCGCTCGGCTTCTCAAACCTTTGGGCGTGCTCGTCACGCGCATCGCGATGGGAATGCCCGTCGGCTCAGACCTCGAATTCGTGGACGAAGTAACGATGGACAAAGCGCTGGCAAACCGGCACGCAATTTAAGAAATTCGCAATTTTAGATTTGCGATTGGCGATTGTAAAAAACAATTGCAAGCTGAAATTTATAAATGAAATCAGACTTGAAAAAACTGCGCCTCGGTGATGTTATTCTGCATCGTCGGGGCTCATTTGCGTTGTGGCTGATTCATTTTATTTTCGGCGTCGGCATCAGCATTTTTTTCAAGCGCATCGAACTTTACAACTCCGAAAACCTGCCCGAAAAAAGCGGTTTGATTTTTGTCAGCAATCATCCGAACGCTTTGATTGATCCGGCTCTTTTGTTTGTCGCGCTGCCGCGAAAAGTCGCCTTTCTCGCGAAATCCACGCTCTTTAAAATGCCGGTCATCGGCTATCTCGTGCGGACGGTCGGCGCGCTGCCGCTTTATCGCCAGCAGGACTCGGGCGCGGACGTTTCGAAAAATCAGGAAACTTTTTCAGTCGCGCGCGAACTATTGAAAAAAGGCGGCGCGATCGCGATCTTTCCCGAAGGCGTCTCGCACGATAAACCGCAGCTTCAGCCCCTAAAAACCGGCGCGGCACGGATTGCGCTCGGCGCGGTTTCGAGCGGGAAAGATCCTTCGTCGCTCGATCTAAGAATCGTTCCGGTCGGGCTTTATTACACGGAAAAAACCACTTTTCGGAGCGAAGCGCTCCTGCACATCGGCGAATCGTTTCCGGTTTTGCCGGTCGAACTAGGCGACGACGGTCATCCGCCGCGCGAAGCCGTCAAGGATTTAACCGAAAAAATCGAGAGCGCTTTGCGCGAAGTTACGTTAAACGCCGAATCGGAAGCGGAAATCGCCGTCGCGCGAATCGCCGAAGCGGTTTTTACTTCCGTCACGCCGCACGAAGAAAACTTGGCGGAAAGGTTGGAGTTTTTAAAGAAGTTTGTCGCCGAAGCGCCGAGCGAAGACGACGTAAAGCTCGAAAAAAGGCTTGCCGATTATAATAAAAATCTCGATCGCCTCGGTATCGGCTCGGACTTTCTCGCGCTCGCGGATTTTTCAAAAAAGTTTGTTTTGAAACACGCCTTGATTCGTTCGTGGTATCTGTTTTTGCTCGCGCCGTTTGCCGTATTCGGTGTGATTCTGCATTTTCCGGCGTACCAATTCGGAAAATTCATGGCTTATTCCGAAACGAAAAAAGGTCATTTCGATATGGCTTCGACGATGAAGCTTTTGACGGGATTGGTGCTGATGCCGCTGACGTGGCTGATTTTCGCGGGCGTTTTGTACTTTTATTTCGGCTCGCTCATCGCGCTCTTTTCGATTCCGCTATCATTTTTGTGCGGCTACATCGCCTTAAAAACGCTCGAAGAAATCGGCGATCTGAACGGCTGGCTCAACGCGATTTCGGCATTTTTTCTCAAACGCGAAAAGTTTCTCAGACTTCTCGCCGAACGCCGTGCGCTTTTTGAAAAGGTCAGTAAAGCGGAAAAGTAAAAGAAATTAGCCGCGGATAAACGCGGATGCACGCGGATCAGACTTTAATTGATTTTCTTAGCGTCTTTGCGGAAGAAAACATTTCCCGCAAAGACGCTAAGGCGCTAAGTTTTAAAGAACAATTCTTTGAAGATTTGAAAATAAATCCGCGTGCATCAGCGTTTATCCACAGCTAAAAATTTTGAAAAATTTCTCTAGAAGCGAACTTTTTGTTCTTCGGTTTCCGAAGCGCTGCGCGAGCCGCGCCATTCTTCTTCGTTTTCGTAGAAATTTACGTCGAATTGCATCAGACTTTTGACGGGAATTCCGTTAAAATCGGTCGGCGCGTCCTCGAAGCTGACGATCGTGCCGATGCCGATAACTTCCGAACCCAAATCTTTGACCAATTCGATCGTTTCCGTGATCGCTTTGCCCGAACGAAGAATGTCGTCAACGATAATCGCCGGGTGAACGTCGCCTGCGCCGATATATTGACGAAACTGGCGCTTGCCGTCTTCCATTTCCGCCCAGTAAATCTGCTCGGCAGTCAATGCTTCGCGGACGCCGAACGCGACCATAATGCCGCCCGGGCTCGGGCTAATGATCGAAACCTTCGGCAGACGGCTCGAAATCGCTCTTTCCATTCGGAACATACGGCTTAAGCCGACCGACAGAATACGCGCGTTGTCGTAGTAGCGAAATGCCAGCGGCATCTGAAAATAATGCGAGGCGTGTTTGCCGTTCGGGTAAACGAAATGCCCTCTGCGATACGCGCCCGTGTTTTCCAAAATATGCATCACCGATTCCGGCGACGGAATTAAATCAACCATTTTCTTTCTCCTGATATAATAAATTCGTTTAATCTTTTAGATTTTAGCGAGCGCAAAAGTTTTTATCAAATTTCGCCTTTTAAAACTTTTTCGACGAGCAGTTTTTGCGCGTCCGGCATTTCGGGCGGCATTTCGTCAATCGCAAACCAACCTAAACTTCTGATTTCGCGGCTGTTGACCCGCGCCTCTTCGTCCGATTCGGCGCGGAAAAGGAATTCGATATGGCGGTTGATGGTGCGCAGGCGAAACATTTTTATATTTTCGAGCTCGATGCCGGTTTCTTCACGAATTTCGCGCTTGACAGCGGCTTCGGGCTGCTCGTTGTGCTCGATAAATCCGCCGGGAATGCCCCAACCCGAACCGGGACGAAAAAGATGTTCGAGCAGCAAGACTTTTCCCTGACGGTTTGTTATGATTACTCCAACGGAAGCCGTAAATTTTTTCTGCGTCATGCGTATGATTCTCAAACGAAGCCGGTAAGGCAGGCGCTTCCAGAGTCCCCCGACGAAATCCCCTAAAAATTTTGTGTAACTATTCACAAATTTAGACATCAAAATTGTCGAACATTTCGTGGAAGTTTAACCCTGTTAAAAGTTTATAATTAATATCGCCGAGATTTCCCCGAATCTCGATTTACCCTAAAACCATATAATTTTTACTTCGGAGGATACAATGACGAAAAGAATTTTATTTGTCATTTTACTTATTTCAGCTTCACTTTCGTCTGTCTTTGCGCAGGACGAAGCATTAAAAAACGATTTGGGACGCTCGTTCAGAAACCCGCAGGTTGTGCGTCTCGACACGCGCGAAGTCACGCGGCAGACGAGCGGCGTCAGAATAATTTCCATTCCGACCTCAAACAAAACTTTCGAATTGTCTTTAACCCCGCGAGATTTACGCGCATCGCGTTATTATGCGGAAGACCAGACGGCTGAAGGTCGCCGGCGGCTTGAAAAAGCGCCGGTTACGACCTATAAGGGCAAGGTCGAGGGTGACATCGACTCCGAAGTTCGCCTGACGATTGACGAATCCGGTTTCGAGGGCTATTTCGGCTCGAAGCAGGAAAAATTCTTTATCGAACCGGCGAAAAAATACTCTGAATTTGCCGCGCCGGACGAGTTTGTCGTCTACCGCGCGGAAGACGTTTTGCGCGATAAAAGCATTGATTGTCCGCAGGATTTGACCGAAAAAATTCAGGAAGGCAGAGAAATGGTTCGGACAAACGGCGTCGAGAGCGTTACGGGAAGCCTGAAAACCATCGAGATGGCAACCGACGCCGACCTCGAATTCGTCAATTCGACGGGCGGCGCGGCGGACGCGAACGCCAAGATTCTAAGTATTCTGAATATGGTCGAAGGGCTTTATGAAAGCGAGGTTTCGCTGACCATCAGCGTCGTTTACCAGCATACATGGGCGGTCGGCGACACTTTTGAAACCGCGACGCCGCGCATTGATCCGGTTTGCCGGACATCAACGGCTGCCAAAGTTTTGTGTAATTTTCAGGACTACTGGAATCAGAATCTTCCGGCATCGCAGATTTCGCGTGATGCCGTTCATTTATTTACCTACAAAGCGAATCTACGCGGCGCGGGACAAGCCTATATTGGCGAAATGTGCGATCCGCTTTTTGCTTATGGATTAAGCGGCAGAGTTGACACGAGTTGGGGCTGGGAAGCGGCGAACTTTCTCGTGACGGCGCACGAAATCGGTCATAATCTCGGCGCGGTTCATGCCCAGCAGTTGGCTAATTGCCCGCCGACGTCCTTGATGACTTCGGGCATTAACAACGACACGCAGTTTTCTTTTTGCGCCGAATCGCGCAGTCAGATCAATGCTTATACAGGCTCAACCAGCGGCGCGTGTATGACGGCGGCGGCGGTCGGCGGCGGTCGGCTCGATTTCGACGGCGACGGCAAAACCGACATCGGAATTTTCCGCCCCTCAGCCGGCGAATGGTGGCTTAACCGCAGCGGTTCGGGGCAAACGGTCGTTGCGCGGTTCGGCGTTTCGACGGATAAAGTCGTCGCAGGCGACTACACCGGCGACGGCAAGGCGGACATCGCATTTTTCCGCCCGTCCAACGGCAACTGGTTTATTTTACGCTCGGAAGACGGTTCGTTCTTCTCGTTCCCGTTCGGCACCGTCGGCGACATTCCCGCGCCCGCCGATTACGACGGCGACCAGAAAACGGACGTCGCGGTTTTTCGTCCTTCGACCGGCGTCTGGTACATTCAAAAATCGAGCGGCGGAACGAATATCGGGCAGTTCGGTCAAGCGGGCGACGTTCCGGTGATGGCGGATTACGACGGCGACGGTAAAGCGGATTTAGCGATTTATCGTCCGTCAGCCGGCGAGTGGTGGATTCTGCGGAGCAGCAATAATTCGAGTTACGCTTTCCGGTTCGGCGTTTCAACGGACAAACCCGTACAGGGCGATTACACCGGCGACGGCAAAGCGGATGTCGCTTTTTGGCGTCCCGCAACCGGTGAATGGTTTATTCTTCGCTCGGAAAATTCATCTTTTTATTCCGTCCCGTTCGGCGCGGCGGGCGACCAGCCCGTACCGGGCGATTACGACGGCGACGGTAAATTCGATACGGCGGTTTTCCGACCGGCGGGTTCGACCTGGTTTATTAACCGTACGACCGGCGGCACGACGATCGCACCGTTCGGCGCGGCAGGCGATCTGCCGGTTCCGAACTTCTTGGTGCCGTAAAAAGTTAATCAAAAAAAACAATCGGAAAGACAAAAAAAGGGAACGACCGAAATCGTTCCCTTTTCTTTTGCATTCCAAATCCGGCGTTTATTTAAGCGAAGCCGAATCTACGCGGAAGGTTGTTGCCAGCGAACTGTCGGTCGTCGAACGGAACTGAACGCGAACCGTCTGACCTTTGTAAGCCGCAAGGCTCAGCGATCTTTGCGTATAAGTTCCAGCCGAAGCGGTCTTATTCAGATTGCTGTAGGTCGCCGGGGTTGCGAGCAATGTTCCCGAAGTATTACGGACTTCGACAAACAAACGGTCATACTGCGTCGTGGTGGTCGTTTCAGCCGACGTAACGTTGAGCCAGAAGTTTAATGTTCCGGTCGCCGTCGAAGGAATCGTGACCGTCTGGTAGGATTGTCCCGAAACGCTGTTGTTGACGCCGAAGTAAATATAGCCCGTACCGGCTTGCGGGTAATTGCCCGCATTAACGTAGAAATAACCCGTTCCCGAGCCGACCCACGGGGAAGCCGAGCCTTCGAAACCGCCGTTGACAAGCAGTTCACTGCCGCCGCCCGGAGTCGGGGTCGGGGTCGGAGTCGGTGTACCGCCGCCCGGACATGAGCCGACGCCGACCGCGCACCATGCGCTTGCCGTCGTGTTATACTGCGCGCTCGACGCGCCGAAAAGATCGGTCGCAGCGTTCAGAGTTGCCGTTCTCGCGCCCGAAAAATTCGTGCTCGAAGTCATATAGGCGGTCAATGCGCGATACCAGATGCGTGCCGAATCGTTTGTTCCCATTCCCGTCACGGTTACGCCGCTCAGGTGATGCGTGCCGCCGACCGCTGCCAGATAAAACGCTTTGTTGGCGATGCCCGAATTGATGTGGACGCCGCCCGAATCAGCCGTTCCCGTGTAACGTTCGCTGTAATGGTCGGGATCGTCGTTCGACGTGTAGCCGCCGTTTCCTGCCAAATGCGGATCGTTCATATAACGCAGCGCATCACCGGAAGTCGAAGGCGTGTAAGCGTCTTCACCGATTTTCCAGGTGTCGGCGCTGATCGTGCCGCCGTCGGCATAAAGCTCGACCATCGCGCCGAAAACGTCGGACATTGATTCGTTCAATGCGCCCGATTCGTTCGCGTAGGTCAGATTAGCCGTGCGTTCGGTAATACCGTGCGTCATTTCGTGACCGCAGATGTCTAAAGTAACGAGCGGCGTGAACGACGTGCCGTTGCCGTCGCCGTATGACATTTTGTTCTGATACCAGAAAGCGTTGTTGTAGTTCGAGCCGAAATGAACGCGCGACGAAACAAGGCTGACGCCGCTGTTCGCGCCGCCGGCGGTCGTTCCCGGACCGTAATTGCCGTCAATGCCGTTGCGTCCGTGAACGCTCTGGAAATAATCGAAGGTTTTTGCCGCGCCGTAATGCGCGTCAACTCCGGCGCGTTCCGCTGTTGCGCTCCAAACGTCGTCCGTGCCGGTGTAGCGCGATTGCGTTCCGCCCGTGCCGGTCGTCGTGCTGCCGGTATTGTTCATATTGAAGGTTCCCATCCGACGGGTTAAATCCTCCATATAATAGGTCGAACCGCTCTGCGAAGTGGAAATCGTCACTGTTCCGTTGTAGAGCGAATTGCCCGAGCCGGTTTGCAGATTGTTGTACTCGAAAACGGTTTCGCCGGTATGCGCGTCAATGAACGCGACGGGCGCACTCGTTTCTTTCGTGCCGTCGAGACGCGGCGTTTCGACGCGGTAAATTAAATGATCGCGTTCCGCGCCGCGATAAATGTACATTGCGACCATCGGCTCGTCGGTCAGTTTCGCTCTGCCGCGATAACCTTCGAGAGCCGCGTTGATCGCGTCTCTATCCGAAAGATTCGGTTTGGTGCTGACGGCGATCATTTCCTTAAAATCGTCGGTCACGGTCGAAAGCGAACCGTCCTGATTAAGATGAACGATCGCTTCGCCTTCCCAGACGGGAATGCCTTCGACCGTCTGACGAACGCGCGTATGCGCCATTTTCAGGTCGTCGATCTCGACTTTCTGCACCTGAAATTCGTCAACATTTCCGATTGCACGCTGTGCGGCACGTCCGCGCAGAATGCCTAAGCTGATTTGTTTCGCGTTTTCGAGTTCGTCCTGCGTTCCTGCATTAAAAACAGGTTTGCTCGCATCGGTTTTGCTGATAACCAAACCGAACACAAAAATGGCGACGCCAAAAATAGCCAGAATACTTAAAAATTTTTTCACGCTCTTTACTCTCCTTGGGACTTAAAATTTAAAATTTGTATTTGCCGATAAAATATCAAGCCGTATGAATCTACAACTGAATAAAACCAGAGCTAAAAAAAACTTTTTAAAGTTTTTAGGAAAAAATAAGGGGTCAATTTTTTTTGAAATACCGGGAAAATCTTTGATAGTATTTCAAAAGATAAAAAGTAAAGTAGATTGAGTTTAATTATCAGGAAAACTTGTGTCAAGCATAAACGGACAAAATGAGACTATAAGCGAAAGTTTTTTTACGGACGGCAAAACCGGCGAAATTTTTTCGTGGGACGCGGTTTCGGAAATCCACAAAATCCGCAACGGCATCTATCAGCGAAGCGGGCGATTGATTTCCCTTTTGACGGATTTCGGCAAGATCAATCCGTGTTATCCGGACTTTCACGGCAGTACGCCGGACACGATTTTTTACACCGGCGCAGGACGGCGCGGCGACCAAAAACTCGATTCATTCAACCGGGCGATGTTTAATGCGGTCGAATCAAAACACGCCGTTCCGCTGTTTAATAAATTAAAAGTCGGCGAGTGGCAGTTTCTAGGTTTCTGGCGCGTCGCGGAAGGAAAATATCTCTTCGACGAAGCACAAAACAGAATGATCTGGAAATTTATTTTGAAAGCGACCAAACCGACCACGTCGAATAACGACCCATCTGTCTAATCATCAAGTATTGAGGGGTTCATATAAAATTCAAAAGAATTTTATATGAACCCCTCAATACCGCTTTCGAGACTTGTCAGAACAAAACGTCCCGCACTTTAATTTATCCGACAAATGTCTAAGCCTCTCCCGCAAATTCGTTTCGCCGTTCAAGGATTAAAAGCGTTTTCGGTCGGAATATCGCTTGAGTTGCCCCACTGCACCGCGCCGAATCCCGATGTTGTTTGGAGCAGATACCACGTTCCGGTCGAAGGTCGGAACACGGCGACATCCGCTTTTCCGTCGCCGTCGTAATCCGCGACTACCGGTCTATCTTCAGCTGTTCCGAATTGGAGGATCGTATAGTTCTGTTCGCCCGACCGGAGAATATACCAGCCGCCGTTGCTGGGGCGATAGACGACGAAATCCGTTTTGCCGTCGCCGTCAACGTCCGCCGGCGACGGAATGTCTCCTGCCGCGCCCCAATGAACGACCGAGAACTGATTATTCGAAGCCGAAGCCGCATACCACCAATCGCCGGTCGAAGGACGAAAGATCGCCGGGTCGGATTTGCCGTCGCCGTCGAAATCTCCGACGAGCGGTTTATCCTCGGCAACACCGAATGCGAACGGCGTCGCGATCACTCCGGTCGCCGACATT
>JANOBZ010000154.1:0-14580 GCA_031411895.1 Acidobacteriota bacterium | reverse complement strand
CCTTTGCGGGAAATAATCTTTCTCCCGCAAAGGCGCAAAGGCGCTAAGAATATCAAATAAATTTTCAGCCGCGAAATCCGCGTTTATCCGCAGCTGAAAAAATATTAAAAAAACATTGCAAAATTCTGAGATTTATGGCTTCATACATTGTGAAAATTTCGCCGTAAATTATTGAAAATGCAAAAATCAGCCGTTCATAAATCAGAAAAACGAATCCATACCCGAGTGCAGTCTTTGGTCTTTCGCGTTAAAGCCTCTTTGCTGCAAATCGAACGCGGCGCGGAAAATCTTTTTAATTCCGACGTTCGGCGCTTTCCGAAAGCCGCAAACTTCATCAATCAGCCCGCGATTGCCGAATCGAAAACCGCGCTCTGGACTGAATCCGCGCCAGAAGAGCAATTTCTCCTTGCCGGAAAAGTTCATAATCTGCGGCTTGCCGTCGCGCAGTTCGACGGCTTGGAAATTCCGGCGGGTGAGACGTTCAGTTTTTGGAAACATCTCGGGCGCGCCGGGCGCATGAAAGGCTACGTCGTCGGGCGCGAACTGCGCGAAGGCTGCATCGTGCCGAACGTCGGCGGCGGTTTGTGCCAGATTTCAAACGCGCTTTACGACGCCGCCTTAAAGGCGAATTTTGAGATCGTCGAGCGCCACGCGCATTCGCAGATTATCGCCGGTTCGCTCGCCGAACAGGGACGCGACGCGACGGTTTTCTGGAATTACATTGACTTGCGGTTTCGCTCCGGCAAGCCGTTTCGCATCGAAGCCAAACTCGGCAAAGATCACTTACGCGTTACGTTTCGCGGCGAAAAACAGGAAACGAAAAAGCTTTTTCAGATTTCGAACCTTAAAACTCCGAGCACCGAAAATCAGCCGAACAGCTGCGCGACGTGCGGCGTCGAAAGCTGTTTTCGAAGCCTCAAGACGGACGCCAATCTCGATTTCGGGCGAAAGGCTTTTTTGCTCGACGAATACGCGCCGGAATTTGACGAATACGTGCAGAAAACGCGGCGCGAAAAGGATTTTCTGTTTATTCCGCTCGACGGCAAACGCTTCAAAAAAGCTAATTACGCGTGGGAAACAAAAGGATTCGCGCGCACGCGGCAGAGTCTTTTGCTGACGCTCACCCGCGCCTACAAATCCCGCAAGCTCGCGGCGCAGGGCGCGGCGCGGCAGAAATCTCTGCTCACGACGGCGGAAAAATTGGCGGAAAACTACGCGAAAAAGCTGACTTACGACGCGACGCACGTTGTCGTTTCGCAAAATCTGCTTCCCTTTCTTTGGAAAAACGGTTTCTTAGGCGGCAGAACCTTCGACGTTTTGATGAACGCTTTGCCGATGAACGAGATTCAGAAACGGCTCGACATCGCTTTTTCGTTAAACCCGGAAAGCAAAACGCTCGGCGATTTTCGCGCCGACGCGGCGCTGCTCGAAGCCGAACGCGAAGCCTTGAAAGCCGCGCGGCGCATCGTCACGCCGCACACGGAAATCGCCGCGCTTTTCGGCAATCGCGCCGAATTACTGGATTGGAATCTGCCGCCGGCAAAAGAGTTTATCAAACAGCCGCGCGAGAAATTCACGATCGTTTTTCCGGCTTCGACCGTCGGGCGCAAGGGCTGTTACGAGCTGCGTGAAGCGATTCGCGGGCTCGGCGTCAAGCTCATCACGCTCGGCGCGACGATCGAGGACGCCGATTTTTGGAGCGATTTCGATTGGGAAAAAGGCGGCGGCGGCGGCGATTGGCTCGGGCGCGCCGATCTGGTCGTTCTGCCCGCTTTTGTCGAACACAAACCGCGCCGGCTTCTGCTGGCTGCCGCGAACGGCGTTCCGGTAATTGCCTCGGAAGGCTGCGGCGTCGAAAACGTTTCGGGAATCACGACGATCGAAACGGGCGATGCGGAAATTTTAAGACGCGAAATCGAAATTATTTTTTCGCCGCGCAAAGCAACTAAATCCGAACTTCGCGCACCAATAAAGGCATAAAATACCGGGGAAGTCGGCAGGGTTCGGAGATAAATAAAATGAAAATCAGCCTCGTTTTAGCGCTTTGCTTTTTGTTCGCGTTCGGCGCATTTGCTCAAGAAGTCGAAAAAACGCCGCCGCCCGAAACCGTCGTCATCGAGCAGCTGTTTCTTGCCAGAGACGACGGCAAAGGCAAGGCGGGCGACGAAGCGGAAAGTTTTCTGACGACCGATATTCCGATCCACTGCGTCGTGCAGCTTAATTCGAGCAAATCCGTGACCGTTAAAATGAATTTCGTCGCGGTCAGCGTGCAGGGCGTTAAAGCCGAAACCCGCGTAATTTCAGCCAGTTATAAAACCAACGGCAAACAGAACCGCGTCAGCTTTACGGGCAAACCGGAGAAAATCTGGACGGCGGGAACTTACCGGATAGACATTTTTATTGACGATCAGCTCGCCACGGGAAAATCCTTCGAGATCAAAAATTTGCCGCTCGAAGCCAAGCCGACCGTGACAAAAACTCAGAACTTTGTATCGCCGAAACCGAAACCGAAATCGAAAATCGGCAAACAAACGCGCAAAAATTAAACAAACGCGCAAAAATTAATCGCTTCTGCACGATTATCAAACGCTCTCTTTGCCGCAAAATCGTATCGCATCCCATCAAACCGCCGTTAAACCGCGCTGGCACATCGTTTGCACGATCAATCCTTTAAATGATGGAGGATTTTTAGCAAAATGGGTGATACGACAGCAACAAAAATAGATTCGAATTATTCGCCGCACGGCGAAATGGGACAGAAATATCTGGCATCGGGCAAATCGGTCGCGATGCGTCTGTGGGAAAACGAGGAGCCGACCGACGATAAAGAACCGCGTTCGCGCGATTACGAAACGGTCGGTTACGTCATCGAGGGCAAGGCGGAACTGCACATGGAAGGACAAATTTTAACGCTCGAAAAAGGCGATTCGTGGGTCGTGCCGCAAGGCGCGTCGCACACGTATAAAATTATCGAAACCTTCACGGCGATCGAAGCCACTTCGCCGCCCGCACACGCGCACGGGCGTGACGAAGAATAGAGATTCGATAAATAAAATAACTGTTTATTAAAATCGGCGGGCGCAAGTTCGCCGATTTTTTTGCGGTCGAGCGTAACAATCGGCAATAAAATCAGCGTGCGGATAGCTTTTCGAAGATCCCAGGTTATAAACTATAAACCGGTTAAAGATGAAAAACGTGATTGTCATTGGCGCGGGATTAGGCGGATTGGCGGCGGCTTGCCGTCTGGCGAAAGCCGGATATTCGGTGAGCATTTTCGAAAAAAACGCGAACGTCGGCGGCAAGGTCAATTTTGTCGAAGACGGAAATTATAAATTCGATACGGGCGCGTCGCTTTTGACGATGCGGCACGTTCTCGAAGAGCTTTTCACGTTTTGCGGACGAAGCGCGGCGGATTATCTGGAAATTCTGCCGCTCGAACCGATCTGCCGCTATTTCTGGACGGACGGAACGCGTTTTGACGCTTCGCAAAACATCGAAAAAACCGAACGGGAAATCGAAAGGATCGAACCTTTGGACGCCGCCAATTTTCGCCGTTTCCTAGCGGATTCAAAACAAAAATACGAGATTGCCGAAAGAACGTTTCTCGCGCGGAGCCTCAACGATCTGCCGCGTCTTTTAACGCCGAACTATCTGCCCGATCTGCTCAAAATCTCGACTCTCAAAACGCTCGACAAACATAACGCGGCTTACTTTAAATCCGCGAAAATGCGGCAGCTTTTTAATCGTTTCGCGACCTATAACGGCTCGTCGCCTTTTGCGACGCCCGCGACTTTTGCCCTCATTCCGTATGTCGAATTCGGTCTCGGCGCGTGGTATGCGCGCGGCGGAATGTACGAGATTCCGCGCGCTTTGGAGCGTTTGGCGAATGAGCTGGGCGTTAAGATTTTTACCTCGGCGGAAGTCGAAAAAATCGTCGTCGAAAACAAAACGGCGGTCGGCGTGCGGGTTGACGGCGAAACGATCGGCGCGGATTTTGTCGTCGCAAATTCGGACGCGGTCGAAACTTATCGCAATCTTTTGCCGGTCAAAAAATTTCAGAGCCGCGAACCGTCGTGCAGCGGTTTCGTTCTGCTTCTCGGAACGCGCAAAAAGTTTGCGCAATTGGCGCATCACAATATCTTTTTTTCAGACGATTACCGCGCCGAATTCGACGCGCTTTTTAAGCGGAAAATTGCCGCGCCCGAGCCGACGATTTATATCTGCGCAACTTCGCGCACCGACGAAACGCAGGCACCCGCCGGTCACGAGAATCTGTTCGTTCTGGTCAATGCGCCGTATACGAGCGAAAAAACCGACTGGGAGCGCGAAAAGCAAGATTATCGCGATTTGATTATCAAAAAGCTCGAACAGGATTTCGGCTTGGAAGGCTTGAACGATTCGATAGATTTCGAGCAGATCATAACGCCTGCGGATTTCGAGAAAAAATACCGCGCCAATCGCGGTTCGATCTACGGAATTTCGTCGAACGGAATTTTTTCGGCTTTTCTGCGCGTGCCGAACCGCTCGCGCGAAATTGAAAATCTGTATTTCGCGGGCGGCGCGACGCATCCGGGCGGCGGCATTCCGCTCGTCCTTTTATCGGGAAAAATGGCGGCGGAAATGATCGAAAATGAAAAGTAGGAATTACGAATCGGAGACAGTTGATTCGTAATTCCTATTTGTTTATCACGAATCAGGAGACAGTTGATTCGTGATTCATTTTATTCAGTAACGGATTTACTGAATTCTGTAGGCAGCGGCGATCGGCTGGTCGCCCTGCTGTCCCCATTTGAAAATCTTGTAGGTGTCGGTTTCGCTCTGGTGAATATACCAGGTGCCGGTTGACGGTCGCCAGATCGCGAAATCCGCTTTTTTGTCGCCGTCAAAATCGGCAGGCTGCGGAATGTCGCCGCTCAAGCCCCAGCGGAAAACCTGCATCGCCGAATCAGAGCTGCGGCGGACGTAGAAATTGCCTTCCGACGGACGCCAGATCGCCAAATCCGTGATCGTATCGCCGTCGTAATCAGCCGGCACGAGCTTGTCGGTCGGCAAGCCCCATTGAATCGTCTGGTCGAATCCATAATTGTAATTGCTCTTTTGAATCCACCAGATCGAGCCGCCGCTCGTTTGACGGACGATCGCGAAATCCGTGACCGTATCGCCGTCGAAATCGCCCGAAACCGGAATGTCGTTCGTTTGTCCCCAGTGAAACGTCTGAAAAGTTCCGTCGCCGGAGCGCAAAACGTAGAAGTTGCCTTCCGACGGTCGCCAGATCGAAACATCGTTGATGCCGTCGCCGTCAAAATCACCCGGCACGGCGCGGTCGCCCGCGACGCCCCACGGCTGCCCGACGAAACTCGTTCCCGGCGTGTTCTGATCGGTGCCGTAATACCATGTGTTTTCCGACGGTCGGTAAACGCTCAAATCCGTCTTTCCGTCGCCCGTGTAATCGCTGCCGCCGTTGACGATGTCGCCGACCTTGCCGAAATCGCGGATGATCTGCTGGTTGGTTTCCGAATCGACGATCCACCATTTCGAAATACTGCTCGGGCGATAAACCGTGATGTCGGCTTTGCCGTCGTTGGTCTGGTCGAATCCCGGCTGGCGGCAGTTTCGCAGATACGTAACTTTTAATTTATAGAGCGGGCAGCCCGTGCCGGGGTCAACCTCGTTAACGCCGATCGTAAACGCCGCGTTCGGACCGACGCTGAACGAATACGAACCTTTGTTGATCGTGCTGTAGCCCATGTCGCCGATCACGTTTGCCGCCGGATTCGCCGGATTGAAATTCGAATACGCGACCGATTGGGTTTGATTCGTCGCGCAGCCCGAAAAATCGACCTCGACGCGCACGCAGACCTGTTCGTTATACGGATTGACGAAATTCTGCGTGTCGCGGCGCAGCGCCGTGTTGTTTTCGAGCGCCGCCGTGTCGCCCGAACAGCTCGACGGCTTGCCGTCGCGCGTGATGCGTCCGGCTTGCTGAACGTCGCCCGCGTTAAGCGAACCTTGAATCACGACCGGCTGCGGCGCGCGCTGGCAGACGAATTGTGCCGACGCGACCTCGGTCATCGCTAAAATAAACAATAAAGAAAGACTAAAAAATGCGGTTAAAGTTTTCATAAAAATTTCCTTGCTCAATCAATTCCCCGGCTCTCGTTAAAGCCTTCTAATAGGGAATGCGGAAATTTTCCGTGAAAACTATCATCGGCGTAAAAAAAAATATTTAACGCTGGTGGCGCAAAGGCGCAGAGATTTTTCGAAAAAAGTGTTTGAAATCAGATACGCCGCCGCAGCTTTCAAGTAAAAGAACAAAAGTTTCCCGCAAAGGCGCAAAGGCGCAAAGAATATAAAAACTTTGCGTCTTCGCGTCTCGGCGTCTTTGCGTTAAAAAAATCTCTTTAAAAAGAAAAATGCCGCTCTTGCGGGGCGGCATTCATCGCTTCGTTGAAAAAGTGAGGTTTACGGGGGCTTATTGAGCATCGTTCGGCACGTCGGCGCCGAATTCGATGAGCAGCGTTTCGATTTCCTCTTCGGTCGTCAAACCGAACGCCGTTTCGCCGTCGTTGTCTTTAAGATTCGCGTCCGCGCCCGCCGCGAGCAGCGCGCGAACGTTTTCGAGATTGTCGGCGTCGGCGGCTTCCATCAAAGCGGTGCGACCTTCGCTGTTGCGGGCATTGACGTTCGCTTTGTGGCGAAGCAGAATCTGCAAAACTTCCGGTTTAACAGAGCGCGCCGCGAGAATCAGCGGCGTGTTGGCTTCCTTGTCAAAAACATTGACACGCGCGCCGTGTTTGATTAAAAGATTAACGAGTTCTGCGCCGGCGTCGTCATCGAGCCGCATTAGGGGCGTCTGCCGGTTATCGTCGCGAATGTTGATTTTCGCGCCGAAATTGAGAAGCATTTCGGCGATTTCCACGTTGCCGTTTTCGACCGCCACAAACAGCGGCGTGATGCCGTTAAAATTCTCGTCCTTCGCGTTGACGCTTTCGCCGCGCACGAGCAAATTTCTAACTTCTTCGGTCTCGCCGTTCGAAACCAACGTGAAAAGCGGCGTCGCATATTCAACTACCGCCATCATGCCCATCGTGACATATTCTCCGGCAACTTCGAGCGCAAGATCGGCGACGTTTTCCTTGCTCTCGAAAACCTCTATATCCGCCTCGGTTGTCTTGAATCCGCTGTAGGCTGCTTCGATTTTGTATTTTCCGGCGCTCACGTTTTCGAATTTATAAGACCCGTTTTCGTCCGATGATGCCGCGCGCCTGGAATTCGTTTCCGGCGAAATGAGCATGACCGTCGCATTCGGAATAACCGCGCCGTTCGGGTCGGTAATCGTTCCCGCAACGCTCGCCGTGCCGCCTTCGGATTTATTTTTATCGGCGGTTTCCGCTTGCGAAACTTCGCTTTTTTGCGTCAGCGAAACGGCGCTGTTGCCTTGCGCGTAAGCGAGCGTCGAAACCGCGAGCGTCGCGCCGAGAACACCGGCGGCAAACGTCGCGCGGCGCGTGATCTGATACAAACGGTCGGCAAAAACGGGCGCGTTCGTGACCGGATTTTTAACGTATCGAACGCAGATTCTGCCTTTCGACCGGCTGACGAGCCGCAGCGCCTGTTTGCGCGTGAGCGCTGAAATATTGTTGACTTCAAACGCGCAATGCCCGCAAAACCGCGCTTTTTCACTGCCCGACATTTTTCCCCAATCCTCTGAACAAGGACTTTTTACTTCGATAGAATCAATTAAATTTCTTTTTGACATACACCTACCCTGAACGCCGAAGAATACAATTCTTGCGTTTGCCTCAAAAAAACAGACAATTTTCCAGATTGATTTTTATGCGCCTTGAGTTGCGCATTCCTTACGTCTGACGAATCACTTATCTTGATGCACCGAGTTTTTTATTTGGTTGCCCGACGGGGAAAAAAGAAGAGGAAATGAAGAGGAGAAGAGGAGATTTGTCTTTCGTTGATAATTTGAAGATTATTTTTTACGACTCAAGATTCTCAATGAACAATTAACTCCTCTTTTCCTCTTCTCTTTTTCTCCTCTTCTTTTTCAGCGAGCGGCAGATGGACGGTAAAGATCGCGCCGTGTCCTTCGCCCCGGCTCTCAGCCGAAATCTCGCCGCCGTGCAGGATTACCAGGTGACGAACGATCGAAAGCCCTAATCCGAGACCGCCGTGCAGGCGCGTCGGCGAGCCGTCGCCCTGGCGGAATTTATCGAAAATAAAGGGCAGGAATTTTTCGCTGATGCCGATGCCGCTGTCTTTGACGGCGATTTCGATTTGCGCGCCGCTTCGTCTGGCGCTGATTTCGACCGCACCGCCGTCGGGCGTGAATTTTATCGCGTTCGTCAGAAGATTCGAGATGATCTGCTGGAGGCGCGCGGCGTCGCCGTTGACGAAAACTTCGTTTTCTTCGAGCGAAACGTTTAAGCCGATCGTTTTGCTTTGCGCCAGCGGGCGCAGCGATTCGGCGGTCGAATGAATGATCGCACCCATTTCGACCCGCTCGCGGTCAATGCTCAACTTGCCGGTCGTGATCTGCGAAACGTCGAGCAGGTCGTTGATAATCACGCCCTGCGCTTTGGCGTTGCGTTCGATGACTTCGAGCGCGCGCGGCGTGTCGCCGTCGCTGAGTTGCCTGTTTTTGAGCATCGTCGTCCAGCCCAGGATCGCGCTCAGGGGCGTCCGCAGTTCGTGCGAGACGGTCGCTAAGAATTCGTCCTTGAGCCGTGCGGCGAGCTCGGCTTCGCGGCGCGCGACCTGTTCGCTCAAAAGCAGCGATTCGCGTTCGCGTTCATTGCGGCGGCGCTCGGTCACGTCGTGAAAGACGATAATCACGCCGACGATCTTGCCGCGTGCGTCGCGAATCGGCGCGCCGCTGTCTTCGATCGGAATCTCCGCGCCGTCCTTTTTAATGAGCAGCGTGTGATTGGCAAGCCCGACCGTCGCGCCGTCGCGGACGACCGCCGCGAACGGGCTTTCGACCTTCCGGCGCGTCGTTTCGTTGATGATCTTAAAGATTTCTTCGAGCGGTTTGCCCTTGATTTCCGACGATTTCCAGCCCGTCAAGGTTTCGGCGGTCGGGTTGATAAAGCTGATCCTGCCTTCGAGATCGGTCGCGATCACGGCGTCGCCGATGCTTTTCAAGGTCACCTCTAAAAGCTCGGTCTGTTCGCGCAGGCGTCGTTCGGCGCTGCGCCGCGCGCTCGCGAAAAGCACGATGCTCAGGAAAAGCACGAGGCGGTTGACGGTATAAGCGACAAGCTTTGCGGTCGGCGTCGCGGGCGCGGCAGCGAGCGTAAAGTATGTCAGCGTCGCTTCGAAAACGAGCGCGATAAAAATCCCCGGCGCTCTGCCGAGATACCACGCCGTCGCGATCAGCAGCGCGATGATCAGGATGGTCAGATCGAGACTGAACGAAAAAAAGCTTTTGACAGCGTAGGTCAAAAGATAGATTAGCCCGAATCCTAAAAGCGGCAATCCGAAACGACGCGCGATTGAAAGTATTTTTCTACCCATTTGTTCGATATTCGCCCGATCAGTTTATAACAAATTGGTAAAGTCTGACAAAATCGCAAATAAACAAAGCCGCGCAAGGCAATTTCGCATCACGCCGCTCTTTTTTGAGAAGAAATCTTTAACGCCAAGCCGCCAAGCCGCGAAGTTTTTTTATTATCGTCTGACAGGTTTAACTTACAAGCGCCGGATTTTTAAGTGAAATCCACTTCGAAAATTACAAAATCAAAAATCAGAGGTTTGTCCTACAGCGCAAAAACATCCTCTGTAATCGAATTGCCTAATTCGGTAGCTATTGATATTTGATACTGTGGATGAAACGATCAAACGTTTCGGGCGGTACAAAAAGCCGTTTGCAATCGTCAACTAAGTAGAATGTCTGGACTCGCGGAGGATGAAAAAAGAGCAAAGTGCGAACCTTTAAAAGCCAATATTGCCCGTCTTCCGATTCATGCAGATAACTCCATGAAGATTGTGTCCCGATCGCTCCATTCACGTTAAGAAGTTGCGGCTCTTCGATTACTTCGACATCTTTATAATAGTACGCAAAACCTTCGATCATGTCGCAATGAGCGGAAATCTCATCCGATGGTTCATCAGAAAGCGGTTCATCATACAAACCTATCGCCGGAGCAAAATCTCCCTGCCGAAATCTTGGATTTGTTATGAGCACAACAGGTAAATTTTGAGGGTCTTTTAAGGGATGAATTTCATCCTCATCGTCATCGAACCATACGACTTGGCGCTCTCTGACGGCGGCAAAATCAGCAATTGAATCGAATTCCCACCCACTTGGTTTACTAAAAGACAATCTTAAGCGATGGTTTTGATAAAGCTCGTCATCCGCAGTCACTCCGAGATAAGGATTTATTCCGAGCGAAATCGCCGTTGCAGCAAGTGCCTTTAAAAAATCACGACGAGAAGCATTTATCATAAATTTTATTTAGGAATAATGTAGAGATTAAGTCGATAGGTGTTGAAACCATCAGCAGGGTTCAAGCTTCTGACGATATTTTACAGGCATTTAAAAATGTTGTAAATCTATAAACCGAACTTCACAGGCATAAAGTGAAGTAAGATTTGTCTAAAAAACGCCCTTTTGGGAACACCTTGCAGGTTCTTTTGACAAGCCCGCAAACCCTTTAGTTCGCATTTGATCAAATGCAAACTGTTTCAAAAACCGTCTCATAACTAAAATCCCAAAAAGTTTCGCTGTTTTGAGTTTTAAAACGGTTTTTAGAAAACGATAAAATCGAGCGGCTTTATTTTTGCTGCAATTGCCTGATATTTACAAAACTTTTAATAAATTTCTAACTGAAATCTTTTAAGAAGCAAGTCCGGAAAAATCTGCAAGTCGCTGAAAGCGACCAATATTATAGCGCAGGGTGCGATGAGCGCGACCGAATGAAACTTTGCGTTAAGGCGTAAAAAGAATCCGACTTTGAAGGAGTCGAGTATTAAGCTTGCATTTTGTTCGACTCCTTGCAGAGTCGGATTTTTTGTGTTGTTTGTCCCGCGGAGTGTCGTTCGTTTTACTCGCTTTAACCCCGGGCTATAATATTGGTCGCTTTCAGCGACGGGCAAGCGAATTCGTGAATTATGAAAATCGTTGTTTTTACTGCGCGGCGAAGACGGCGTCGAGAAACATCATCAAGCCGAAACCGATAAAGAGCGAGAATGTCGCGCCGTTTTCAAATCCCTTCCGGTGCGTTTCGGGGATGATCTCGTCGCTCACGATAAAGAGCATCGCGCCCGCCGAAAAAGCGAGCGCCCACGGCAGAATTTGAGTCGAGATCAGCAGAACGGACGCGCCGCACAGACCGCCGAAAATCTCGACGACGCCCGTTAAAGCCGAGACGATAAACGCGTATTTTTTCGAATACCCCTGGGAATGAAGCGCGACCGCGACCGATAAGCCTTCGGGAACGTTTTGCAGACCGATGCCCAGGGTTGCGCCGAAACCCGTCCCGAAATCGCCCGTCCCGTTGGCGACGCCGACCGATAAGCCTTCGGGGAAATTATGAATCGCGATCGCGATCACGAAAAGCCAGATCTTGCGGAGTTTGCCGGTATCGGCAGAGCCGTCGTGTCCTTTGCCGAAATGTTCGTGCGGCACGAGCGCGTTGATCAGCCAGAGAACAAAACCGCCGACGAAGAGAAAAGCGACCGACTGCAAAACGGCGCTCGCATTGGTCGCGCCCTGCCGCCGCGATTGTTCGATCGAAGGCAGAAGCAAGGAGAAGAGGGTCGCCGCGAGCATCACGCCGGCGGCAAAACTCAACAGATTGTTATTGACCTTTTCGTTCAGGCGGCGCAGGAAAAGAGCCGGAACAGCGCCGAGCGTCGTCGCGCCGAATCCGGCGATGGTCGTGGCGATCACGGCGTTTGTAAATGTGTCGGCGGTAAAAGGCATCTGATTTAAAGAGTAATTTATTTAACGCAAAGACGCAGGGACGCAAAGTTTTTTCAAATAACTGTTTGAAATCGGGAACGACGTTAGTATTTCAGAACTTTTACTCATCTGTTAATGATTATCAAATCCTTTGCGTCTTCGCGTTAAGTTATCTTAGGTTATGCAGCAAAAAGCCCGAACGACGGCAAAGAATCGCGGCGGCGTAGGTATTCGACGCTAAAAATATCAGGAATTAGCGGCTTTATCGGAATTTTCTTGAATATTGGAAACGTATTGCCTATACTTTTTAAAACCTGATTAATTTTATAATCATCCGCGCTCGCTCCTTATCGGAGAATGTCAGATGTCGGAGCAGTTTAATTTCGGACATAAACGAAGGAGACCGTATTACAATGAAAAAACTTTACCCCCTAACCCTATTGACGCTTTTCGTATGCCTGTTCTCGATTTCCGAGCTGCAAGCGCAGACGCGCGGCTGGGGCTATAACCTTAACGGCGCGCTCGGCACCGGCAATTCGTCGAATCAGACGGCGCCGCAAACCATTACCACACTGCCCGACGCGACCGGATTAGGTGCGGGCGTTGACCACACATTATTTTTACGCGCCAACGGCACGCTCGCGGCTTCGGGATTGAACGATCTCGGGCAGTTCGGTGTCAACGAGCCGTTCAGCAGCAACGCGCCGGTCGCCGTCACGGGGTTAACGAACGTCGTGCAGGTTTCGTCGGGCGCGTTCCATTCGGTCGCGCTGCTCGCCGACGGAACGGTCTGGACCTGGGGCTATAACGGCGAAGGACAGATCGGCAACGGCACGACGAACACGACCGGCTGCGAATGCGTCGTGACGCCGACGCAGGCAACGATCACCGGCGTCGTGCAGATCGAAGCGGGCGCGTTTCACACGCTTGCCTTGAAATCCGACGGCACGCTCTGGGCTTGGGGCTTTAACGACAACGGGCAAATCGGTGACAATTCGATCCTCGACCGCTCGACTCCGGCGCAGGTCGGAACGGGCGTCGCGGGATTTTCGAACATCATCGCAATTAGCGCGGGCGATACTTATTCGATGGCTTTGAAATCCGACGGCAAGGTCTGGATTTGGGGCGACAATGAATTCGGACAGATCGGCAGCGGCGCGACCTCGACCAGCAACCAACTGACGCCGGCACAAAACACGACGCTCGCCAGCATCGTGCAAATCTCGGCGGGCGCGTATCACGGTCTGGCTTTGAAAAAGGACGGCAAGGTTTTTGTCTGGGGCGATAATCTGAACGGTCAGGTCGGCAACGGCGCGGCAGGCAGCGCGCAGGCGACTCCGGTACAGAACGCGACGCTCGCGGACGCGCTCGAAATTGAAACGGCGGGCTTTACCAATTATGCGCGGCTGCGCGACGGCGCGGTTTACGCGTGGGGCTTAAACGATGTCGGCGAGATCGGCGACGCCACCACTAACCCAACGGGCTGCCAGTGTAAAACGACGCCCGTTCAAGCTTCGGTCGGCTCGGGCAATGCCGCGATCGGCGCGGGCTGGTTTCACGCCTTCGCGCTCAAACCGGTTATTCCCGTCGCAATCGGAACGAATCAAAATCTTCGCGGCGACAACGTGCAGATAAATTTCGCCGAGATTACCGAAGCGGGAAATGTTTCTTACTCGGCGGTCAGCGCGGCGGCGGTTGCCGGCAGCTACACCGTTCCGTCAGGCTACATGATTCAAGTCAATCAACCGGCTTACGCCGTGACGACGACGGCGACCGCGACGGGCAATATCGACGTCTGCATCGCGGGCGTTAACGAATATGATTCGACGGCTTTCGGCAATTTGCGGATTCTGCACGGCGAAGGCGCGGCGTGGATTGACCGCACGAATTCAGCAGACTTTTCGCGCCGCCGCATCTGCGCGCGCGTGACCAGTCTTTCGCGGTTCGTGATCGCCGAAGGCGCACCGGTTGCGACAGTTCGCGCGCCGTATGATTTCGACGGCGATTCGAAAACCGACGTCGGTATTTTCCGCGCTTCTGACAGCTCGTGGTGGTATTCGCGCTCAAGCGATAATGCTTTCCGCGTTTTTGCTTTCGGCGCTTCCGGCGATTTCATCACACCCGGCGATTACACCGGCGACGGCAAGGCGGATATTGCGATCTTTCGTCCTTCGACCGGCTTCTGGTTTATTATGCGCTCGGACGATAATTCGTTCTTCTCGTTCCCGTTCGGAGCAAACGGCGACGTTCCCGCACCGGCTGATTACGACGGCGACGGAAAAATCGATGCGGCTGTTTTCCGTCCTTCGACGGCGACCTGGTTTATTCTGAATTCAAACGGTTCGGGCACTTCGATCGTTAATTTCGGCTCGCCCGAAGATAAAGCCGTTCCGGCGGATTTCGACGGCGACGGAAAAGCCGACATCGCGATCTTCCGTCCGTCAGACGGTTCGTGGTGGTATCTGCGCTCGATTGATACTCAATTCAGAGTGTTCAGATTCGGATTAGGAACCGATAAACCGGTACAGGGCGATTACAGCGGCGACGGCAAAGCCGATTTGGCTGTTTTCCGGGAATCAACCGGCGAATGGTATTTCCAGCGTTCGGAAGATAATTCATATTATTCGGTTCCGTTCGGCGCGGCGGGCGACATCGCGGCTCCGGGC
>JANOBZ010000153.1:0-90129 GCA_031411895.1 Acidobacteriota bacterium | reverse complement strand
TCTTCTTAGCGAGCTTAGCGCCTTTGCGGGAAATTTTTCTCCCGCAAAGGCGCTAAGCTCGCTAAGAAGAGAGAAACCTATTTCTAATAATTTATTGATTTAATTCGCGAAATCCACCTTTACCCGCGGCTAAAAAAGTTTTGCGTCTTTGCGTCTTTGCGCCTTTGCGTTAAAATTTATCCCCGATGAGCGTAAAACTAACCAACATTCAGGAAGCCCGCAAACTTTTGCAGGGCATTATCATTCCGACACCGATTCTCTCGGACGAAAAACTATCCGACGCGATCGGCGCGAAGGCGTTTTTGAAAGCCGAATCGCTCCAGCGCGCCGGTTCTTTCAAAGTGCGCGGCGCGTATAACAAAATTTCGCGGCTTTCGAAGGAAGAAAAAAAACGCGGCGTCGTGACGGCTTCGGCGGGCAATCACGCGCAGGGCGTCGCGCTCGCGGCGCGTCTGCAAAATATTAAGGCGACCGTTGTTCTGCCCGTTTTCGCGCCTTTAACCAAAGTGATGGCGACCAAAGCGCAGGGCGCGGAAGTCATCCTGCACGGCACGACGTTTGACGAAGCGGTCGCTTACGGAAAACAACTCGGCGAGGAAAAAGGCTATGTTTACGTCAATGCCTTCGACGATTACGACGTAATTGCCGGACAAGGCACGATCGGCTGGGAAATTGCCGACCATCTGCCGGAAACGACGCTCGTCGTCGTGCCGATCGGCGGCGGCGGCGTGATTTCGGGCATCGCGATTGCGGTCAAAAACCTGATCCCGAACGTTCGCGTCGTCGGCGTCCAGTCGGCAAACTGTTCGTCGATCATTCATTCGCTCAAGGAAGGCAAGCCGCTCGAACCGGTCGCCTACCAGCCGACGATCGCCGACGGCATCGCGGTCAAGCGTCCGGGCGAAAAAACTCTGCCGATCATCAAGGAGTTCGTTGACGACATCGTGACGGTCACCGAAGAAGAGATCGCGCAGGGAATTTTTCACTGCGTGCAGAACAATCATCTCGTCGTCGAAGGCGCGGGCGCGTCGGGCGTCGCGGCGCTTTTGGCGAAAAAGATCAAAGTAAAGCCCGACGACACGGTCTGCACGGTTTTGTGCGGCGGCAATATTGACGCGAATCTTTTATCGCGCGTTCTCGAACAGGTACTAGTCCGGCAAGGACGCTACATAATGCTCAAGCTGCTCGTGCCTGACCGACCGGGAATGCTCGCCGGACTTTTGCAGCACGTCGGCGATGCGGGCGCAAACGTGATCGAGGTCTTTCACCGCCGCGCGATGTGGCTCGCGCCGCTTGGCTTTGTCGGCATCGAAATGCTCCTCGAAGTCCGCGACGAACAACACAGCCGCGACGTCGTCAAACATCTCGAAGCCGTCAACTACCACGTCGAACGCGAAGGCGTCGGCGATTGGGAAGAGTAACAAAGTAGAAAATGGAAAATGGAAAATTAAAGATTTTCTATAGTGCCAATATCCGCGAGCTGCTCCACGATATGCCGGTCGAAAAGCTCGTGCAGATTGAAAGTCTGATCAAAGAGCTAAAAAAAGAGGGCTGAGGAATCATTAATTCCTCAGCCCTCATCCTTGATCCCTCAAATTACTGCTGTGCAGTCAGGTTGAGTCCGGTAATTTCGTCCTCGATCGAGATGACCTGCGGGACAAAACTGTAACCTTTCGCCTGCCCGTTGATGGTGTAGGTTTGTCCTGCCGCGATGCCGTCGAAGCGGAAGTAGCCGAACGTGTTGGTTTGCGCCGAACGCGTCTGACCCGTCGAATCGGTCAGCGTAACGATGACGCGGCTGATCATTCTGCCGTCGGCATCCGTGACCATTCCCGAAACCGGAACGTTTGCCGCCGTCGGGACAAAACCCGTGCAGGCAAACGCGCGCGGCGTGACGATCAGCGACCAGCCCGCCCACGTGCCGACATCGCCCGCGAACTGGTCGGAAAGCATCGCCCGCCATGTGCCGAGCGTGCTCGTCCCGTCAAAACGGCTGAGCTGCGGAACGCTGTCCGCCGGAACTCCGAGATAACCGGGCGTCGCCCATTGCGGCGCGTTGAAGACCGAAAAATAACTGTTCGTGTAAGGCTGGTCAGTGGTGTTGTTAACGGTCAGCAGGTTATTCGCTGCCTCGTCGTCGATCACCGTGTTCGTAAAATTATTGCCGTTGCCGGCGCCTGTTCCCGATAACCCGGTGATGGCGAGGAAATGACCGCCGTAGCCGTTCGGACCACGCACGCCGAAGTTGATGTCGTTGACAAAGGTGTGCGTTACGCTGTTAAGTCTCAGGTTGACGTCGGCGATTTCATAATCGTCGGTAATCGTCAACGCGTCGACCAAACCCGCGCCGTTATTGTCGGGAATATTCGTTGCCGCGAAAGTGCGCGTGTAGGTGACCGGCGCGAGCGTGCCCGAGGGAGCGCCCATCCGAAGCGAGAAATCATGCGCGACCGTGCCGAGCGAGCTTGTCACGGTCAGCGTAAAATCGAGCCGGTTGCCGCAGACGCCTGCCGTCGGCGCTCTTACTGCCAGAGCGGCTGCCGCCGGGGTTTTGTTCGCGTTCGAATTCGGCGCGATGTTCGGGTAAGTGGTCGTACCGTTGATGATCGTGACGCCGGCTGTCGAGGAAGTAAGCGTCGCTGAAACGCCGGTCGCGGTTTTCGCCGCGCCGAGCCACGGGTTTCTCAGGTTGATGTTCAAAAACACCGGCTCGTTCGGATCGATAAAGCCCGTATTGTTTGTGCCGGAATCAGAAACCGTGACGGTGTTTACGTTGAGATTCGTCTGGACTGACGATTCGCTGATGCCGATGGCGCCGGTGATAAAACCCCACTGGTGAGCGAGCGGCGCGGCGGCTTTGTAGCCGAGCCCGCGATCGGCAAACGCGTTCCAGATCGATTCCTCGTTGGCGCACGCGTTCGTCGCGCAGTCGGCGGCTACAAGAGCGTCGCGCGCCTGAATGAACGACGGGTTGGCGGGCGTCATTTTCATCGCGTCGGTAACGATTTGCAGCGCGATTTGATTGCCCGTCGGCACGCTGCCTGCGTTCGCCGCGATAATCCGGCTGCGCATTTCCCAAAGCGTATTCGCCCAGATTTCGCCCGCGTTATGAACTTCCAACGCGCCGCCCGCGCTGAAATCCAAAGGGCTTGTCGCGATGCCGCCGCCGAGATTGATGGTCGTCTGGTCAATGTCGCCCCAGGTTAAAGGGTTGACCGTGTTGACCGTCGAATACGGGAAACGGCGGATGCCGTAAACGTAGTTGTCCAGATAAGTCACAAAACCGAACGCTTTATAGGTCGCATACGCGCCCGATGCGTAATTGGCATTCGGGTTATCGGCGTTCGTGTTGTTGAGAAGCGCCATCGCGTAAAAGTCAGACCAGCCTTCGCCGAGACTCTGACCGATGCGCCACTGCAAGCCGGTCGCGTTGCCGATCAGGCGGTTGCTGGTGCCGTGCGTTAGTTCGTGAATCAGGATTTCGGTATCGAGTCCGCCGTCGCGGTCGATCGTCGGTCCGGTAAAGCGGAACATCTGCGATCTGCCCGAAGTGCCGTCCGCCGGCGTCGAAAAGTTAGCGTTATCGGTGCCCGAACTGTCCTGCACGTCGATCAGCACGCGGTCGTTACCGACGCCGCCACCAGCGAAAATATTGTTCTGGAAATTGCCCGCCGCCGTGTTGAATCCGAGCGCGAAAAGACGGTCGTGATACCAGTTTGTAACATAAAACTGCTGGACGACCGAGGCGCGCCGGAATTGGTCAAGGGCGTTGGTGCCGCTCGTGCCCGCGCCGGTCGCGGTTTGTCCGGCTTCGGGGTTGCCGCCCTGCGGCGGAGGCAGAAAGTTGGTTTGAAAATCGCGCGGCGCGGTTCCCAAAAAGTTCCTGTTTCTGCCAGCGCCGTCCGGGTTGCCGGTCGGTCTGCCGTTGCCGTCTAAAACGCCTCCGGCGTCCGTGTCGCAGACGTTTGCCGTGCCGCCGCGATCGACGCACGCCAGCGCGTTGTTGCCCAAAGTCTGCGTTTCAGCAGCCGTGCAGACACCGCCCGGACAATCGTCGATCCAGCCGTTCGGGCTGGCGGTCAGATTCTGCACCGCCGACATCGCAACGATGCTCGGCGCGATTCCGGGAAACTGCGTTCCGCCGCCCGGTACGGCTGCCGAAGGCGACTGCGGCGCGGGATTGTCGGCGGGCGTAATGCCGTCCGCCTGTACGTAAACTCGAAATGCGGCGTCGTGTGTCGAAACGTCGTCGCGAATCTGTTTGCGCCAGAGCATCGCGCCTTCGCGCGCGTCAACCAGCACATACCAGTCTTCCTTAACTCCGAAGACGGTTTGCGACCAAGCGGGAATCAAAACACCCGGCGCTGCCGCGAAATAAACCAGTTTGCTCGTAACCGTGCCGCCGATGTTCGGATTTTCGACGCGCATTTCTGTGCGGAATCCGTCTTCTTCGTTTTTAACGACGCGCATCGTTTCGGTTTCGAGCGCTACGCCGAGCTGTGTCATCGTGCGCTGCAAAGCGTCCTGCGGCGACAAAAGATTTTCGAGCGCTTCGGCTTGCGGCGTCGCTTTCGGAACCATCAGCCCGAGCGAACGAACGATGCGACCTTCGCGGTCGAGAATAAAACGGGTTTCACTCTGGAAAACCGGACGCCCGTTGATGATCTGTTCAACGCGCACCATCCGCAGACCGCTCTCCGGCGAGATGCTTTCGCCGATAAAATTCAAATCCGCTATTTCCGCGTCCGACAAGCCATACAAAGCTTTATTCGCATCGATAAACTCGCGAACGATTTCCTCGCCCGTGCGTCCCGGCGCGGCTTTGGTCAAACCGTCGGGGCTGTCGAGAATCTCGACCGCGCCGGTCAGGATCGAGGGCTTCATCTCGGCGCGCGGATTATTTGCTTTTAATTCGGCAAAACTGCCTTCGATCGTCGATTTATTTTCGAGGGCGGTTTGAAGAATCGCTTCGCTCGCCTCCGCCGACGAGCTTTTTCGCAAAAGGCTGCCCAGATCAGCGCCGCTCAGGCGAACGTCGAAACTGCCCGCGATACGATTCGCCTTCGCCGGAACTTCGGTTTTCAATAATCTGTTTTTCCCGTCCGTTTTGCCGGAAATCAGGCTCTGAGCGCCTGTCCCTGACACGATTATCAAAAGTCCGGTTAGAAAAGTTACGGCAATCGCCAGCTTGATGCTGCCCGACTGCGTCCATTTTTTGTTTGTTGGTTTTAATGTTTTTGTCTCTCGTTTTTTTGAACTGCTTTTTAGTCTCTTCTTTAACATAAGCCCCCTCAGCGGATATGCACCCGCTCGTTTGGAACAACTAATAAAAATTACCAGGTAATAAAAGTACACTGATAGATTTCGGATAAAAATCTTCAATTAAGTTTGCAATTTTTTATTTGGGTAATAAGGTAAACCTAGATAATGTTACATTAAAAAAAACATAAATCAATCAAAAAAAAGCAAGCCATAGAGCCTGCTTTAATTATTTTACAAAAATTTATGAAAATGCACCGAAATCGAACGCCGACGCTCGGCGCGCCGCGTTTGAAAAATTATTTTCTGACTAAATCTTCCGAGTAAAGCTCGCGATAGACGCGGTAATTGCCCATCACCTTGTAAACGTAATTCTTAGTTTCGGCAAAACCGACCTCAGCCGTAAAAATTCCCGCATCCCGTGGTTTCGAGCGATTGAGCCAGCGCGCCGCGTTGTCTTCGCCGGCGTTATAGCTTGCCGCGATGGCTTCGTAAAGCCCGTCGAATTCGTCTTTTAAGGCGGCGATGTATTGAGTGCCGATGGCAATGTTGACCGACGGCTGATAAAGATCGTCGGGCGAGATGTTCGCGTAGCCCGCCTTTTTGTTGTATTTGAGCGCCGTGTCGAACACGAGCTGCAAAAGCCCGCGTGCCGCCGCCGGTGATTTGGCGTTAGCGCGAAAGCTCGATTCCTGTTTCATGATCGCGAGCACGAAACGCGGGTCGATCTTCAGCGACTTTGCCGAACGGAGCAGTTCGGCGCGATACATTACGGGATAATCCTTGACCAGATTTGCCGAAACGATTGCCGTGTTCTGCACCTGATTGCCCGAATTTAACAGGCGCAGTTTTTCGCCCGCCAATCCGCCGTAATACGACGAAATGCTGTCTTTGATCGAAGCGTAAGCCGCGATCGCGTCAACTCTTCGATTGAGCTTTTCGAGCGCGAAGCCTTTTAAATATTTAACTTCGTCGGCGGTCACGGTCGCATTTGCAAACTTGTTTCGAACGAGCAGATCGTCAGCCGCTTTGACCGCGCCCGTCCAGTTTTGCCGGAAAATCTCCATTCGCACACGCGAATGCATCGCGTTTGTTTCGACCGCCATGCCCGAAAAACGCGCGCGCGTTTTATCAACCCACATGTTTGCTTCCCCGTATTTTCCGGCTTCGCGGAGCGCGTCAATAATGTTTAAAAAAGCGGACTCGATCTTTTCGCCGGTCGGAAACATTACGATGTACTGCTCGTAAGTTCGCGCCGCTTCGTTGTTTTTGCCCATTCGAACGTAAGACGCGCCTTTCTGCGCCAAACCCTCGCGACCGTCTTTGGTCATCGCGTAATCTCTGGTCAATTTATCGAACCATTCGACCGCTTTATCATATTTTCGCTCCCACATATTCGAGCGTCCCATGCCGAACAAAGCCTTCGGCATCGCGTTCGTGTCGGTCGAGTAATTATCGAGAACTTTCTGCCAATGCTCGCGCGCTTCGGGAAAATGGCGGTTCGCCATATAAACGTCGGCGCGGTAGAGATGTTCGGCGACGGGCAAAGTCAAAAGCCTGCCGTTCGCGTCGCGGCTCGTTTTGTCCTTATCTGTAACAAGTCGTAAAGACGCATCGGATTGCGCGAAGGTCAAAATCGAAAATGCGAAAATAAGTGCGATAAAAACGGATATTTTTTTCATAAGCGATTCGGTTAATCGGGAAAGCGGGTAGCAATTTAAAGCATAACCGATTTTTAGACGAGATAAAAACCGTGCCGCGTTGCCGATGCATTTGCTATAATATTGGAAATCATTCTCAAAGCGCCGCGTTAAATCAATATTTACACGCAACACTTTGTTAAAAACTTAAAAATTATCAAGGGGAATACAAAGTTGAAAACATTTTTCCGTCAATTTTCCGCCGTTTTATTTATTTTATTAGCCGTTTCATTTGCCTTCGGACAGTCGAAATCGAAGCCTTCCGACAAATTCAAACAATTGGACGAAGATTTGCCGACGCCGAACGAACAGCGCACGGCTTCCGGTTCGCCCGGAAATAAATACTGGCAAAACCGCGCCGATTATTCGATCGACGTCGAACTCGACGACGCGAACCAGCGCATCACGGGCAAAGAAACCGTGACTTACAAAAACAATTCGCCCGACACTTTAACTTACATCTGGCTGCAACTGGACCAGAACCTTTTTGCCAAAGATTCGGACGCGCAGAAAACGCAGACAGCGCCGAATTTCGACAACGAGGGCGGCTTTCCGATCTCGGCGATCGAACAGGCGGCGGCGCGCGAATACGACGGTCGCGTAATTATCACCGAAGTTTCCGACGTGCGTAAAAATCCTCTGCGCTACACCGTTAACCGCACGATGATGCGGATTGATCTGCCGACGCCGCTCGCGCCGAACGGAACCTTTTCGTTCAATGTCGCGTGGAACTATGCGATCAACAACCAGCGGATTTTCGGCGGTCGCGCCGGTTATGAATATTTTCAGCGCGACGGAAATTATCTCTACGAAATGGCGCAGTGGTTTCCGCGCATGGCGGCTTACACCGATTATCAGGGCTGGCAGCACACGCAGTTTTTAGGCGCGGGCGAATTTACACTGGAATTCGGCGATTACATCGTCAGAATTACAGCGCCGAACGATCACGTCGTCGCTTCGACCGGCGTTCTTCAAAATGCGCGCGAAGTTCTTAAACCCGAATGGATAACGCGCTTAAAACAAGCCGAAACCGCGAAAGAGCCGCTCAAGATTATCACCAACGAAGAAGCGAAAACGAACGAATCGAGCAAGCCGACAGGCAAAAAAACGTGGGTTTTCAAAGCCGAAAACGTTCGCGATTTCGCTTTTGCATCGTCGCGCAAATTCGTCTGGGACGCGCAGGGACACAACGTCGAGGGCAACAAAGTAACGGCGATGTCGTATTATCCGAACGAGGGCAATCCGCTCTGGGAAAAATATTCGACACACGCGATCATTCACACGCTAAATGTTTATTCGCGTTACACGTTCAAATATCCGTACCCGGTCGCGATTTCCGTCAACGGTCCGGTCGGCGGTATGGAATATCCGATGATCTGCTTTAACGGTCCGCGCCCGCTGCCCGACGGAACCTACTCGGCGCAGACGAAATACGGCTTGATCTCGGTCGTTATTCACGAGGTCGGACATAATTATTTCCCGATGATTATTAATTCCGACGAGCGCGACTGGACGTGGATGGATGAAGGTTTGAACACGTTTACGCAGTTTTTAGCCGAAGCCGAATGGGAGAAAAATTACCCGTCGCGGCGCGGCGAACCGCAGAACATTACCGATTATATGCTGTCGGAAAATCAGGTGCCGATCATGACGCAGAGCGATTCGCTCCTTCAATTCGGCAACAACGCTTACGGAAAACCCGCGACGGCTTTGAATATTCTGCGCGAAACCGTTCTCGGCAGGGAATTATTCGATTTCGCGTTTAAGGAATACGCGCGCCGCTGGCAGTTCAAACGTCCCGAACCGGCAGACTTTTTCCGCACGATGGAAGACGCTTCGGGAACTGATCTCGACTGGTTCTGGCGCGGCTGGTTTTATTCGACCGATCACGTTGATATCTCAATCGAAAACGTCCGGCTTTACCAGATCAACACGCAGAATCCGGACGTCGAACGCGAGATTCAGCGCCGTCAGGCAAACAATCAGCCGCGCACGCTCTCGCAGCAGCGCAACGAAAATCTGCCGAAGCGCATTGATATGTATCCGAGCTTGCGCGATTATTACAACGATTTCGACAAGTACGAAGTGACGGAAAAAGACCGCGCCGATTACGAGCAGTTTTTAGCGACCCTGACCGACCGCGAACGCGCGCTTGTCAACGGCAATTATTTTTTCTACGTCGTTGATCTCAAAAACATCGGCGGACTCGTCATGCCTTTGATCTTCAAGGTCGAATACGTTGATGGTACAAGCGAGGAAATCCGGATTCCGGCGGAAATCTGGCGCTATAACAATTTTGACGTCTCAAAACTCATCATCACGCGCAAAGAAGCGAAAGCGATCGTGCTCGACCCTAACTTGGAAACCGCCGACGTTGACTTAAACAACAACTTTTTCCCGCGCCGCGCGGTCCCGACGCGCTTTCAGGTCTTCCGGCAGCAACAGCAGAGAAGAAGGTAAAAGGTAAAGGGTAAAAAGTAAAAAGTAAAAAATTATGGAGTTGTTTAATAAAATATTTCGATTAGGATTGGTAAAGGTATTTATATTTGCCCTTTTACCTTTTACCCTTTACCAATTTCCGCTTTCGGCGGAAGCGCATACTTATCATACGAGTTTGACGCGGATGGATTACAACGCGGCGGATAAAAACATCGAGATTTCGATTCAGCTTTTCGTGCACGACGTTCTGCCGATGCTCGAACGGCGTTTGAAAAAGCGCGTCGACATCGAAAAAACGCCCGAAGCAAGCGGCGAATTATTTAAATACTTAAGCGAAAAATTTGTTTTTCAGAACAAAAAAGGCGAAGCGCAGAAAATAAAATGGGTTGGCAGGGAATTTGAAAACGACGTCGTTTATGTTTACCTCGAAATTCCGTTTACCGAATCTTTCGAAGGCGCGCGGATTCAAAACACGATATTTTTCGAAAGCTTCGCGCAGCAAACGAATCTGGTCGTCGCGCGTTTCGGCGATAAAAAGGTTGATTTATTGTTCAAAGCGGGTGATGGGCTTAAGAATTTATAAGATTTTCGAAAAAAAAGACGGGGGAGAACGAGGTTTTTTACGACCTCGTTCTCTTTTTAAATTAGACTGGCTGGTGAAGAAAATGAATAACCTGAGGTATATAAGACTTCCGTTGTTTTTCTCGCTTAACCTATAACCGACGAATTAAACGAGAATATGAGGCTCTCATATATAAATGACTTTTTTGGTGGTAAAACTAACATGTCTTTAGTGTTTTTAATAAATATTGTTATCTATTATTAGACATTTGAATATTTAATCCGTTATTTGAGTCGTGTTACAATTTCTGAAAACGATTACTTTGGAGTAAAAAAATGAAAATAGCATTAAACGGCGCGACCACGATGCACGCCGATCTGGAAACCGACATTAAAGCGGCAAGCGCGGCAGGATTTGAACTTATCGAAATCTGGGCGGCAAAACTGCGCGAGTTTTTGAAAACCCGGACGCCTGCGGATTTAAAGAATTTATTGGAAGAAAACAATCTCGAACCGTATTCGATCAATTCGATCGAACACATCACGTTTCGCACAGACGAAGATTACGAAAAAATAAAAGCCGAAACCGAAGAATTATCCGCGATCGCGGGCGAAATCGGTTGTCCGTATGTCGTCGTCGTTCCCGGCAAGCTGCCCGAAAATGCGTCGAAAGCGGAAATTATCGAAGAATCCGTCAAAGTTTTGAACGAGTTAGCCGACATTTCCGAAAAACATAATGTTTCATTGGCGTTCGAATTTCTCGGGCAAACCGACTGTTCGGTTCAGACGCTCGATCTATGCAACGAAATCGTCGAAAAAGTTGATCGCCCGAGTATCGGCAACGTGATCGACACGTTTCATTTTTACGCCGGAAACTCGACCTTCGAGGCGATTGATTCGATGAAGCCCGAAAAGCTTTTCATCTTTCACATCAACGACGCCGAGAATCTGCCGAAGGAAAATTTAACCGACGCGCACCGGCTTTATCCCGGAACCGGAATTTTGCCGATCAGGGAAATCAAGGCGCATTTCGATAAGATCGGCTACGACCGGATGGTTTCAATCGAAATTTTCCGTCCCGAATACTGGAATGAAGACCCGTTCGAAGTCGCGCGAAAGGCAAAAGAAGCGACCGAAAAAGTTCTCGGATTAACGCCGAAAGTAGCAAGCGCATAGAAGAAATTAGCCACGAATGACACGAATAACACGAATTAAAAACAACTATTATTTCTCTTATTCGTGTCATTCGTGTCATTCGTGGCAAAAATATTTATGGAAAAAGTAAGAATCGGAATCGTCGGGACGGGTTATGTCGGCAATCTTCACGGGCAGATTTACGCGCAGGACGCGCGCGCGGAAATCGCGGCGCTTTACGATATTGCGCCGGAACGCGCGGCGCGGACTGCGCGGGCGATCGGCGGAAAAGTTTGCGCGTCGCGCGATGAATTGATGGATCATTGCGACGCCGTTTTAATTTGCGCGCCGAATAAAACTCACCCCGACATCGCTTCGCACGCGGTCGCGGCGGGAAAACACGTTTTCTGCGAAAAGCCGTTTGCCATCGGGCTTGAAAACGCGAAAAATTTACTCGAAACCGCCAACGGTTCGGGCAAAGTTTTTCAGGTCGGTCATAATCGAAGATTTGCGCCGGTTTATGCAAAACTCAAGGAATTAGTTGCCGCCGACACGCCGCATTCGGCGCATATTAAAATGAATCGCGGCGAGCTGAAAAATCCGGTCTGGACAGGCGATGTCAACGTGACCGGCGGATTTTTGTACGAAACGACGATTCATCTTTTCGATATGATGCGTTTTCAGTTCGGCGAAATCGCGGAACTCACGGCTTACGGTTCGCAGCACGAATATCCGGAACTCGACGAATTTTCGATCATCTTTAAATTCAAAAACGGTTTTCACTGTACTTTTGCTTCGTCGTCAGACGCGAGCTGGCATTTTCCGTTCGAGCGCATCGAGGTTTTCGCGCATCACCGGACGATTCTGACCGAAGAGATGGAGCGGCTTTTCGACTCGAAAGGTTTCGACCACAAGACACAAACAATCGAAAATTTTTCGTGCCATATGCTCGAAAAATTTGAAAAATGGGGCTATTTGCAGGAAGATAAAGCATTCATTGATTCGATCCTCGAAGGCACTGAACCGCCCGTCACAGCCTTTGACGGTTTTAAATCGGTCGAACTGGTCGAATCGGTCTATCAAGCGATTCGAACGGGCGAAAAGATAAAATTTGATTAAACGAACTTTTCGAAAAAAGCATCGTAAAAAATTCGGGCAAGGCGCGATCAAGAGATTAAAAGAGCGAGGAACATAAAATATGCATTGTCAAAATTGCGGAAAGGCGAACACACAGCAGAGCAACTTTTGTCGGTTTTGCGGGACGAAATTTACCGTTCCCGTGCAGTATTCTCAGCCGACTAATTACAATCCTTTGCCGCCGACGCCGATGCCGAATCCTGCGCCGGTAAATTCCGACAATATCTACGAAAATATGCAGCGCCGCCCGTATTCGTGGAAAACCGACGAGTATCAGATTCCCAACGAAAAATCGAAAACGCAGCCGATCAATCAAGTTCCGCCGCTGCCGACTTTTCAGCCGCCGCCGCAGAATATGGCAGTGCAGCCGTATCAACAGACTTTGGGAATAACTTCCAACGTCGTCTGCCCGCGCTGCAGCCGGCAGAATTTTCCGGCGATCAGGCAGCAGGTTTCAACCGCCGGCTGGATTACCTTCGCGATTCTTTTGGTAACGATTTTTCCGCTTTTTTGGATCGGGCTTTTGATCAAAGAAGACGCTTACGTTTGTCCGGTCTGCAATTTTAAATACCGGTAAAGATTCACGAATAGATGGTTAAAATTAAAAGGTAAATAAACAGAAAGGCTTTACTCTTTGGATATGGAGTAAAGCCTTTTCTATTTATTGTTGTCGGAGCGGTTAGTTGTTTCCTCGATAATAATAACCTTTCGGATGTTCGATCCGGATCTCGGGGTTAGTGCTGATGACCTGAACTTTGTGATAACCCTTTTTCAGGTGCGTTGAAAGATATGTCAGCGCGAATTGGCGCGTGAGCGCGAGATTTAAGTCGCGGAAAAACGGCTGGAGGCTGATCGGCGAGATCGTGCCTTGAAAAAACGCGCGTCCGCCGGTTTCTTCCGACAGGCGATTGAGCGAGCTTTGCCCGTTGAGAATAACGCTCGAATTTCCGTTTTCGGTTAACGTTCCCGAAGAATAAAACGAGTAAACCGCAACGCCGCGCCGCTGGGCTTTAAGAACCGCCTGATCGAGCCGCAGACTTTGCGCCGGTGCCGTTTCGGACAAATCGAGCCCGTCGGAAAGAAGCAGGATCGCGCGGCGTCCGGTCGGCAGCGCGTCAAATCTTCCTAAAACTTCTTCGACGCCTTCATACGGACTGTTCGGAGCGACCGACGAACTGCCGACGACGGCGCGAACCGAGCCGGCGGCTTTTTCGAGATCGGTCGTGAATTTCTGCGGCACGAGCGTTGTTCCCGAACGAAGATAGGCAACCATCACGCGCGAATCCGAGGGAAGTTTCCTGATAAAATTTTTGATCTCGTCGAGCTGCAGATTGATGTTCGAAGAAAGGTTGTCCTGAATCAAGATCGCGATATGGAGCGGCGTGTTCGTGACGCTGCGGATTGACAGAATCGTTTGCTGATCGCCGTCTTCCTTAACGATGATTTCGCCCGCTTCGATATATTCTCCGGCTTGATTTTTCCTTAATTCTTCTTTGGTAAAAATCGAAATCGGGATGGTCATCGTCCGAACTTTCGGTGTGTTTTTTTGTTTTTTGTCGGGTTCCTGCGAAAAGGTAAAAGCCGCAGCGGCGCAGACAAAAAGCAAAGCGGTGGTTATTTTTGAAAGTTGGCTAAAAAACATAGATTTTCGGCTCGAATAAATTGCCTCAATGAGGCAGCTTCAATGATAATACGAAATGCATGTAAAAGCTAAGATTTTGATGCCGCAAGGTTGAATAAAGTTCGCACAGTCGGTAGAGTAAAGCGATACGGATGAAAGAATTACAGCCCGGATACGAGATCACGCGAAAGGACGTTGCGAAGGATAAATTCCTTAAAGTCGGCGCCTGGAGCCTTCCCGTTCTGATGCCCGTGATTCCGGCGGCGATTTTCTTTTTGCTGTTTATGCTCGCGACGACAACGCCGACCGCGGCAGTTTGGGGAAGTTTGATTTTAATCTCCCTGATCGGCGGTTTTCTCCTCGGCTTAATGGTTTCCGGCGGTTTGATGCTGTATCGTTCGCGGTGGCTCGCAACGGTTCGCGAACGCCTCGCGATTGACGGCATCAAAGCCCAAGAGGTCGATTGGTTCAAACACGAATTGACCGGTGCCGAACGCCGCTCTTTGCAGGATATCGAAGCCCGAAACCTTTTGCTCGGCGACGCTTTTCGCGATAGTCTGGCGGCGCGTCTGACGGCGACGCGGATTCAAAAATCGGCGAAACAGGAATTGATGCTGATTAAACGGCGGCAGGGAAAACTTAAATATTCGAAGGCGGAAAACTCCTCCGCGTTTCAAGAGGAACTGCGAAAGGACTTTGAAAAACTGTCGGAAATCCAGAAAGAAGCCGACGCAATGCGTCTCGAAGCCGAAAACCGTATGCACCAGATCGAAACGGCGGCGCGCCACGGTACGAATTTTTCCGAAACCGATCTCGCGCTCAAAAAACTCTCGGCGCGCACATCGGCGCTTCCGCTCGCATTAGAATCCGCGCGAATGGAAGAAGAAATCCGCAAGGAACTCGAAAAAGATTCGTAAAGTGAAAAAGTGAAAAAGTGAAAAGGTTTGTCGTGTAATACGACAAACCTTTTCATTTTTTGCCAAACACTTGGCTGAAAATTACGGCACAAAGGCATTCGGCGTCGGAAAATCCCCGACGACGCCGAATTGCTGGATGAGCGTTCCGGCAGTTGAGCGTTGAGCGAACCAATTCGAACTCGAAGGACGAAAGACCGCCGCGTCCGATTTGCCGTCGCCGTCATAATCTCCCGGCGTCGGAATGTCGCCCGCCGCGCCGAACGGGAATGAATAGAACGAATTATCTTCGCTTCGCAGGATAAACCAAAAGCCGGTCGAAGGACGCCATATTGCCACATCCGTCCTTCCGTCGCCGGTATAATCGCCGGGCACGGCTTTGTCGGTCGAAACTCCGAAAGTCGTCACAAACGAACCGCCGTTTCTGCTCCGCAAACCCCACCATTCCGCATTGCCGCCCGCGCCGTTCGGGCGAAAGATCGCGATGTCGGTTTTCGCGTCGCCGTCGTAATCGCCGGGAACGGGTTTATCGCCCGCCGCGCCGAAACCGACAATATCCGTTCCGCCCGACGATTTATTGATAAACCATGTATTTGTCGACGGACGAAAAACCGCGACATCGGTAAACGTGTCGCCATCGTAATCAGCCGGAACCGGAACATCGCCGTTCGCGCCGAAAGGAACGGAATAAAACGAACCGTCTTCCGAGCGCAAAATAAACCATTCGCCCGACGAAGGTCGCCAAAAAGCGATGTCGGTTTTGCCGTCGCCCGAATAATCGCCCGGCACGATCCGGTCTGCCGAAGTGCCGAATTGGACAGCCGCGTTTCCTCCGTCTGAGCTTCTGTAATACCACCATTCACCGGCGGCAGGGCGATAAATCGAAACATCGGTGCGTCCGTCGCCGTCATAATCAAACGGAGCTTTTCGCGGATAAGTCGTAATTTCCAATGCGAACCGGCGCAAAAATCCGGTATCGTCAGCTGCGTTGTCGCTGACATTCAAAACCCAGTTTCCCTGCGCGCCTTCACCGTCAAATCTCGAAAGCCGTCCGGTTGTTTCAGACGAAAAATTACCGGAAATAAATTGTCCGGTTTGGTTGGAAATTGTTGAAAGCAACGGTAAATTGCCGTCGTCGTCAATCGCTGTAGTGCAAATATTTTCGCGGGTGCCGCCGCGCCGTTCCATAAATGTCGCGCTCGGAAAACCGCCGGGCGCGGTCAGCCGAAACGTCAGATCGCCGACAAATGTATGGCTAATTGCCGCGTTTGTGTTTCCCGCTGTCGTGTCGCAAGTGCCTGTGCCGGTGTTGAATCTGAAATTAACGTCCGAGATTCTGCCGCTGGTCGAAACGGGAAGATTGACATTAACTCCGGTGGAAAGATTGTCGGGAATCGAAACCGCCGAACCCGTGTAAGCAGTCGTGTTTGTGCAGAAATCGAGCTGATATGGCTCGGCGGCAGTCGAACCGTTGACGGTGTTATAAACGACCAGCGCGACCGAAGAATTTCCCGGCACGACGACCGAAAAGGTCGTCGGCTGATGAACAGCAAAAGCAGCGGTGCTGACGCCGGCATCGCCCCGAAACCGTGCCGAATTGGTAATATCCGTTGGCGCAAAAGGCGCTTGAAAAACCGAAACCTGCAAATCAGCGCCGGAAACAGACGGATTTGTTTTGGTTAATCTGACCGGCACACAAATCGGGAAAATCGAGGGATTGTTAAGATAATGAACATTATACCGATAGCCGCCCGCGCCGGAATTAAATGGGTTCGGCGGCGTGACGCCCGAACAGGTCGCGGTCGGCGCGCCCGGACGCGAAATCGCATTCGGCAGAGTTCCGGTCGCCCCGGCGGGCGGCGCGATTCCGAGCGTTCCGCGTAAAGTGCAAACCTGCGGCAGCGTCTGTGCTGAAATCGCGCCCGCAAATGCCGTCAAAATTACGACTGTAAAAATCAAGTTGCGTTGAAAAATTGCTGCATTCATTTATTTTCTCCTCTACGGCGGATTGGCAAACTGTTAAAAACCTTCTGTCTGCCAATCCGCCTGTTTTCTTCAATCCGCTCGGAAGGCTGGAGATGAAGAAAATTCCGAACTAATCTTAACTTTTTGTTTAATATTCCATACTTGAACCTGAACCGCTGCCGTCAAAGGTCTGACCTTCCGATTGCTCGGCATCTTTTTTGACAATTATCTCGCCGACCGTAACAATTCCGAGCATATAACTCATCGAAAGTTCGACTCCGATCCCCGCTGCCGGAATGTCCAAAGTAACGGTTTTCGGTGAATAATCCATATTATTAATTTCGGCGGCGGAGTAAAGATATGAAAGCCCGTTTCTTACCGAACTCATATCGTCGGGAGTCATCGTATTATCCATATATTTGGCGAGTGCCGTAAAAAACTTGTATTTTTGCAAACCTTTGACAAGCGATGACCATTTTCCGGCTAATGAAACATTGATGCACCAATCGGAATTGGACGTATTATTCAAACTGGCGATATTTCCGCAATTAAAAACCAGCATTGCCACCATTCCGACTCCGCCGCCCAATCCGGGACCAAACCGAAAACTCGTAATATTCAACGGATGAACGTGCTGCTGATAGCCGACATTCCAAACGTATCCGTCTGCCGATTCTGCTCCGATTAAACCCAAAGAGCCACCGACTTTTCCGCCAAGTCCGACCCAGGTATCGTATTCACTCAAATACATCGTGTTATCTAAAATAGTGTCGCCCATAATTATTCTTCTCCTTATTTTATCTGTCGGTTTATTTTTTATTTGCTCTTGTCGGAAACTTCATTTCCCAGGATATGTCTTCATTCGTCGTAAAATGTCTGCCGAAGCCTCTGATAATTTCCAGCGGCAGCATTTTTTCCGCAAAATTTCGGGGAACTATGCTCAGGACGAGCAGAACATTGGCGGATGTGCTGAAAACCGGGTCGCTGGTGTTGGCTGTGCGGGTAAGAATTATCCCATCGCGCCAATAACCCCATTTGCCCGATTGCGGTCCGAATTGATAGCGTCCCGCAACCTTCTGCCACCAAAGATGGCTTCCGAGTGGGCTATCGTCCGACACATAACCTATCATTACCGTGCATGAAAGATTGGTGTTGATTGTCGTAATTGATGTTTCGATTTGCCATACTGCCATATTTCCAGTTCTCCTATTTTTCAAAATCTGCCGCCGATGCCGCGCAAATTAAAAATTGTCCATGCGCTGTTTCGGTCGAATGAATTTGTCCCCTTTCAGCCAGTCGAAAAATATTTAATTCCGAAACGGCAAGCGCGTATGCCGTTTGCCCGACGGTCAAATGCGCGGTTTCCGTCTGACAGATTCCGCAAAAAAGTTTCGTCGTGCCGCTGAATCGAACGAATTTTACTTCGCGTTTTTCAAATCTGATCCTGGTACGGCGCGTTGTTTTCATAAAAATATCTTTTTGTTTCGAGTCTTATCTGTTAAAATTCTCGCAATCCTCAAAATTCGCTCACGGCTCTATTTGCATTGGACAAAGTTTGCCGAAATCAAGGCTGAAATGTCCTAAATTTGCAGATAAATTTTTATAAATTGATATAAATTGGCGATGAACGACCGACAAAACAACATTATTTCGTTTGCCGAATTTGAACTCGACATGATTCAAAGGCGATTGATGCGCGGCGGCACGGCGGTCGCTTTGCACGCCAAAGCCTTTGATCTGCTGGTTTTTATGGCAAACAATAACGGCAGAATAATTTCAAAGGACGAGATTTTGCAGTCGGTCTGGGACGAAAAATTTGTCGAAGAATCGAATCTGGTGGTGCAGATCTCGAATTTGAGGAAGGCTCTGGGCGAAACGCGAAATGCGCCGCGTTTTCTGGTCACTATTCCGGGCAAAGGTTATAAATTTGTCGCCCCGGCAAACGCCGGCGGTTTTGTGATCGAGACACACACGATTTCGGAGCTGACCATCGAACAGGAAATAGAGATTGTTCCGCAATCGTCAAATTTGAACGAAAGAATTAAATTGAACCGCAAAACTTTGAGTCTTGCGGGAATTGCGGTTTTAGCGATTTTAGCAGTTGTCGGAATCGGCTGGGTTTGGAGCCGAAATACCTCGGCTGTCAATGAAAAACAATTGAAATTAACCAAACTGACGACGAGCGGAAAGGTCTTTGCGGCGGCGATGTCGCCGGACGGCAATTTCGCGGTTTTTTCGCAAAAGGAAGACGCGGGCGAAAGTCTCTGGCTGCGCCAGCTCGACACGGGAAGTGAACAGCGGATCGTCGAATCGCAGTCGCTCGAATATGTCGGTCTGACCGTTTCGCCCGACAATAAATTTATTTACGCGTCGGTTTTTTCGAAAAACGAGATCGACCCGCTCGTTCAAAAAATTCCGCTTCTCGGCGGCGCGTCGCAGCAGATTCCGAACGTAACGTCCGGCTCATCGATCAGCATTTCGCCTGACGGCAGGCGCTTTGCTTTTACATCATCGAACAACGGCGAAAACGAAACGCTGTTCGGCGTCGCGGACATTGACGGCGCAAATTCACGGTTTCTGATTCGCGCCAAACACGATGTCCGATACCTCAGTATGTTCAAAACGAGTCCGGTCGCCTGGTCGCCCGACGGCACGGAAGTTGCGCTGGCGGTTCAGGAAAAAGGCGAAAAAAATGCGGGCAGCGCAATTTTGATGGTTGATCCCGACGACGGAAGCGAGCGATATTTGACGGAAAAACGCTGGAAAGACATTGATTATCTGGCGTGGCTCGATGCCGACCGGCTGGCTTTTATCGCCTCGGAAGAAAACGGGCTGTCGAATCAGGTCTGGATTTTTTCGCGTCAATCCGGCGAAGCCAAACGCGTGACGGGCGACTTGCAAAAATATAATTGGCTCGCGGCGACGGGCGGAAAACTTCTCACCGTTCAGCTTAATGCTTCGACGAGTCTGCGCGTCGCGGATTTCGACGAAACGAAAAAATCGCTCAAAATCCGCGAGATTTTTACGGCATCGGAATACGTTGACGAGATGGATTGGGACGCGAAGGGCGGAATAATCTTCGCTTCCAGAACGAGCGGCACGAGCGAATTATGGCGAATGAAAATGGACGGCACGAACCGCTCGCAGCTGACTTCGGATGCCAACGTAACATTCGGTCTGGCGGTTTCGCCGATCGACGGAAGTTTGATCTTTGCATCGAGACAAAACGGCAAACGCGGCATCTGGCAGTCGGACGCGGACGGGAAAAACTTGCGCCAATTAAGCGAAGGCGGCGATCAGGCACCTGACGTTTCAAGCAACGGAAAAATCGTTTTTCATCGCGGATTGGGTTATGCAGAAGGCATTTTTCTGACTTTGCAAAATGAACCGTCGGCGCGGATTCTCAGAGAGAAATGTTATTTTCCGGCAATCTCGCCCGACGGCGCGCAAGCCGCGTGTTATTTTATGGATTTGGCGGAAAACCGCAAATGGCGCATCGCGCTGGTTTCGACCGATTCGGGCGCGCTGATTCGCAAACTCGATCTGCCGCTTCCGATTTACGAACGCCAAATTCGCTTTCATCCGTCGGGCAACTTTCTGACGCAGATTTTTACGACGGGCGAAAGTTTGAATCTTTTGCTGCTTCCGCTCGACGGCGGCGAAGCGCAAATCATCAGCGGATTAGGAAAAGGCGCGTCGAATCTTCCCGAATGGTCGGCGGACGGCAGACAGTTACTTTATCCGGTCATTACCGAAACGCAGGACGCGGTTCTGCTGACCGAATTTTAGTTAAATGAATGTTCTAATTTTATGCGCTCGATTTTTGTCGCTTTCCCGGTTTCCTCGTCAACTTCGATCACGACGGCGCAAATCCAGACATCGCCTTTCGCATGTTCGGCGCGCGCGGCGGGGATTTTTGTAAACCGTTCGATGATCTGTGTTTTTTCCATCCCGATCACGCCCGCGTAACTGCCCGTCATTCCGATGTCGGTGATATAAGCCGTCGCGCCGTCGAGAATCCGTTCGTCAGCCGTCTGAACATGCGTGTGCGAGCCGACGACCGCCGAAACCCGACCGCTCAAGAACCAGCCCATCGCGTATTTTTCGCTCGTCGCCTCGCAGTGCATATCGACCAGACGGATTTTTACGTGATCGGGAATATCTTCGACGCAGGCATCGGCGACGCGAAAAGGATCGTCAACCGGCGGCATAAAAACTCTGCCTAAAAGATTGATCACCGCGATCTCGTAACCGTTGATCTCGCCGATAAAAAGACCTTTTCCGGCTGACGATGGCGGATAATTCGCCGGTCGCAAAAGCCTCGGATTACTTTCGAGGTAGGGAATTATCTCGTGTTTATCGAAGATATGATTGCCCGAAGTCATCACGTCGATTCCGGCGTCGAACAATTCGTCGGCGATCGCCGGCGTGATCGAAAAACCGCCCGCGACATTTTCGGCGTTCATCGTCGCGATATCGATGTTGTACTTTTCGCGCAGGTACTGAATTTTATCCATTACCGCGCGTCTGCCCGGACGCGCGACGACATCCGCTATCATTAAAATATTCACAGGTTTATGATAAATAAATTAAACGCCATCGGACAACACGGATTTTATTTTTTCCGGTATTCCCTGATAAAGAAATCGGGTTTTTCCCTGCCGACCTGCTGCGAAATTTGGAGGACGATTTCCTGTTCGGGATTAAATTCGACATTTTCGCCCGCGCCCCAGCCCTGTTTAGCGCCCAATTCGGAAAGCAATTCGCCGCCGTAAAGTTCGAAGTTTATTTCCTTAGCCTTAAATTCGCCCTTTGCTACTGAAACCACTTTGAAAGTAAATTCCGAACTGGGGCGGCGCTTGCCGCTCGCCGTGATTTTTTTGCATTTGACGATTAATTCGACCTCTTCGTACAATTTTCCGGCTTTTTCCAATGCCTTGAAAATCCGCGAATCCGCGCGTAAATCCGTACCTTTGAAGTATCCGGCGGAAGGATAACCGAGTTCGAGAGTTAAAACGGGGAAATCGAGCGTTGATTTTTTTGTCGATACTGTAAGAGCTTTGTAAGTATCAATAATGACGCCGTCAAAACTCGACGAAAGAATGCTTTTCCAGAACGCGCCGGCATAAATTGCGTCGTTACCGACAAAAACCGCAAAAGGTCGATTTGTGCCATTCTCATTAATTTCTTTTATGCGCAGAGCAGCCGTGTAATTGATTCGAAATGAGTGACTTTCCTTTTGATAAAACCAAATATCGCTTTCGGCAATCAGCGGCGCGCCGGTCGGTTTTAATTTTTTGAGGTCGAGAGCTGAAAGTTGATTCGATTTTACCGGATCGGGAAGCCGATAAACGGCAAAACCCTGCGGATTATTTTGCCCGAAAACCATCTGGCTGAGAAAAATTAACGAAACAGAAGCCAAAAAAAATATTTTCACCGGTTTTTCCGCCCTTTCAAAAATTGATTTCGAAAGACTAGATGCCGATGAAAATAAATATGTTGTCTAAACCTGATTTTAGCAGAAGAGAACCGCAAAAGCCGTTCAAACGGAAAAATTGAACCTGTGTCTCAACAGGTGGGCGGCTTTCTGCGCCGGATTTTAACCTTCGCATCAGAGCCGTGTTCTCCGGCACGTCTTTAACTTTGAAAGACTGCACTAAACTACGGCATTAGCCTCCCGATCAATTAGTGTTGGCTCAATTATTGTGTCGTTCGGTCACGAACTTCGCAGTAAATGTTCTTCCGCCGTTTTGTATTGTAGCAAACCGTTTGGCGGAAAAGAAGAGGAGAAGAAGAGAAAAGGGTAAGAAGCGGCAGTTTTTTTGTAAAGTTTCGTCAAGAGGAAAGGAGCGGTAAGATTGAAAAATCTCTTCCGCTCCTTTTCTCCTTTTCTCCTCTTCTCGCCGCTACTGTTCGGTTTCGAATTCCTGCGGCGTAATGTCTTTCTGCTTAAAGATAATATCGAGCATTTCGGTCATTTCGGCGCTTCGCGAGGCAAGCTGCGCGTCGGTTTGTTCCTGCTGGCTTTTGAGCTGATGATACTCGTCGGCGATGTGGAGCGCGGCTAAAATAGCGACTTTCAGACTGTCAACGGTTAGCGTGCCGGAAGAAATTTCGCGCATCTTGCCGTCCACGTATTCAGCCAAACGCATTATATATTCATTGTCACCATCGGAACGAATGTTGTAGGTTTGGTTATAAATCTCAACTCTGATTGACTGTTCCGGCATGTTCGTTTTCCCTCTTGATCCAAACATTTCGTTTACCTCCCGAGGGCTTCCGCCACATCGGGTTCGATAATGGTGATTGCGTCGAGCATCGCCTCAACTTTAAGCTGGATCGCGTCGCGCTCCGACAATAAATCCTCGATTTTTTCTTCGAGCCGATTTTTTTCTCCCAAAAGACTGCTCACTTCATGTCTTAACGACGAAAGTTCGCGTACGAGCCTGTCTTTTTCCTCACGCATCTTTTTGACGTTTTCGATTGTGAGATAAATTTTATCTTCAAGATGCGAGAATTTTTCCATTCCTGCAAGACCGTTCATTGCTTTCTCCAAAGATTTTTTTGCTAAGTGCAATTGATTATGTTTATTTTTGGCAAAAACTTCAAGCTTTTAGTGAAGTTTTTTTAAGGTGAGCGGTAAGCGGTGAGCGGTGAGCAGTGAAAAGCAAAATTACCGCTTACCGCTCACTAATTTAAAATCTTTGCCGCGCGCCGAATTTTGCTTCCAGAACGTTTAGAATTTTGCCGTGGACGGATTCGACTTCCGCTTCGATTAACGTTCGTTCGCCGCTGCGATAAACAAATCTGATGGTCAGCGAACGCTCGTCGTCGGCGACGCCTTTGCCTTCGTAAACATCTACGAACTCGATACATCGTAAAAGCTCAAAGCCTTCGGATTCAATCGCTTGACGGATTTCGGCAAAGGAAATATTTCGTTTAACCATCACCGAAACATCGCGCTCGACCGACGGGTAAACCGGCAAAGGATGATAAAGAACCGCTTGTTCCTTTTCGGCTAAAACACTATCTAAATCAATTTCGGCGACAAAAACCGGCTGGCGGAATTTATAGTTTTGGGCAATCTCATCGCTTAAACGCCCGATCGTGCCGACCGTTTTTTCGTTCATTATGATTTCCGCCGACTGACCTTTGCGCAGATGTTTTGCGTCTGCCGCCTTAAATATTAAATGCGGCGCGCCGGTCGCGTCAATCGCGCTTTCGAGCGCGCCTTTCGCGTCATAAAAATCGAATTCGCGGTTTGCCATCGCTTTGCCTTCGAATTCTTCACTGCCGGTAACGACGAGCGCAAAAAGTTCGCGTTCGTTCGGCAGTTCGTTTTCTTTATTCGACGCCGAAAAAACCTTGCCGAGTTCGAAAAGCCGCAGATTTCGATTTTGAAAATTCAGGTTCGTACGCACGGCGTCGAGCAATCCCGAAAGCAGGCTCGGGCGCATTCTGACCGCGCCTTCGATGATCGAATCTTTTAAGGTGACGAATTTTTCGTCCAAGTTTTCGTGCACGAATTCGGGGACAAGAGCGAAAATTTCGTCGTGTTTCGAATCAATAAAACTGTAGGAAAGCGCTTCGTCGAAACCGAGATTCGAAAGCGTTTTGCGCATGTGGAATTTGCGAATCTCGTTCGGCTGGTATTCGCCGGCTGAGAAAGACGGCGGCAATTCTTCGCCGATGTTGTCGTAGCCGACGACGCGCGCGACTTCTTCGACCAAATCCTCTTCGATATTCAAATCGTGCCGCCAGGTCGGCGCGGTAAAAATCCGCCCGTCGGGATTTATTTTCGAGCTGACGCCGAGCGCATTCAAAATCCGTATAATTTCTTCGTATTTAACGTCCAAACCCGTTAATCTTTTAACGGCGAATTGAATATCTCTCGATTCGATCATGCTTTGGGCGAATTTCGTCGGGTAAACATCAACGAATTCGCCCGCCGTTCCGCCTGCGAGTTCGCAAATCATCGCCGTCGCGCGGTTTGAGGCGCGCACCAAATTTTCGATATCGACGCCGCGTTCGAAATGATGGCTTGCTTCGGTCGAAAGTTTCAGTTTACGCGAAGTTTGGCGGATGGATTCGCGTTTGAAATAAGCGACTTCCAATAAAACGTCGGTCGTTTCGGCGGTGATCGAAGAATCGAAACCGCCCATCACGCCGCCGACCGCGACCGGTTTTTCGGCGTCGCAGATCGCGAGCATCGTTTCGTCCAGCGGGCGTTCGACTTCATCGAGCGTCTTGATAGTTTCGCCCGCCCGCGCGCGGCGAACGTTGATTCGGTTGCCCGCAAGTTTATTAAAATCGAACGAATGCATCGGATTCCCGAGCTCGTGCATTACGAAATTCGTAATATCCGCGACGTTGTTGATCGAGCGTTCGCCGACGGCTTCGAGCCGTTTGACCAACCATTCGGGCGAGGGACCGATCTTGACGCCGCGAATCACGCGCGCCGTAAAACGATGACATAAGTCAGCATCCTCAATGCTGACTAATTGCGGATTTGGGATTTGGGATTGCGGATTCTTTTCCGACTTAAAATCCGCAATCCGCAATCCGCAATCCGCAATCACGCTGATTTCACGCGCGACGCCGAGATGCGACAGGCAATCGCCGCGATTCGACGTGAGATCGATATCGAAAACCGAATCATCGCCGATTGCATGAATTCCTTCGACCGCGAGTCCGGCGTCGGTTAATTTCTTCGCTAAATCTTCGGGCGGCAAATTCGTTTCGACCAAATCTTTCAACCAGTTGTAACTGATATTCATAAATACAAAATAATTCTTAAATTAGCCTTTTTTCCTGAAAGCATTTATCGCGGTAACAAAAAATGAGATCGTCATGACGAGCTTTAAAAAGGTCAAACCATACTCCATCACCGCACTTTCTCCCGGCAGAATGCCGCCGCGCGACGCGTAGCCGATGACTTCATAGGCGAACCAGAGCAGCGACAAAACGCCCAAAACGATAAATAACAAACCCTTCGTGTTTGAATTCATAATAATCTCCGTGCGATAAATTAATTTTTCAAAAAAACTTTGATTTTCAATCTTAATACATTTTCCGAAAATCGAATTTATTTCCGTGATAATTCGTCGTTACAGCGCGATTTTCGTCGGGCAAAATTCTTAAATCGTTTCAGGCATATCCGCCAAATCTTTTTCGCCATCCAGAACCTCCGCGCCCTGCGCGATCTTCTGCGCCATTCGCTCAAAAATAAAAAAATGCGCCGGGTAAGATGCATACCAGTAAAGAAATCCGAACAAGCCTTTCGGCGCAAACATTGCGGTTTGAATCAGCTGCGTTTTGCCGTCTTTCGGGACGGCTTCGAACTGTAGCCATGCTTTGCCGGGAACCTTCATTTCGGCGCGCAACAGCATCAACTCGTTTTTCTTTAAATCTTCGACGCGCCAGAAATCAAGCTCCTCGCCGATCAAAACTTCGGTCGGGTGGCGGCGACCGCGCGAAAGTCCCGGACCGCCGACGATTTTATCCATCAAACCGCGCAATTTCCAAGCCCAGCTCCACGTCAGCCAACCTTTATCGCCGCCGATCGAAGTAAAACTCCTGAAAACCGATTCAGCCGAAGCATCGGTCAAAACCGTCCGAACTTCTTTGAAAACTCCTTCGCGGTCGGTCATTCGATAAGTCGGCGAATCTTCGCCGTATGAGCCGCTCCAGCGCGTTTCGACCGCTTTTTCGTTGATCTTTTCAAGCGCGAGCGCAACGGCTTCGCGGTAATTCATCGGCTCGATCTCGGGGAAATGTTTTTTCGCCTTTGCCGTGTCCGCCAAAACCGGATTGATAATTCCCTTGACGAGCGGCACGGCGAGCGAATTCGGGATCGGCGTGATCAAACCGACCCACAACCCCGATAAAAGCGGCGTTAAAACCGGCACGGGCACGATCACGCGTTTGAGCCCGCGCACTTCGGCAAAAGTTTCCATCATTCCGCGAAACGGCAGAACGTCGGCGCCGATATCCACGACGCCGAGCGGTTCGCGCTTCAAAGCGGCGACGAGATATTCGATGACGTTCCTGACGGCGACCGGCTGAACTTCGTTTTTCACCCAGCGCGGCACGATCATCACCGGAATTCTTTCGGTCAGATAACGAACCATTTCGAACGATGCCGAACCCGAACCGATGATCGGACCGGCGCGAAACTCAGTTGTTTTGCCGCCTTTGCGCAGAATTTCGCCGACCGCCGCACGGCTTTTCAAATGTTCGGAAACGCTTTCTGTCGGAAGCAGTCCGCCGAGATAAATTATCTTTTCAACATTTTCTGCCGCCGCCGCGAAATTTTCGGCGATCAATCGTTCGCGCTCGGCAAAATCGCCGCCTTCGTTCATCGAATGAACCAGAAAATAAGCGGCGTCAACGCCTTCTAAAGCGCGTGAAATTTCTTCGCGGTTTTCGAGATCGCCCGTCGCAATTTCGACCTTCTCAAACCATTTTCGACCTTCGAGCTTTCGCGCATCCCGCACAAAAACGCGCACTGCACAGCCTGCTTCCAAAAGTTTCGGAATCAGCCGTCCGCCGATGTAACCTGTCGCGCCTGTCACGAGAATTTTCATTTTTCCCCTGCTTAATCTTCGATTTTAACGAGCTTGCCGAAAATCGCGTTCGTGCCGACCCAGCCGTTTATCCGCCCGCAATTATTGCCGATCTGAAACCGCGCGCCGTTGATCGCTTTGATCAAATGCAGATATTCCGCGCCGTTTACTTTACACAAAACAATGTCGCCTTTCCGCAAACTTTCAAAATCTACAATCGGCTCGACCGTACAAAGCTGACCCGATTCGATCTTACCTTTCATCGAATGTCCGCGAGGACGAAACGAAACAGTTTCGCCCAATTTCAATTTCGCAATAAGCCCGATAGCCCAACCCATAAATCATTTATTGTTTTCGTCAAAAATTCTTTCGACAGGAGTTTTGCCTTTTGAATCGTAAAAAATAAACGGTTCTGTTTTTGATTGCTCAAGACTTTTCGGTGATGTGTTAGTTTCAGAAACTGTCGGAACTTCATTTCCCCACTTATCCATTTCACAACCGCAGTTTGAACAGGCACCGCCGCCCCAGGAGGGTTTGTTGATTAAGTTCGAAGTTCGGAATAATTCAGTTTTTTTACCACATCTTGGACAAATTAAGGGCATTAAATTAACGCCTAATTCACCTTTTCGATTAACAGAGTCAAAAATGATCTTTAACGCAAAGGCGGCAATCACGAGTAATAAAAGGAAAATAAAGAACAAAAAAACTGCTAACATATTTCTATATTAGCGGAATTGTTCCAAAAATCTCACATCATTTTCGAACATTAGGCGGATGTCGTCGAGCGAATACATCAGGGCGCACATTCTTTCCAAACCGAAGCCGAACGCGAAGCCCGAATAAATTTGCGGGTCGACGCCGCAGGCGCGTAAGACGTTCGGGTGAACCATTCCCGAGCCGCCGAGTTCGATCCAGCCCGAACCTTTACACGGACGACAGCGTTCGCCTTCGAACGTGCCTGAACCATTGCATTTGAAGCACGAAAAATCGAATTCCGCGCTCGGTTCGGTGAAAGGGAAGTAGCTCGGACGAAGCCGGATAACCGTGTCTTTACCGAACAGACGCCGCAGCCATTCTTTGACCGTGCCTTTTAAGTGCGCCATCGTGATGCCTTTGTCAACGCATAAGCCTTCGATCTGGTGAAACATCGGAACGTGCGTCATATCGGGCGTGTCGCGGCGGAAAACTTTTCCGGGCGCGATGATTCGAATCGGCGCGCCGCGCCGCTGCATCGCGCGAATCTGGACGGTCGAAGTCTGCGAACGCAGCGCGAATCCGCCGGTCGTGTAAAACGTGTCCTGCGATTCGCGCGCCGGGTGACCTTCGGGAATGTTTAAAGCTTCGAAATTGTAATAATCCGTCTCGATCTCGCGGTCGTCCTCGATCGCGTAGCCCATCGAAACGAAAATGTCTTCGATCTGCTGGCGGAGCAAGGTTATCGGGTGCAGATGCCCGATGCGCGGGCGACGACCGGGAAGCGTGACGTCGAGGCGTTCGCGTTCGGTTTTCGCCTCCGAGATAAATTCGTTAAGACTCGTTTCGGCATCTTCGATCGCGCCGACGATTTTCTTTTCGACCGTCTGCACAAATTGCCCGAACGCGCCGCGTTCTTCAGGCGCAACGCGACCGATCAGTTTTTTGGCGTTCGCGATCTCCGACTTTTTGCCCGTGTGTTTGGTCTTGAATTCGCCGATCTCGCGCTGGAGAGTCTCCGCCGCCTGCAAACCCAAACTGTTAATCTTATTGCGTAAATCAACAAAGCGTCCGAATTCCTTCTCGAACGCTTCGCGAATCTGCTCAACTTGTTTCTTTTCGTCTGACATAAAATCTTAAGACAATTCCGCGTGGCACTTTTTTCTAAATAACAGCCACGTCGTAAATTGTGCTAAAAAACAAACAAAGGTTATTGAAATTCCTATTTTAGCATTGTAAAGCGCAGTTTTACCGCAATCTCCGTTATAAACGTTTGCTGTGAAAATTGTAAATCCGACAATCAAAAAGCTAACAATTACTGCAATAACTCCCTGTCTATTCCTTTTTAAATACAAAAAAAACGTAGCAACAGCAAAAAGTAGCGAAATTGCAAGAAACATCAATACCTTATTTTGACGTTCCGGTAAAGTGTTAGGATTTGCACCCGCAACTAACGTACATGCTAAAGTCTCTGAACTTAAAGCGGCGATGAAAAATAAAATTTCTACGAATTTGTTTGTTTTCATCTCTCCTTACAACTACAGAAAATCTACCGCCGGCTTCTCTCGATTAAACCGCAAACTCGCGTCCTTTAACCAGAGGCAAACCTGAAAAACCAGAAAGCTCAGAAAGATATAAAAATTTATCCGTAAATTCCCGACAATCGAATCTCCGCACGAGTCGTTAATAATTGAAAACATCGTGATCGGCGCGGAAATCAGCGCTGTCAGAATAACCGCAAAACCTACCAGATAATCGTTTTTCTTTCTAACGAAAAACAAAACCATATTGGCGGCAATCAATAAAACGGTAGCGAAGAAATACGCCTTGACGCTAAAATCTCTTTCGGCTAAATGTTTGAGAATTTGTTCTTTAAATTCCGGCGCGTAATCGCAAGCGTTGGCGAGTTTGGTCGAAAAAATCAAGACCAAACTCGCCAACGATAATTTTTTGCCCGTCAAAAGCATTTCAAACACTTTTACGCGGTTGCCGCCGGCTGATTGCTGATCGCGTCTTTCGCCTGTCCTGCGAGTGCGGCGAATGATTCGGGCTGTTTGACGGCTAAATCGGCGAGAACTTTACGGTCAAGCTCGACACCGGCTAGTTTGAGCCCGTGAATAAACTGCGAATATTTCATTTCGTTCAAACGGCACGCCGCATTGATGCGGACGATCCAGAGTTTGCGAAAATCGCGTTTTTTCAGCTTTCTGCCCGTATAGGCAAAGTTCAATGCGCGTTCAACCGATTCTTTGGCTGAACGATAAAGTTTCGATTTCGTTCCACGATAGCCTTTCGCTAAGGCTAAAATCTTTTTGCGGCGCTCGGTGCGCTTATTACCACGTTTTGCTCTTGGCATTACAATTCACTCCTTTCAGTCGTTCGATTTGGGATTGCTGATTGCTGATTTCGTATTTATAAATCCAAAATCCGAAATCCCAAATCCCAAATCCCAAATTATTAGTCTCTTCCGTACGGCAGCATTTTTTCAACGCGCTTCTGATCGCCTTCGGATACCAACGCATCAATATCGAGATTGCGTTTACGTTTACTGGTTTTTTTCGTCAAAATATGACGTGCATGGCTGTGACCGCGTTTGAACTTGCCCGAAGCAGTCGAGCGAAAACGCTTTGCCGCGCCTTTATGTGTTTTAAGTTTTGGCATAATTTCTCCTATTTCAATTTCGGATTTGGGATTGCTGATTGCAGATTGTAGAAAATAAAGCCGAAATCCGAATTCACAAATCCCAAATCGAGTTATTTTGTTTTCTTCGGCACGAAAATGGCGAACATCTGATAGCCTTCCATTTTCGGCGAAACTTCGACATCCGAGATGTCGGCTAAATCGTCGCGCAGTTTTGCTAAAATCACTGCTCCCAGCTCGCGGTGCGTCATTTCGCGTCCGCGAAAAGCGATCGTTGCGCGAACCTTGTCGCCTTCGCCGAGCCAGCCGCGCGCGCGCTCCATTCGATAACCGTAATCATGATCGTCGGTCGCCGGTCGGAATTTGATTTCTTTAACCTGCACGGTAACCTGTTTTTTCTTGGCTTCGTGCTGTTTCTTTTTCTGTTCGTACAGAAACTTTCCGTAATCAATGATCCGGCACACCGGCGGCTGCGCGTTCGGCGCAATTTCGACCAAATCCAAGCCCTGTTCACGCGCTCGCTGGACAGCGTCTCGCGTGTCCATTACTCCGAGCGGTTCGCCGTCTTCGCCGACGACTCGCACAGCCGGAACACGAATTCTTTCGTTTGTGCGGTGCAGCGGCTGGCGACGATTATCAAAACGTCCGCGACCTCTGAAATTATTAGCGATAAATCTCCTCCTTTTTTAGAGTTCATTGAGTTTATTGAGTTTTTAGAGTTCGTTGAGTTCAGAGATTTTACTCAATGAACTCAGCGAACTCAATAAACTCAATGAACTAACCGTTGGTTAAAGCGCGAGTTTCTTTGAGCCTTCGCGCGATTTCCTTAAATTCTTCGAGCGTCATCTGTCCGATGTCGCCTTTTACTTTTTCACGCACCGCAATCTTATTTTCTTCGAGTTCCTTATCGCCCAAAACGAGCATGAACGGAACTTTCTGTAACTGCGCATCACGAATTTTTGCACCGATTTTGTCCGATTTCAAGTTAACTTCGACGCGAAAGCCCGAATTTTTCAATTCATTGCCGATTTTTTGGGCATATTCGTTGATTCTGTCGGTAATCGGCAAAACCGCGACCTGCACCGGGGCGAGCCAGAACGGAAACGCTCCGGCGTAATGTTCGATCAACACGCCGAAAAATCTCTCGACCGAACCGAACAACGCACGATGCACCATGATCGGGCGATGTTTTTGATTATCGTCGCCGATAAATTCGAGCTCAAAGCGTTCGGGCAGATTGAAATCGAACTGGACGGTTGATAACTGCCACAGGCGACCGATCGAATCTTCGACCTTAATATCGATCTTCGGACCGTAAAACGCCGCCTCGCCTTCGATCCGCTCGTAAGCGATCTCGCGTTTGTTCAAAGCCAGAACGAGCGCCTGTTCGGCGTTTTCCCAATCCGCGTCAGAACCTAAATAACCCTTATTTTCCGCGCCGCCGCGCACCGAAAGCTCGACTTTGAATTTTTCGAAACCGAAAGTTTTGAAAACGTCGTATGCAAAATCAACGCAGTCGCCGACTTCGCTCGTGACTTGTTCGGGCGTGCAGAAAATATGCGCGTCGTCCTGTGTAAATCCGCGCACGCGCAACAATCCGTGCAAAGTTCCCGATAATTCGGCGCGGTAAACCGTTCCGAGTTCGGCGTAGCGCAACGGCAGTTCGCGATACGAACGCGGATGTGATTTGTAAATTCCGATATGAAACGGGCAGTTCATCGGTTTCAGGCGAAATTCCGTATCTTCGCCGAACTTTTCGGGCATTCCCATCGGTTCAAAGAGCGAATCGGCGTAATTTTCTTCGTGTCCGCTGATTTGCCAGAGTTGACGCTTGGCGATATGCGGCGTGAAAACCATTCCGTAGCCGCGTTTCTGCAATTCTTCGCGCAGATAATTTTCCATATCCGTGCGAATCGCGCCGCCCTTCGGATGCCAGAAAATAAAGCCCTGCCCGTAATCGTCCTGAATCGAAAACAGATCGAGTTCTTTTCCAAGACGCCGATGGTCGCGTTTTTCGGCTTCCTCGCGCTGCTTTAACCACGCGTCCAATTCTTCCTGCGTCGCAAATGCGGTTCCGTAAATTCGCTGCATCTGCTGATTTTCGGCGTCGCCTTTCCAATACGCGCCTGACAAAGCCAGCAATTTAAATGCTTTCAGTTTGCCGGTATGTCCGACGTGCGGACCGAGACAAAAATCAATAAACGGCGAGCCGTCAATATGATAAATGCTCGCTGTTTCGGAAGTTACTTTTTCGTCGATCAGCTCGCATTTAAGCGGTTCGCGGCGTTCTTTGAAAAGTTGCAGGACATCGGATTTGGCAACTTCGTCGCGGCGATAGACGAGATTTTTCTTCGCCATTTCGCGCATTTTCTTTTCGATCACCGGCAAATCCGCTTCGGTCAATTGGCGCGGCGCGATCACGTCGTAATAATAACCGTAACGCGGGTCGTCCATCAGCGCCGGACCGACGCCGAGCTGCGTGCCGGGAAACAGATCCAAAACCGCCGCCGCGAGCAAATGCGCGGTCGAATGACGCAAAACTTCCAACCCGTCGCGCGTATCGCTCTGAATCGGTTCGATTGACAGAACTTCGTCGGTCGGTGTTAATTGTTTCGACAGATCAACTTCTTCGCCGTTTACTTTCGCCGCGACGGTTTTTTTCAAAACATCGCGGTCAAACGCCTTGATCGCATCCAAAACGGAAACCGAATCGGAAAAATCCTTTATATGTTCGCCAAATTTTATCTGCATAATTTTGTTAATTGTTAATTGTAAATGGTTAATTGTAAATTCTTTAAGAAACTCGCTCTTAACAAAATCAGTAACAATTAATAATTAACAATTAATAATTAACAACCTACTACTAAAGTGATTTGATCTGATAAGAGCGACTTTGCCGTGCGTTTCCAAACGAAACGCGAATAACGCGCCGTTTAGAAACGCGTCGTAGTAGTTGTCGTAAAAAATGCAAAGTTCTTCGAAAGCATCTTATCAAAAAATAAAAAAGAGTAGTCAGTGGCGGATTTGAACCGCCGACCTCCACGATGTCAACGTGGCGCTCTACCACTAAGCTAACTGACTAAATTCCGCCAAATGAAAAGCGAATTACAAGATTAGCGAAAAGTTTCACACGCTGTCAAGTTTTGCGGGTAATTTATGGGTTTTGCGTGGAATTCTCGGATTTAGTGAAAATCTCGGTTAGCTTCTTATAAATTGTTTTTTAACTGTCTGACAATCGCGAGAAGTTACTCGTCCAGATATTGATGTAACACAGATTCGATCGAATCGAAATCGACGGGCTTATCAATCAACTCATCGCATCCCGCCTCGATGGCTTTTCTGTAATACAATTTGCCGAATGCCGTGACGGCGATTATCGGAATATGAACGCCGTCCGCCTCTAATTCCCGAATCGCTCGCGTCGCTGTCAAGCCATCTACTTGGGGCATTGAAATATCCATCAGGATGAGGTCTGGATGCTCTTGTTTAAATTTATCAAAAGCCTCGATGCCGTCGCCCGCTTCGTAAACCTGATAGCCTCTATCTTCCAAGAGATATTTCATAAAACTGCGGATATCTTCGTAATCTTCAACGACGAGAATTTTTTTCGACATAAATAATCCTGCTCAAAACAGTCGAATTAAAGTGAGGCGTAATTTGCCTAATACAATCACCGCAACGCAATTAGAGAGCCGAAACGAATTATTCCTTGTTTTATTGAGGTTTCCCAGTAATACAAAGCTTAAAAGCGTATGCAACGAAATGGAAGTGTGTGATAATCAAACAAACGCATATTTTACTATGCGGAGACCCTAACATATGGAATTTATCAAACAACCGATTCTCTGCGTCGAGGACGATGCGGATAATCTCGAAGTAATGAAATATCTGTTCGAAAGCGAAAATTTTGAGGTCACAGCCTGTGATAATTTGGATGACTGTTTGGAAGAGGTCAAGAAGAATCGTTTCTCGGCGATTGTTTTGGATTATTATTTGGGAAACGAATCGAGTCTCGAAGTTTGCGAAGAAATTCGCTCGAACAGCTTAAAAACACCCATCATCTTTTACAGCGGCGAAGCGAGAAAATCGGAAATTCAAAAGGCAATGGAACATTGCGCCGACGCTTTTCTCGTCAAACCTCTTGATTTTATGAAACTCACCGAAACCGTCAATAAACTCATTCAAAAATCACAATCTGCCTAAAATAAAATCAAAGCGATTTGTTTTAAAAGACAATCATTAAAGAATATAGGTCATACATAATTTAGCGATTGGGATTGAAGATTATGAAATTTAGCGATTAGGATTGAAGATTATGAACAAGCAGGGAAAACTTATCAAAGCGGTGATTTTCGATATTGACGGAACTTTGCTCGACTCAAACGCGGCGCACGCCGAATCGTTTGTCGCGGCGTTTGAAAAATACGGCAAAAACGTGTCGTTCGACGAAATTATTTGTCTGATCGGAATGGGCGCGGCCGATGTTCTCGAAAAATTTCTGACAAAAGATGAAATCGAAGAATTCGGCGAAGACCTAAAGGAAGATCGAAAACAGCGGTTTCTCGAAAAACATTTGCCCGAACTGAAAATTTTTCCGAAAGTGCGCGAGCTTTTCGAGAAATTAAAAGCGGACGGCTTTCAAACCGCGCTGGCGAGTTCGGCGAGCAAAGAGGAATTGGAAAAATACCTCGAAAAATTAAACATCAGCGACGTGCTCGATGAGGAAACCGACTCCGACGAAGCCGAAAACGCCAAGCCCGAACCGGATATCTTTCTCGCGGCGTTCGGCAAACTCAAAAACGTCGAAAAGAAAAATGTTTTGATCATCGGCGACACGCCTTACGATGCGGAGGCGGCGGTCAAAGCGAAAATCCAGATCATCGGCGTAACTTCGGGCGGCTGGTCGCGCGAAAAACTCCTCGAAAAAGACTGCGTCGAAGTTTACAAAAGCGTCGGCGAGATTTTTGATAATTACGAAGAAATATTTTCGCTCAATGCTTAACAAAATAGCTGTATTTGATGCGTACTAAATCAATACAGAGAAGGTTTGATTTTATTCTCAAAATAAACCCGAAAACGCTAAGTACTTGATTCTGAACGTGAAATCGTTTTTGGCACGACTGTTGATATATCAAATAACTGAAGGCAATGCCTTAAAAAAGGTAAACAGGAAACAAATAAGGAGAAAAAAAATGATTTCATTATTGATTTGGTTGGTTTTAGGTTTTGTAGTTGGTTATTTGGCAAAATTGATTATGCCCGGACCGGATGGCGGCGGCGTGATTTTAACGACGATCCTGGGAATTGTCGGCGCAGTAGTCGGCGGATTTGTCGGCAGTCTGCTCGGTTATCCGATGGTTAGCTCGTTCGATAATATCGCCGGAAGCATTCCGAGTTTTATTTTTTCGATCATCGGCGCGATCGTCGTGTTAGCAATATATCGTTTAGCGACCGGAAGACGCATTACGAATTAGATTTGAAATAAATTTTGTTTTTAGGTAATAAGCGCTTGAAACTTTCAAAGTTTCAAGCGCTTATTTTTGGCTGCGAACTGCAAAAACGGTGCATCGCGACCGCGACGAGCTTAGCCGTTCGGTTATCAACGTCGAAATTCGGATTGACCTCCGTAAATTCGACGATCTTCGTATTAACGAGTTTGGCGGCAAACTGGACGAGATTGAGCAATTCGCCCGAGCGCAAACCGATCGGGCTCGGCGCAGAAGTTCCGGGCGCGTCCGATTGGCGGACGGCGTGCATATCGAAAGCGAAAAACGCGGTTAAAGATTCGCTGTGACGGATGAATTTCTGGCGCATCAGCTCGCGCAGCTCCAAATCGGCGGTTTCGCGCGAACGAAGCTGTTCGACGCTCACCATATTAACGCCGAGATTTTGCAAATACCGGTAATAGACGGGTGAAACGAGCTGCGGCTGAAAAGCGATTTCGTACAGATAATCGTTTCGAATAAGTTTTTCTTCGAGAAGCTGACGATACGACGTTCCGCTCGAACGCTCTTTCTCGACGTGCACGTCGAAATAAGCGTCGACATTGACGCCGAGCCAGTTTCCCGCGCCGAAAACCTCGCTCATCGCGCGACCGTCGGCGTAAGAAACGTCGCCCGCGCCGCCGAGGACGATGATTTTTTTCTTGTCTTCGAGAATTTTTTTGACAACCGCCGTTAAATTATCGTGCGTTTCTTCGAGCGAGTTGCCGCCGATGTTGCCCAGATCGCAGATTCGGTGATGGATCCCGAACGGCGTCAGGCGATAAAATTCACTGCGAATCGCTTCGGGCGCGAGAGCCGCGCCGACGCGCCCGCCGCTGCGCCTGACGCCTTCGTCCTGCGGGCAGCCGATAATCACGATGCTCGATTCTTCGTATTTCGCCTGCGGAACGATTTCGCCGAGCCTTACGTCGTTGCGGTCGTTTTTGCGGAAAAAAACTTTTTCATCCGCCGCTGTCAGATGCTGGAATGCTTCGTTCATAAATTTGCCAAAAGATTTTCGTTAAGTTATAAACTTAATGATAGCAAAAAAACTTTTTATGAGAACTCCGAGCGCCGAGATTAAACGAAATAACCGCCTGTTTTGGCTGCATTACGCGCGGTTTTCTAAACAGACCTGAGATAATTGAGTCTGCCAAACGGAATTTTAGAAGACCTGTTGCTAAACTAAAAGGCGGCAGGTTTTTTTATTGGAAAATGGATTTTCAACGCGAAGACGCAAAGGTCTTTAAATGAGTTTTCCAAATAATTTCGAGGTTTCAAAATTCACAATAAATTTTGAAAAAAACTTTGCGATTTTGCGTTAAATAAAAATTCTTATATGACATTTTTTCAAAACTACAATCTGAATCGTCCGGCGTGGCTTCTGCCGAACAGAATTGACGAGCCGCCGATCGAGGGCTTGCGCGATTTACTGCTTCGGCTGATGCAGGGCAAAAACTTGAAGCGCGACGAAGCGCGATTTTTGCTCACCCAACTTTTGCAGGGCGAAGCGACCGACGCGCAGATCGCCGCCGCGCTCGTCGCGCTTTCGATCAAAGGCGAAACGACCGAAGAATTAGCCGGAATGGCGGAAGCGATGCGCGAAAATTCGACGAAAATCGCATCCGTTCACACGGATTTTATCGATACCGCCGGAACGGGTTCGAGCCGCGTCAAAACTTTTAACGTTTCGACCGCCGCCGCGTTTGTCATCGCGGGCGCGGGCTTGCCGGTCGCGAAACACGGCAGCCGCGCGGCGACCTCGAAATCGGGCAGCGCCGATGTTTTAACCGCGCTCGGCGTCAACGTTGCGGCGAGCCGCGAAACTTCGGAAAAATGTCTGAACGAGATCGGCATCTGCTTTATGTTCGCGCCGCTCTATCACGCTTCGACCGCGCGCGTCGCCGCCGTCCGCCGCGAATTGGGCGTTCACACGACGTTTAATCTGCTCGGTCCGATGACCAACCCGGCGGGCGCGCCGTATCAGATTATGGGCGTCTGGCACAAGGATTTGGTCGCGCCGATCGCCGAAACTCTCCGCGCTTTAAGAACAAAACGCGCGCTCGTCGTTCACGGGCTCGACGGTTTGGACGAAATCACGGTTTCGGCGAAAACTTCGGTTGCGGAAATCACGCCCGAATATATCAAATTTTACGAGGTTTCGCCCGAATCTTTCGGGTTCGAAACCGTCGAAAATATCGAAAACCTGCGCGGCGGCGACGCTTTCGAAAACGCTGAAATTATTAAAGAAGTTTTGGAGAATAAAAGAACGGATGCGGCGCGGACGCTGGTTTTAATCAACGCGGCGGCGGCGATTTTTGTCGGCGGAAAAGCCGCGAATTTAAAGGAAGCGGCAAAACTTGCCGTCGAGAGTTTGGAAAGCGGCGCGGCATTAGAAAAACTCAATTCTTTAATTAAATTTACAGCCAGTAACTTATGAAAAAATTTTCGATCAAAGTCCCGTTTTCAAAAGCCGTAGTTGTAACCAAAATAAAAGATCGATTTCGTGATTTCCACTGCGAGGAATCGAACGGCGAAATAATTATCGGCTATCCAATCTGGTACAGAAACGATTTTGCGCCGCATCTTTATCTGATTTTAAAGGAAACAGGCAGCGAAACGACGATCAACGGTCAAGTAAAAATGAGGACTCGGGTGAGAATTTTTTGTTTTTTCTGGTTTGCTTTTTTAATTATTGCGGCGATTGCGATTTTTATATCGATTTCCGGCGAGGTCAGTCGAGGCGTAAAATCCTACGCGGAATTTAAATATCTTCTTTATCTGGTCGGAATGATGTTTTTTATGCTGGGTACAATTAAATTCGGCGAATTTATTGCGAGAAACAACACAGAATCTATTTTAGACATGTTCTTTCAATTGTTTCCGAACCATACAACTTTAGAAAATGGAAAATAAGACGTTTCTTGAAGAAATCTATCAGTTAAAGCTCAAACGGGTTGAACTCCAAAAGGCGGGGAGAGATTTCGATGATTTAAAACAATCGGCAATCGCGCGGCGCGCAACTATGGAAAAACATCGCCTGCGCGGGCAATTACAGCGTGAGCAAATTAACATAATCGCTGAAATCAAACGCGCGTCCCCGTCGAAAGGCGTCATCAACGATAAAATTGAAGTTGCCGAAACTGCCCGCGCATATGACAACGGCGGCGCGTGCGCGATTTCTGTTTTGACCGAAGAGGATAAATTTCAGGGAAGTTTGGAAGACTTAAAAGCGGCGCGAAATGCCGTCAATTTGCCGATTCTGCGAAAGGATTTTATTTTCGACGAGTTTCAAATCTACGAAGCGGCAGAAGCCGGCGCGGATGTGATTTTATTGATTGCGGCGATGCTTTCGGACGAGAAATTAGCGGAACTTCATCATTTAGCCGAACAGGATTTAGGACTCGATGCTTTGGTTGAAGTTCACACTTTGGAGGAATTGGAGCGCGTAAAAAAGACGAACGCGAAAATTATCGGCGTCAATAATCGCGATTTGCACACTTTCAAAGTTTCGCTCGACACGTCGCGTGAATTGATTAAACACGCGCCCGCCGACGCGTTGAAGATTACCGAAAGCGGAATTTCGACACGTGAAGAAATTACAGAACTGCGCGAACTCGGTTTTGCGGGTTTTCTGATCGGCGAAACACTGATGCGCAGCGGGAATATTGAGAAAGAACTGAAAAAACTAGCCACGAATAACACGAATAACACGAATTAAAGTTTTATTTGTGTTATTCGTGTCATTCGTGGCAAAAAATCTTATGACAAAGGTTAAAATTTGCGGCATTACAAATCTTGAAGACGCGCTCGTTTCGACGAAATTCGGCGCGGATGCGTTGGGCTTTAACTTTTACGCGAAAAGCCCGCGTTATATTACGCCCGAAAATGCGCGGGAAATTATCGAACAATTGCCCGGAAATATCCTGAAAGTCGGCGTTTTCGTCAATGAAAATTTGGAAAAGATAATTGAAATTGCCGAAACCGCAAAAATCGACGCGCTTCAACTTCACGGCGAAGAAACGCCCGAATTCGCGCGTGAATTAAAAGCGAAAACTAATCTTGAAATCATCAAAGCCTTTCGCGTTTCGCCTGATTTTAAGCCCGAAGACGTTTTGCAATATGACACGGACGCGATTTTGCTCGACGCTTACTCGCGACACGAACACGGCGGCACGGGCGAAACTTTCGATTGGGAAATCGCGAAGAAAGTACAAAAAAATTTCCCAAAAATGTATCTCGCGGGCGGAATCGATAATGAGAACATTGTTTTAGCAATTAGTAATTTGAAACCTTTTGCGGTTGATGTTTGCAGCGGTGTTGAAGCGATTAAAGGAAAAAAAGACAACGTAAAACTGATAAATTTTATTTTGCGGGTAAAAAATCACGCGAAAAAATTTATTCCAAGTAGTTTTTATGATTTTCTTGAAGCTGTTCAATTGAGACCTGTGATGTACTTAGGATGGAATAAATTGTCTTTGATGCGCAGTTTTCTTGGCGGTTTTCAAACGGCGGTTAGTTTAAGTAATGCAAATTATGACACCGGAAAGTTTTTTACTGACTTTAACCAATGGGCAATAAATAAATTAACTGGTAGAAATGAATCAAAATACGGTTGGAGCGGCATTATTTTAAGAGAATGCAATAATGATGAAGAAAAAGCATTGGAACTTTTCTTCGCGCTTTTAGAAGAATTTAAGTTAGAAAAAGAAGATTTAAGCAATGAATAATTTTCAACCAAACGAACGCGGTTACTGGGGCGAATTCGGCGGGCGGTTTGTTCCCGAAACTTTGATGTCGCCGCTCGAAGAATTAACGAACGCGTATTTCGCGGTGCGCGACGATGCGGATTTTCAAGCCGAGTTTTTGCGGCTTTTGAAGGATTTTTCCGGTCGCCCGACGCCGCTTTTTCATGCCGCAAGATTGTCGGAAAAGCTTGGCGGCGCGCAGATTTATCTCAAGCGTGAGGATTTGGGACATACCGGCTCGCATAAGATCAACAATGCCATCGGGCAGGTTTTGCTCGCGCGCCGGATGGGCAAGAAAAGGGTGATTGCCGAAACCGGCGCGGGACAGCACGGCGTCGCGACGGCGACGGTTTGCGCGCTGTTCGGGCTCGATTGCGTCGTTTATATGGGCACGGAAGATATGCGGCGGCAGGCGTTGAACGTTTTCCGGATGCAGCTTTTGGGCGCGGAAGTGCGCGGCGTCGATTCGGGTTCGAAAACGCTCAAGGACGCGATCAATGAAGCTTTGCGCGATTGGGTGACGAATGTCGATTCGACATATTATCTGCTCGGCTCAGCACTGGGACCTCATCCGTATCCTTTAATGGTTAGGGATTTTCAATCGGTCATCGGGCGCGAGGCGCGTGAGCAGTTTTTGGAACAAACCGGCAGTTTGCCCGACGTCCTTGTTGCCTGCGTCGGCGGCGGTTCGAACGCGATCGGGCTTTTTCACCCGTTTCTAACGGACGAATCCGTCAGGATGATCGGCGTCGAAGCGGGCGGCAAGGGAAACGTACTGGGCGAACACGCGGCGCGGTTTAACGAAGCGGGCGGCGGCAGAATCGGCGTTTTGCAGGGCACGAAAAGCTATCTTTTGCAGGACGAAAACGGGCAGATCGCGCTCACGCATTCGGTTTCCGCCGGACTCGATTATGCTTCGATCGGACCCGAACACGCGTTTTTGCACGACATCAAGCGAGCCGAATACGTTTCGGCTTCGGACGCCGAAGCGCTCGAAGCTTTTCAGATTCTATCGCAGACCGAAGGCATTATTCCGGCGCTCGAATCATCGCACGCGATCGCATATTTATTAAAGCTCGCGCCCGAAATGTCGGCATCCGAAACGATCATCTGCAATCTTTCGGGGCGCGGCGACAAGGACGTTAATCAGGTTCAGGAAATGCTCGCGGCTCGATAGGCGGAATAAAAAAGTTTGAATTTATTGCGGCTACGAATCCATGCGGCACGGGAAATAGCGTGAAGGTTTTTCTTGTGTTTTGATTTGAGACGGCGGATTTTTCGATGATTTGGAGAACAAACCGCGAATTGTTTTGTAGATCAGGAACGGCATCGCGAAAACGACGATCAGAATATTGATAAACCACAAAACCGCGAGCGCCGCGATATGACCGATCGAATTACTTTTTTCTAAGTACTGCATAAAATTTCCCCCGAATGATTCTTTAATAATACCAGAAAAAATGCGATCTTTAGCAATTTCGTCGCGCTGCTTTGTTTGGCTTCATCGCGCGAAAGCGCTAGTCTGTATCACATTATGGAAGAAAATATTACGCTCGTTTTTCACGGCTTTTTAAATCTGACGGCAAAGGAAAAATTGCGTCTGATCGAAGAAATCAACGACTATTTCGATTCGAACGACCGCGATCCGATTCGCGCCGAAAACGAGCGAAAATTTGCTGCGGCAGATTGGATTTCGCCCGAAAATAAATGTAAGTGCTGCGAAAAATAATCGGACATTTTTGTGTAGGAAATGGTAACGCTTTAGTCCATATCGGATACTAGCGGAATCAGCGCGCAATACTTTTGTAAGCTCTAAAACCTTTATTTTTCAACTGTTTAGCTACTAAGATACAACTTTTGGCACGGTGCTTGCCATTATATGAGGGCAAGGCGATTGATTGAAAACAGAACAAAATCGCCAAAAGAAAGTTAGCTCTTTTGATACTTAAAAGTTATTTGTCTAAGAGCGGTAAAAAGGGGAGAAAAATTATGAGACTTACAAATTTGAAAAAATTAGCAGCAACCGGCGCCTTAGGCTTACTCGCATTGCTCGGAACGGCTGAAATCGCAAATGCTCAAACATACAGGGATTATCAAAGACAGCAGCGCCAGATCGAGAGACAGCAGGAAAGAAATATCAGGCAGCAGCAGCGTGCGCAGAGACAATACCAGCGCCGGATGTATCGCTTAAATAATCAGTATGGTTCATACCAGACTGACGAACGCGGAATTCAGATTCTTCGCGATGCCGTAAATCGCGGTTATCAGCAGGGTTTTTATTCGGGTCAGACCGGACGACGAAGCCGCAATTCGAATTATCAGAATTTGTCGGTTTATCGTAACGGGAATTACGGCTACAACAGCTACGTAAATTCGCGTCAGTATCAATATTACTTCCAGCAGGGTTTCCAGCGCGGTTATGAAGACGGTTATTACAGCCGTAACCAATACGGTTATCGTTCGAACAACGGCGTCAGCATCTTAGGTTCGATACTTTCGACTATTTTGAACTTTTCGAACTAATCGAATACAGACTTAAAATTTTCCCATACGAAAAAGCGGCTATTAATTTAGCCGCTTTTTTATTAGGCAAATCGCTGTTGCCGATTAATTAGCTCAAATATTGTTCGAGAATCGGTTGGAGATTATCGAAATCGAGCGGTTTGTTGATCAAATCATCGCAGCCGGCTTCGATCGCCTGTCGGTAATATGATTTGCCGTAAGCCGTTACCGCAATAATCGGGATCTTTCCGCCGACATCGAGTTTTCTGATCAGCGCCGTGGCGGTCAAACCGTCCATGATCGGCATCGAGATGTCCATCAAAATAAGGTCAGGCGAGTCTGCCTTCGTTTTGTCTACGGCTTCCTGACCATCTGCGGCTTCCAAAACCTCGTAGCCGAAATGCTGAAGCAGATAGCGCATCATCGTGCGAGTGTCCGCGTAATCTTCTGCAATCAAAACCTTTTTTGTCATATCCCACCTTAATCTTGAAATAAATCAAGTTATAGAATACAAAATTAGTGCGGGCTCTGACAATCAGTTTTTTAATTTCATTAAAAAATCCGAAATAACCGAAGGCTGCCGCATTGTCTGCCGATTCGGCGAAAAAATAAATCTTTACGAATTGCAATTGATTTACCGGGGCGTTTATTATTTGAATCTAAGAAAAATCTGAGTACCGGCTTCAACATTTTGCGTAAAAAATATGTCAGAAAAAAAATCATCGTGGCTCAAACCTTCGCTTGATTGGCTTCTAATATTTGTTCCGATCGCGATCGCGCTGCGGTTCATTCCGTCTTTTAATAATCCGACCGTTCTTTTTATCTGCGCGTGTCTGGCGATCATTCCGCTCGCCGGCTGGATGGGAAAAGCGACCGAGCATCTGGCGGAACATCTCGGACAAGGCATCGGCGGACTTTTGAACGCGACGTTCGGCAACGCGGCGGAACTGATCATCGCGCTTTTCGCGCTTTCAAAAGGCTTGGAAGGGGTTGTTAAAGCGTCAATTACCGGCTCGATTATCGGCAATATGCTGCTCGTTCTCGGGCTTTCGCTGCTCGCGGGCGGGGCAAAATTCAAGACGCAGAAATTCGACCGAACCGCCGCCGGAACAACCGCAACCGCCTTAACCCTGGCGGCAATCGCATTGCTCATTCCGACCATTTTTCACCTCGTCGCGGCGCAGGTTCCGGTGACGAGCGGCGGCTGGACGCCGCAGAAAGAACAGAATCTGTCGCTCGCCATTTCGATTGTCTTGATTTTGACTTACGCCGGAACGCTTTATTTTTCGCTCGGCACGCATAAGGATTTGTTTGTCGGCGAAGCGATGCAGGGCGCGGCGCAGGAAGTCGGGCACGAGGAAGAAGAATCGGGCGAGCACTGGTCGAAGGGCAAAGCGGCGGTCGTACTTTTAATCGCGACGGTGTTTGTCGCGCTGATGTCAGAGTTTCTGGTCGGCGCGGTCGAAGCGGCGCGCGGCGCGCTCGGGTTTACGGAAGTTTTTGTCGGCGTGATCGTCGTCGCGATTATCGGTAACGCGGCGGAACATTCGTCGGCGATTCTGATGGCGATGCGCAACAAGATGGATTTATCTTTGGGCATCGCGTTGGGATCGAGTCTGCAGATCGCGCTTTTCGTCGCGCCGATATTGATTTTCGCATCCTATTTTATCGCACCGCACCCGATGAATCTCGAATTTACGATTCCGGAAGTCGTCGCCGTGTTCGGCTCGATTCTGATCGTGCAGCAGATTTGCTCGGACGGCGAGAGCAACTGGGTCGAAGGTTTGCAGCTTCTGGCGGTTTATATTATTCTCGGCATTTTGTTTTTCTATCTGCCGGACGCGCATCACGGCGCAACACCGGCGGCGCACTAACGAAATAATTTTGATGGAACAAATAAATCAATCGTGTTTTTGATGAAAAAGCGCGATTGATTTATGCTTTTTACTTCGATTTTTTCTAATGAAAGCAGATTTGATTATCTATAATGCGCAGCTCGCAACCTGCGCTTCCGCCGGGAAACCGAAACGCGCCGCAGAGATGCAGGACGTCGGATTGGTCGAAAACGGCGCGGTCGTCGTCGCGGGCGGAAAAATCGCGGCGGTCGGTAAATCCGACGAAATTTTGCGCGAATTTGAAAGCGAAAAGACGCTCGATGCGAACGGCGCGGTTGTTTCGCCCGGTTTTGTCGAGTGCCACACGCATGTTGTTTTCGCCGGAGATCGCCTAAACGAATTCGAGCTGAAAATCAAAGGCGCGGATTATCTCGAAATCCTGCAAAACGGCGGCGGAATCATCTCGACCGTCCGCCAGACGCGCGCGGCAAGCGTTGATGAATTAGTCGAGCAAAGCCGGAAACGTCTCGATAAAATGCTCGCGCTCGGCATTACGACCGCCGAAATCAAAACCGGTTACGGTCTCGACACCGAAACCGAGCTGAAAATGCTCGAAGCGATTTTCGAGTTGGATAGAACACACGAGATAGATTTGATTCCGACGTTTTTGCCTGCGCACGCCATTCCGATTGCGGATTTTAGATTGCGGAATGCGGATTGGTCGAATGATGAAATTTCAGATTTATACATTGACTTGATTTGCCGCGAAATGCTGCCGCTGGCAATTTCAAAATCGCAAATCGCAAATCGCAAATCGCAAATTTTCGTTGACGTTTTCTGCGAACGAAACGCTTTCGATCTCGAACAATCGCGCAAGGTTCTGGAAACCGGCAAAGCTTTGGGCTTTAAATTAAAAGCGCACGTCGACGAATTTACAAACCTCGGCGGCGCGCGGATGGCGATCGAGTTAGGCGCGACTTCGATAGACCATCTCGACGCGATTTCCGGCGAAGAAATCGCGCTTCTCGCAAATTCGGAAACGGTCGGAGTCGTGACGCCGACCGTTAATTTTAATTTCGGCTCAAAAGAATTTGCCGACGCGCGAAAACTGATCGACTCGAATTGCGCCGTCGCGCTTTCGACCGACTACAATCCCGGCTCGGCGCCGTGTCCGTCTCTGCCTCAGGCTATGGCGATTGCCTGCCGCTATCAAAAACTTCTGCCTTCAGAAGCCTTCAACGCCGCGACCGTTAACGCGGCTTTCGCCGTCGCGATGGGCGAAAAAATCGGCTCGCTCGAAGCCGGAAAGCAAGCCGATATTTTAATTTTCGACACGAAAGATTACCGCGAAATTGCCTACGAATTCGGCGGAAACTGCATCCAAACCGTTATTAAAGGGGGCAGGATTTTGTGAAACTGCGATTTATAAAAAGAATTTGCGTGTTGGCTTTACTGTTTGTTTTGACAGGCGATTTGATGGAAAGTGTTTCCTTTGTTACTCAAGTCAAAGCGCAAGGAAAACAGGTCAAAACCCGCAGAAATCAAAAGAAAACGACAGAAAAAGACAAGCTCGAAATCGTAAAACTGCTAATCTTCACGACAAAGGTAAATTCAAAAGATATTTGTTTTGAAAAACAAACGCTTTATTTTTCAAAAAATGCACTTTCAAAATATGTTCTGAATAATTTCCCCGGAAAAGTTGGAGATTGCGAAACCGTTTTGATTGACGAAATGCTCGTTGGCAAACCGGCATTTTATTACCACCGTTTCAGAAGTTGGAGTCTGCGGGGACGATTGGTTCATGTAAACTTCGCGACCCATTTTAGAGACGGAAATACCGGTGATTGTGATTATATCTTGGAAAAAAGAAATAGTAGATGGAAAATTAAATCGGAACAGTGTAATGCGACTGCAAGCTAAGAAATGAATGAAATTATATTAGACGGCGAAAGCCTGACATTTGAACAAGTCTGCCGCGTCGCGCACGGTCGACCGAACGATTCGCGCGTGAGTTTATCGGAAAACGCCAAAGAAAAGGTTAACCGCGCGGCTGACGCGGTGCAGAATTTACTCGAAAAAGGCGAAATCGCCTACGGCATCACGACCGGCTTCGGCGCTTTGAAAGACGTCATTATTCCGCTCGAAGACGTCGAAAAATTACAGAAAAATATAATTTTGAGCCACGCGGTCGGCGTCGGCGACACGTTCGACGTGCCGACCGTCAGGGCGATTATGCTGATTCGCGCGAATACTTTAGCGCGCGGCTTTTCCGGCATCCGGCTCGAAACTTTAGAGCTTTTGATCGAATTTTTGAATCAGGGAATTCATCCGCAGATTCCCGAAAAGGGAAGTCTCGGCGCGTCGGGCGATCTCGCGCCGCTCGCGCACATGGCGCTGCCTCTGATCGGCGAAGGCGAAGCCGAATTCGAAGGCGAAATTTTGAGCAGCCGCGATGTTCTGGAAAAAACCGGATTAAAGCCCGTCGTGCTTGCCGCGAAAGAAGGTCTGGCGCTGACGAACGGCACGACCGTGATGACCGCGATCGGCGTCATCCAGACGTTTCACGCGCAGAAGCTCGCCGACATTGCCGAGATCGCGGGCTGTCTTTCTCTGGAAGCCTTAAACGGCACGGACGCGGCTTTCGACGCGCGGATTCATGCGCTGCGACCGCATCCGCGCCAAATTCGCTGCGCCGCGAATTTACGCGAAATTCTAGAAGGCAGCGAGTTTGTCCGCGCAAAAGACCCGAAAAACATCCAGGACGCATACACTTTGCGCTGTATGCCGCAGGTTTACGGCGCGGTGCGCGACGCGATTGATTACGTCGAATGGGTGATGACGAATGAATTGAATGCCGTCACGGATAATCCTTTGATTTTCTTTGACGACGCGGGAAATCCGGAAATCGTTTCGGGCGGCAATTTTCACGGCGAACCGCTCGCGCTTTCGATGGATTATCTCGCGCTTGCCTTGACGGAAATCGGAAATATGGCTGAACGCCGGATTATGCGCCTCGTTGACGCCGATTCGAACGGTCATATTCTGCCGCCGTTTCTGACCGAAAAGAGCGGTTTGAACTCGGGTTTTATGATCGTTCAATATACCGCCGCCGCATTGGCGAGCGAAAACAAAGTTCTCGCGCACCCGGCGTCCGCCGATACGATTCCGTCGTCGGCAAACGTCGAAGATCACGTTTCGATGGGCGTGACATCGGCGCTGAAATTGCGCGACGTGGCTGAAAACCTGCGCCAGATTCTCGCGCTCGAACTCTTTTGCGCCGCGCAGGGCGTAGATTTTCGCCGCCGCGCGCTCGGCATGGACAAACGGCTCGGCAAAAAAACGCAGCCCGTCTATGAAAAAATTCGCGCGCGCGTGCCGTTCATCGAAGAAGACACATTGATGTATCCGCATATCGAAGCCGTTAAAAGTCTGATTACGGATATCTGTTCATAAAAAAGGAATGACATATTTCCGGCAAATTCTCGAAAAACGCCGCTGGCTGTTGGGCTTAAGCAGCATTTTGTTTTTAATTGCCGCATTTTATTTCGGCTTTAATCTCGCGCAGGGCGAAAATTTCGCCGCGCTGAAAGCCGGATTTTCGAGTTTGCAAACCGCCGATTTCGACGGGTTTTCGCCGACGGCGGTTTTCTTTCTTTTGATCGGCGCGACGCTTTTCAGCGAAGATTTGGCATGTATTGCCGCCGGAGTTTTGGCTTCGCAGGGCAGAATCGAACTTTTTCCCGCGATCGTCGCCTGCGCCGTCGGAATTTTTATCGGCGACACGCTCACGTTTCTCGCCGGTCGCGTTTTAGGTCGGCGCGCGCTGAAATGGAAAATTACATCGTATTTTCTCTCGGAAGAAGCGGTCGAAAAAAGCTCGCGATGGATGGCGCGGCAGGGAATGAAGACGGTTTTTACCAGCCGTTTCGTTTTCGGAACGCGTCTGCCGCTTTATTTCGGCGCGGGCGTTCTGAAAACTTCCTTCTGGCGATTCGCGCTTTATTTTTCGCTCGCCGTCGCGGTCTGGACGCCGGTTGTCGTCATTCTAACTTATAAAATCGGAGCCGAAGCCGTGAAAATGTCGCTCTTTAATCAAAATTTGTGGCTCGGTTTGCTTTTACTGGTCGTCGTTTTTTACATTTTCTTCAGATTTTTACAGCAGCTTTTTACGTGGAAGGGAAGGCGGATTTTGTGGGGAAAAATCAAGCGCCGCTTCAGATGGGAATTTTGGTCGCGCCGCGTTTTTTACACGCCGGTCGCGATTTACGTCGGGTTTCTCGCGCTCAAACACCGCAGTTTGACTGTCTTTACCTGCGCTAATCCGGGGATTTTGGCGAGCGGTTTCGTCGGCGAATCGAAAGACGAAATTCTCAGCGAACTCGATAATATCGAAGCCGCGCGCCCTTTTTTGTTAAAACATTTATTTTTATCGGAAGATTTGTCGCCGGAAGCAAAACTGCAAACGGCTTCGGATTTTATGACGGAAAACCATCTGTCGTTTCCGATCGTCGTCAAACCTAACGGCGGCAGTCGCGGTTCCGGTGTTCAAATTACAAAATCTTTTACCGAGTTAAACGAAAATCTGACAGTTGACGAAAACCTGATTGTGCAGGAATTTGCGGGCGGCGAAGAAACGAGCGTTTTTTACTGCCGTTATCCGGCTCAGGTAAAAGGCAGAATTTTGGCGATTGCCCTAAAACGATTTCCGGTCGTGAAGGGAAACGGCGAAGCGACGCTCGAAGAATTGATTTTGCGCGACGAACGCGCGATTTTCCTCGCTGAAAAATATCTCGAACAAAACGCCGAACGGCTTGAAACAATTCCCGAAATTGGCGAAACCGTGCAGATTACGGAAATCGGAACGCATTCGCGCGGCGCGATTTATCTCGACGGCGAACAGCTCAGAACCGACGCTTTAGAAAACAAAATTAACGAGATTTGCTGCGGATTCGAAGGCTTTTATTTCGGCAAATTTGATATTCGCGTTAAAACTCTGGAAGAATTTCGCGCTGCCGAAAAGCTCAAAATCATCGAACTGAACGGCGTTACGAGCCGTCCGACAAACATTTTCGACCCGAAATTTTCGCTCCTCGAAGCTTATCAAAAAATTTTCCGCCAATGGAAAACCGCCTTCGAGATCGGCGCGGAAAACCGGCGACGCGGCGCTCAACCGACAAGGATTTCGGATTTGATAAAACTTTTGCGCGGCAAACCAATCCAAAATCCGAAATCCGAAATCCAAAATCCAAGATGTGTGTAATTTTTTTCGCGTACCGGCGACATCCCGAATATCCGCTGATATTGCTCGCCAACCGCGACGAGTTTTACGAGCGCCCGACCGCCGCCGCGCGAGTCTGGCAGGACGCGCCCGAAATTTTCGCCGGACGCGACCTTGTTCACGGCGGAACGTGGCTCGGCATTACGACGTCGGGACGCTTTGCCGCCGTGACGAATTACCGCGACCCGTCGGCGGCAAAAGGAAAACTCTCGCGCGGGGGACTGGTTGGCGATTTTTTGAAAACGCGCGCATCGGTCGAAGAATATTTGCAGGAAATTCAGCAGCGCGCGACGGAATTTTCGGGCTTTAATCTTTTAGTCGGCGAATTCAGTCCGACACGTCAGGCGCTCGGCTATTATTCGAACCGTGAGGATAAAGTAAAAATTCTTGCGCCCGGTTTATACGGCTTGAGCAATCATCTGCTCGATACGCCGTGGCGCAAGGTCGAAAAAGGAAAAGCCGAATTAGCTGAACTTCTACAAAACGGTAAGTTTGGAAATGACGATCTTTTTACAATCTTAGCCGATCGAACGTTTGCCGAAGACGCGGATCTGCCCGAGACGGGAATCGGTTTTGAGCGCGAAAAACTGCTTTCGGCGATTTTTATCGAAACGCCGATTTACGGCACACGTTCGTCGAGCGTCGTTTTGGTCAAACAGGATTGCGAAATTTCGCTCGACGAACGAAATTTTCACTAAATCTTTGTTTTCAAAGCGTAAAGAGTTATAATGCGAAAGTTCGCTTGAAGCAAATATTTTATGGACTATCTGAAACCCCGATTTTTTTATTTTGCGTTTCTTTTGGTGATTCTCCTCAACGGTTCCGTTTATGCCCAATCCGCCGATATGGAAACTTATCTGGCGCAAAAGCTGGCGGGAATCCAGTTGATGGACGGCGGCAAAGTTTTGAAAAAAGGAATTTCGCTCGACGAAATCTGCAATTTGAACGATCCGGTCGCGAAACGCGTTTTCCGTGAATACGGCGCGATGTTTGTCGGCAGAGACGAAGTTTTCGCGGGCTTCAGATTAATCAACGAAAACAATAAGATAAAATTTTTTGTCAACTGCGTCTTTCGCGACGAACGCGAGGTAAGCTTTTATCAAACAACGATCAAAACCAAAGCGGCGAATATCGGCGGAACGAATATCGAATTACGCGAAGACGCGATGAACGCGCTTCTCGCGGCGATCGAAGAAGGCAGACCGCGCGGATTGCGGATAAGCCCTCGCGGCGGCTCGATTAGCGCAAAGCGCTCGTATCAGGATACGGCGCGGCTCTGGGATTCGCGGTTTTACCCGGCGCTCAATTACTGGGTCGGAAAAGGCAGAATTTCGCGCGCCGACGCGGAAGCGGCAAAGACTGCCGGAATTACCGAACAGGTCAAGCGCGTTCTCGCGTGGGAAGATAAAAAACTCTGGTTCAGTAAGGATTTGAGCAAATCCATTCTTTATTCGGTCGCCGCGCCGGGCGCTTCGCAGCATATTTTTATGATCGCGCTCGACGTCGAACAGTTCGGAAACGCGGGCGTTCGCAATCTGCTCGCAAAACACGGCTGGTTTCAAACCGTAAAGAGCGATCTGCCGCATTTTACGTATCTCGGCGTTGAAAAAAATAAATTGGAATCTCTCGGATTAACGCGCGCGATCTCGGGCGGACAGGAATTTTGGATACCGAACCTGCAGTAAATTTTTGGAGGTCAAATTTATGATTTGCCCGAAATGCAAAACCTTGAACGATGTAAACAACGCCTTCTGCATTCAGTGCAGCGAGGTTTTTCGCTCGACTCCGAAGCTGCCGCCGACGCTTTTTTCGACCGACACGGACGAACCTTCGACGCCTCCGGCGAATACCATAGACCCGACCGATTATCTTTCGACGCCGACAATATTCGGCATCCGGCAGTCGGATATCGAGCAATCTCAACAGAAAACGCAGCAATCGCAGGTGAATTTCGATCAATCGCAGGCGAATGTCCCACAATCGCAGGCGAATTTCGCCGCTTCGCCGCCGGTTTTCGATCAGTCAGGCGTGAATTTTAACCCTTCGATTCCGTTTATTCCGCCGCCGCCGCCGCCGAAAAGCAGAAAAGGTTTATTGGTCGGCGGCGGCGTCTTATTGCTGCTTCTGCTTGTCGGCGGCATCATCGGCGCGATCGCGCTTTTGAAGAAAGTAAAACCGGCGAACGAAGCGCTGCCCGCGCATCTCGGATTGTTTATTCAAAGCGGCGACAAAACCACGGTTTCGGAGATTCAAAAGCAGGATTTTACCAACGCCATGGAAGGCAAGGACAAAATCCTCAAGGACGAAACGATGCCGACGATCGAAAGCAAGCCGAACCTAATTTTGTACTCGGACGGCAAAGACATTCCGCTCGGCGATCTCAAGCTCATTCAGCTCGATTCCGTTAAACCGGACGGAACGATGAAACAGATTGATTTCAAAGCGTCGCCGGTTGAAGGCAAAACCGAAATGAAGCGTTTGTGGGTTGCCGAAAATCTGGCGAAAGGAAAATATGCCTTTGCCATTTTGGATGGTTTTTTCGACGACGGAAAACATAAATTCTGGGTTTTTCAGGTCAAGGAATCGGACAAAACCGATAACGGCACGATGGCGAAAGATTTTACGGTTTCGCTGAAAAATAAATCGAAAAATGCCAATTCCAACGTCACGAAAGCCAGCCCGTCGCCGAAAGCGACCGTCGAGCAGCCGACGGGATCGCGCGCGGCGTATTCTTCGCTCAATAATCTTTCGATCCGCAACGCGCCGAGCCTGACCGCGCCAAAGGTCGGATCCTTGCGCAAAGGACAAAAAGTTTATGTCATCGGAAATTCGACCAACTACGATAAATGGAACGGAATGCAGGGCACGTGGGCAAATATTCAAACCGAAACGGGACAGCGCGGCTGGGTTTTTTCGCCGCTCATTAATTATTAAATTTTGAGGCAAAATGAAAACCATTAAACAGATTCTTTTTTTTGCGACGTTTTTTTCGCTTGGGCTTCTCGGCGCGTGCTGGTCAGCCGACAGCAACCGGACGGGTCGCACGGACGGCAACAGCTCGTCGCCGAGTTCGACGACCGCTTCGAGCCAGTCGCCTTCGAGCAGTAAATCACCGGGCGGAAATAATACAACCAAAGTGAATAATTCAACGACCAATCAACCTGCGAGCGGCGGTTTTCAGGGCAATCTTCCGGGCGGTTTTCAGATGCCGTCCGATTCTGTCGGGCAAAAAATGCTCAAGGAATACGGCGCGATGTTCGTCGCTAAAGGCGTCACGCCGCCGGGAAAAGTCGTTTTCGCAAATGATTCCGAAGTTTCCGCTTTTCAATCCGGCGTCCAGAAATCGTCCGAGAATATCGGCGGCGTGACGATCGAATTGCAGACCGCCGCGATGAACGCTCTGAAAGAAGCCTTGACGGAAGCGAAAGGCAAAAATCTCTCGATTGCGCCGCGCAACGCCGATTCCGCTAAACGCAGCTACCAGCAGACGGTTGACAACTGGAAAAGCCGCGTTGATCCGGGGTTGACCTTCTGGGTCGGGCGCGGCAAAATCACGCAGGCTGACGCCGACCGGATTCGCGGCTTGTCGGCGGTCGAGCAGATTCCCGAAATTTTTAAGCTCGAAGATCAGGGCATATTTTTCGCGCAGGGCAATCAGAAAACCATTATCTATTCGGTCGCGCCGCCCGGAACGTCGCAGCATATTTCGATGCTCGCGCTCGACGTCGCGCAGTTCGAAAATACGCAGGTGCGCGAGGTTCTCGCAAATCACGGCTGGTTTCAAACCGTTCCGTCCGATCTGCCGCATTTCACATACCTCGGCGTCAAGGAAAGCGAACTGCCGAATCTCGGGCTTAAAAAAGTAACCCAAAGCGGACGACCTTTCTGGGTGCCGAGCCTTTAAGACGAATCCTGAAAAGCCCGTTTATTCGGGCTTTTTCTGTAAGTCGAAATTAATTACTTCAAACAGAAAGTTTTGCGCCGAGGTTTGTTTGATTTCGATTCTTTCGACGTCCGAAATCACGTCGAGCAGACTTCCGATGTTTCCCGTGAAAAAACCGTCGGCATTGCGGCTGTCCGATTCCGCCTCGTCGGTTTCCAGAGTTTGAAAAATCTCTTCAAACGCCGCGCGTCCGTTCTGCAAATCAATAACCGTCAAACGCTCGAAATTTTCCGCAAATTTCAAATCGTTCTTTTTCGGCGCTAAAACGGCTTTCAGCAAATCTTCGCTGTTTGCAAAGATCAATTCGTTTTGTCCAGCGAAATATAAAATCTTCCAACCCGGCGCGGGCATCGTCAACTGCCGCACCGTGCAGTTTCCAATAACAAAATCCGTCCAGATGAATTCGCTCGTTTGATTATTGACGGTCAAAAGATTGCTTGCCGTCTCCGAAAGCGCCTTTTCCAGACGGCGGCGGTCGAGATTTTTCGGATTTTGCAAAGTGAAAATCAGCGCCTTGCGGTTTTCGAAAAATAGCGGCGAAGGCTGCATTTCGGGCGAAAACAGCTTTACCGAAACCTGCGGATTCGCCGCGCCGATGATTTTCGTCAACTCGCCGCCGGTTTTTTCGTTTCGCAATTCAGTCGGAAAATCGTCGCCTTCGGTTTCATTTACCTGTTCGCTAAAATCGTTGTCGAGATACGAGTAACTGTAGCTTTTTTGCCAATCCCGAAAATTGTATTCCCTGTTTTTTTGTGCGGTTTTGCTCGATTCGGAATTGGTTTTCGCATCAAAAAGAACATCGGAAAGCGCATCGGCAAAACCGTTCGGGTCTGCCGTTTCAAATTTATAAAATGGAATGTTTTCAGGAATCAGACGGCTCAAGCGATTCGCCGTCGCCGCATTGATTTCGCCGCGAGTTAGATTTTCGGAGGTTAAAAACGCGCGTCTTTCGACAAGTTTTTCATCCTGAATTTCAAAATCGAACATCCCGGCGCGCAGATTTGCGAGATTTTCTGCCGCCGACATCAGCCAGTAATGCTTAAAATACCAATCGTCGTTCAGTTTTTGCTGATTGAGCCAGACGCTTCCGAAATTGGGTTTTGTTTTTTCCGCAAGCTGACGAAAAAGCGGCTCGGCTGACAGACGGTTTTTCGGAGTTTTTCCACGGATATTGTCTAAAGTTTGCCGAAAATATTTCTCGCTCGTCGCGAGAATCAAGCGTCCGCGATAACTCGTGAAAAGTATTTTCTGCCGCTGGCGCGCGCGGTCAACCTCGATTTCTTTTGAGTAAACGATAGTTTCGTCGTCGAGGCGGATTTCTTCAAAGCCCGACTGTATTTGAAACAGACTCGAAGCGAGAATTTTTTCTTCGCTCATCGGCGCAATAAAAACAAATTCCATTCTGCCGATATCGTAAACCGCGAGCGCCGCGCTCATTTCGCTCAAAGCGGCGGCAAACCCAAGGTCGGGAAAAATTCCGACCGCTTCATTGATTTCGTCGGCGCGCGCGGCGAGCTTCAAAGCCAGATGATTGCTCTCGAAATCGCCGAAATTCTCGCTTTCCAGATATTTGCGACGAAGCTCGGATTCGTTCCAGAGTTTGATAAACGCCGGTAAATCGCGGATTTGAACATAGATCAACGCGTCGCGCGGAAAGTCTTCGGCAGATTTAAAATTCGCCGAACCGTTCAAAATTCGGGCGAATACGAACGCCGCCGGAATTAATGCGAAAAGGAAAATAATCAAAAAGACTTTTTTCATAACTTCTAAAAATCCGAAACCGTTTTTTCGGTTACCGTAAAAGAAACTGTTCGCGCGTCATCATTTGCGGCAATTTTCCGGCGCAGAATTTCAACTCGCGCCGCCGAATTTTCCGACTCTTCAACGGAATTGAAAAAGCGTGATTTTGCAATTTCATAGTCAACCGCCGTCGCGAAATCGTCGATCGTTTCCGCCGCGACCGATAACTTTTCGAGCATTTCGCGGATTTGTTCGGTTTTCAGTTGACGGGCGCGAATGTCGAGCGTTTTGAATTTAAAGTCGCGAATTTGAAAGATTTCGGTTTTTTCGGCAAGCTTCAAAATCTCGCGTTTTTTCGCCAAATCGAGCGCCGCGCGGTGATTTCCCGTTTTCAGATAAAAACCGATCGTCTGCCAAACCGGCGCGGATTCGTAAAATCCGAACGTTTGTTCAAGCTCGCCGTCGGCTTCGAAAATTTCCGCGAAGCTATTGAACGACTCGATATCGCGACCGGCATTTTTTTCGAGAATCGCTCTTAAAAACTTTAGTTCGGCGGTAAAATTTCTATCGTGAAGCAGTTTCAGAGATTCATCAATTCGCCCCGTCTGAAACAGCGAAATCGCATTTAACGCGCTCCAGACTTCGGCATCCTGTTCAGCCAAAAATTGATTTTTCTCCAAAATCGCCTTCCAAAAATTATCATCGTTGCCGCCGATCTCGGCTAAAATCATCACGCTTTGCCAGCGCGTTTTTCGCTCTACGGTTTTATTTACGGCAATTTCGATAAGGATTGGCGCAGATTCGTCGGCGCGGTTCAGATTGGCGTAAAGCCGAGCCAGTTCGATTTTGTTGAGCGCATCGTCTGGCGCGATTTCGCGCAGTTTTTCGCGGTAGAAAATGGCTTCGGCAAGAAAGCCGAATTCCGTCGTGATTTCCGCCGCAAGTTTTAACGAATCAATCGCACTTAATGTATTTTGCTGCTCGACGGTCACATTTTCCTTGTTTGAAAATCTCGCAACCGTTGAGAGCGAATCTACTTTTGCCTGCCAGTCGTCAGCCCGAAACTCCGTCATAACCTGTAGAATCTTCAGACCTTCGGGAGCATTGTTTTTTTGAAATTCGATTCTCGCCAAACCGCTAAAATTGGCGGAATTGTATTGTCCGAGCGCGATTTCCCGCGCGAAAAATGCTCCGTTAAGATTTGCCGCCAGATCGTCCGGATTTTCGTTTTCCAGTATTTCGATTGACTGATTTAACCTTTCCAAATTCGGGAGCGTAGGTTTTTCCGCTTTCGGCAAAACCTCGATGCCCGTAAATTTCATCATTTTCGAAAGCGCCGCACCCGCCCGATTTTGCCCGATCAAAACCCGCATTTCAGCCAGCCGAACCCAGACCGGACGCGGAAACTTAGCGTTCAGCGAATCTTCGATTTCGCGAACAACTTTTGCGGCGTACGAAAAATCGCGGCTTTCAAGCAAATATTCGAGATACTTTTTCTGCCATTCAAGCCTTTGATTTTCCGGTTCTTCGATCTCAAAATCCGTCTCCGCATCATACAAACTTTCGGCTTCCTGATCGTCGAAAATTGTTTCCCGAACAGCGGCGAATTTGTAATCGCGTTCGTCGGCGTCGAAACTTTCGGCGCGGCGAATCAGAATGTTGTAAAAATCGCTGAAATCCTTTTTCGCGATCAATGATTCCTCGATCAAAATCTGCGGCAAAATCGTCTCGTCAGGCGTTTTTTTACTGATTTTTAGAAAGTATGCGGATTTTTCCGCTTCATCGGGAAATGTTTTGGCGACAGTTCGAATAAATTCGTTTAAAACTTTCTGTTCGAGAGCAGAGTTTTGTTCCGACGATTTTAATTTTTCTATGAAAATATTATTCAAATCGTTTCGCGCCTTTGCCGATTGTCCGAAATCCGCCAGCGTTTTTAAGTAAAGCAGAGCATTTTCGATTGACGGACTTTCGCCCTCGATAATTTTCGCCCAGCTCGCAAAGGCTTTTTCCTGTTCGCCGGATTGAAAATACGCCGCGCCGGTAAAAGCTTGAAAAGATTTATCTTCGGGACTGAGTTCCGAGGCAATTTGAAAATGTTCGAGCGCGCGCGAAAATTCTTTTTGCTGAAGATAGAAGTATCCGAGATTAAAATGCTCGTCCGCCGATTTCGGCTGATTTTCGATTCGCGCGGCAAGAAATATTTCGGCTTTTTCGCGGCGGTCGGCGGCAAAAAGCCATTTTCCGTAACGGTTTGTGAGATTAAACCAATTGCCGCCGACGAGGCGCGTTTTTTCGCCGTCGTTTTGTTTGACGAGCTCGCCGATGGTCGCGGTTTGCAGCGCGTTCGTGAAATACGTTTCGTTTTCCGGTGCGAAATTGTTGAAGGCAAAGCTCGTTTCCGCCGACCGCGAGAGTTTCCAAATGTCGGAAAAGGATGAATTTTTGATCGCCTGTTCGGCAAGTTGCGGCTCTTTTTTCGAGAGCAGAAAATTGATGATTTGAAGCCGGTGAGCGGCGGCGTTTTGCGCCAGATTTTCGATTTCGGCGCGGTTAGTCCGGTAAAGAAGTTCGAGATACCGGCGGGTAAATTCGTCGTCGGTCGTCTGTTGCGAAAAAATCATTCGCAATGCCGAAAATTCTTTTTCTGTCTCGCCCAGAATCCGCGCATTTTCGGCATAAATTCTGTTAAATTCCAAAGATTTATTTGCCGTATCGGATTCGAGAACTTCGAGAATCCGCCGGTAATTACTGCGTTTCTGATAAAAGCCGAGCAGCGCGCGCAGGTTTTGGGATTCAGTCTCTTGACCCGCCGAATTTTCAAAAGTTTTGACGAAAATCTTTTCGAGCAGATCGTCAAAACGGCATTTCGAAATCAAATTATGAAGCAGCGACAAGGTTTGCGAATCGTCTTTTTCGACTCCGTAGAGACGCGTTTCGATATCTTTACGAAGCGCCGCGATCTCGTTGCCGGTTGCTTTGTTTTTGACCGTTTGGCTGATCGAATCAAGCATCGCGCCGTCGAGAATTTTCAGGTTTTCGCGCGCTTTTCCGCTCTTTAAAGAATCTTTGCCGCCGATTTCGGAAATTAGTTTTTCGCGCAGATTCCAGAGATTTGCTGTTATCAAATCGAGCGAATCGCGGCGGTGAACGGTTTGGACAAATCCCGCAATATTCGAAGATTTAATCGCGGTTTGAAACGGGTCGCGGAGCAGATTTTCAAAAGCTTCGTTGTATTTTTCGATCGCTTTTGCGGGTTCGCTCAACTGCAAATTCTGCGCTTCGGCAAATTGGTCGGGCGAAGCTTGCGGTGTCGGTAAAACCTGCGCCGGAAGTTTCGCTTTTTCAGCGTCGGCTTCCGAGTTTCTGCCGAGTTTATTTAGAATTTCCGCTTTTTGCTTGATATATTTTTCGTTCTCGTTTGAAAGTTCGAGCAGTTTGTTGATGTTTTCCAAGGCGGCTTCGAAATTCGACATTTTCAGGTAAATTTCGCCCAAAGCTTCGTAAAGCTCGATCGTTTCGGGCTGATTGAAAATCGCCGCGCGGTAATTTTCGGCGGCATTCGGCAGATCGCCGTTAGCTTCATAAATACGGGCTAAAACAACATTCCAGCGATAATTTTTGAAAGCTTCGCGGGCGAGTTTTTGGTAGTATTCCAAAAGTTTTTCGCCGCCGCCGTAACGCTTTACGAATCCGATCGCTTCTTCGAGAATGTCCTCGTTTTCAGGTTCGCGGTTGATGAGTTCGATATATTGTTCGGCGGCTGAATCGTAATCCTTAAGCCGCGTAAATGCGGAAATCATTTCCTTGCGCATAATTTCCGCCTGCCATGATAATTCGCGCGGTTCGAGGTTCTGTTTTTCGAGCGCGGCAAACGTCGCTGTAAAAGTTTCGCGCAGGCGCGGCGCTTGATTAGTGCGTATGAAAATGTCCGTTAATTCCGAAAACACTTCCGCGTCGTTCGGGTTTTCCGCCAAAAGTTCGGATAAAATTCGTTCCGCTTCGAGGGCTCGATTCAGCGTGATTAATCTTTGCGCGAGCTTGCGGCTAAACTGGTAGAAATATTCGCCGCGCGCTTTCTGACGCGCCGTCTGCAAAACTTCGAGCGATTTCTCGCGTCGTCCCAAATCCCAGTAAAATTGTTCGGTTTCCTTCAAAATGCCGTAATTCGCGGGAAATCGTTTGACCAAATCCGCGATCACGGCGGCGGATTTTACCGGCTCGTAATTTTCCCGAAAATGGTCGGCGAGCTGAAGGCGAAAAGCAATCGAGTCGCGCGGGTTCGAGGCTATTTGAACAAGCCGTTCGAGTGCCGTTCGAAGCGCTTCTTTTTCGCCCAAGTCTTCGAAAAATTGTTTCGCTTCCAAGAGATTTTCCTTCGATTTTTCGCTTTCGACGCGGCGTAAAAGCAGCGCGACGGCTTCGTTCTGGCGATTCATTTGAAAAAGCGCGTCGGCAAAATTAAAAGTCATGCGAAACGGATTGCGGGCGTTTTTGCGCTCGGTTTCGAACGCCGAATTTATAAGGCTTGCAAGATTCGGCTTGCCGAAAAGCTGTTTCAAACGCTGCTTGGCGCGGCGGCTGTCGGCTTCGTTTTCCGTTTCGCCGAGCGCTTTGAGATATTCGGCGATTGCCGCTTTTGGTTCATTTTTGGCTTCGAGAATCGCGCCGGTTTGAAAGGCGAAAAGATTTTCGTTTTTCGCTTTTTCGCGCAAAATCCGAATCGTGTTCAAGGCATCGTCAAACTGAAAATAATCCCAAAAAACGGTTGCCGTATTAAGATAAGTTTCGCTTTCGCCCGCTGCCAGCGAGATGATCTTTTCCCAGTTTGCGCGCGCTTTTTGATAATCGCCGAGCTCGGCTTGAAGCTCGCCGGCACGGGTTCGAAAAGCTTCGTCCGCCGGAAACGAGTCGGCTTGATTCTGCGCAAAAGTCGCGGATTCGACCAGCAGATTGCGGTTTTTTTGCCCGAAAGAGCGGGCGATCATCAGAAAGTTTTCCGCGAATTCCGCATTGTTCGGGTAAAGCGTGTTGAGCTCGCGGTAGAAAACGATCGCCGCTTCAAAATCCGAAATCCAGGCGGACGAATCGGCGCGAAAAAGCTTGTACGGCAGCGATTCGACGCCGTTTTTCGAGCTTGCCATTTCCGCTTTTTGCATAAAAACGCCGATTTCGCCCGATTTCGCTAAATTGGTTAAAAATTCGCGGCGAATCTCTGCGGATTCGAAATAATATTCGGCTAAAAGTTTGCGCCATTCGGCTTCCATCTTATTTTGCTTGTAGTAGCGCAAAATACCTTTGACGAACGTGATATTGTGCGGAAAGCGTCGGTGTGCAAGCGAATACAGCGCGAAAAAAAGCCGCGCGTCGAAGCCTTTCGCATCGCCGCTTTCCTTGCCGTCAACGAATCGCCGCAAATACCCTTCGGTCGCCGCATCGTCGAAAGTTGCGACGACCGAACGCGAAAAATCTTCGAAATCGTCAGTTTTTTTATTGCGGATCAGCCAGCGCGCAAAACGGTCTTTCCATGATTTTTCGGGAAAATTCCGCAACGCGTTTTGATAAACTTCGAGCTGCCGCTCGGCGAGATTGGTTTGCCCGAGCCATTGCAGCATCTGTTCGTAAAGTTTTGCTTCGCCCGGATATTTTGCGGTTTCGGCGGCGTAAAGATTCAATATTTCCTGCGTTTTGTTTTCGCGTCCGAGCGATCCGACATAGCGCGTAAGTATATCGGAATAAAAGATTTCGCTGCGTTCGCTCGAAAGAAAATTTGTGTAAACCACCGGCGGTTCGTAATAATAAGATTCATCCGGCTTTTTCGTTTTTGAAACGTAGATGCCGATATTCGATTCGGGCGCTGTGGAGGAAATCTGCGGTCTGATCTGCGTCAAATCACTGCTTTCAGTTTCGTTCTGCAAAAGCGAAGCGGGAAATTTCGGTCTTTCGGTCTTGCCGAGAAAATCGAGCAGTTTTTGATAAATCCCGCGTTCTTTATCAAACTGTTTTGCGGCGATAAAAGCATCGGAAAGTTTCAGCGCCGCGTCGGGGAAATCTTTGAAATCCGTGTATTTTTGCTCGAATTCCGCCAAAGCTTTTTCGGCGACTTCGAGGTTTTTTGTATTCGTGTAAAGCCTCACGATATCGAGATACATCTGCGCGAGTTCGGGTGCATGGGCGTAATCCTTTTTGAATTCCTCAAAAATGCGGAAAGCGGCGGCGCGGTTGAAAAACTTGACGGCGGTTTTCTGCTTGTCGGTAAATTTACGGCGCGGATTCGTGTCCGAAAAGATCAGCGAAAGAATTCCGGTCGTGATGCCGGGGCGCGCGTCCGATTTGGCGACGGTTTCATAGAAATCGAGATTTCCGCGCGTTAAAGCGAGCCGTTCGTAACCGGCGTCAGACAATAGTTCGAAAAGCTGATACAACACGCGGCGTCGCAGATCGCTTTTTTCCTTAACGTTAAAGTCGGTGCAGAGCGTGTAGAGAAAGCGCGAAGCCGTGTCGCCGTCGCCTGTTTCGATTAGAAAATGCGAAATCGTTAAAAGCTCGTCCGGCTGCCAGCGGATTTTTTTCGCGCGGCGCTCGTTTTCAAGCTTTCCGACAATTGCGCCGAACTCGTCGCCTTCATTTTGCTGGAAATGAATGAGTCGGATTGCCGTTTGAAAGTCAGACGGATTCTGCCGGAATTTTTGGCGAAGCTCCGATTCGTAAGCGCGGTAACGGTCGTGCTCGCGTAAAAATTCGTAAAATCTCTCGCTTTCGTCATCCGTCCAATTCGGGTCGAATGCCTGTAAATATACGCTTTCGGCTTCAGTCGTTCGACCTTGCAAAATTAAGATCGAGATTTCTTTTTCAAGAAAATAATTTTTCGACGCGGGAAAGTTCGACTTATTTTCGGCAATGATTTTCAAGGCTTCGGAAAAATTTCGATCTTCGATGAGTTTTTCGATAAACGCCTGAAAGACGGCAAACGAGGCTTCGTCCCGGCTGATGATTTGCCGGTAAAATTCGGGCGACAAATAATTTTTCAAATCATGCCTTTTCGCGAGATTGATTAGATTTGCAAACGCTTCGCCGCGTTTTTCGACCGGGGCGCTCTGCAAAATTCGTTCGAGCGCGGCGGCTTGTTTTTCAAACTCGGCGCGGCGTCCGTAAAAATCAGCGAGCGCCGGTAGATTTTCGGGTTTGACGGTTTTCAGAGAATTTTCGGCGTCGTCAAATCGCCCGAGATTTTCGTCCAGCGCGGCGAGTTTGAGCAGGATTTCGGAATCCCCCGGAAAGTCGCGTAAAACTTCCGCCAAACGCGCGCGCGCCTGCTCGGTCGGATACGGCACGATCGCGTCGGCGCCGAAAAATTCCGTTCGCGTATAAAGCGCTTTTTCGATCGCCGCTTGTTTTTTGTCCGTTTGAATTTGCACGGTTTTGATTGAATCGAAACCGTAAAGAACGGCATAGATCAAAACCGCGAAATAAACCGCGAATTGCAGGAAACGAAACAGGTTGAATTTTTGAAAGGCGCGAAATTTCATAAATATTTAATTTCCAAAAAACTCGACGCGCGCTTCTTCCGACGATTGATTGTGCGCGAAATCTTCCGCCGCGACGGTTAAAACATACTGCCCGGAAGCGATATTGCGCGGAACAGAGATTCGTCCGATATTCGTTTTTTCAGCCGCCGACCAATAAAGCCTGACGGGTTTTGCGCCGTATAATTTTGCCGTCAATTTTGCCGTGTCGCGGTCGGCTGAAACGCGAATTTCTATTTCTTCGCCGCCGTAAAAACTTGTCTTTGCAAGGTTTATATTGATATTTGGAGCATTGCTGTCAACGACGAAAGTTTTCGTTTCTTCGAAACCCGCACCGTTTTTATCGGTCAGTAAGAGACGGCAGTTATAAGTTCCGTCAGCCATCCACGCGGGCGCAAGAAAGCGCGTTTCCCAGACGCCTTCGTCAGCCAGAAACTTAAGCGGCAGCGTTTCGCCGAATGGCAAGACGGCGAAAACCTGCGTGATCGATTCGTCGGTTTTGACGCGGATTACCGGATCGCCCGGCTGGATCAGGCGCGGGCGAAGCAGCGCGCGCGGCGCGGCGATAAATGCCGTGTACGGCGAAACGAGCTTGTATTTTTGCGAGAGCGCGATGATTTCGGTGATAAAATCTTCGCGCTCGCCGTTTAAATCCATTTCGCGCACGAGCCAGTCGATCCGCCTTTGCGCCCAGAGTCGCGGCAAATGATCGTTAAAATCGGCAAATTCGGGCAGTTCGACCTGTTTGGACAAGTTAATTTCGCGCCCGCCGTAGACGGTTTTGAGATTTACATTCGCCGTTTGCGCCGTCCGGTAACGACCGACAAACGAAAAGCTCGAACCGTTAAACCCGTGTTCGCCGCTCGCATAAATTTCGTAAGAATTGTCGGCGGAATCGGATAAAAAGTTCAGATTTCTGAAAGTCCGGTCGCCGATCTTTGAAAGCAGAATTTGCAGAACAGTCGAAATGTCCTCGGTTTCGCGCGCCTGTATGTAAAAACCGTCCGAAAGTTTGGCGAGCTCGTTAAAAAGCGTCGTGTCGGCATCAGCGCCGAGCGCGAGCCCGTAAATTTTTATCGAATTTTGCGATTCACGGAAAAGGCTTAAAATCGCATTTTTATTGATCGTTGCGCGTGTCGGGTTGGCGTCTGAAATAAGTATCAGGGATTTTTCGCCCGTAAACTGGGCGGCGATTTCGATTGATTTTTCGAGCGCTTTCTTTAAATTCGTACCGCCCGAGAGATTCGAGTTTTTTAGAAAATCGAGCGCCTTTTCGACGTTTTCGGGCGACGCTGGCAACGGATTCGGCGAAAAAACATTCGGTTCATTGCCGAAAAGAACGAGATTAAATTCTTCGCCCTGATTCAAATTCTGCAAAAGAAATTCGGCGGATTCGACCGCGCGGACGAGTTTTTCGCCGGTCATCGAAAGCGACGTATCAACCAGTAAAACAACACGGCGCGGCGGCTTGTTCGCGTCGTCGGTGTTTTCATTGAAAACGGCGCGCATTTCAAAATAACCGTCGGGATTTTTCTTCGCCAGCGCCGGATTCCGAAGTTCGTAAGAGGAAATCTGCTCGGGCGCGCGATAAGCGATAAACGACAGAAGGCTCGCTCCTGTCCGGACGCGGAAATCGAGCGAAAAATCGTTGTTCAGCACCAAATTTTCAGCCGCAAAATCGGCGACAAATTCGTTTGCCGTCTGCTTTGAAATTTGCAGCGGAAAATTCTGCGCGTCGTAGTTGACCGACGAAAAGGGAAATTCGCTGTAAGCGCAAACGCCGAGCGAAAATTTCTGAACCGTCTGCGGCGTTCCGAACGAGTTTTTTAGCGGAAAAGTAAGATGCGACGCGAAGTTGTCGAGCGGCAGATTTTGCGCGTATTCGATCTCGACGCGTTTCGTGCCGTAAGGCGGAATCGGAAAAACGCGCGCCGAAAAGACGGTTTTGCCGCCCGCGTCGTCGATCTGTAAAATTCCGGGATCAATTTGGCGCGCCGTGATCGCGGTATAAATTTCGTTGGCGCGGCGGCGTTCCATCATCACGCCCGGAATTCTCGTTGCGCCGTCCCAGACCGCAAAATCCGAAACCGAAGCCGTTTCGGGCAGTGCGAAAACGAATTTTCCTTCCAAAGTTTGCGCCGTGTGATTCTGGTAAATCTGCGTCACGGTAACGTTTGCGGTTTGATTATTGACACAAATCGTAACGTTCATCGAGTTGATCGAAAGCATTTTTTCGTCCGGCGAATCTTTCGGCAACGGGATCAAAACGCCCGTTTGAGCGTTCGCAAACAGTGCGGCAAAAAGCAATAAGATCACGGTCAAAGGGATTTTCATATTTAGTTTTCCGCCCAGAAATTTTTGCTGACGCGGGCGATTCCGTTCGTCGTTCCGAAATAGAGGTTTTCGCGATTACCGCTGATCGAAAGCACCGTTTCGGCGGGTAAAAAGTCTTTTAAGCGCGACCATTTCTGCGTTTCCAGATCAAGCTGCCAAACGCCTTCGAGCGTTCCGGCAAAAAGCCGCGCGCCGTCTGCGTAAAGCGCGTTCGGATTGACGAAAAACTTTCCGGTTTCGGATTCAAAACCGCGAATTTCGCCCGACGGCAAAAGCTCGAAAACGCCGCCGCCGTATGTGCCGATGAAAATTCGCCCGCCCGCCGCGCAGAGTGCGGAAATCCAGTTGTTTTTAAGCTCCGAATTGGAAGTTTTATAAACGCGCGTGACTCTGCCGTTTTCGATTTGCGCCAAGCCGCTCATCGTCGCGGCGAACAGTGAATTTCGGGCAAAAAGCGTCGCAAACGTGCTGTTCGAAGGCAATCCGTTGATAGACGAAAAAATACGGCGCGAGTTTTTTTCGTGCAACAATAATCCTTTCGCGGTCGAAACGGCGGAATATTGATTTTTCGCGTCATTAAAAAGCGAAATCTGAGTCACCGAACGGCTCGGCAGCATTGCGTTTTCGACAAAAAACCTTTCATCGAATTGTTCGTCGAAACGCACCGCGCCGCTTGAAGTAGCGGCGATAATTTCATTGTTGTCAGCAGTTTGATTTAAATCATTGATTTCGCGCACCGCTTCGGATTCGAGATGTTCGAGCTTTTTTCCGGCGGCGGAAAAAATGTCGATTCCGCGACGAAACGTACCGATCCAGAGGCGTTCGCGGCGGTCAATCAAAAGCGCCGAAATGTTGTTGTCGGTCAAAAAATTCTCGTCGGAAAATTTTCCGAAATCGGCGAGCTGGATTTCTCCGTCGGCGGGATTTCCGCTTTTCCGGAGTCCGGCGCTGCTCAAAAGCCAGATTTCACCGTCTAACTTATCGAATTTCGCGGATTGCAGATTTTCGGGCGGTTTCCAGCCGATCTTTTTCAGCGTCGAAGACGACGTTGAATCGTTCTTGACTGAAAATTCGAAAATCTCGCCGTTGTCTTTCGCGAGATAAAATTTTTCGTCTGCCGAAATCAAACTCGAAAGCGTCGGAAGGGCGAATATTTGCCGGAATGCAGTTTGATTTTCCTGCAAAATCTCGTTAAAAACACTTTGCGAAACGCCCAAATCCGTCGCGACGAAAAGATTTTTACCGGATAATTCGGCGCCGACGACACGGTTTGAAAACAACCCGTCGGCGGTCGTGAATTGTTTCCAGACCTGATTTTTGCGAATCCAAAGCCCGTCGGCAAACGTTCCGGCGATCAGGCACGAATCGTTTTCGCGCAAAAACGTGATGTGTTTTAGCGAATTGTCGAAGGCTTTGATTTCGGTGATCCGGCTGCCGTCGAATTCGAGCAAACCGCCCGAAAACGTTCCGATCAAAAGCCTGTTCGAATCGGAAAACAGCGCGGTGATAGATTTCGTTTCGTGATTTTCGAGCCGAAACGCTTCAAATTTTTCGCCGTCGAAATTGATCAAACCTTTCGATTTCGTGCCGATAAAAAGTCTTGAACCGAAAACGGAAAGCGTCGTCAGATCGCTTTCGGGCAAGCCGTCGAGAACCGTGAAATGGCGCAAAATCTCGCCGCTTTCGCTTAATTGCAGAAGCCCGCCTTCGCTCGCGGCAAAGATCGAGTTCTGAAAATGCGCGACGGCGCGCGAGTTTTTCGGGCTTTGAATGATCTGCACATTTTGATTCGGGCGAGGCATGAGGGCGACTCTCGAAAAGGAAACGGCATTTTGTTTTGATTGATTTCGGCGTTCTTTTTCGAGAGTCTGTTCCGTTCGGCGGTAAATTTGTCCGGCTTCGATCGCGAGAAGCACAAGAACCGCAAAAAGACCGGCTACCGCGCAGACTTTTAGCATTTTGGCAGGCTTTTTCAGGATGGATTTTGTGAAAAGTTTGCGGTTTGCGAGAAATTTCATACTGCGATTATCTCGTCAATCGCTTGCTTTCGTAATGTGCGAATAATCCGTCGAGAGGGCTTAAATTGCGGTCGGATAGACGTGTCGAACGCCGGTTTTAAGTGTGGGAATCCACAGTTTTCGAGAGGCTTTTTTCGAGTGTGAAAATCGTGCCGCCCGAAACGGATTCGGCAAAAGAAAAATTCGCTTCGATCAAAGCGGCGCGGGATTTGATGTTGGATAATCCGCGACCGTCGCGTCTTGCGGCTTTTTCAAAGTCGAAACGCTCGCCATTGTCTTCGATTTTCAGGACAAGCGCGTTTTCGATGTTTCCGACCGATAATTTAACTCGTGTCGCTCGCGAATGGCGCGAGATATTATTTAAAACTTCCTGCGCGATGCGGTAAATCTGAATCTGTTCGGCGGGTGAAAGCGGCAGATTTTCCTCCAGGTTTTCGGCGCAGACAAATTCATACTCGATTTTTTCGCCCTTCGAGTTCGTTTCAAGAAAATTGCTCAAAGCCCATTCGAGTGCCGCCGAAAAACCGATATTTTCGAGCACGGACGGGCTTAAATCCTCGCAGATCCGGCGAATTTCACGCGACACGTTCTCGATTTCGTCGCGGATCGTGTTTGAGCCGTCGGCGGTTTTATTAGTGACCGGCAGTTTATCGGTCAAAAGCTGCAAATGACGCAGATCGGCGAGCGTCTGGTCGTGAAGATCGCGCGAGATGCGGCGGCGTTCGCGTTCGGCTTCGTTGGCTAAATCCATTCGCGCAGCGTTCAACTCGTGGTTGGCAAACTTTAACTCGGCGCTTTTCTGGAAAATCTTGCGCTGCGAAAAAATCGCCCAAATGAGCGCGATCAAAGCGAGCAGAAGCAAGACCGTGAGCGCGAGCGTGATCCACGGAAACGGCGCTTTTTCGACCTTAAACGTAAAAATCAAAGGCTCGGACGCAATTAGATTTTTGTCGAAACCGCGAATTTCGACCGTGTAATCGCCCGCCGGAAGATTCTCCATTAAAAACTGCGCGTCGGATCCGAATTTTTTGGCGACGACGGAATTTTTGCTGTTTGTCAGAAGAAAGGCGTACTGAAACTGCTCGGGAAAAGTGCGGCTGTTGATTGCCGAAACTTCCGCCGTGAGAGTATTTTGCGGGTAATCGAGCGTGACTCCGGATTTCAATTCCTCGGGCGCGTGCAGGCGGCGGCTTAAAACGCGTGTCGGAACGAGCAGAGGTTTGGTGCGCGGCGTTTTATAACGGACGACGCCGCGCGTGGTTCCGATCAGAAAAGTGTCGTCCGCCTGACGAAAAATGCTGAACACTTTTTGCGACGGCAAACCCTGTTCGACATCGAGACGCGACGAAATCCAGCCGAAATTTGCGTCTTCGGCAAACCGCACGAGACCGTTTTTTTCGGTCGCGCACCAGACGCCGCTGCCGTCTGCCGAAAGCGCGACGGCGCGCACGTCGAATTCGGTGTTGACCGCCGAAAGTTCGCCGTTTCTAAACAGAAACAAACCTTTTTCGGTGCCGAACCAAAGCCCTTTTTCGGCGTTTCCTTCGATCGCCCAGATCGCTTTGCTTTTAAGATTATCGAGCGCCGGAAGCGTCGCAAATGTTTTACCGTCGAAATAAAACGCGCCGTTTTCGGCGGTTCCGATCCATAGTTTATCGTTGTCGGCTTTGAGCGACGTAACATTCAGAATTTCCGCCGGATTATTGGCGAGCGGCGCGAAATTAGCAGATTCGAGGCGCGCCAAACCCTGCCCGAAAACGCCGAGAAAAGTACGGTCTTGAAAATTTTGAATCGCGCGAATGCTGCCCGTCGGCGTTTGTTTTTCGGATTCGTTGGGCGCGGTTTTTTCCGCCTGTTTCGAATTCGGTTTTGCGGGTTCGTTCGCGATCGAAGGATAAAAAAACAAGCCGCGCGGCGTGCCGAGCAAAAGGCTGCCGCGTTCGTTTTCGGCAATCGAATAAATTCGCCGCCGCTCGAAACCTTCGACCGCTTTCCAGCTTCCGACCGCTTCGCTGACGAATAAGCCCTGCTGCGTTCCGGCGTAGATTTTGCCGTCGCGGGCGCGATAGATCGTGCGGATAAAATTACTGTTCGTGCCGACGGCGAACTGCTCCGATAACGGCGAATTCGGATCGAAGCGCGAGATTCCTTTAACGGTTCCGAACCAGATGACGTTTTCGCGGTCAATAAAAATCGAGAGAATCTCGTTCGAGCGAAGTCCGCCCGCCGTGTTCTCGAGCGTGTAACGCGCAATTTGTTCCGCGTCGCGAAAAAGATATACGCCGCTTTCCTTTGTGCCGAGCCACAAATTTTTTTCGTAATCCTTCGCCGAAACGGTGACGACGCCGACATTTTCATCCAACTTTGCGGGCTTTCTGATTAAATCTTTCAGTTCTCGCGGTTTTTCCGAAAGGATGTTTATATTTTTGCCGTCATTCGTCGTCGGCGAGATTTCCAGAAAGATTTCCCTCGTCTCATTTTTCGCCGACAACAAAACTCTATTGTCTCCTGAAACCCCTATCTCGCCGACCGCCGATTCATCTGTGAAAGTAATTACCAAAAAAGGATTTTCGACGCCTTCGTAATACCGAAAAGCGCCTTTTTCCGTGCCGACGTAAAGCACTCCGTTTTGATCGGTTTTAAGCGCCAAGATTCTTTTGTTCGAGAAAATTTCAGGCGAAACGCTCTGAACTCTGCGACCGTCGAATTTTGCCAAGCCCGAATCGGTCGCAAACCACATGATGCCGTCGGGCGTTTGTTCGATCGCGTTGACGCGCTCCGACGGAAGCCCGTGAAACTGGCTGATCGCGCTCCATTGATGCAGGTTGCGGGTTTTGTCCGAGAGCAGAAACGCGAGTATCGTCTCGGCGTCTTCATCGGGCGGCAAGATGTTTTCGGGTTTCGGCTTTACTTGCGAAAAATTTATCAAAAAGCCGGAAAAAATGAGGCACAGCAGAAAATTTATAAATAGGAAACGGCATTTCATTTTCGGATTCTTTTGTTCAGAGTTACGCCTTCAGGCGTGAGAAGCGTTTACGATTCTGATGCGTCTTGAATAATCGGCGCGTAATTTCACGGCTTAAGCCGTAACTCTGAACGAATTTATTTTTTCTGTTCTTCGCGGTATCGGCTGCGGTCGCGCGTCAGCCACGTTTGCAGTTCTTTTTCTGCCGCTTCGAGTTCTTCGCTGTTGATCAGCCCGCGCCGAAGCGCTTCGAAAAAAGCGCGTGTACGGACGTTAAAAGCGAGCTTATCGTAACTTTCCTGCGTCGTGCCTTCGGACAAGCTGACGAAGAGTTTTTCGTAAAGATTCGCGAGACGGCTTTCGACGCCGCGCATCGAGAGCGAGCATTTGCGGGCAATCGCCCAATTTGAAAGTCCGAGCGCGAGAAACCGCAAAGCTTCGGATTCGAATTCGGTTAAAAGCGGGCGTTTGAAGGCGTCTTTGAACGACGGGTCGATCATATCAGCGCCGTCTTCGAGAACGGTCGCGACAAACCTCAAAAAGCGCGATTCGGGATTATTTTTATGAATAAATCCGTAAGCGGGCTGCGGTTTGAGATTGCGAATTATCTTGCGGATCTCGTTGATGTAAACTTCGTGCGGAAACTGTGTCCAGAAAATAATCCGCGCTTCGGGAAAATCACGCCAGATCGTTTTCGCCGCCTTGACGCCCGAAGTTTCGGGCATTTGAATATCGAGAATGCAGAGCGACGGGCGGTTTTCGATCGCCGATCTGATCGCCGCCGCGCCGTTTTCGGTTTCGATGATCGGCAAATGCGCGGGAAATTCGCGCGTCAGAATCTCGCTCAGATAACGGCGCTGCACAGCATTGTCTTCGGCAATCAAAATTGACATAAACTTGCTGTAATTAAAACACCGCGCCTTAAAATTTGCAAAAAATTATTCTTTTTCGTCCCGGTTTTGAGATTTTACCTCGACCTCGGAAAAGAGCGTCGAGCGATTTTTGAGAATCTCGGAGAGCTCCGGTTTTCTCTGATTGAGCTGTTTTTCGACCTGTTTGTCGAGCGCCAGAAATTCGGCTTTGACCTTGCCGCTTTCCGTCAGCGTGAGTTTGATCTGTAAGCCTTGGAGAACGGAATTTTTGAGCGCGATAATGACCTGTTTCTGATGTTGAAAAGTTTCGCCGCGAATGGTCGAAACGATTCTCTCGAGATCGGCGACGTGCAGAATCGAGCGCGCCGCCGGGGCTTTTGAATCCGTTACTGCGGTCGGTGTTTGCAGCGCGGCGAGCGCGATCATCTGCGATTGATTTTCATCGCCGTCCTGGCGCGCATCGCCGTCGCCTTTTCCGCTCCCGCGTTCGTCCGTCTCTTTTTTCTCGTCCGCCACGCGGGCGGTTTTCTCGTCCTTTTCGGATTTCGAAGTTTTCGAATCCGTATCGGATGAATCGGTTTTTGCCGCCACCGAATTATCATTATCGTTTTGCTGGCGCGTTTCCTCTAAAATTTTTGAAAATGCGCTCGTGGTCGCCGGTGCGGGAACCTGCGCGGTGGAAGGCTTGAGCAAATTTGACGTTTGAAACGCCGAGGTTTCGGACTTAAAAACACTTTTCGATTCCTTTCGGTCAGCCGAATTATTTTTTGCCGGTTCGATTTTCATACGTCTTTACCCGCCTTTTAATTTTTTGCTTTTATTTATTTACTTTTTCCGATGCCTCTTTCAATTTTTTCTGGGCGTCGGCTTTCTTGATAACTTTGCCTTCGGGATCGAGCGCGATTGCTTTTTCATAGGCTTCTTTGGCTTTCGTGTATTCGCGCTGGCTCAGATAAACGTCCGCCAGGCGATAGTATGCAAGCGCCGAATTCGGGTCGGCGTCAATCGCTTTTTGATAAGCCTCGATCGCGCTCACGTCGCGTTTTAATTTCTCGTAGCCGGTGCCGATGCTGATAAAAACCTCGGCTTTCGGCATTTCTTTCGCGACCGCTTCGAGCTGCGCGATGGCTTCTTCGATCTGTTTTGTTTCGAGCATCAGAGTGCCGAGCCAAAAGCGTGTTTCGAGCGTGTTGTAGCCGTACAGAATCGCATTTTTATAAGCCGAGATCGCTTCTTTTTCTCTGTCCAGAAGCCGGTATGTGTCACCGAGTTTTTTGTAACCGGCGGCGAGCTTGTTGTCAATCAGCAATGCTTTTTGATAAAGCTTCAACGCGTCAGCGTACTTTTTATCGGCGAAATACGTGTTTCCGAGACCGAAAAACGGCAGCGCCGAGGTCGGCATAAATTCCTGCGCTTTGTTAAAAGCCGTAAAAGCGTTTGTGTATTCGCCCTTGGCAAGCTCGATCTGACCGGACGCAAACCAGCGCTGCGCTTCGATCTGCACCGCCGTGTAGCCTTGCAGCTGTCCGAGCTGCGCGGCTTGAAAAACTATCTGCCAGTCTTCGGTCGTGACCGAATCGGTCGTTGCCGGATTGGCGTAGGTTTCGAGAACTTTTTTAACCTTTGCGCTGATTTCGAGCGCGATTTCGATTTCTGTCTTTTCCTGTTTCTCGACCGGCTGAACGATCTGCGGCGTCGGTTTCGGAACTATTTCTTCAAACAACCGGACGGTCGTCTGTTCCGTAGAAATGGTGATTTTTCTGGTTGATAACAAAATCTGGCGCTTGTTTCGCGCCATCACGAGATATTCGCCGGGCGTCAGTTTTCTCAATAACTGGAGCTTTTCGTCGGTTTTACCGATGTTTTTTTCGTTTAGAAAAACCTCGACCGACGGTTCTCTGGAAACAAATGTTACGTCGAGCATGGTTTTCGGCGTCGATCTGCGATTTGGAGTCGTGGCAATTCTGGTCGTCGAATTATTGTTTTTCGCAATCGGCGCTTTCGGTTTCTTTTTCGAGGATTTCGTTTTTGATTCTTCCGGCGCTTTATTGCTGCGATAGACGGAATCACCGAGTTTCGGCTGTCCGAGAACTTCGGATTGGCTCGCTCCGAACGAAACGAAGACCGCCAGCAGAAACGCCGGAAACGACACTTTAATAAATTTAGCTCCAACTCTGGTAAACACGGCTGAATTAAACATCAAGTAAGAATTCCTCCCAATTGCTCATTTTAACAATTATCTCAAAATCAGGGGGTTTGTTTTCGTTCGATCACATATCTAAAACCGACCCACGCATCTTTCGTGTTTTCGGGAACTTCGTATCTCGATCGCACGGAAATCTGCGTGGATTTTTCAAAAGCCGAACCGCCTTTGACAACCCGCAAAACCTGCCCTTCGGCAAGCGCTTTTTTGACTCTTTCATCGGTTACGGCGTCGGTTTTCGCAACCTTTTCCTGCGTCCATTCCCAGACATTGCCCGCCATATCGAACGCGCCGAACGGCGAACGATTGAGCGCAAAACTTTTGACCGCTGCGATCTTGCCGCCGGTTTCTTCGGAATTCGCGGCTTCTTTTTTCCACTCGCTGCCCCACGGATATTTGTTTTCGGTGTTTCCGCGCGCGGCTTTTTCCCATTCGGCTTCGGTCGGCAGCCTGACCGGCAGACCGATCTTCTTTTCGAGCCATTTGCAAAATTCGACCGCGTCCTGATATGAAACGTTGGTCACCGGAAAATTTCCCCTATCCTTAGGAAATTCGGCGCTTTTCCAACCGGCAGGCGACGCGTGACCGGTTTCTTTAACAAATTCGGCGTACTGCGCGTTGGTAACTTCGGTTTCGGAAATCGAAAACTCGCGGACGATCACGCGTTCGATCGGCAGTTTCGTGTCGCCGCCGCCGATCGCGATCTCGCCGCCCGCGACTTGAACGACGCCTTCGGGCAAAGGTTTTTCGACCGTCGGATTAACCGGAATCGTTTCCGCCGACGGCGACGCGGCGGGAATTTCTTCGGGTTTAGCAGCGGTTTCGGGTTTTTCAGTTAATGCCGGCAGATTCGTTTCGGCAGTCGTCTGCATTCTCGGTTGGTTGCGCGAGCCGAAAACGAACCAGCTACCGGTTCCGAGGACGACGGCGATCGAAAAACAGATCAATCCGGCGACGGCAAACGGAAAAAGACGTAATTCATCATCGGTTTTCGCGCTGTTCACCGTCTGAATTAATTGTTCTTTTTTTTCGGTCATAACACATTTGAAAATTTCATTTTGCTCGCTGCTGCAAAATGAGTCGGAAAAATATTCTGGTTTGTCACCGGCGCGTTACGTACAGCAAATTTGTTGTCAGTTGTATCAATAATAATATTTTACCGACGCCGAGAGCAACCGTTTATAAATTATCCGCCAAAATTACGAACTCTCGCGCCGACCGTGGAGAATCGCGCCGATTTCGTCGCTGATCTTTTGATCGCGCCGCGTTTCCACTTTTTGTTCCGTTTCCTGCCAGTTTGCCTTGTGAACTTCGATTGATTTCAGATCGCGCGCCGCTTCGATCAGTTTGTCGCGCGCCGCTTCGAGTTCCTTTTCGGCACGCGTGACGGCAAGAATCTGTTTTTCGACGTCCGCTTTTAGTTCGACTTCAATTTGTCGTAAATCGTTCAGAAAGTTTTGATGCGCGATCAAGCTGTGCGCCTGAATGCCGCCGCGTAGTTTGTCGTCCACCGCGATTTGCGCCGTATTCTGCTGCTCGTAGCAGGTTTGCAAGCGTCGCTGGCGGCGGGCAAGCTCGTCTTCCGCCGACTGTAATTGTTGAAGCCGCAGGGCAACGTGGCGCGCGGCTTCTTCACGCGCGCGGTTGCGTATTCCTAAAACCGTTTCCAAACGATATTTTTTCGTCCTCATTAAAATTGTCTTAAACGACCGATTATATTATTTGCTGTTTTCAGTTATTATGATTTAAAGATGTTAATAACATTTTAATTAGTTGCAAAATTTTTACAAGCAATAATTTTATAACCGAATTTTTTCCGAAAACAGCCTTTTGAATTTTTTTACGAAAATGAGTTACCGTAAATCAGAGAAAACTTGTGGCTGAACAAAATCCTGAAAATCCGACCGCCGCACAAACGACGTTTGCCGACCGCGACGAGCTTGTCGAGCGATATCGCCCATACGTCTATTCGATCGCCAAACAGGTTTCGAATAGTTTTCCGGTGCGGATAGATTTCGAAGAACTCGTCGCTTACGGAATGGTCGGGCTGCTCGAAGCCGCCGAGCGCTACGATCCGCGCCGCAAGGTTTCGTTCGTGACGTTTTCTTATTACCGCATCAAAGGCGCGATTTTCGACGGTCTGCGGCAGATGGGAATTCTGACGCGCACACCGAACGACGCGTGGGTGCGGCGCGAATCCGTTTTGAACGATTTGGTGCAGACGGCTTCGGACGACGAGATGGAGAATCCGGCGACCAACGTCGACGACGAAATCGGCGCGGTCGAAAAGTTTGTGGATTCGCTGATTCCCGCGTATTTATTGAGTTTGAGCGAAGAAAACGCGCCCGACGTTGCCGATTCGCGCGAACTGCCGAACGTTTCGGTCGAATTTTCGGAAACCATCCAGATCGTTCGCGCGACGGTTCGCGAGCTGCCCGAAAAAGAACGCGAAATCATCGAATCGCTTTACTTCAAACATCTTTCGACAACCGAACTGGCGAAAAAAATGGGCGTCAACAAATCGTGGGTTTCGCGCCTTCATTCCAAAGCCATTAACCGTTTAAAGCAGCGTCTCGCAATGATCGGCGTGCTTTCAAACCAGTAATTTTTAATAATTTCTCAAAAATTTCACCACTTAGGAAACTTTTCCGCACATCTGCCGATAATCTCTACAACAGGCGAGAAATCATTGTTGAAAAAGCTTTTTAAACTAAAACTTCGCTAATTTATACAAATAATTCGGGCAGGAGAAAAATAATGAGTGGCGTAAATGTAAATATTTTCAATTTTAATTCAAACGGAGTTCAGGCGGGTTTATTCGACCGCATCAATCCGGCGCAGCTTTCGGGCGTCAACGATATTTTATCGGACATTTTCAGCGATTTCGCAAAGCTTTTCGATTCGCTCGGCAGTCAATTCGGGGATAATCAACGGTCAATTTGCGGCGGCGGCTGTGTCGTTCCGCCGGATCCTGCGGAAAGCAATCAGCCGCAGGGAAGTTTGAAAACCGAGGACGGAAAAATCACGACCGCCGGCGGCTACACGATCGAGCCGCTCAGCCAGCACGAATGGAAAGTTACCGGACCGGACGGCAAAACGACGCGCATTTGGGGCGACCCGCACGTTGACGAAGGCGACGGCGGCAAGTGGGATTTCAAGCGCAATTCGACGTTCGTGCTCGGCGACGGAACGAAGATCAACGTGACGACCAAGCCGTGGGGCAACGGCGATATGACCGTCACGTCGGGTTTGGAAGTGATTAGCGGCAACGAACGCGTGACGGTTTCGGGCATTGACAAGGGCAAAGGCGTGATCGGCGAAATCACGCAGGACGGCTACGCGCATTCGAACAGCTTCAGCGGCGACGTTTTCGTACAGGGCAGAGAAACCGACGACTGGTCATTGCAGGGCAAGGAAATCATCGGCAGCAACAACGGCGGTGAATCGTTCAAGCTCGGAGGCGACCTGCCGGTCGGCACGTCGAACGGCAATAATCTGTGGGAAGGAAATCAAAACTTCGATTTCAATCAGGTCTTATCAAACTTCGTCAACGATCTGATCAACGACTGGAATCAGACCTGGACGCCGAATCAGATCGGTTCGAACCCGTATTACAACGAATCGAACCGCACGACGAACATTAATTCGAATAATCTCTGGGCTGGCAGCAATAACAACCTTTGGTCGGGCAATAATTACAATCGCCCGCAGCATCAGAATCAGATGCGTGAAGCCTTCCGTTTGTTCGGGCAGTTGTTCAATGTGATCGCGCGTTTGTCGAGTTTGAGCGATCAAATGTCGGCATTCCGCAACCGAGCGATTTACGCGTAAGAATTAATTTACCCGCGAAAAACGCGAAAAACGCGAAAAAAAGTAATTCTAAAATTTTTAGCGAATTTTCGCGTATTTCGCGGTTTAATAAAGAAAAGAATATGGAAACGAATCAAGCACAGACGAGAAAACGCGAAGCGCAGGAAAAATTGGTCACCGGGCAAATTACGATTGCCGAGGCGATGGGCGTCAGCCGCAAACAGCTTTACGCGATCGCGAATCGCGGTTATCAGTTACTCAGTTCGGGTAGATTGGAAGAAGCGCGGCAGATTTATGCCGGATTGGTTGCCGCCGACCCGTTCGACAGCGTCTTTCATTGTCATCTCGGCGCGGCGCTCTGGCAGCTCGGCGATACGGAAAAGGCGTTTGACGAATTCAGCGCTTCGATTCGTCTGAATATCGCGAATGTCGACGCGCTTGCTTCGCGCGGCGAGCTTTATCTTTTGAAAGGCGAAGTTAAAAAAGGCATCGAAGATTTGCGCGCGGCGCTCGTCAACGATCCGAAAGGCACGCATCCGTCGAGCATTCGCGCCCGCGCCCTGCTGCTTTCGCTTCGTCAGGCGACAGCGAAGAAATAAGTCCGGAGTCTTGAGTCTTGAGTCAAAAAATTAAAGACTTTGGACTTTTGACTCAGGACTTCGGACTTTGGACTAAAACTATGGCATCAAACCCCGTAAATGGAAATGGCGGCATAAACGCCAATGTCAACCTCGGCGGCGGCATCTTAAAAGCTGACGTGAACATCGGCGGCGGGGCTAAAGTTTTAAACAATCACGGCGAAAATAACGCCATTCAGAACGTTAACGAAAATCTCGCGCGCAATCCGAATCACGCGCCGACGGTCGGACAAAATCAAGACACGGCGAACGATAAAACCACTCCGAACACGCAAACAAATACAAACGACCATACCGCGCCGCCACGACAGCAACCGATTGATGTGCAGGAACCGGCAGGCGGTCAGGACGGCATCCACGTGCAGCAAAATAATCGCGGCGGCGGAAACGGCGCTTTGAACGCCTCGGAAACCGGTTTACTGAATGGTCGCGGGCATCATAAAGTCGGGCATCAGATTCCGGGACAGCAAACGCCGCCGATCGTCATTCTGCCGAATCAGCAGGGCAACGGAAACACGAGAAACGGCGGAGTGCAGACGCCACCGATCATCTTTTTCCCGAACGGGCAGGGCAATAATCCGAACGGGAATTTACCGACAATGGGCGTGAATTTCTCGCTCAGTCTGAATCTGCTGGCGCACGGCAATCAGTCATACGGAGTGATTCGCAACGTCGTCACACAGGTTTTGCGCGATAACGATATCTATGTCAGCCGCAACACGATAAATCGACTAATTAGTCCGCAGACGCTGAACAATCCGGCGAAAAATCTGCCGCACGAGATAAATTCGCTCGTCCAAAACGTGAGCCGCCAGGTTTTGTCTATTCTTAACACATCGGGACAGAATAATAAGCTGATTCACCAGATTTCAAAGGACATTTCGCATCAGATTCGCAATAATATACAGGAAGCGAAACAGGCTTTTCTGAAAAACACGGATTTCGGCGCGGTGCGTTTCGAGCATTTGAACGTGAAGGAAAAAATGCACGTCGCGGTCGAGCTTTTGCCGAATCATCTGCCGGCGAAAGCGCTCGAAAGTATTCAAAATCATAAAGCGAATGAAGTTCTAAACGCGCTGCTTCTGGCGCGCGGCTTGGTTTCGGCAAACGAGCTGCCCGCCGAAGTGCGAAATCTGGTGATGCTCAAATCATCGGTTCTGCCGTCGGAAGTTTCGATCACGGCTTTGCGCGATGTCGGTCAGCTCGTTAAGGTTTTGATAAACGATACTTCGGCGGCGAAAACGACCGCGAATCTCGATCTGGCGGTGCAGAAATTCGTCAAGATACTGCTTGCCAACAACGAACTCGGCGTTTTGCTGGCGACCGTCAGCCTTGCTTCGCAGGCACAGAATCAGGGCGGACTCGTCAGCCGCTCGCTCGCGCTGGCGCAGATTTACGAATTAATCAATCGAATGATCGCGGCGGGCGAAAAAGCGCTGCGCGATGCTTCGAATACCTCTCAAACCGCTCTCCAAAAAGATCGGAACATTTTTCAATCCGCCGGTTTAGCCGTCGTCGATGAAACGGACGACGCGCAGCTTCAATTAAACCGGCAGTCGGTCAGCGAAGCGGCAGGTTCCTTGCGCCAGTTTCTGGAATTCAATCCGGCGGCGGCTTTCGATAATTCGACTTCCGCTTTTAATAATCCGGACGACGCGCGCCACGCGCAGAAGGATTTTATCAACCTCAATCACGACGACATCGCCGCTTGGCTCGAATCGGGAAATCACCGCCTGGTCAAAGACTTCGACTTCGACAAACCGGTCGGCGTCGTCGTCGAACGCGCAGCCGACGGGATTTTCAACGCGACCACGGCGCGATTCGTGCTTGTCCGCGACGGCTCGGTTCAGGGCTGGCATTTTCTCAAAACTTTTCTGGTAAAATAATCAAATTGAAAACCATCGGCATTTTATTTTCTACTTTTTACATTTTGCATTGAATTTCAGACAATCAAGCCTTTTTTTCAGGCGGTAAATGTAAAATGAAGAATGTAAAAGGTAAAATGTTTTTTACTCTCCATTCAAAAACGTGAGCAGTTTCCGTTTCAAATTTCCCGAGCTTTATCAGTTTTTCGGCGGCTATTTTTATCAAGGCTGGTCGGCTGATTATCGTTGGGAAAACGCGCGTCCGAATTTTACGTCGGTCGTGCGGCATTACAAAGCCGTTAATCCGCCCGCGACGGTCAACCGCGTTCGTCTCGAAATGGCGGAACTCGTTTCGCTCGCGCTCGGCGAAAACGAATTAAGTGCGGCTTTAGCGGAACTCGGCAGCAGTTTTTACCCGCCCGCCGAAAATCTGAATCATACGGACTGGCTCAGAAAAATCCTCGATCTTCTCGACGAATCGCCGACCAAATCCCGCGTCCTGCGGGAACTTCGTTAAATAAACGTTTTTAATTAACGCAAAGACATTTCGATTTCGGATTTATGAATGCGGATTTCGGATTGAAATTTTATTAAGAGACAAATCCGAATTCCCAAATCCAAAATCCGAAATCGAAATGCCTTTGCGTTAAAAAACTTTTTGAAATAAAAAAATGGGCGGAATCCCAAACCCAGGATATTCCGCCCTTAAAGAAGAGAAGCACTAGAGTTGCATGAAGATTAGCAGGAGAAACTTTTAATCCGGCGAAATCACATCAGCCGCGTCGAGCAGTGCTTGGGCTGTCTGGCTGTGCGGCGAATCGGGATTTTCGTCGATGATTTCGCGCAGTTTCGATTCGGCTTCCTCGCGCCGCCGGCTGAATAATAAAGCTTCGGCGTGATGAACGCGCGCGTAAAGACTTTCGGGATTCGTTTCGAGCGCCTTTTCGCAAATTTCCTCGGCGCTCTCGAAATCGCCTCGCTGGAGAAAAACCGTGCCTAATCCGACCTGCGGCACGTCCGAATCGGGAAGAAATTCCATCACGCCGCGAAAAATCGCTTCCGCCTCGTTAAATTTGGCGGCTTCGCGCAGAATATAGCCCGTTTCGAGCATCACGCGCAATTCTTCGCTGCTGACCGGAATCTCCGTAATGGTCATAAAAATTAAATTCGGCAAAAGCTAAGACGAAATGGCATTTGTTTGATTTTTTGTATAAAACAAAAGCTTTTGCCGAAAACTGTAAAGTTGTTTCGCGAAATCACGATTTGATATTGTTGACCGCCGACATTTCCGAGTCGTGGCGCGTTTTCATCAAATTAGAAACGGTCGTAAATTCCTGCGCCTGCATACTCGCGCGGTGCTGAACGCCGAGAAGCTGCATTGACGATTGCTGCTGTTGATTGAGCATCTGGCTCTGCTGGCGTTGCTGCTGCGTAGTTGAAAGCTGATTGTAGCGCTGCATTTCGTCAAACTGGCGCTGCTGTTCCATGAGCGCACCGTATGAACCGAACGACGAACCGCCGCCGCCGACGACATTGCCGAGAATGCCGCCTAATCCGGGCGCGACAAGATTCAGAGCAGCGCCGCCGATGCCGCCCAAAATCCTCATGAATTTGTTCGGTTCTTTGGTTCTCTGCTGGACATCTATTTCAGGAAAAACGGTTGTAACCGGCGGCAGCTGCGTAGTTTGCGCCGGTGTGATCAATGTGTCGTTAGGCATAACTTTTTAATCTCCTCCAAAAATAAAAACGCCAAAAGGTCGAATGTCAAAAGATTTTCTTAACTTATCTGACATTATCGGCAGGCTCCGGAAAAAGTTTCCCGTTTTTTTGAAAAGTTTTTTTTATTTTTGTGAATCCTGTCGCATCTGCTGGAGATTTTCGAGAAATTCGAGCGTTACTTCGATCGCGCGCGCGGCTCGTACGGCGCGCGCGGATTCCTCGCGCGCGCCGTAGCGGACGATTCTTTCGAGATTCTGGCGCGTCGCGGTCAATTTTGCGCAGAATTCGTCGTAGCGACGCGTGTCGGAAGTCGAGAAAAGCTCGCCGACCGACGGGTAATCAAACAGTTTCGACAAATCCGTCGGGTTTTGCTCCTTCGCGTCTAAATCGTTTGTTTGCTTTTCGTTTTTCATAACTTTAGAGTAAAATAACCAAGATTTAAGACCCCTTTAAAATGCTTCCGCTGTCTGCATAAACTTCCATATGCTACTATCTTTTATAACAGAATTAATTGTCAAAAGGTTTCGATGGTTTTGAATGGCTAAACGGTTACTGGTCAAAAGACGGAAGGAACTACTTTCCAAACTTACTCAGGAAATTCCCGCAAACGGCATCATCACCGTCGGGAACGATGCCTCGGCGACCATTGAATTGAAGAACGAAAAAATCGCGTCCGAACAATTCGTGATCGTCTGCGAAGAAGGCGCGATGACGCTTCTGTGCCGCGTTGCCGGGACGGCGGTCAACGGCGAAAAACTGCCGCAGGGCGCGCTGCATAATTTGAAGTTCGGCGACGAAATCAAGATTGACGGCTACACTTTAACGCCCGAAACCGACGAAAGCGGCGACAAAATGCCGCCCGCAAATTCAGCGGATACGACTGCTTATTCAGCCGAGATTTCGCAAGCCGAATCAAACGCGCCGCCGCAAATTCATACAACAAACTCGCCCGAAAAGATAGAGCGCAGCCTGAGCGACGTGCTCGAAAACCTTCGCTCGGAAGAAAAATTTTACTTTTTAATTAAACAAACCGAAGGCGAAGGTCGCTGCGTTTATGTCGAATCCGAAGAAATCTGGCTCGGCTGGTCGCAATCGGGCGAATGCGCGTTTTCGGGCAACCCGGAAGACATCGAAGTCGCGCGCGCGCAAATCCGCAAAGATTGGAGCGGCGTCGTTCTGTATCCGCTCAAAAAAGGCGACGTTTGGCTCAACGACGAAACTTTAGCCGAACCGCGCCGTTTGAAAAACGACGATAAAATCTTTTTGCTGTCGAAAGAAAGCGCGCGGCTCAATCTCGACACGGTGATCAAATTCCACGAACCGACCGCGCTTTTGATTCTCGATTCGATTCTGCCGAAAGAGCTGCCGCCGCCGGTTTCGCTCGACGAAAAGGCTTTGGACGCCGGCGCAAAGGAACTCGACGAATCGGATTTGATGCATTCGAGCAGAATTCCCGCTGCGACGACCGAAAAAACGCTTCGAAAAGGAAACATTTTCGGATATTTTACGATAACCGAAATAATTATTATGGCGATCGGTACGCTGATTACGGCGGCGGTTATTTTCCTGATTCTCGAATTTTATTAAATTGCGGGAACAAAAACATTCAATAATCGTGAGATTACTGTTAAAATTAGCCTAAGATTAAAGCAAGGGGTACAAAATTTAAAAATGAAAGCCATCGGCGATTCGCTGAATTTTAACTCGCTTTTCGGTCAGGGCGCTCTGACGGCAATGCTCGCGAAGTATAAAGATTTGCTTATGCCGGTCGCGCTTCTGCTTGCCGTCGGAGCGCTTTTTATTCCGCTTCCGCCCGAAGCCGTTTCGGTTTTAATCGTCTTTAATCTGGGGATTTCGATTACCATTTTGGTAACCGCATTTTTTATAAACTCGCCGGTTCAACTCACGGCTTACCCGACAATCCTGCTTCTGACAACAATTTTCCGATTGACTTTGAGTGTGTCGGTAACGCGCAATATTTTAACTCATGAAGACTACGGTGCGGGTTCGGTCATTCATTTTCTCGGCAGTATCACGGCGGGCGGCAGTATTATCGTCGGCGCGGTGCTGTTTATCATTATTCTCGTTGTTCAATTTCTGGTCGTGAGCAAAGGTTCGGAGCGTGTCGCGGAAGTCGCGGCTCGCTTTACTTTGGACGCGATGCCGGGTAAACAGATGGCGATTGATGCGGATTTGCGTTCGGGTTTAATCACGCAGGAACAGGCGCGAATACTGCGCGTCGAACTCGGCAAGGAATCGCAGCTTCACGGCGCGATGGACGGCGCGATGAAGTTCGTTAAAGGCGACGCGATTTGCACGATAATCATTGCTCTTGTCAATATTACTGCGGGATTGGCGACCGGTATGTTGGTGTATGAAAAATCGTTTAGTGATGCCTCGCGTATTTACACGATTGCGACGTTCGGCGACGGTCTGGCGGCAATTATCTCATCGCTTTTGGTTACGCTGTCGGCGGGTATTATCGTTACGCGCGTTTCGTCAAACGATGAAACCTCAAACGTCGGAACGGATATTATCGAGCAGATTTTTGTTTCGCCGACGCCGGTTTTTATTTCCGGCGGAATCCTTCTTTTGCTCGCGCCGTGGAACTGGGCGAGTTTTTTCATTTTCGCGCCGGTCGGTTTGGCGATAATCGGCGGCGGTTATCTGCTTCAGCGCCGAAAACAGCGGCTTATCGAGGCGGGCGAATTACCCGATATGTCGCAGGCGACAAGCGATTCGGACGAAATTCAGATGAGCTTTACGGTTCCGATGGCGATTGTCGTGAGCCGCGAGCTGACTTATCTGGTTGATAAAAACACGCCCGAAGGCACCCGTTTTCGCGCCGAAATTCCGAAGCTTCGCAATGCGCTTTATTATGATCTCGGCGTAATGGTTCCGTTTTGCTACGTCGGCGGCGACGCGCCGATCTCGCCGAACGAATACTACATCGCGGTCAAGGAAGTTCCCGTCGGCACGGGCTCGCTTCGACCGAACTGCGTTTACGTCAATGATTCGGCGGAAAATATCCGCGTTTTCGGCATCGAAGGCGAAAACGTCAACAATCCGGCGGATCTTCGTCCGGGCGCGTGGATTCCGGCTGAACAAAGGCATATCGCCGAAACCGCCGGACTGAAAGTTTGGGAACCGGCGGACGTGATCCTCCTTCATCTTTCGCGGATCATGCGCCGTTACGCGCACGATTTTATCGGCATTCAGGAAGCGCAAGGGTATCTGGATTTCGTTTCGCGGGCGATGCCGAAACTGGTCGAGGAAACGATCGGCAAGGTCGTCACGATTCATCAATTTACCGACGTTTTGCAGCGGCTCGTGCAGGAAGGCATCTCGATTCGCGATACGAAATCGATTCTCGACGCGCTATCGGAATGGGGCAGAATCGAAAAAGACCCGGTGATGCTCACCGAACATATCCGCGCGGCGATGCGCCGTTACATTTCTTTCCGATACGCATTAGGCAGCGATACTTTGTTCGTTTATCTGCTCGACCCGGAAATCGAAGACGTCATTCGCGGCGCGATTCGGCGAACTTCGACCGGCTCGTTTTTGTCGCTCGACCCGACGATCGCGCACGATATTCTCGATGCGATCCGGCGCGAAATCGCCGACCGACCGCCGACCGCGCAGCAGCCCGTGATCGTTACCGATATGGAATTGCGGCGTTTTGTGCGGAAAATGGTCGAACTCGAATTTTCGAATCTCGCCGTTTTGTCGTATCAGGAATTGACGCCCGAACTGAATATTCAGCCGATCGGCAGAATCTCGATGCGCTCGATGAACAACGATTTTGCGAGTTTCGAAAACGAATTTGCCGAGCTGCCGGAAGGCTTGATGCCCGCGACGATCGAGCAGCTAAGTAACTAAAAGGTTTAGATTTAATGTTAAAAAGTTCCGTATTTTTCAAATCCGTTTTGCTTATGATGTTCGCTGCATTGTTGCTGGCGGGCTGCAGTTCGCGTAAGGTGCAGACCGTCAAGATCGAGGCGGAAGCCAACCAGATAATTGACGTTTTAGGCGAAAACGGCATCCGCGCGCAAAAAAATGAAGTCGGCGAAGGCGAGCGAAAGTCTTTCGAGATTGTCGTCAGCGGCGGTGATGAAACGATCGCGGCGGCGATTCAATTGATGGAAGATCATTGTCTCGGTCGTCCCGATCCGCCCGAACCGGAAGGCGGCGCGGTAATCACCTCGATCGAGGTCGAACGCGCGCGCGAACAGCGGCGAATGAAAATGAACATCGAATCGCAGCTCCGCAAGCTTCCGGGCGTCACGTGCGTTGATGTTAATTTCGTGCCGCCGCAAGACCGTTCGCTGGCGATCAATCCGTATCCTTCGACGGCTTCGGTGCTCATCAATTACAAAACGCAGAGTTTCGGCGTCGGAAAAGACGAAATTGCGAATCTCGTCGCGCGCAGCGTTCCCGCTTTGCAGCCCGAAAACGTCGGCGTCGTGATTGCCGCGCGACCGCTTCGACCTTTGCCGGACAATAAAGCCGCACGCGATTTTACACGCATCGCGCTCGTTTCCGGCATCGGTCTGGCGACGATTCTGGGGTTTGTCGGCGTGATTTTTATGCTTCGTAAGAAACGCCGGAACGAACCGGAAGAAGTCGAGGAAATCGAAGGTTTCGATGAGGAAAAGCCGCGCGAAAAAGCTTTGCTCGATGAGCGTTACGAATTTGACGACGACGACGACGAAAATATTCCATAGGTAAGAGATTTTTCAACGCAAAGACATCTCAATTTCGGATTCGGGATGTCGGATGTCGGATTGAATAATTAAATCAGACAAATCCGCAATCCCGAATCCGAAATCCCAAATCGAAATGATGAAAACGATTTCACAAGCCGAAAAGACCGACCTTTTGCTCGCGCTCGCGATGGCGTTCGAGAAAAAATATGCCAAAACCGGCGGGCGCGAAAATGTCTTGACAGCGCGTGAACTGGTCGAAAAATCGTTCGGTGCGCTGCCGCCGGATGATTTCGAAGCGCTCAAATCCCGCGCCGCGCTGGTTGACGATCTGCCGGAAGAAAACCGCGAAGCGTGGCGCGAGCGGCGGCTTGAAAAAGCGCGCGCGCGCGGTCATTCGAACCGTTTGGACGAAAACCTGAATCCTTCGCAGATCGTCGAGGTTTTAACGCGCGAGCCGAAAACCGTCCAAATGTTGATCTTAAGAAATCTGCCGTCCGATCTGAGCCGCCGCATTTCGCTCTATCTCGATTTGAGTTATTTACCGGCAGAAAAGAGCGCCAAAAACGCGCCGCGCATCAGCGAGGAAATCGTCGCGCTCGTCAGGCAGAAGTTTTTGGCGAATTTCATCGCGCTCGAAGACGTTTACGAACCGGACGAACTCGACCGTTTATCGGTTGACGAGGTAGAAAGTTTTATCCGTCGTTTGGGTTTGCGCGAAGTGGCGATTGCGTGTCGCGGGATCAATTCGAAGGAAACTTTAGCGGCGTTTTTGAATCGTTTCGACGATGAAGACGTGCGTGAAATCGCGCTTTACATTACGGAACTCGATAAAATTCGACCGTTCTGGGTCGCGCAAGCCGACGCGCTCGTTCGAAAAAGCTGGAACGCCGATCTGCCGCCCGCGAAGGTGATAAAAAAAATCGGCTTCAAACTGCTTGCCGCCGCATATGTTCTGCGCGACGAAACGAAATGCGAATATACATCGCAGAAACTTTCGATTCGCGACGTGAAAAACTGGCAGCGATTGGTTAATGTCAGCCGAAAAAAATATTTCGCCGCCGATGAAGAAAATCGTCTGCGGCTCGACAAACGCCGCCGGATCATCGAGCGTTTAGCCGTTAAATTCAGCCAGACGGGAAGATTATAAAATGAATCAGGAAATTCCGAACATCGGCAATTTAATCAAGGGCGGCGGGCGCAAAATCGCGTCGGGCGCGAAGCAGAAGGTCGTTAAAAACCAGATCGTTTCGGCGCAGGCGGAAGCGGCGCGGATTCTCGAAGAAGCCGAAGATTTTGCCGTCGAAATTCGCCGCGAAGCTCAGACGGAGGCCGAAAATCTGAAAGCGCAGGCTTTTCGCGAAGGAACCGAAAACGCGCTCACTGAATTCGAGCGAAACCTGATCGAATCGCGCGAAATTCGCGAAAAGGTCTGGCGCGAGACGGAAAAAGATTTGCTTCGGCTCGCAGTTCGTTTGGCGGAACGCATCGTCGGGCGCGAAATCGAGAAAGACGATAAAACGATTGTCGAGATAATTTCGACCGCTTTGCAAAACGCGCGTCAGCAGGAAAAACTGACCGTGCGCGTCAACCCGAAAGATTTGCCGACGATCGAAAAACAAACCGAGCGATTTTCGTCGGGCAGAATCCAGTTTATAGATTTCGTCGCCGACCCGCGCGTCGCGTCGAGCGGCTGCCTGATCGAATCCGAAGTCGGGACGATCGACGCGCGGCTCGAAACGCAGTTACGTGTTTTGGAACGCGCGCTGCTTTCGCAATCCGAAGGCGAAGGCGGGCAGGATTGATATTTTGGTTTTTGGTCTTTGGTTTTGGGTTTTTGAAAAAACATAATCTTTTCACTAAACGCAAAAACCAAAGACCAAAGACTAAAGACCAAAGACCAAAAACCAAATGCTTGATTTACAACCATATATTTCCGCCGTTGACTGGATTTCGTCGGTCGAGGTGCGCGGGCGCGTGACGGAGTTGATCGGCTTGCTGATTCGCGCCGCCGTTCCGGGCGCGCGCGTCGGCGAATTGTGTCTGATCCATTCGCCGCATCGCGCGAAGGTTTTACGGGCGGAAGTTGTCGGTTTTCGCGGCAGCGAAGTGATTTTGATGCCGCTCGGCGATGTTTCCGATGTCGCGATGGGTGCCGAAGTCGTGCCGACCGGAACTTCTTTGACGATTCGCGTCGGCGAAAATTTACTCGGCAGAGTTTTAGATGGTTTGGGCGAACCGATCGACGGGAAAGGCGCGATTGAGGACGGCGTGGAAAAAATCGTCGCGGCGCGTCCGCCCGATCCGATGAAGCGCCAGCGCGTGACGAAACAGCTCAAAACCGGAATCCGCGCGATGGACGGGCTTTTGACGGTCGGCGAAGGTCAGCGCATCGGGATTTTCGCCGCCGCCGGTGTCGGAAAATCGACGACGCTCGGAATGCTTGCGCGCAACACGGAAGCGGAAATCAACGTCATCGCGCTGATCGGCGAACGCGGGCGCGAAGTACGCGATTTTCTCGAACAGGATTTGGGCGAAGAAGGCTTGAAACGCTCGGTCGTGATCGTCGCGACATCGAATGAGCCGTCGCTGATTCGTATGAAAGCCGCTTATGTCGCGACCGCCGTTGCCGAATATTTTCGCGATCAGGGCAAAAAAGTTCTTTTTTTGATGGATTCGGTCACGCGTTTTGCGCGTGCTCTGCGCGAAGTCGGTTTAGCGGCGGGCGAACCTCCGGCGCGTTCGGGTTTTCCGCCGTCGGTTTTTTCGGAGTTACCAAGATTACTGGAAAGAACAGGGAATTCCGACAAAGGTTCGATCACGGCGTTTTACACCGTCCTGGTCGAAGGCGACGACATGACCGAGCCGATTGCCGACGAAACGCGCTCGATCTTAGACGGTCACGTTGTTTTGTCGCGCAAACTCGCGGCGCAGAATCATTATCCGGCGATCGATATTAACGAATCCGTTTCGCGCGTGATGAGCACGATCGCCGAGATGCGTCATCTCGAATCCGCCGGAAAACTGCGCGAAGTTCTCGCGACTTATGAAGCGCAGAAAGATTTGATTCTGATCGGCGCATACAAAAAGGGAAGCGACCCGAAAACCGATTACGCGATCTCAAAAATCGAAGCGGTCAACAAATTTCTCAAACAAAAAACTCACGAACAAATACCCGCCGAAGCCGCGATTCAGCGTTTGATTCAATTATTTTAAGAGATTTTAGCCACGGATCAACGCGGATGCACGCGGATTTTTATTTTATTGTTCTTCTTAGCGGCTTTGCGCCTTTGCGGGAGAAAAATATTTCCCGCAAAGG
>JANOBZ010000152.1:0-74378 GCA_031411895.1 Acidobacteriota bacterium | reverse complement strand
AAGCGTCCGCCCCGCGGGGATTTTTCGGCCGCGTAAATATGTCCCCCGCTAAGTTTTTGAGCCTTTATTTATATTTTACTTTGGGGGCTTTGCGCCTTGGCGGGAGACAATTTTCCCCGCAATGGCGCAAAGCTCGCAAAGATTCTTGAAAGAACCTTTGTCGAGCAGTAACTGAATAAATCGTGTAATTGCCACAAATCGAATCAAAGGCTAAAATTAGCTTTTCGCAATATTTATCCAAAAGGGAAAAACCAAATGATTAAAGCAATTCTGTTTGATTTCAACGGCGTCATTATTGACGATGAGCCGATTCAGATGAAAGCCTACAAAGAAATTCTGGCAAATGAGGGCATCGAGCTGACCGAAGAAGATTACTATTCGTGTCTCGGAATGGACGACAAAACCTTTGTCGCCGAAGCTTTCCGCCGCGCGGAAAAAGAGCCGGAAACCAATAAGGTTCTCGAAGTTACGCTCGCGAAAACCGCGCGGTGGCGAGAGATGATCGCCGGCGATCTGCCGATTTTCGACGGGATGGTTGATTTTATCAAGAAAATGTCGAACGATTTCGCGCTCGGAATCGTTTCGATGGCAAAGCGCGAGGAAATCGAATTCGTGCTCGAACGCGCGGCGCTTCGCGAACATTTTTCGATCATCATCAGCGCCGAAGACGTTACGAATTGCAAGCCCGATCCCGAATGCTATATCAAAGGTTTTAGCGCGCTCGATTCATACCGCATCAAGCGCGAACATCTGCCGATGGTTCACAAAGAATGTCTCGTCATCGAAGATTCGCCGCCGGGAATCGTCGCCGGAAAAAAGGCGGGGCTGAAAACTTTAGGCGTCACGAACACCGTTTCGGCGGAAGCATTGCGCGCGGCTGGTGCGGACGCGGTCGCGAAAAATCTCGACGACTGGATGCCCGCCTCGGTGCGCGGCGTTTTTTCGTAAGAGATTTTTAACGCAAAGGCATTTCGATTGCGGATTTGAGATTTGGGATTGCGGATTTGCTTTTCGATTAAGATTTCAATCCGAATTCCGCAATCCCAAATCGAAATGCCTTTGCGTTAAGAAACAAAAATATGGCTGAACATTTAATTTCAACGACGGACGCGCAGGAAAATCTTTTGTCCTGCGCGGCTTATCTGGCGGAAGGCATCAAAAGCTCGGACGGACACGCCGAGGCGATGCGCGCGATTCTGCCGTTTTATCTCGAAAAAAAGGAAGTTGATCTGTCGGCGGAATTTGCCAATTCGATTGACGACCCGTTTATGCGCGACCGGCTTTTAACGCTCGTCGCCGAAAAGTGCGCGGCGCTCGACGACGACGAATATGCTTTTCAGCTCGTCGAGGCGATCGAAGATTCGGGAACTCAGGCGCAGGCGCGCGAGCGAATGGCGCTCGCAAAAAGCGCGAAGGGCGCTTTTGAAAAAGCTTTCGAGATTGCCGACACACTGGATCATCCCGACAACGTTTTAGCCGCGATTGCCGTCAATGCGTCCGAGGACGACAAAAAGGAAACGGCGACCGAAGCCGTCGAGGGAATTGAATTTCCGTACACGAAAGTCGTAACTTTGCAGACCATCGCCGCGCAGAAAATCGAGAAAGACGAGAAAAAAGAAGCCGTCGAATTTTTAGAAAAGGCGATCGAATCGGCGGAAGATATTGATTTTGCGGAAGAAAAAATCCGCGCGTTGACCGATATTGCGAGCCATTTTACTGATGCGGGACGCCGCGACCGCGCGATCGAAACGCTCGATAAAGCGAAACAGGCGGCAGTTGAGCTGACAAACGTTCACCGCGACGCTTTTCTTTCAAACATCGCCTACGGGTTTTTTCACGCCGGAAGCATTGATCTGGCGGATAGAACGCTCGATCTGGTCGAGGATAAAACGCAGCTTGCTTCGTCCCTGACGGGTTTTGCGCGTGAGTATTGGGCGAAGGATGAACACGGGGAAGCGCTCGAAACGCTCGAAGAAGCCTACGCGATTTTGAAATCGCAGCACGAAAAGGAAACGCGCGACAGCCGCTCGAAATTCGCGCTTTTCAGTACGATCGCCGCGCTTTTTGCGAATTACGAAAAGCCCGAGCGCGCGATCGAGATCGCGCAGGAAATTCCGAGCGAAGACGAACAGGCTTCGGCGCTCGCGCAAATCGCGCAGATCGCGACGTTGAAGGGCGAGGACGCAGCGGCGCAGCAGGCGGTTCAAGCCATCGGCGAAGACGCCAGACGTTTGGCGGCGTACATCGGCATTTCCGACGCGCAGCGAAAAATGGAGAAAACCGAAGATGCCGTCAAAACTCTGAACGAAGCCGCTCATTTAGCGGAAACCGTTCCGCAGCTTGCCTCGCGTTCGACGGCTTTTAACGAGCTGGCGCGGCGCTTTGCCGAATACGGCGAAACCGCGCGTGCGCGCGAAATCACGCACGAAAACCTCGAAACCATCGCCCAAATCCGCGACGAATCGAGCCGATCGGTTGCGCTCGCCGTGCTTTCGGGAATTTACGAATCGAACAAATACGAGCTGACCGACGCCGAAAAACAGATTTTGCAGCTTATTGTTCGAAAAGCCGATAGCTGAGATTTAAGAGAATAATCAGTCGGGCAAAATTAAAATATATCAGCCGCGGACTAACGCGGATTTCGCCGATAAAACTGAAGATTCTAATCTGCCATAAATTTAAAATTAATCCGCGAAATCCGCATTTATCTGCGGCTGATATGTTTTTTGTTCGACGGCTTAAAAGAAAAACCTGAATCTTTAATTCTACTTCTGACGTTCTACCTTTTATAATTCAACTCTTAAACGAATCACGGCTTTTATGAGAGTTGAAGGCGAAACGTCAAAGGTAGAATTTTTTTTGATTTACAAGGAGTTTTATGTCGAAAAATGAAGAAAAGTTTCTGAGTGTGGATAAATTCAGGGAAAGGGTTTATAAAAATGTCGGAACGCTCGATAGTTTGGAAGAGATAGAATCGGGCGAAGCGTGGAAATCGGCAAAACCAGGCTGTTTGGGGGTGTTAATAATTCCTTTCAGTAAAAATTTCAGCTCATACAGCAACCGAAAAATGCGCGAACATTACAAAATCGCGGAATTAGAGCAAAAAGCCGACGAGATTCTCGCCGACGAGGAAATCAAAAAATTACTATGCGAAAAGCTCGACGCGACAATCAATCTGGCGATTGATGCGGCATATAAAATCACGCCCGTTTTATACGGTTTAGCGCTCGAAGACGAGAAAAAAGTGCCTTTCAATACGATGATTTTCGCAATTATCAGCAAAAAGATCGTTAAACAAGGCGTCGAAAACTATTGCCCGAAGCAATAAAAGGTTTTTTTACAGCACTGTTTAGTTGAATGAATTCGTAAAGCAGAGGGGCGAGCAAGAGCGGAATTCTCTTACTTACGCGCGCCTTTTGCTATAAAGCAAGTTACCAAACGTCGTTATTGATTAAATCTTCGAAATCATCGCGTTTGCGAATTAGTTCGACTTCGCCGTTTTCCTTCGTCAAAACCACCGAGGGCAGAAAACGCCCGTTGTATTGAAACATCTGTGCGATCGAATACGCGCCGCAGTTGAGCAGCGCGAGAACTTCATCGGGCTGTATATTTTCGGGCAAAAAACGATAATCGGGCAGACGTGATTCGCCTTCGATGTCGAAATAAACGTCGCCGCCGTCGCACAAAGGTCCGGCAAGCTTGTACGGAAAATTATGCGCCTCAGCCGCGCGCGTCGCGGAAATCAAATGATAATACCATTTATAAGTTTCCATCGAGAGCAGGATATTAAAGCCCGCGTCGGTGAGAAGCCAGTGGTCGGTGGTCGGTGGTCGGTGGTCGGTTGTTTGTTTCGGTTGCTGATCGCTGACGGCTGTTTGATTTTCGCTGACCGACGACCACTGAACAGGTCTTTCCTTATGATTTCTGACGGTTGTCAGGCAAATTCCCGCGTCGGCGATGACGCTTCTGCCGGGTTCGATGAGCAGCGTTAAGTTTTCGAGCAGATTTTCGGCACGTGACGCGCGCGCGGCTTCCTTGACGGTTTGCCACGCTGCTTGAATCGCGTCCGAAGGCTCGAAATCGGCGGCAAACATCGCGCGCTGCGCCTGCGGAAATTCGACTTCGTGCGAGTTATCACGCAAATAATTGACCGGAAACCCGCCGCCTAAATTTAAATGCGAAAGCTTTAAGCCGGTTTCGTGATAAATCTTTTCGAGATTTTCGAACAAAGTCCGCAAAGCTTCCGAATACGGCGCGGCAGCCGGATTCTGCGAGCCGATATGCAGGTGAACGCCGGCGAGATTTAAGAATTCCGAATCTTTGTAAGCGTGAAAAGCCTGCAAAGCCTCGTCGGGCATCATCCCGAATTTCGACGTCAAAAGCGCGGTTTGCAGTCCCGAATGCGTGCCGGTTTCGATTTCGGGGACGAGCCGCAAACTGACGTTAGCGCGTTTTTTCAAACCACGCGCCGTCGCTTCGATCAGCGATAACTCATAAAGCGAATCAACCTGAATCGCGTAAATTTCCGCATTTATCGCCGCTTCGATTTCCCAAATTTCTTTGCTCGTGCCGTTGAAAATCAGCTGTTCGCCCGCAAAACCGGCTTTCAAAGCCTTCCACAATTCGCCGCCCGAATTTACTTCCAGGTCACAGCCCGATTCTTTGACGGTGCGCAAAATCGCCATATTCGAATTGGCTTTCGCGGCGTAGCAAACCTTCAAACGGCAGTCAATAAAATTTTCGGCGCGCTTTAGCCGTGCAATATTTTGTTTTATCCGCGCCTCGGAAAAAACAAACAGCGGCGTACCGTATTCGTTCGCTAATTCGACCCCTGAAACGCCGTCTATAAAAAGTCCGTTATTCTTTTCGGACAAAAATTTTTCGATTTCCCAAGCCTTTTTCATCAAGATTTATTAAATCAAACAGATTTTTATAAAACAAGACGCCTTTTGATTTTGGATTTCGGATTTGGGATTCCGGATTTGATTCTTGTAAAACTATGATCCGAAATCCGACTTCAAAAATCCCAAATCGAAGGGCGTATCGATATCGAAAGCGGCTTCGGGTAAATCAATTGTCGAAAGGGAATCGCGGTGTTTTTCGATCACCGGCTTCGCGCCTTTATCTCCCGAAAGCTGATCGAAATCGGCGAAAACCTCGCGCGCAAAAAGCGCCGGAACGCCGACGGTTTCGTTATATTTGGCGGCGACTACTAATTTTTTTGATCGGTAAAATTCCTCAGCAAGCAGATTCAAGTGTTTTGCCGCGACAAACGGCTGGTCGGCAAGCGCGACGACGACTGCCGCCGCATCGGGCGATAATTTTAGAAGTTTTTCGATGCCGGTCTTAAGCGATGAACTCAAACCCCGATGCCAATTCTCGTTAAAAACGATTTCGGCGGGCAAATCTTCGATTCCCGCGCGGGTTTTCTCAAAATTCGCGCCGAGCACGACGACAATCGGTTTGTACATTGATTCAACCGCCGTTTCGACCGCGCGGCGGAGAAGCGTTTTTCCCTGAAATTCGAGAAGCTGTTTCGGCGCGTTCATACGGCTCGACGCGCCCGCCGCAAGAATAATTATGCCGATATTTTTAGCAGCGGATTCACGATCAATCATAAGAAATTTTTAACGCTGGTGGCGCTCAGTCACAAAGACGCAGAGATTCTTAAACTTAAGATTTTATAAATTAGAAGCGGCGCAGAATTCTTAATAATTAAAAAACTTTGCGACTTCGCGTCTTTGCGTCTCTGCGTTAAAAATTTCTTTTTGCTATTCTTTACGACCGTAAATCGAGCCTTTTCTTTCGCGCAAAAATCCGCCGCTGCGGTTTTTCAGCACCGATTGGATTTCGGCGACGATCGAAAGCGCGATCGCCTCGGGCGTGTCCGCGCCGATGTCCAGACCGACCGGCGCGTAAAGTTTTGTTAATTCCGCGTCGCCGAATTCTTCGCCCGATTCGGCGAGAATTTTTTCGGTGCGGCTTTTTGGTCCGAGCGCGCCGACGTATCGGAAATTCGTTCTTAACAGACGCGGCAGAATTGCACGGTCGCGTTCGTAATTATGCGTCATTATCACGGCGGCGGAATTCTCGTCCTCGAAAATCGAAGCGTCTAAATCGTGAATCGCGGCATTGAAAATTTCGTCGGCTTCCGTCAAACGTTCGCGATTGGCAAACGCGGGACGATGATCGACGACCGAGACGCGCCAGCCGATTTCTTTGGCGAATTTAATGAGCGGCAGCGCGTCGAATCCTGCGCCGAAAAGCAAAAGTTTGAGCGGCGGCGCGATTGTTTCGATAAATATTTCGCCGAAAGCGAGCTTTTCGATTCCGGTTCGTCTTTCGTATAAAGCGCGGCGCATGACCGTAAATAATTCGGTTGTTTCGTCCGCGTCGAACTCGGTCGAAACGACGCCGTCTTCATTAAAATACAAACGCCGACCGGGCAATTTTCCGGTACGCGAAGAAACCTCGGTGGCAAGCGAAAAAAGCGTCCGGTCGCCGATCGCGTCCGAAAGATAATTAAACAAGAAACTGTCTTGCGAAACGGTTTCGAGCAAAATTCGCACAATTCCGCGACAGCCCATTCCGAGCCCGAAAACCGAATTTTCGTCAGCGGTTGTATCGTAAGAAATAACGGTCGGCTCGCCCGACTCGAAAACCCTTTTGGCGCGTTCCAGCACGTCGGCTTCGAGACAGCCGCCCGAAACCGTGCCGATGCCGTAACCGTCGCGGTCGATCAGCATCCGCGCGCCCGGACGGCGATAACCCGAGCCTTCGACGTCAACGACCGTCGCCAGAATAGCTTTGTCGTTTGGCGCGAGAGTCTTTATTTTTTCGATGATTTGCTGTATTTCTTTCGACAAGGCTTTTTATTTAACTTTTTGCGCCTTTGCGGCTTTGCGGGAAATAAACACTTTCTCCCGCAAAGTCGCAAAGGCGCTAAGAATATGCAAAATGTTATTTCTCCGGCTGAAAGATTCTGACGCGTTCGTCGCCGCGCCGGTAAACGACTTCGAGCTTCATCGCCGAACATCTCCAGCCTTCCGGGGTGCGAATTAAACCGTGCGTGTAATTTCCCCAGACTTCCCAGAGTCCATTGATTTCGCCGCTTTCCAAAAGGTTAAACGCATAAGCTTTTGAAAAAACGGTCGCTCTATCGCCCGTAATTTCGATGCGGTGATTGCCGCGCTGGTGATAGGTTTTCTTTTCGGCGAAAAGATTCTTCTGCCACGCGCCGATCAAATCCTCAGCCGGAATCTTCGCCGGTTCGCCGCCCGCCAGACTCGTAAAATCGATTTCAACTTCCGTTGCAAAAAACGCGCGGCACGTTTCCCAATCCTTCGCGTCGCAGGCGTTGTCTATTTCGTCAACAACGAGGCGAATCGCCGATTCGTCCCGGTGTTTTTGTGCGTGTAGCTGCTCTTGTATTTCGTCGTCGTGCTCGACTTGTCCGAGCTGCGCTCTACCGATCATTTTTATGTACCTCTCAAAATATTTCAGTCACGAATGGACACGAATAACACTAATAAAAACAATAAATTAATTCGTGTTATTCGTGTCCATTCGTGACTGACTTTCTTATAAAAGTTTATCGGGCGTGATCGGCAAATCGCGGACGCGCTTGCCGGTGGCGTGAAAAACCGCGTTGGCGATCGCCGCCGGAATTCCTACCATACCGAGTTCGCCCATTCCTTTAACGCCCAATTCATTGACGATTTTGTCGTCTTCTTCAACGAAAGTCGTTTCGATCAAGTGAACATCGGCATTCGACGGAACGTGATAGCTCGCCAAATCGCTCGTCATTATTCGCCCGTAGCGATGATCCACTTCGGTGTTTTCGTGGAGCGCCATGCCGATTCCCCAGACAACGCCGCCCATTTCCTGCGAATGCGCGGCTTTCGGGTTCATGATCTTGCCGCACGCGGTCGCCTCGATGATCCGCGTAACTTTGATAATTCCCAAAGCTTCGTCAACTTTGACCTCGACAAACTGCGCGCCGTGCGCCTGCATCGCGTATTTCCGACGTTCCGCCGAAGGTCTGGATTCGTAAACTTCGACGATCTCGTTCATATTGTTGCGCCGCATCAAATCGTTAATATCAACCGTCTGCGCCGGATTATTTTTCAAACGAAGCTTTCCGTCGAGCATTTCGACATCGGTCGGTTTGGCGTTTTGAAACGGCGAATTTGCTTCTTTATTTGCCATTTCGATCAACTTTCCGCCGATATTCCGTGCCGCCAATTGGACGGCGGAACCGACCGAAGCCGTCGTCCACGATCCGCCCTGCGCCGGTGATTTCGGAAATTTCGTATCGCCCAGCTCGAATTTTACTTTTTCCGCCGGAAGACCTAAAAATTCGGCGGCGATCATCGTAATGACCGTGTAAGTTCCGGGTCCGATGTCCGATGTGGCGCTCGAAACGTGCGCCGTGCCGTCGGCTTTCAATACGAGCCGAACGGTCGCGCCCATTTGAAATGCGCCCCACGTTCCGGTCGCCATTCCCCAGCCGACGAGCCACCGACCGTCGCGCATCGAACGCGGCTCGGGATTCCGGCGCGACCAGCCGAACTTTTCCGACGCGACCTTGTAACATTCGCGCAAAGCTTTGCTCGACCACGGTTTGCCGGATTCGGGATCTTTTTCGGAATAATTTATCAGCCGAATTTCCATCGGGTCGATTTTTAGTTTATGCGCAAGCTCGTCGAGCGCCGATTCGAGCGCGAACATTCCCGAAACCGCACCCGGGGCGCGCATCGCAAACGGCGTCGGCAGATCGGTCTTTACGACTTTCCCCGGCGTGTCGATATTCGGGCAATCATAGATCGTTCGCGTAAAATTCGTCGTATTATCGGCGTAATCCTCGAAAGTCGAAGTATTATTGACGGCTTCGTGAATGATCGCCGTCAGTTTTCCGTTGCTTTCCGCGCCGAGACTGACTTTTTGCCACGTAAACGGGCGATAGCCGTGTCCGGTGAACATCTGCCGCCGCGTATAATGCAGCTTGACCGGTCGCCGGACTTCGCGCGCGGCAAGCGCAGCGAGCAGAGGATAATAATTCGGACGCAAACTCGAACCGAACGCGCCGCCGACGAACGGCGAAACGACGTGCACGTTCTCTGCCGGAATGCCGAAAATCGAAGCCAGATGATTGCGAACGTTATAAACATACTGCGATTTGTCGAAAATCGTCAGTTTATCGCCTTCCCAGGTCGCGATCGCGCCGTGCAGCTCCATCGGGTTATGATGTTCGATCGGAATCGTGTATTCGGCTTCGATCTTGACCGGAGCTTTCGCGAGCGCCTGCTTCGGATTGCCGCGCACTTTCGGTCCCTGCGGCGGATTCTGCGGGTTGTCGGGCGGCGGCAGATAAGCCTTTGCGAGTAAATTTTCGGTGTCGGTCGCCGATTTTTCTTCCGTGTACGAGGCTTTTACGAGTCGCGCCGCAAACCGCGCCTGTTCATATGTTTCGGCGACGACGAGCGCGATCGGCTGACCGCTGAACATAATTTTGTCGGTGTAAAGCGCGCGAAACGTCGTGCCGTTGGGCGACATTTCATCTTTATCCTTCTTATCGGTAAAGGCGAGTTTCGGCGCGTTCAGATGCGTAAAAATCTTGATCACGCCCGCCTGTTTTTCGGCTTCCGACGTGTCGATCGATTTAATCGCGCCTTTCGCGATCGAGCTTTGCACGATAAAACCGTAAGCGGCGTTATTAACCTGAAACTCGACGGCATATTTCGCCTTGCCGGTAACTTTTGCGACGCCGTCCACACGGCTCATTTCTTTTCCGATGTATTTCATTTATTTTGCTTCCTCGCATTTAGGGAACGGAAATATCAATTTAATTTCCATTAAATCCTTCGTTCCGTCAATTACAAAATCGGGCGTACCGATTTCCTGTACGGATTCGCCTTTTTGCTTAACCAATTCATCAATTTCGGGACAGTTTTTGTACTTACCGATAAACGAAAAAACGGAACTGCGCAGAACGCCGCTTTGACCTTTCCAGATTTTGAAAGAAAAACGTCCGTTTTCGTCGGTGTAATCAGTTTCGTCCTTGCCGGGTTTTCCGTCGAAGGTTCTGAATATTTCTTTTTCGCTGATAAATTCAACGGTTTCATTTTTGACCGGCGTGCCGTCTTTATAAAATAATACTCCGCTCAGCGTAATGGTTTCCAGCATTTCCGGCGGAGTGATCGTCAAATCTCTTAAAAAATAATTCGGTCTGACCGTTATTTCAAGCGCTTCTTCTTTACGTTTGACGTTCGGATAATAGAAAGTTCCGAAAGGCTCGTAAATTCGTATTTCGCCGTCATTGTTGATCGCCAGAAAATACGAACCGTCGGGAATCGCTCGGATTTCAAATTCGCCGTTTTTGCCCGTACAGGAGCTTTTGGAATAGTTTTTCGACGTTTCGTTTTTTGAGAGAATCAAATCGAGACAAACGTTTTCGAGCGGTTTTCCGTTCGCGTCAACGACTTTTCCGCTGACGGCGTTGTCGATTTCAAAATAAAAATCTACTTCCGTGTGGCTTTTCGCTTTTATTTCGACTTCTCTAAATGGTTTGCCGGAGTTCGGAAATGTAAAACCGTCGAGCTTATCGGGATAGATTTTATATTTTCCGGGCGGCAGATCGTAAATCTCGTAACCGCCGTTTTCGTCCGTTGAAAGCTCGACGGTTTTGTTTTTTCCGACAACGTGGATTTTATGATTCGGTATTTGAAAAAATGAATAACGATCTTCGTTTTCCGGCGATTCGAGCATTTTATTAAGCGTTCCAGAAAGCCGCGTTTTATCGCGAACTTTGGTCAATTTTTCGAGATAAAGCAAATCCGCCGCCGCGTTTTTGACCGAACGGGAACGCGAGCAGATTGACGCCGACCAAACTTTATCTTCTTTATCATCGCCTGAAAGGTAAAATAGAAAAGATTTACCGACGTCTTGTTCGTCAAAAACCCATGAACAGATACAGCAAATGCCCTGCGAAAATGTTAATTCCTGACCGACTTTGAATTTTCCTTTGAAAACCTTTTCGACCGTCAGCTTCGCGTATTTAATCGGCGATCCGTCCAACCCTTTTTCACCTGCCGGATATGTTTCAAGCGACTGAACTTTTAAGACTGCAACGTTTGTCGCTCTTCCATATTCAATATCAACCGGCGGCGAACCGCTGCACGAACACGCGTTTGCCGCCGAGTTGAAACAAAAGATTGCCAGCAAAACCGTGCCGAAAATTAAAAGTTTACGAATAAGCATATTTCCCAAAATACTTCCGCTATTTTTTGGACAATTTTATAATGTCTTCAACTTCGAGAACCTGTTTTTCATAACCCTCGGCGGCGCAGTTGATCATTGCCTTTCCGACTTCCGAAAGCGTCGAAGCATACTTATTTGAAACGCCGCGAATCAGCGGATAAAGCCAGCCGAAATATTTATAAGGCTTTAAGGTGTTTTTGAAATCTTTTTCGGGTTTCAAAAATCCAATCCTAAACGCAAAAGCGCGTTTGAAGGAAAGTTTCATCAAATCATTCTCGGTTTTGCCTTTTACGCGCGCCCACGCGAGTCTGCTCTTCTCGCCAGAATCCGTGCCGCTGCCAGAAACATAACAAAACGTCATTTCCGTGTTTTCCTTCGCAAGCGTTTCGGCAAAATTCATCGTTAGATCGTACGTAAGTCGTTTATATTCGTCTTCCGAAACGCCGACCGACGACATTCCGAGACAGAAAAAACAAGCATTCCAGCCTTTCAGATCATTTTCGATCGCCGACAAATCGAAAAAATCTTTCTGGATGATTTTCGTCAATTTCGGATGCGAAACGCCGCACGAACGTCTCCCGACGACAAGAACTTTTTCGACCTTTTCGCTTTTCAGGCATTCGTGCAAAACGCCTTCACCGACCATTCCGGTCGCGCCTGTCACAATCGCTCTGATTTGTTCCATCGAAATACCAAAACCTTACAAATTAGCTGCGGATAAACGCGGATTTCGCCGATAAAACCATAGATCTTTATTAATAATTTGCCGTATATTTAACATTAATCCGCGAAATCCGCGTTTATCCGCGGCTAAAACTCTAAATTTATTTTGCTCGACTGCTTACAATAATTTATCGGGCGTGATCGGCAGACTGCGAACGCGCTTGCCGGTCGCGTTGAAAATCGCGTTGGCGATCGACGCCGAAACGCCGACGATGCCGACTTCGCCCAAACCTTTGACGCCGAGCTTGTTGACCTGTTTATCTTCTTCTTCAATGAAAACCGTCTTAATCTCGCCGATGTCCAGATTCGACGGAATGTGGTAATCGGCATAACTGCGCGTGACAAAATGCCCGTCGCGCGGGTCGAGCAGCGATTCTTCGGTCAAAGCCTGACCGACGCCCCAGATGCAGCCGCCGATGACCTGCGAATTGGCGGTTTTCGGATTCAGAATTCGTCCCGCGCCGTGTGCCGCGACGATCCGGTTAACGCGCGTCATGCCCGTCGAAGCGTTGACCCAAACTTCGGCGAAATTCGCGTTAAACGAATGCGACGAATATTTTTCGGCATCGGGCAAAGGTTTGGCGTCGACGCGCGTTTGAAACTCGTTTAAATTCGCGGCTTCCATCAACTGCCCGACGGTCGGCGCGGCAAACCATTGGCGGTTCGATTTTGCCTGTAATTCGCTCATCACTTTCAAACAGCCTTCGTAAACCGCATTGGCAAAGCTCGACGCGCCGACCGAACCGACCGAACCGGCGGCGGGCGGCAATGCGGAATCGCCGATCTTGATGCCGATTTTAGCGATCGGCAAACCGAGCGTTTCAGCCGCTGTCTGCGCGAGAATCGTATAAGTTCCGGTTCCCAGATCGGACGCGGCGAGTTCGATGCTCGCCGAAACGTCCGCGCCGTTTCTGGTTAATTTAACATTCGCCGAAGTGTCGCGCTGGCGCGCCGGATAAGTTCCGCAGCCGACGCCGTAGCCGACCCAGAAATCTCCCTGACGATTCGCGCGCGGTTCGAATTTGCGGTTTTTCCACCCTACAACTTCCGCGCCGCGCCGCAAGGCTTCGACCAAGGATCGCGACGAAAAAGGTTTGCCGTTCGAAGGGTCTTTCGCCGGTTCGTTCTTGATCCGAAATTCGACCGGATCAATTTTTAATTTATAAGCCAATTCGTCAATCGCCGATTCGAGCGCGAAGCTGCCCGTTGATTTTCCGGGCGCGCGTTGAAAGGTCGGAACGATCACGTTCATCGGCGTGATGCGGTAGGCGATCCGCGAATTCGGCGCGGCGTACATCACTTTGGAAACATCGCCGCAGCCTTCGATAAATTCCTCGTTGATCGCGCCGTGCGTCGTCGTTTCGTGCGAAAGCGCCGTCAGCTTTCCGTCTTTCGTCGCGGCGAGCCGGATTTTTTGTTCATTTCGCTGGCGCAAGCCGACGGAATTGAACATCATCTGCCGCGTTAAGGCGAGTTTTACAGGGCGCTTCGTCATCTTCGCGGCAAGCGCGGCGATCACGACGTGTCCCCACGCGCCGCCTTTCGAGCCGAAACCGCCGCCGACGTGCGGCGTTATCACGCGAACCTGTTCGGGTTTTAAACCGAAAGTTCCCGAAATTGCATTCTGGACGCCGCCCACGACCTGCGATTCGTTATAAAGCGTCAGCTTGTCGTCCGTCTCCCAATGGGCAAAGGTTGCGTGCGGAGCCATCGGCTGATGATGTTCGATCGAGGTGTGATATGTTTCTTCAAACTTGAATTCGGCTTCGCGCAGCGCTTTTTCGACGTCGCCGCGCACTTCGTCCTCGCGGTCTTTCGGTTTGACGGCTTGTTTTTTCAGGCTTTCGAAATCGGTTCGCGCCGCCGTTTTTTCGTATTTGACCTTGATGCGCCGCGCCGCCGTTCGTGCCTGCTCGAACGAATCGGCGACGACGATGCCGATATTCTGCCCGTAATAATTAACATCCGCATTCTGCAAAATTCCGCCGCCGCGCACGGCTCTCACCGGATTCACCTTTAAAGCATTTTTATGTGTGATGACGGCAACGACGCCCGGCGATTTTTCCGCCTCGGTCGTATCGATATCGAGAATTTTGCCCGCCGCGATCTCGCTTTTGACCAGATATCCGTAAGCCAGATTCGGAACCTGAAAATCCGTCGCGTAATTTGCCGCGCCCGTGACCTTCAAAATTCCGTCGATCCGGCTGACTGCTTCACCGATTATTTTTACTCGCTCGCTCATTATTTTCCCCCTTGAAGACAATTCTCCTAATGTTTTTGCGGCTTTCTGTGAAAACAATGATTTTCCCGCAAAGCTGCAAAGATCGCAGAGAAATAAAATTTAAGCTTTATTGCTCATCGCCATCGAAAGCGCGCGAACGATCGCCCGGCTCCCGAGTTCGATTTTGAATTTATTATGTTCGAAGCCTTTCGCGTTTTTCATTTCCATGTTGGCGGCTTCCGTGAAATTCGCCTCGGTCGCGTCTTTGCCGACGAGGAATTTTTCCGCCTCCATCGCGCGCCACGGTTTATGCGCGACGCCGCCCATCGCGATGCGCGCCGCGCGGATTTTCGTGCCGTTCAGATCGAGCGCCGCGCCGACCGAAATGAGCGCAAAAGCGTAACTCGCGCGGTCGCGAACCTTTACATAATAACTTCGCGCCGCGAAATTATTTTTCGGCAATTCGATCGAAGTGATTAATTCGCCGTGATTGAGAACGTTGTCTTTTTCCGGCATATCACCCGGCAGACGGTGAAAATCGGCGAAAGGAATGACGCGTACCTTACCGCTCGCATCCTGCACATTGACGACCGCGTCGAGCGCGACGAGCGCGATGCACATATCCGAAGGATGAACGGCGATGCATTTGTCAGACCAGCCGAAAATCGCGTGCATCCGGTTGATGCCTTCGAGCGCGTCGCAGCCCGAACCCGGTTCGCGTTTGTTGCAGCGCATCGCGACATCGTAAAAATACGGACATCTGGTGCGCTGAAGAAGATTTCCGCCGTTGGTCGCCATGTTGCGGATTTGTCCCGACGCGCCCGCCAAAATCGCCTGCGTCAAAAGCGGGTAATTCTGCCGGACGAGCGGATGATTTGCCGTATCAGTGTTTTTTGCGAGCGCGCCGATCGAAAGCCCGCCGGATTTCGCGTTTTTGATCTGCGTTAAATTCAGGCGGCTGATGTCAACCAGTTCCATGGGACGCGCAACGTCTTCCTTCATCAAATCGAGAATGTTCGTGCCGCCCGCGAGATATGCCGAATCCTTGTTGGCTGAAACGGATTTCGCCGCCGCCGCCGCGTCGGTCGCGTTTGAATACTTAAACGGTCGCATCGTTTTTTTCCTCCTTGTAAAATTCCCAGGTTTGAGCGGTTTCTTCGCCCGTGTGAACTTCGCGAATCGCCGCCACAATGTTCGGATAAGCGCCGCAGCGGCACAGATTTCCGGACATTCTTTCGCGAATCTCGTCGTCCGAAAGCTTGACGGCGCGCGGTTTTTGGCGAATATTATCGGTCACGTAGCTTGCTTCGCCGTTTTTCGCTTCGTTCATCAGCGCAACCGCCGAACAAATCTGTCCCGGCGTGCAGTAGCCGCATTGAAAACCGTCGTGCTTGATAAACGCCGCCTGCATCGGGTGCAGTGCATCGCCTTTTGCCAAACCTTCGATCGTCGTTACTTCTCTTCCTTCGCAGGTTGCCGCAAGCGTCAGACAGGAAAGAACGCGGCGATTGTCAACGATCACCGTGCAGGCGCCGCATTGACCGTGATCGCAGCCTTTTTTCGAACCCGTGAGATTTAATTTTTCGCGCAAAGCGTCGAGCAGAGTGACACGCGAATCGAGCTTTAAGGTTGACCCGGCGCCGTTTATCTTCATGCTCACCGTGACGGCGTTTTCTTCCGCGACCTGCGCGAAAACGGCGTTCGCATCCGGCGTAACTTCCGCTAAAATCTGTTCCTGCGCGAGCAGGTGAACGGCAAAAGTGCCCAATCCGAGCGACGCCGCGTGTCCCAAAAATTTACGCCGCGCCGCGCCGAGTTCGCCGAGTTCGGGAAAATCTTTTAATAAAGCCTCTTCATCGGCGGTCAATTCGACTTCGCCAATATCTTCTAATTCTTCAGCCATTTTTCCTCCTTGTCTTTCTGTCTGTTTGAAATAATTGCGTTACTATTTATATTACAAAATAATTCGGGATTTACGAAAATTTTTTCAAAGCTTATGTAAAAAATCCTTTGAGCGGTCATATTAATCGCCCAAAGGATCATTCGATTTTGGATTTCGGATTTCGGATTTCGGATTTGATAAATTTAATTCAAACTCGCAATTTCAGGTTCCAAACCAATTTATTTTTTTAAGCTCAAACCTGTGCCGCGCGGAACGAGTCCGGGGAGCGTAATCGGCAGTTTGCCGTTCGGTTCGAGCATTCCGAGTATCGTTCTCCCGGACGCGCGCTGCAAAGGCGTCATATCGCCGTAGGCGACGAGATACGTTTTGAGCGTCGGAAAACTCTGTAAAATATAAGGGTTGCCAAAGCTTAAACCGACGACTTTTTTATTGTTCGCGAGCAGATCGCGCAAAATCGCGACGCCCGAATCCGGCAGCCCGACGCTGTTTTTCGCGCCCGAACGAACGCGCCCGTACATCGCGGCGATCACGATGTCGGCTTTACTCGCGTTTTCGCGGGCGCGCGCGATCGTTTCGGGCGAAGAATTATCCTGCAACACGACCGAGCTGAATTTTACGCCGCCCGCGCGCAGCATATTATTCAGCGCCGCGCTTGTATTCTCGCCGTCGAAGCCGTTTGAAATCCCGAGTACGAAAACTTTTTTACTTTTATCGAGCGGAATCAGATTTTCGTCATTTCTGACGAGCGTCACGGCTTTATTGGCGATTTCTTCCGCGATCGCGTATGTTTCCTTGTTTGAAATAATCCGGTCCATCTGGTCGAGCGGCGTAATTTTTTGCTTGAAAAGTCCGAGTTCGTGTTTCCATGCGAGAATTTTTCTGACCGATTCATCGAGCCGCGTCTGGCTGATGCGTCCCGATTTGACGGCTTCGCGAAGCCCGCGAATCATCGCGTCCGTGTCCGCCGGTTTTTCAAGCAAATCGGCGCCCGCCAAAAATGCCTGAACGCCCGCTTCTTCCTGCGTCACGTAAAGCGTCAAACCGCTCATACTCATCGCGTCCGAAACGATCAAGCCTTTAAATCCAAGCTCTCTGCGCAAAAGATCGGTTTGAATTTTGCTTGAGAGCGTCGCGGGAATCGTCGCGTTTTCGGTGATAACTTCCTCGTCCGTATCCGACCGGATCGCGTTCGGAATCGGCTTGATCTCGGTCGGATCGATCTGCGGCAGACCGATGTGCGCGACCATGATCGAACCGACGCCGCTTTCGATCGCGCGGCGAAACGGAACGAGTTCGAGCGCGTCGAGCCGTGCGCGCGAAACGTTGATGATCGGCAAACCGCGATGCGAATCAACGTCCGTGTCGCCGTGTCCGGGAAAATGTTTTGCCGTCGCGATCACGCCCTGACTCTGGACGCCTTCGATAAACGCCGCGCCGAATCGCGCGACCGTTTCCGGGTCTTCACCGTAACTGCGCACGTTGATTACCGGATTATCGGCGTTGTTATTGACGTCGAGAACCGGCGCGTAAACCTGCATCATGCCCATCGCTTTCGCTTCGCGACCCGTGATAACGCCCATTTTGCGCGCATATTCGGGATTTCCGGTCGCCGCGACCGCCATATTCCACGGGAAATTCGCCGCGTCCATAAAGCGCATCCCGACGCCGGTTTCGGCATCCAAAGCAAAAAGCATCGGAATTTCAGCGTTTTCCTGTAAACGGTTGCCGAGATGAACGGTTTCATACATCGGCGCGCCGAAAAAAATCACGCCGCCGATTTTGTTCTCGGTCACGTGGCGCTTCAAATCCTGAAAAAAATCGCTTTCCTGATTGATAAATCGCGCGTTGATGCCGATCTGGATCAACTGCCCGACCTTTTCTTCGACCGACATTTTCTTTAAAAGCTTGTCCGCCGATTTCCACGATTTTTCCGACGGTTCGAGCTTTTTCGTCGTCTGATTGCGCTTCGGCGAGGCGAACGCAAGCGAATTAAAGTTGAGTAAAATTGCTAAAAATAAACTAATTGTTAATTTCATCTGTATTATTTGAAAATATAAAACTTGCGATAAAAGCGACTGTCAAGGTCGTTAAACTGCCGATCACCGGATACCACGGAAACGCGATTTTTGTTCCGTAATAAATATAAAGCATCAGCGAAATGCTCGCGATCATCGCGATCAAAGCAGTGGTTTGATTGGCTTTTTTAATAAATGTCCCGACGAGAAAAACTCCTAAAATCGGACCGTTTATCAATCCCGCAATGCCGAGCGCCTGAGTGAGCGCCGATTGTCCGGCATCTTTTAATGAAATCGCGACGACGATCTGAATAATTCCGACAACGACGGTTAAGATGCTCGCGATGCGCAAAAAGTGCTTATCCGATTTGTCCCTCGCAAACGGTCTATATAAATCGTTCGTCGCCGTCGCCGCGATCGAATTCAGCGAACTCGAAAGCGCCGCCGCGAAAATCGCCGCGACGACCAAACCGCTCAATCCGGGCGGCATATGTTTGGTGATAAAATCGGGGAAAACTTTGTCTCCGCCGGTAAACGGAAAAGTTGCCGGAAGCGTCGAACCTGCCGCGCCGATTTGCGAATATTCAGGCAGATTAAACGGTTGATAATAGGCAAACAATAAAACGCCGATAAATAAAAAGCCGATAAATTGTCCGAGCACGACCGCGCCGCTCGAAAGCAGCGCGAGCGAAGCGCTCGACGGTTTGTTCGTGCAAAGATAGCGCTGGACGAGATATTGGTCGGTGCCGTGCGTTGACATCGTCAAAAAACAGCCGCCGATCAATCCGCCCCAGAAAGTGTATGTTTTCGTGAAATTAAAACTGAAATCGAATAACTGAAATTTGTCGTATTGACTGCCGACTTCTATCACGCGCGCCATTCCGCCGTCAACCTGATTCAAAATTACGACCGCCGCCGCGATCGCGCCGCCGATGTAAATCACGAGTTGCACGACCTCGACCCAGATCACGGCTTCCATTCCGCCGAAAAACGTGAAAACGATCATCACCAAACCGAGCAGAACGATCGACAGAACGACAATCGTGTTCGGGTTCGCGTCCGGCACGAACGAGGTGTAAACCGCTGCCAAAACGAACGCCGTCAAAAGAAGGCGAATCCCGTCGGCAATATTTCGCATCACGACAAACAAAGAGGACGCGAGCATCTTGACCTTCGTGCCGAACCGCTCGCCGAGAAGCTGGTAAACCGTGAAAAGCTCGCCCTTGAAATACATCGGGATAAAGAGCAGGGAAATCACGACACGCCCGAGCATATAACCGAAAACGAGCTGCAAAAACTCGAAATTGCCGTTTTTCGCAAACGCGATTCCGGGCACCGAGATAAACGTGATCGTCGAAGTTTCGGTCGCGACGATCGAAGCCGAAATCGCCCACCACGGAACCGAACGGTCGCCGACGAAGTAATCCTCGGTCGTTTCCTGTTTGCCGGAATATAAAATGCCGAACAGGGTGATGCCGATCAAATACCCGAAAATTATGATTAAATCCAAAGTCTGCATCGTTTTTATCAATAAGATTACACGAAAGGGTTTCGGAAAGCGATAAGAAATTTTTATCTCAAAAGCTACGGCGAGGTCAAACTCAACCTGCATTTTATGCCGATTATTTAAAGTTTGGAGAACTCTCCGACCAAAAATCTTTCAAGCCAATTGCCGGATTTCTTGCAATTATAAATTAATTAGGACTGCGGTTTTGTAAAACACAATTCCGCAACGCGTCGCTCCACATACTGCCGCTTTCCTCCAAATACCAATTATTCCCGTAATTTTTCCCCCATCTGTAACCGTCGGTTTTTACCGGTCGGCGCGGTGCATAGGCAAGATATTCGGTTTCGATTCCAAGATGCTGGGGTATGAAAATGACATCGAAATGGTCGGTCAGATTTCGGCAGTCGAGCATTTTATAAGACAGATAGGGATTTTGAAATTCGACGGGACTTCGTCTCGAATTGAGCGCCGCAATTTTTTGCGCGGTATCTCCGTTGGTAATGTTCAACAGATAAGCAAAAGCAAACAGCAAAATCGGAATGCAGACGACTTCAATCAAGAGCGGTTCATCAAACCGTTGCCTTAAATTCCATTCAAACAAAAACCAAATTATGAGCGAAAAAATAAAAAGCACATAAAACAATAAAACCAGCGCCGTTAAAACGGCTCCGTTATTTGCGCCGAAAGCGTCGTGAAGAAATTCGGGCGCATACGGTACGGGCAGATAATGAGGAACAAGGAAAACAAGATACGCCAGCAGATGGAGTATATACCGAAGATTTCTGAATTTGACCGGATTATTTTTCAGGGACATCTATTTTCTTTTATTTGAGGTTTTATAATTACCAAAATTATAAACTTTCAATCGCTTTTTCAATTACAAAATCGTTGGTCTTTAAAGCCGTTTCCGCCCTTTCGCGCGAAACTTTCGCCTTGTGCATGACGATCGCGACGCGCAGATCGTAATTCGCTTCGTTTAATAATTTATGCGCCGCCGTTTCGTCCAGATCGGTTTCCGTCATTAAAATTCTTACCGAGCGTTCCTTGAGCTTGATGTTCGAAGATTTGACGTTCGTCATGCGGTTGCCCGTAACGTAACCGAGGCGAATCATCGCGGCGGTCGAAATCATATTGAGAATCAATTTTTGGGCGGTTCCGGCTTTCATCCGCGTCGAACCCGTGATCGCTTCCGCGCCGACGACCGCGACGATTCCGATTTCGGCGTGTTTTGTGATTTCGGAGTCGGGAACGCAGGTGATGCAGGCGGTAAAAGCGCCAAGCGAACGCGCATAATCGAGCGCGCCGATGGTGTACGGCGTTCTGCCCGACGCGGCGATGCCGACAAGGGCGTCTTTTTCGGTCAAACCGCGCGCTTCCAAATCCGTCCGTCCGGCTTGCGCGTCGTCTTCCGTGGCTTCGGTCGCCTTGTAAAGTGCGTCGTAACCGCCCGCGATTATGCCCTGCACCAAATCGTAAGAAACGCCGTAAGTCGGCGGAATCTCGCTCGCGTCCAAAACGCCGAGCCGTCCGCTCGTTCCCGTGCCGACATAAAAAAGCCGCCCGCCATGTTTCAGACGCGCGACGATTTTATCGACCGTTTCGGCGATTTCCGGCAAAACCATTTCAACGGCGAGCGCGACTTTTTTGTCCTCGTCGTTGATTAAGCGAACGGCTTCGAGCGTCGAAGCCTTGTCAATATTTTTCGTGTTCGGATTTTCCTGTTCGGTTACGGGCAGCATTTAATAGATTGTAAACGAATAAGAAACAGTTTTCACAGTCGTATAAGCCACCCCGTTTCGCCTTGCCGGTTCAAATCTGATGCCGCGAGCCGCCGCCATCGCCTGTTCGGTTAAGCCGTAACCTAAACCGCTAACTGGTGAAATAGTTCCGATCAGCCCGTTGGCGAGAAACTGAACTTTTAGAGTAACCGTTCCCTGAACTTGATTCTGACGTGCCGCATCCGTATACATGGCGCGCGGTTTTGAAATAATTGTAAGATTTTGGGTCGGTCCTTTAGGTTTGACGCGGGATCGTGGATTGACGGTTGTTTGCTGCTCGGTATCGCCGTATTCGTTTCCGATTCCGGAACCCTGACCGGTTCCGCGTCCGGCTCCAAGACCGCCGCCGTTTCCCTGGCTTTCACCGCTCATCAGTCCGTAGGGTTCGTCGGGCGTTTGAGTGGTTGATCTATTACCGGTCGTGGAAGCTTTAATAGACGGAATTGGAATTGTCGGACATTTGGTTCGATAGACAACTTTGCCGTTCACGCGGCATTTAACCAATTTTCGTTTGACGGGCTTTTTTACCGCCGCTCGCTTTTGGGCGGAAGCCTCGAAATTACCGGAAAACACAAAGCACAAAGCCATCACGACAAAAAGAATTTTTTTCATTGAGTTTTTCCTTTCTAAAATGTTTATCCAACAAAAGTAAGTTAAATAGTGTGAAAAAGCAAGTTTTTCTTTTTTAGATAATGTTCTAACTGAGCAGTAGATAATGTTCTAACTGAGCAGTGTGAAAAAAAATAATTTCATCGTTTTCCCCCGTTCCCGTTCATTTCGTGCGCCATTTCGGCGGCGGAATGCGCAGGAACGATTATTTGATCGAGCAGAAAGGCTTTCGGCGCGAGCGTGTGAACGGTTTTGAGCAGTGAATCCGTGACGAGTTTGCCGGATTTAAAGACGCTTCCGACCTTGCCGATCGGAACTTTCGCGCGCTCTAATTTCAAGTTTTTGATCACCGCGCAAGCCGCCGTGCCGAGCTCGAATCCGGCTTCGCGCAAAATTTCAAGCGCAACCTTGTCGCCGTCGGCAGCCGCTTCGCCGACATACTGCGCAAATCCGGCGATTCTTGAGTTATCAACCTGCGGCGCGTAGATCGCCACCGACAGATTTTCGATTCGTCCGGCGCGAAAATAATCCACCGCGATGTCGCTCAAAATCGTCGGTCGTCCTCGTCCGTCCGAGGCTTTCGCGATTTTATGCAGCGCGTTCAGAGCGATTCCCGAGCCGCCGCCTTCGTCGCCCGCGAGCGGTCCCCAGCCGCCGGCGGAAAACTTTTCGCCCTTCGAATTCTGCCCGATGCAGACCGAGCCCGTGCCGGCGATAATCACCAGTCCGGCACGGTTGACGCCGATTCCGCGCAAGGCGATTTCGGCGTCGGTAAAGACCTGAACTCGTTTGATTCCGAGCCGTTCGACGACGCGTTCGTGAATGATCTGGCGCAGATCGGCGCGGCGCACGCCGGCTAAACCTAAAGTTGCCGAAACGATGTCGCCGCGATTTTTGTTAACCGAATCGCACGCCGAGTTGACTGCCGCGATAATGTTCGTGACCGCCGTTTCGACGCCGACGCGAAGCGGGTTCGACGCGCCCGCAAAGCCTTCGCAGATCAGCTGCCGGTCGTTTCCGATAACGGCGATATGTGTTTTCGTGCCGCCGCCGTCAACCCCGAGGTAAAGGTTGTGAATGCGCGCATTATTTTTTCTTTTAGATGTCTCTGGCATATTTTCCGATACGACAACTAAAATTCTTTTGTCGGGGAACGAAAAAAATTAAATTACTATTCTAATGATGCTTGACATATAATCAAAACTAAAAGATTTTATATATACGATAATCTTTGTTAATTGTTAATGATTAATTGTTAATTGTTAATCGAGCGTCGTTCCTACAATTAACAATTAACCATTTACAATTAACCATTTAAGAATCTTATGGAAATACGACAATTAAAAGCCTTTTTGGCGATTGCCGAAACTAAAACTTTTACTGCCGGCGCGCGCACGATGAACGTGACGCAGGCGGCGATCTCGATGCAGATTCGCCAGCTCGAAGACGAAGTCGGTCTGCCGCTTTTTACGCGCACTCCGCGCCGCGTGATCCTGACCGAGGCGGGCGATTTTCTGCTCGAACGCGCGCGGAAAATCCTGCGCGAACACGATGCCGGAATTGCCGAAATCGCCGAATTGGCGGGCGCGGAATACGGACGCTTGCGAATCGGCTCGTCCTCTTCGATGTTCGCGACCGAACAATTGCCGGAAATTCTCGAAAAATTAAAACAGAAATATTCGAACGCCGAAGTTACGGTCAGCTCGGGAACGAGTCATGTGCTGGTCGAAAAAATTATGCACGGCGAGATTGACATCGGTTTTGTTTCGCTTCCGGTGGAAACGTCGAATGTGCAGACCGAACTTTTGTTCTCCGACGAAATCGTCGCGATCGCGCATCCCGGTCACCCGCTCTCGAAAGAACGCGTGATCAGCGCGGCGGCGCTTGCCGGTGAACATCTCATTTTGGGCGAAAAAGGCGGCAACACGCGCCGGATGATCGACGATTTTTTCCACGCGGCAAACGTCAAACCGAACGTCACGATGGAATTATCGCGCCAGACGGCGATCAACCGAATGGTCGAAAACCAGATGGGCGTCGGCATCGCCGGAGCGAAAGCGGTCGCGCGCGACGTCAAAGTCGGCAAGCTCGTTTCTTGGTTTATCGAAGGCGCGGAAATCAAATGGGAGCTGGGCTTGGCAAGGCTCAGAGGCGGCTATTTTTCGCCGATCGCCAAAGAATTCGTTAGGCTCTGCAAGGAAAGCTTCAAAGAGCGCGAAAAGGAATTAAAGGCAAAAGGCAAAGGCTAGTTCGATTTCGGATTTGAGAATTCGGATTTCGGATTTGCTGCCTCGTAGGATAAATCATTCTTTAACGAAAACATTTTGATAAAGATTAACTTCGCAAATTATCGCGGATGCTTTTCTTCGAAACCGATCCGAAATCCGAAATCTCAAATCAAGTAGGGACAATGTTAAAAATATCAGATAAATCGCTTCGGCAAACGGCATTAATTTTTGCCTTTTGCCTTTTTACTTTTGCGTTTGCGAACGCGTCCGCTGATGCGCAGGGCTTGCCTGTCGCGCTGCCGCAGACGGTCGGAATGAACGCGGCAAAGCTCGGGTCAATCGACGCTTTGATCGAACGAGACATCGCCGATAAAAAGCTTCCGGGCGCGGTCGTCGTCATCGGTCATAAAGGAAAAATCGTCTATCGCAAAGCGTTCGGCAACCGCGCGCTCGTGCCGACGGTCGAAAAAATGACGATCGACACGATTTTCGATGTTGCGAGCTTAACGAAACCGATCGCGACGGCGACGAGCATCATGATTCTCGTCGAGCAGGGCAAACTGCGTCTGAACGACACGGTCGGCAAATTCTTTCCCGAAATCGAGGACGAAGCCGCCAAACGCGTCACGATTCAGCAATTATTAACGCACACTTCGGGTTATCGTCCCGATTTCGACTTGGGCGAAAAATGGACGGGACGCGACGGAATGCTCGCGGCGCTCAAAAAAGAAAGGCTGCGCAATCCGCCCGGAACGCGCTTTGTTTATTCTGACATCGGCTTTATTGTATTGGCTGAAATAATTGAAAGAGTTTTAGTTGATGATGTTCGTTCATTTGCTTTTCGGAATATTTTTCTTCCTTTACAAATGAAAAACTCGAAATATAGTGAAACAGTTAAAGCAAAGAATGTAAATGTGACTGGAGGGGTTGAGACTTCATTATTGACCGATGAAAAGAATGTTGCGCCGACCGAAAATATTAAAGGGCAAAACAGTTATCTCGGCGGGCAGTTCGAAGGCGACGAGAAAACCGGCAATCAAATGCTGCGCGGGCAGGTTCACGACCCGACGGCTTTTCGGATGGGCGGCGTTGCCGGACACGCCGGGCTTTTTTCAACCGCCGACGATCTGGCGCGTTATTGCCAAATGATGCTCAACGGCGGAATTTTGGACGGCAAACGCGTTATGTCGGCACAAACGATCGCGCGAATGACCGCGCCGTATGTCGTCGCCGAAGACGGTTCGACGCGCGGTTTGGGCTGGGATATGAACACCGCGTTTTCGTCTAATCGCGGCGAGCTTTTTCCTTTGGGTTCGTTCGGTCACACGGGTTTTACCGGAACGAGCGTTTGGATCGACCGCCTTTCGCAAACGTTTGTCGTCTTCTTATCGAACCGCGTTCACCCGGACGGCAAAGGCGATGTCACGTCGCTTCGCGCAAAAGTCGCGACCGTCGCCGCGTCGGCAATCGAAACGCAGCCGATCGAAGCGCTTCGGCTTGTCGAAAACGTTTATTCGGCGCAGGTCGCCGCGCAGATTCCGCGCTTTAAAGAACAAGTCGAAGCCGCGCGGAGACAAACGCAGCTGACGACTAACAGCCGATCACTGACCACCGTGCTCAATGGAATTGATGTTTTGGAAAAAAACGGTTTCAAGGAATTGCAGGGCTTGAAAATCGGTCTGGTCACGAATCAAACCGGCAGAAACTTGGCGGGAAAACCGACGATCGATGTTTTGAAAGAAGCGAAAAACTTAACTCTCGTGGCGCTGTTTTCGCCCGAACACGGGATTCGCGGCGAATTGGATCAGGAAAAAATCAACGATTCGGTGGACGAAAAAACCGGTTTGCCGGTTTTTTCGCTGTACGGCGAAACGCGCCGCCCGAAACCCGAACAGCTCAAGGATTTGGACGCGCTCGTTTATGATATTCAGGATATCGGCGCGCGTTTTTATACCTACACGGCAACACTTCGCAACGTGATGGAAGAAGCGGCAAAATTGGGCAAACCAATTTACATCTTGGACAGACCGAATCCGATCAACGGCGTTGATGTCGAAGGCTCGCTCGCGGAAGAAGACAAACTTTCGTTTATCGCCGCGCACACGATTCCGGTGCGCTACGGGCTGACGATCGGCGAGCTCGGAGCGATGATGAATACCGAGCGCAAGATCGGCGCGGACGTTAAAGTTATCAGGATGGAAAACTGGTCGCGCGCGCAGTGGTTCGACGAAACTTCGCAAGTTTGGATAAATCCTTCGCCGAATATGCGATCCCTGACCGAAGCGACGCTTTATCCGGGCATCGGACTGCTCGAAACGACGAACGTTTCGGTCGGTCGCGGGACCGACACGCCGTTCGAAATCGTCGGCGCGCCGTGGATTGACGCAGCAAAACTGGCGGCTTATCTGAACAATCGAAATCTCGGCGGCGTTAGGTTTATTCCGGTCAGATTCAAACCGAACGCGTCGGTTTTCAAGGACGAAAACTGCAACGGCATAAACATCGTAATCGTTGACCGCGCGAAGTTTAACTCCGTTCGGACAGGCATCGAAATCGCCGTCGCGCTGCGCAAGCTTTTTCCCGCAGGCTGGGTGGCGGAAAGATACAATCGCCTGCTCGTCAACAGCGAAATTTTCGAGATGGTCAAGCGTGGCGACGAGCCCGAAGCGATCGAAAAAGCGTGGCAAAAAAATTTAGACGATTTTCGCCGCCGTCGCGCACAGTTCTTGCTTTACAAATAGCGGATTTAGGTTTATAACCTTTTATATATTCCCCAAAAGTTTTCAGAAATTTAACATTAATAGGCAGTTTTTCAGATTTTGAGGCGGTTCTGCGTGAAAATTGCTATAACGAAAATTTGGAGATTTCTCCAAAAACCTAAATAAATTTGATGGGTCGCAATAAATTTAGTTCTACAAAAATCATCGTAAAGGAAAGAAAAAATAAAATATGAGAAGGCAAATCTTTTCGAGTGCAACTTTATTTATCATTGCTGCGGCATTGATTTTTAGTTTCAGTTATTCGTCGTTTGCACAGGAAATTACCGGCACGCTTGTCGGAACGGTGCGCGACAATTCCGGCTCGATCGTGCCGGGTGCGACTGTAACAATTACGGATTCGCAGAAAAACACGGTCGTCCGCACAATTACGACGGACGACGACGGCAATTTTTCGGCTCCGAACTTAAACCCCGGCGTTTATACGATTTCGGTCGAAGTGGCAAATTTCAAGAAGTCGGTTCAAACCGAGGTCAAACTCGACGTCGGACAGCGCCGCTCGGTTGATTTCACGCTCGAAGCGGGCAGAATCGAAGAAGTCGTGACGGTCGAAGCCGAAGCGGTTTCGGTTGATTTAACCTCGCCGACGAGCGGCACGGTGATCAACGGCGATCAGGTTCGCGAGCTTTCGATCAACAATCGCAACTTTACCCAGCTGATTGCGCTCTCGCCGGGCGTTTCATCCGATTTATCGGATCAGGTTTACGTCGGCACGACCAATCCGGAAGGACAGGCAAACACTGTTCAGCTTTCGGTTAACGGCGCGCGTTCGAGCCAAAACACCTTTACGGTTGACGGCGCGGATATTACCGACCGCGGTTCGAACCTGACGATTCAGGCTTATCCAAGCATTGATTCGATCGGTGAATTCCGCGTTTTGCGCTCGCTTTACCCGGCTGAATCGGGCAGAAGCGGCGGCGGACAGGTCAACGTCGTAACTCGCAGCGGGACCTCGCAGTTCAGAGGAAACGTTTTTGAATTTATTCGCAACGAAGCGTTTAATGCGAACAATTTTTTCAGTAATGCGGTCACAAATCCGCAGTTCGGCAGAGACGAGAACGGAAAAGCGAAACGCGCTCCGTTTCGTTACAACAACTACGGCTGGACGCTCGGCGGTCCGATCTACTTTTTGCGTTTCGGCGAAGGCAAGCCGGGCGACAGTTTCTTTAAGAAATGGGATCGAACGTTTTTCTTCTTCTCGCAGGAATTCCGTAAAGACAATCGCTTCGCCGCGCCGAACGCTATTTCGGTTCCCGATGCGAATCTGAAAGCGGGCATTTTCCCGGTCGGCGTTTGTATCGGACGCAACAACACGGCGGAAAGCTGCGCGATTGATTTCAGACTTCCGGGCGGCGGTTTCCTTCCGGCAAACACGCCGATTCCGGTAAGTTTCATCAGCCCGACTTCGGCTGCATATCTTCGCGATATTTACAGCAAGGTTCCCAATCCGAATGCGGCGACGGCGGGAAATCCTTACGCCGCAAGCTTTGCGCTGCCGAATCAATTTAAATTCCAGCAGGAAATTATCAAAATAGACCATACATTCAACGAGCGCTGGGCAATGTATTATCGTTATCAAAGAGACAGTATTCCGACTATCGAAGGCAATGCGCTCTTTAGCAGCGGTTCGGGATATCCGGGCGTTTCAACTACCGAAACCGATTCACCGGGCAGAACGCATACTTTTCAAACAACTTATGCGTTTAATTCGAATGTGATTCTCGAATTGCGCTACAACTATTCTTTCGGCGCGATTTTGAGCCAAAACGCCGGATTGCTGGCATTAACGAATTCGAACATCCCCGTTACGCTTCCGTTTCAAAATCAGCGCGACCGCGTTCCGACCATCGGCAGCAACTTCGCGACAACTTCTAACGGATTTACCGGTTTAACGAGCTTCGGTCCGTACGACAACTTTTCCGACAAGCATAATTACACGGGAAGCCTTACCTGGATTTTAGGCAACCACACGATGAAATTCGGTGCGGTTTATTCGCTTTACCGTAAAAATGAAAACGCGCTGGCGGGAAATAACGAAGGTATTTTTAGTGCTTTTACGAGCACGCTGGCTCCGGGAACGGCGAACACCGCGATTAATTTGAATCTTCAGAGATGGGCGAGCTTTTTAGTCGGAAACGTCGCGGCGAACGGATTTACGCAGGCAAAATTCGATTACACCGCTGATCTTCGGCAGAGGGCTTTCGAAGGCTACGTGCAGGATGAATGGAGATTTCGTCCGAATCTCACGCTTTATATGGGCGTTCGTTATTCGTTCTTCGGCGCGCCGTGGGATAAAAACGGTCGTCTGACGAACTTTGACCCGAGATTTTGGGATCCGGCACAGGCGCCGCAGGTTACCGGCGGCGGCGTGCGCGTTGCCGGAACGGGCAACAACTGTAACGGTTTGATCGCCAACACGCAGAATTTTACGACCGGTCCGGCTAATTTCAACTGTCGCCCGACGCAGTCGCCCTACGGCAAATTCGTGTGGAAAGCCAATAAGACTGATTTTGCGCCGCGCGTCGGTCTTGCTTGGGATCCGTTCGGCAACGGCAAAACGTCCGTCAGACTCGGTTACGGAATTTACCACGAACAAATCCTAAATGGTCCGCTGCTTCAAAACATCGGCGCGAATCCGCCGTATCAGGAAACATTTACCAACCCGACGCCGACAAGAATCGAGAATCCGGGCGGCGGCATTAACGGCGCTCCGACGGTTCAAAGTCTCCGCTCCATTCAATCGGAACTCGATACGCCGTACATGCAGCACTGGTCGCTCGATGTTCAGCGCCAGTTAACGTCAGATACGATTTTTACGATCGGCTATTACGGTTCGAAGGGAACGAATCTGATCGGTTTGACCGAACTTAACAGCATTCCGGTCGGAAAAGCGCGCATTACGCCCTGCACCAATGCTGCCGGCGTTCTGCTCGCGCAGTGTCAGCCGGCTGGTTACGTGTTCCGAAACCAAACTGCCTTGCCGGGCAATCCGAACGGCACGACAGCTGATATTTTGATTCTCGACCAACTTCGCCCGTTCCGCGGTTATCGTTCGATCGCGATGGTTCAATCGCGTTACAATTCGAACTACCATAGTTTGCAGATGACTCTACAGAAACGCTTTAGCGGCGCGTCGCAGATCAACGTTGCTTACACGTGGGCGAAGAATTTAACGGACAGCCAGAACGATCGCACGGCTTCGCCGCAGGATACATACGACATCAAGAGCGAATACTCGCGCGCCGCGCTTGATCGCCGTCATATCTTTACGCTCAACTATGTTTACGAACTGCCGTGGTTCGATAAGCAAAAAAGCTTTACCGGTAAAATTTTGGGCGGCTGGCAGGCATCGGGAATTGTTACGTATAACACCGGATTAGGATTTACGGCGGTTACGTCGAACTTCGATCCGGGCGGCACAGGCATTATCAACGCCAACCCGACCGCAAGACCGTATCTGCTTTGCGATCCGAACGCGGACGCGCCGCACCAGCCGGAGCAATGGTTCAATACCGCCTGCTTCAGCACTTCGGACGCGGCGGCGGCGGCAAACAATTATCTGCCGGGTGATGCACAACGCAATATCATCGAAGGTCCGGCGACGTTCCGTGTTGATTTTACGCTGATGAAGAATATTCGTTTCGGTGAAAGATTCCGCTTGCAGCTTCGTGCTGAAGCCTTCAACATCTTCAACAAAACGAACTTCAGATCCTTCTCCAGCTTGAACACAACGGGCGGCGCAGCCTTTGGCAGAATCGGCGGCGCGCGCGATCCGCGCACGATGCAGTTCGGCGCGAAATTCTATTTCTAAATCGAAATAGTTACTTAAAGGTAGGGCATAATTTTGTCATTTCGACAAAATTATGCCCTTTTTTTATGTCGCATAATTTCTTGAAACGGTTAATCCTCAAAACTTTAAGGAAAAAAATAAACTCCTTTCTCCGTTAATTTTGAGCGGCTGCTTAGGTTTTCCTCTAAAAATATATTTTGAGTTAATTTCGAGGCAAAATTTTTAGGAAGCAGTTTGAAAACTTGAAATACAGGATCTAAGTCATTGAAGATGACAAATATTAGAGCCCGGTGAAAATCGCCGGGTTCGAGGCGTTTAGTTTCCCGACGCTGAAGGCGTCGAATACTTAGTTTGTTGCTCACTTTGAGCGAGCTATCGAATTTCTTCGCAAAACCCGGCGATTCTCACCGGGCTCTAATGTCGGTCGTTTTTAACGACTTTTTAAACAACTTTTCGAGCTTTCAAACAGTTTCTAACATTCTTTCTCGGATTCTGCGTTAACAAAAAAAACGCAAAAGAACTTTGTAATGTAAAGTACTTGACAAAGAAGACTTGTTAATGTAAATTTCAAATCAATTTGGCGTTGATTCAATCAATTGGCACAAAAGCTCTTGAATAGCGATTCGCGACCGATCCGGGACTATACAGATCGAAATATTGTTCGCCGCCAATCCGACACTGGCTTTGGCTGCCGCATTTTTAATAATTGTTTCTGTCGCCGGTTTTTCCGGACTAAATTTAGTAAGTTCGGCTTTTACCGGACTGGCTTTCTAGAAATTTATGAGTATCGCTTCGACACTTGACCGGCTTCATGCGCAGGCAAAGCAAAACAGCTGGCTTTGGCTTTTTTCGATTTTTTGTCGGTTCGCGCTGGCAGCCGGATTTATTCCTGCGGGGATCGTGAAAATTATGGACGAGCGCTTTGCCAGCGGCTTGTCCGTAAATCATCCGATGGGAAGTTATCTGGAAGCGCTCCATCATACGGGTTATTACTATACCTTTATCGGCATCGTGCAGATCGCGGCGGCGATTATGCTGCTTATTCCGCGCACCGTCACGCTCGGCGCGTTTCTCTATTTTCCAGTCATTCTGAACATTTGCATTCTGACGTATGCGGTGCGTTTCGACGGTTCGCTTTTTACCGCGCCGCTGATGACGCTCGCAAATCTGTTTCTGCTCGGCTGGAATTACGAAAAATGGAAATACATTTTTCCGTTCAATCGTCTTGCCGACGACTTAATAAATCAGAAAAGCTTCGAAACCGATATTCAAACTCCGGAAAGTGCGGAAAATCGCCGCGTTTTTTCGCGCTCCGGAATACGTTCGCTTTATGCGCGTTTCCGCAATTTTATCAAACAGCTTTTCAGCGATAAATTCCCGTGGCTTTTTTCTGCCGGAGTATTTGCCGCCGTCGTTATTTGCGCGATCGGCATTCCGAGTCTTTACCGCATCAAGCCGCGCAACACACAGCCGCAATGTCTACGACAATTTAAGGACGGCAGCAAGACAAAAGCGGGTGAAGCGTTCTGTAATTGTATTCACCAAAACGGCGAACCGCTCGACAAATGTTTGTTCGAATACAACAACGCTCCGGATGATACGGTCGGCACGCCTTAGAAAACTTTGCCGTCTTCTGAAAACGTTTCGCGTCGCGTCGGAAACAGCGCGAATATTTTTTGTTAAAATAAACTGATGAAACGGATTCTGCTCGAAAACTGCACGGCGGTTCTCGCAAACGAAATACTCGAAAACGCGAATGTTTTAATCGTCGGCGGAAAAATCGCCGCAATTTCAAACAACAAAATTTCAGCCGACGAAGCGTTTGATCTCACCAACCAAACGCTCTTTGCGGGTTTTATAGACATTCATAATCACGGCGCGGTCGGCGTTGATGTCAACGAAGCGGCAGCGGCGGAAGATCTGCAAAAAATCGGGCATTTTCTCGCCGAGAACGGCGTTACGGCGTGGCTGCCGACGTTTGTGCCGGATGCGAATGAAAATTATCGAAAAGTCGTTTCTGCGATCAACGATATGATGAAGACTCAAGCGGATTTGGCGATCGCGCAGATTATCGGTGTTCATTATGAAGGCGTTTTTGCCAACGAAAAAATGTGCGGCGCGCTGCGTCCGGAATTCTTTAAAACATTTCGCGGCAGGGAATTGGACGATTTGCCGGAGCTTGAAACGGGCGTTCACTTGACTACTTTCGCGCCCGAAATCGAAGGCGGTATCGAGCTCACATCGGAACTAAAAAAACGCGGATGGATTCCGTCAATCGGTCATACGCGCGCCGATGTCGCGACGCTCGAAAAGGCGTTTGCGGCGGGCGCGATGCACGTTACGCATCTTTTCAACGCGATGACGGGCGTTCATCACCGCGATATCGGCGTCGCCGGCTGGGCGCTGACGAAAGACGAAATTTTCTGCGAAATCATCGCCGACGGCGTTCACGTTCACCCGCAGATGCTCGAATTTGCAAGAAAAAACAAGCCTTCGGATAAACTGCTGCTCGTCAGCGATTCGGTCGCGCCGACCGGTTTGGGCGACGGCGATTTCGAACTTTGGGGCGAACGCATCGCGGTTGCGGGCGGCAAGACGCAGAACGAGCGCGGCAGCATCGCGGGCAGCGTCATCACGTCGCTCGACGGCGTGAAAAATTATCTCGCGCTCGGCGCGTCCGTCGTCGAAGTTTCAAAAATGGCGAGCGCCAATCCGGCGCGGCTTTTAGGTTTGGAAAATTCTCACGGAACGATCGAAACGGGCAAACGTGCCGATCTGGTCGCTTTGGATAAAGCAGGAAATGTCGCGTTGACGATCATTGGCGGAAAGATTCTTAACGCTGGAACGCAAAAAACCGAATTTAGCCGCGGATAAACGCGGATGCACGCGGATTAAAACGATAATTTATCAAGCTCTTTAAAGCTTAGCGACTTTGCGGGCGAAAAAATATTTCCTGCAAAGTCGCAAAGTCGCTAAGAAATCGTATAAATTCCGATCCGCGAAATCCGCGTTTATCTGCGGCTAATATTTTCCTGCGGCTTTGCGATAAATTTCCTCGTAACCAGAAAAACGCCCGCGAAAACGAGCAGCGCCGAAATTAAAAGGCGCATGGAAAAATGCTCGCCGAGAAAAAGAATCGCCGCTAAAAATCCCATCAAAGGCTGGAGATAAATATAAACCGCGACAGTTGAAGGTTCGACGCGCGACAGCGCCCAGGCGTTCCAGAAATAAGCCATGATCGTCGGAAAAATCACCAATCCGGCGACAAACAGCCATGAATTGAGCGAAACTTCGCCTAAGTTTACCGTTCGCAGCGCAAACAAACCCATCGGCACATTTAAAAGACTCGCATACAGAAAAAGCCATGCGATTGATTTCAGCGCGCCGTTACGCGAGATCAGTTTTTTCGAGATCGCGACGTAAATCGCGTAACATAAACTATTTAGAACGATCAGAATATCGCCCTGCGTAGTTTCCGAACCGAAGTTCGCGTGGCTCGGGTCAATCAGGTAAACGACGCCCGCCGCCGCCAGCACGATTCCGAAAGCCTTGCGCGCCGAAAATTTATCGAAACCGAGCAAAACGCTGATTAGAATCGTAAAGATCGGAATCGTCACGGCGATCAGGGAAGTATTGACGGCGGTCGTTAAGGAAAGTCCTTTGAAAAACAAAAGCTGATTGAGCGCGACGCCGAAAAAGGCGAAAAAGGCGAATTTCCAGTAATCCGCGCGGTTGTCGAGCGCCATCGAGCCGCGAAATCTTTGCAGAGTATAAAACGCGAGCGCCGCGCCGCCGACGCGAAAACCGACCAGCGCATAAGGCGGAAACGCGAGCAGCGCGAATTTTCCCAAGACGGTCGCCGAACCGAAAAATACCTGCACCGCGAGCAGAGCGATGTGCGGCGCAAGCGATTTTTCATCTGAAATCTTGTCCATAAAAAAATTAATCTTAGCAAATTCGAAAAATCGAGGTTTGTTTGAGCAAAAAAAACTTCTCGCCCGGTCAGACTTCTGATATAAAATTCGCAAGTGTTTCTTTTTTCAGGAAATTATGATTAATAAATTAGCTCGCCGTTCAATCGTTTTGCTGTTTTTAATGTTTGTCGTGTCGTTTGGCGTCTCCGGTCAGAATAAAAAAATGACCGAAGAGCAGCGGCTTGCCGAGGCTAAAAAGTATTACGAACTCGGAAAAGACTGTGCCGAAACCGATTTAGACTGCCAGATTTTGAATTTTTCGAAAGCGATCAAACTGAATCCCGAATACGCCGACGCTTATGTCAATCGCGGCGTCGCATACGATGAAAAAGGCGACGACGATCTGGCGATCACAGATTATACGCGCGCCATCAAACTCAAACCGAACGACGGCGACGCTTTTTATAATCGCGCCGGTGCATATGCGGACAAAAATCAAATCGCGCGGGCGCTCGAGGATTACACGACCGCGATCAAACTGAACCCGAACGATGCCGATTATTTTTACAACCGCGCCTCGGTTTACGATGAAACCGGCGACCGGCAGGCTGCGGTCGCGGATTATACGCGGGCGATCGAAATCAGACCCGATTATACGAACGCCTTTTTCAACCGCGCGCTGATGTATGAAGCATCGGAAGATTACGAGCGCGCGGCTGCCGATTACACAAAAGCGATCGAGCTTAATCCGGTTGACCCGAACGCTTTTCTCAATCGCGCCGCCGTTTACCACATTCTCGGTCGAAACGAAGAGGCGATCGCCGATTATACGAAAGCGATCGATCTGAACCCGACCGACGCGGAAACTTACTTTAAACGCGCACTCGTCTACATCGAAAAGCCGGATCACGAACAGGCGATCAAAGATTATTCGAAGGCGATCGAGCTGAATGCGAACGTCAGCCGATATTTTTATAGTCGCGCCGCCTCGTACAGCGAACTCGGCGAAAAGGAAAAAGCCGCCGCCGACAATCGTCGCGCGCGCGAATTAGACGGCGAAACGGACAATTAAAAAATGATCTCGTTATTTTTGAACGGCTGCTAACTTACTTGTAAATGTTGAAAGCAATGAAAAATACGGTTAAGTTGATTTTCCGTTTGCTTACCGGAGTCACCTGATTTTGAATCGGTTTTTTTGTTTTCGTGCGAATCCGCCGTCAGAGCATTTTACGTTTTTTAATGTTTTTTTAGATAAATTTAGGACTTTCGGCACCGATCGTTTATAAAATAAATAGCTGAAACAAGCAATTTGAGCAGCGTCGAAATAATCTGTATTAACCCAAGTTGCCACATAGGAAAGTTTTGTTTTTTTGCCCGCGAAAAATACTAAAAGGCGCGAAAAATAGAATGAATTTTATGAATCATTTACGTGTTTCGCGTCCTTTCGCGTTTTTCGCGGGCATAATGTCTTAATTTTCATTAATTGGCAGCTCGGCATATATTAAACTTAGATTCGCGAGAGTTTCACTTACACCGGCGGCGCGCGTTTGCATTACGCGCCGAGAATTCATCTTTCGATTTATATTCAATCCCGGATTATAGTTTAGCCGTTTGTGAAAACCGTTTAAGGCTTTATAAATCACAAACCAATTTATGAAACACAATCTGCATATCGTTCCTTCAAATGCAATGTTCGAATCTGTGGTAAAAGTGCCTTTTCAGCGCCCGCATCTCGGTGAAGACGAGGTCAACGAAGTTATCGAAACGCTCCGTTCGGGCTGGCTGACGAGCGGTCCGAAGGTTAAGAAATTCGAGCAGGAATTTGCCGCCGCCGTCAACGCTCGGTATGCCGTCGCGGTCAATTCCTGCACGGCGGCGCTTCATCTGGCGGTCGAAGCGTTGGATTTGCGCGCCGGTCAGGCGGTGCTCGTGCCGACGATGACCTTTGCCGCGACCGCCGAAATCCTGCTTTACAAAAACGCCTTGCCCGTTCTGGTTGACTGCGATCCGGCGACGGGAAATATGGATCTGCGCGACGCCGAAGAAAAGCTTCGAAAATTAAAAGCGGGCGAGATATATTCCGATCAAAACCGAACGATCGAAGCCGTCGGAATCATTCCGGTGCACGTCGGCGGTTTTATGATGAACGTCGGCGAGATCAAGCGTTTTGCCGCGCGGCACGATCTTTGGATTATCGAGGATGCGGCGCATTCCTTTCCGGCGGCGTGGCGCGCTGGAGAGGCGGGCGAATGGCAGTTTTGCGGCGAAGGCACGGCGGCGGTGACCTGTTTTTCGTTTTACGCGAATAAAACCATCACAACCGGCGAAGGCGGAATGGCGGTGACGAACGATAAAGCGCTCGCCGAAAAAATTCGGACGCTCTCTTTGCACGGGCTTTCGAACGATGCGTGGAATCGCTACGCGGGCGAAGACGATTGGGACTACAAGATCGTTCTGCCCGGCTACAAGTATAATCTGACCGATATCGCCGCCTCGATCGGGCTTCACCAGCTCAAACGCGCCGAGAAAATGCGCCGCGAGCGGGAAGCCGTCGCCGCGTATTACCTCGATTCGCTCGCCGAAGTTGCGGAAATCGAACTGCCGCCCGCGAGCGGCGACCGTGTTCATTCGTGGCATCTGTTTACGATCCGGCTCAATCTCGAACAACTGACGATTGATCGCAATCAATTTTTAGCAAAACTTTCCGCCGGCGGCGTCGGCTGCTCGGTTCACTGGCAACCGCTTCACATGCATCCCTTGTACGCCGAAAGATTCGACTGGCGCGAGACGGATTTTCCGTCGGCGACGCGCCGCTGGCAGCGCATTATCAGTTTGCCGGTCTTTTCCTCGATGACGGTCGCCGAAATTCGCCACGTCGTCGAAACGGTCGAAAATCTTTGCGCGGTTTACGGAACCAAAACCGCGCAGCGTGTCGCCTGATGCAGGAGAAAAGCGAAAATCATCGGGGACTTTCCCGCACGACGGAAATCTGCCTTTCGCTGGCGGGTTTGCTTTTCCTGTTTCCGGTTTTCGTAACGCTCGCGGCGGTCGTTAAATCAACTTCGAGAGGCGCGATATTTTTCCGGCAAGGGCGAATCGGGCGCGGCGGCAGGGAATTTACGCTCTACAAATTCAGATCGATGCGCAGCGGCGCGGGCGGCGTGAATTTGACGGCGCAGGGCGACCGGCGATTGACGTCTGCCGGAAAATATATGCGCCGTTATAAGCTCGATGAACTGCCGCAGTTGTGGAACGTCGTGCGCGGCGAAATGTCGCTGGTCGGACCGCGCCCCGAAGTTTCCGAATACGTCGATTTAAAAAATCCTCTCTGGCAGGAAATCCTTTCGGTGCATCCCGGAATTACCGATCCGGTCGCTCTGCGCCTGCGCAACGAGGAAGAACTGCTCGCGTCGGTCGCCGATAAAGAAGCTTTTTATATCGAAACTCTACAGCCTTACAAACTGCGCGGCTGGGCGGAATACGCGCGGCACAAAACATGGAAAACCGATCTGCAAATCCTTTTTCGCACCTTCAAAGTCATCCTGCTTCCCAAAACCGCCGCGCCGCCGACGCCCGAAGAACTCTCGATTAACGTTTAGTTTTTAACGCAAAGGCGCGGAACCGCAAAGCCGCAAATTTTTTATTATTTTTAACCTTTGTCCCAAACTACTCGATGCTGGCGATTCTAAGACAAAGCCGACATTTTCTTAAAAAGTTTGCCCAAATTATCTTTGCGTCTTTGCGTCTTTGCGTCTTTGCGCCTTTGCGTTAAATAATTCTGATAATGAAAAATCCTGACAAGCTTTCAAAATACGTCGAATGGGACGTGCGAAACTGGACGGTCGCGCTGAAATTTTGGCTGGCTTATTCAAAAAAGCAACTCTCGAAATGCCGCGTGCTCGAAATCGGCACGGATTACGGCGGTTTGTCGCTCTGGCTCGCTTCGAAAGGCGCGCGCGTCGTCAGTTCCGATCTTTACGGCGTGCGCAAAGAAGCCCGTGAACTGCACGAAAAAAGCGGCTTGATGCATCTGATCGAACACCGCACGATCAACGCGCTCGACATTGCTCACCGCGACGAATTCGACATCGTGCTCTTCAAATCCGTTCTCGGCGGCATCAACACGAAAGAATCGCAGGCAAAGGCGATCGCTGAAATGCACAAAGCGTTAAAAAGAGGCGGCGAATTGTTTTTCGCCGAAAACCTCGTCGCCTCGCCCGTCCATATGTTTTTCCGCCGCAAAGCGATCAAATGGGGCAATACATGGCGTTATTTGACGATCGAGGAAATGCACGAATTTCTCGCGCCGTTTGGCGAAAAACACCTCGCGACAAACGGGTTCGCCGGAACATTCGGCAGAACCGAAGCGCAAAGAAACCTGCTCGCGCTCGGCGACCGCCTGATTTTCGAGCGCATCATCCCCGAAAGATGGAAATACATCATCGCCGGCGTCGCGCGAAAATAAACGCTCCACTGAGCGGTTGGCGCGGTTATATTTTCGGGTAAAAAGTTAAAAGGCGAAAGATATTTGTTTGCACGGTTTATCTTTCGCCTTTAGTTTTATGTTTGCCTGTTTGCTTTACATCAGCATTAAGATCGGGTTTTCGAGCATTTGCTTGAATGTTTGCAGGAATTTCGCGCCGGTCGCGCCGTCTATTACGCGGTGATCGCAGCTCATCGTGACGTGCATCATCTGGCGGACGACGATTTCGCCGTCGCGCACGACCGCCGTCGGAGTCGCGCCGCCGATCGCAAAGATCGCGGCTTCGGGCGGGTTGATGATCGCCGTGAATTCCTTGATTCCGAACATTCCGAGGTTCGAAATCGAAAACGTCGCGCCGGTGTATTCTTCGGGCTGGAGTTTTTTCGCGCGCGCACGACCGGCAAGTTCCTTAACTTCTTTCGCAATTTGCGCGATGCCTTTTTTGTTCGCGCCGCGCACGACGGGCGTGATCAAACCTTCGTCAATCGCGACCGCGACGCCGACGTCGGCATCTTCGTAGAAGCGAATCTTGTCGCTGCGGTACGAGGAATTGACGAACGGGTGTTTGAGGGATGCCATCGCCGCGACCTTAACGATCACGTCGTTGACCGAAACCTTTTCGTCTTCCTTGAGCGCCGCGTTGATCGATTTGCGGAAATCCAGAGCCTTGTCCATCTCGATCTCGACGGTCAAGTAAAACGTCGGGATCGGTCCGATCGATTCGGCAAGGCGGCTCGCGATAATCTGCCGCATCTTCGAAGTGTTTTCCTCGCGGAACGCACTCGCCCCCTGAACATCTGCCTGGGCAAACGAAGGCGCAACCTGCCAACTGTCCGCAGACTGAACACCGACCACTGACTTCTGACTACTGTTTAAAGCTGCTTCGATGTCGCGCTTGATGATCCGACCCTGCGGACCCGAACCTTTGACGGTCGAGAGATCGATGCCGTTTTCGCCCGCCATTCGCGCGGCGATTGGCGAAACGATTAACCTTCCGTTACCTGATTCCGGATTTGTGATTTCGGATTTCGGAGTTTCAGTTCGCGCTTCTTCCTTTGCTTCGGGACGCTGTTCGTCGTAGCTGCGTCCGGCAGTTTCAGCAGGTTGTCCTTCGGTTTTATGACCGACTTCGCGCCCGCCGTCTTTCTTGGCGTCTTCCTTCGGCGCTTCGGCAGGTTCTTCTTCCGCCGCTTTTGCCGACGCGCCGTTTGCAGACGCGGCTTCGTCCAAAAGTGCGGCGAAATCTTCACCCGCTTTGCCGATGATGCCGATGGTTTGTCCTAATTTCGCGTTTTCGCCCGCCGGAACGATGATCTTTAAAAGCGTTCCCGGTTCGAGCGAGGTCATTTCCATCGTCGCCTTGTCGGTATCGACCTCGGCGATCGTTTCGTTGGCTTCGATCTCGTCGCCTTCGGCTTTGATCCACCGTGAAATTTGTCCTTCCTCCATCGTCGGAGAAAGCTTGGGCATGATAATTTTATTCGCCATAATCGTTAGTTTAAATTTTTTCTGTTTGCGGCAATCATCCGAATTACAGATAGCAGACTTCTTTGACCGCCGCGATGATCTTTTCGACGCTCGGCAGCGCCGCAACTTCAAGGTTTCGCGCGTACGGCATCGGCGCTTCAGCCGTTGAGATGCGCTTGACCGGCGCGTCCAGATAATCGAACGCGTGTTCCATCACCTGATGCGAAATCTCCGCGCCGACCGACGCGAACGCGTGCGATTCTTCGGCAACGACGAGCCGGTTCGTCTTTTTCACCGAGTTGACGATCGTCTCGATATCGAGCGGCTTGATCGTGCGCGGGTCGATCACTTCGACCGAAACGTCGAATTCCGCCTGAATCTGTTCGGCTGCCTTTAACGCCATCGGAACCGTGAACGAACGCGCGACGATCGTGCAGTCCGTCCCTTCGCGCTTAACGTCCGCGACGCCCAGAGGAATCGTAAAATCATCGTCCTCGGGAACTTCGCCTTTCAGCCCGTACATCGTTTCCTGTTCGAGAAATATCACCGGATTGTTGTCGCGAATCGCCGATTTGAGCAAGCCTTTCGCGTCTGCCGCCGTCGAAGGCATCACGACTTTCAAGCCCGGAAAATTCGCGTACATCGCTTCGAAAGCCTGCGAGTGCTGCGACGAAACCTGATAAGCCGAACCGTTCGGACCGCGAAAAACAATCGGGATATTAAACTGTCCGCCCGACATATAATACATTTTCGCCGCGTGGTTGATGATCTGGTCAGCCGCGAGAATCGAAAAGTTCCACGTCATAAACTCGACTACGGGGCGAAGCCCAGCCATCGCCGCGCCGACGCCGACCGCAGCGAAACCGAGTTCGGTGATCGGCGTATCGACGACGCGCTTGTCGCCGAACTCTTTCCAAAGCCCTCGCGTTACCTTATAAGCGCCGTCATATTCGGCGACTTCCTCGCCCATGATAAAGACATTTTCGTCCCGTAAAATTTCTTCGCGCAATGCTTGATTCAATGCATCACGAATAGTTAATTCAGCCATTGTTTTATATTTATTCTTCCTCTAATTCCGGAAAGTCACTTTCAAAGCCGTCGGCGAGCCTTTCTCTCGCTTGATAAAGCAGCGCGGCATAATTCGGTTTGAACATTGCGGCAGTCGTTTTATCTATTTGCGCCGAAATTTTCATCAGCGCGATATATTCCGCCGGATGCACGAAATAAAGCCTTTCTTTATCGCCGAACCTTGCAAAAAATTCAAACAAAACCAGCGCTTGATCTTCTGAGATTTTTAATTCGTATTCAGCCATTTATTCTGCAAATACATCGGTCATCAGTTCGCTTTCATCGGGAAACGGACTTTCTTCGGCAAATTTGACCGCCGCGTCAACCGCTTCGTTCGCTTTCGCCATTAATTCTTCAAAATCCTTGTCGTCGAAAACTTTCGCTTCCTTTAACGAATCCTGAAAAAGAATGATCGGGTCGCGTTCCTGGTATTTTTTGATTTCCTCGGTCGTGCGGTATTTTCCCGGATCGCTCATCGAGTGTCCCATGTAGCGATACGCGCGGATTTCTAAAAGCGTCGGCGAACCGTCTTTTCTTCCTCGCTCGATCGCGCGCAGTGTCGCGTCGCGCACCGCCATCACGTCCATGCCGTCAACGAATTCGCCCGCCATCGCGTAGCCTTCGGCTTTTTTCGCGATGTTTGCGATGCTCATCGCGCGTTTCTGCGACGTTCCCATGCCGTAGCGGTTATTTTCGCAGATGTAGATGCAGGGCAGCTTCCACAATTGCGCCATATTCAGCGATTCGTGAAAGATTCCCTGGTTGACCGCCGCTTCGCCGAAAAAGCAAAGCGTCACGTTGTCGGTTCCTTTATATTTCTGCGCGTAAGCCATTCCCGTGCCGACGCCGATCTGACCGCCGACGATGCCGTGTCCGCCGAAGAAACCTTTTTCTTTCGAGAACATATGCATCGAGCCGCCTTTGCCCCGCACGTTGCCGCCCGCTTTGCCGTAAAGTTCAGCCATCACGGCTTCGGGCGTGATGCCGGCAATCATCGCCTGCACGTGGTCGCGGTATGAAGTAATTACGTAATCGCCTTCTTTGAGCGCCATCATCGTGCCGACGGCGATCGCTTCCTGACCGATATAAAGGTGACAGAATCCGCCGATCTTGCCGATGCGGTAAACTTCGGCGCATTTCTGCTCGAAACGACGCCCGAAAATCATCTGGTAGAGCATTTCGCGCAAAAGCTCACGATCGAGCTTTTTGATTGCCGCCAACTGCGATTTTCGGCGCTTGTTAAATTCGGCTTGCGCTTCTTTGACGTCGTAATCCTCGGCGATATTGACCGGTTCGGTGGCGTCGGTTTTTTTCGTGCCTGTTTTGTTGCTGCCGTCGGTTGCCGCTTTCGATTGTTTCGGTTCCGCTTTCCGGCTGGTTGCTGTTTTTGGCAAATTTATTTCCTCCAAATGCCTTTGGTTTTTCTTATAATTTTCAGATTTTTATTAAATCTTGCTTCTCAAAATTATAAGCGAGTTAGCAGGGATTGTGCAAAACCTTGAACACATTCGATTTTGGATTTTGGATTTCGGATTTGGGATTGATGTTTATAAGTCGGGCATAAAGTGAAAATCTCAGAGCATAGAAAGATTTTATTTTTGTAAAAATGTTCCGGTCAATGACCCGATTTTTCTCCAATTGTCGTTTATAGCTTTAGTGACATCTTTTTCGAGAAGAAAAGCTAATTTAACAGGAGAAATGATTTTAATGAAACATAAACTTAATGCGTTATTGGTTTTGGGAATTTTATTTGTACTTTCGACGGCTTGCAGTTTTTCGACCGCCAATCTGGGCGAGCTGAAATTCGGCAAGGATAAGGACGCAACCGGTGCGAGCACGACATTTAATCCGAACGACGAGATTTTCGCGGTGACTTCGGTGAACAATGCTTCCGGCACGAACAAGGTCAAATTCCGTCTGTTGTTCGATAAAGTCGAAGGCGGTCAATCCGGCACAGTCGCTTATAAAGTAGAAAAAGATACGACGGTTGAAGACAGCCGCGCGGTCTGGCTCAACTTTTCCGTGCCCGGCGGATTCGTGCCCGGTTCATATAAATTCGAAACCGTTCTGACCGACGAAAGCGGCAAGGAATTAGACCGCAAAACCGGAAACTTTACGGTCGCGGGAAGTCCGACCAAACCGGCGACGACCGAAAGCAAATCTTCGGACAATTCGAAGCCCGACGAAACTAAAGACTCGGAAGTCAATTAAAATAAGACTTCCGATTTTCACGCGGCGGCAAAAGTAAGCTAAGTTGTCGCCGTTTTTTTATTTACGCCGCGCCGGAAAGCTCGCGCAGCAGCCACGAGCGCGAAAACTGCCAGTCGCGTTTGACGGTTTTAGCCGAAATATTTAACACCTCGGCGATTTCTTCGATGTTCAAACCGCCGAAAAACTTCATTTAGACGACCTGACTTTTACGTTCGTCTAATTTACGTTCGTCCAATAGGTCGAGCTGTTTCAGAGCATCATCGAGCCAGACGATCTCGTCCGGACGTTCCGAGGACGCGACCAGATTATCTTCCAAAGTAACGTTTTTCGCCTTTCCGCCGCGTTTGGCGCGTTGTTTGGAACGCGCCAGTTCAATCAGAATATGGCGCATCGCTTTTGAAGCGACCCCGAAAAAATGCGCGCGATTTTGCCACTCTTTTTCTTCGTCGGCGGCAAGTTTCAGATAAGCTTCGTGAATCAGTTCGGTCGTTTGAAACTGATTTCACGCCGATTGTTTTTTTTATATGACGATGCGCTATTTGCCGAAGTTCCTGATAAACAAGCGGAAATAATTCATCGAGCGTAGGCGCATTACCTTTGCTCAAATCAATTAGCAAATGACTGATCCGCTGTGAAGTATAGTCGATCGTACAATTCTTTAAATAAAACTCCGAAAATATAAAAAATTCCGCAAAATGCTATAGCCAATCTGGATTTTACGGTAGAATTTATTGTTATTATTAAACTTATTGAAAACTTTTTACTTTTGAAGAGCTTGGAGAATAAGTTAAATCCCAAATCCCAAATCCCGAATCTCAAATCCATTTGAAACCTTCTTTTAATGTTTCGCGAATAAAAGTGATAGAATTTGGTATCTAATCTTTAGAGATTTTATGTTTCGCAATTTTTATCTGAAATCGTTTTTAATTTTAACCGTTCTTTTTCTGCCCGTGCTGGCGGCGGCGCAGAATCCGGTTTCGTGGTCGCTCGAATCGGACGCGAAAGGGAAAACCGTAAAAAAGGACGAAACCGTGAAAGCCAAATTAAAGGCGGCAATCGAGGGGAATTGGAATCTTTACGCGGTCGAACAGCCTGCCGGCGGACCGTTTCCGACAAAGATCACGATGCCCGACGGTTCGCCGTTTCAGATCGAAGGCAAACCTTCGTCGCCCGCGCCGACGACGAAATACGATCCGAATTTTAAGATCGACACCAAGTATTTTTCGAAATCGGCGGAATTTAATTTAACCTTAAAAGCGTCTGACGAGGCGAAAGGCGACGATCTGGCGATAAACGTTCGCTATCAGGTTTGCGACGACACGGTCTGTCTGCCGCCGCGCACGGTCAAAGTCAGTTTTTCGGGCGTTGAAGACGTCAAAAAATCCGCACTTTCCGCGCCGATTGACGACAGCAACAGCAGTCAGCAGTCAGCAGTCAGCAGTCAGCAAGAAACACAAATCCCAAATCCCAAATCCCAAACCCCAAATCCAAGTGATTTGCCGCTTTTATCTTTTATTTTGGTCGCGATGGGCGCGGGCGCGCTTTCGCTTTTGACGCCGTGCGTTTTTCCGATGATTCCGATCACGGTTTCGTATTTTACGAATCACGCGAGCCACAGCCGCGCCAAAGCGATCAAGCTCGCTTCGATCTATTCGCTCGGCATTATCTCGACTTTTACGATTCTCGGCGTGCTTTTGGCGATTTTCGTCGGCGCGGCGGGAATAAATCTTTTTGCGGCAAACCCGTGGGTCAACATAATTATCACGGCGATTTTTCTGTTTTTCGCGTTCAATCTTTTCGGCGCGTATGAAATTCAGATTCCGTCGAGCTTTCTGACCAAACTTGACAATCTGACGCGCACGAAAGAAGGCGAAGGCAGCGGAATCATCGGCGCGCTTTTGATGGGCTTGACGTTTACATTAACGAGTTTTACCTGCACCTCGCCGTTTATCGGTTCGATCATGGTTTCGTCGGCGCAGGGCAGTTGGCAATTGCCGCTTCTCGGAATGCTCGCGTTTTCGACCGTTTTCGCGCTGCCGTTTTTCGTGCTCGCGCTCGCGCCGCAGCTCGTTTCGCAGCTTCCGAGAGCGGGCGGCTGGATGAATTCCGTTAAAGTTGCGATGGGCTTTTTGGAAATCGCGGCGGCGATGAAGTTTATTTCGAACGTCGATCTGATCTGGAAATGGGGAATTTTCACGCGCTCGTTCGTGCTCGCTATCTGGATCGCGATCGGCATCATTCTTTCGATCTATCTTTTAGGCAAATTCCAGCTTTTCCACGACACGAAACCCGAAAAGATCGGCGCGCTCCGGCTGGTTTCGGCGATCTTGAGTCTTTCGATAAGTTTTTATCTTTTGACCGGACTTTTCGGCGCGAAACTGGGCGAGCTGGAATCGTTTCTGCCGCCCGATCTGGAAAATTCTTCCGTAAGGGTTTTCGGTAAATCTAAAGATGAACCCGTGTGGATCGACAACGATCTTGAAAAAGCGCTCGCGCAGGCGAAGTCGGAAAACAAGCGCGTATTTATTGATTTTACGGGCTACACCTGCACGAATTGTCGCTGGATGGAAGCGAACGTTTTTACCAAGCGCGAAGTCGAAACCGAAATGTCGAAATTCGTTCTCGCGCGGCTTTATACTGACGGCGACGGCGAAAATTACGAGCGTCAGCAGCAGTATCAGGAAACGAATTTCCGGACCGTCGCGCTCCCGTTTTACGCGATTTTAGAAGCGGACGGCAAGACCGTTTCGACATTTCCCGGTTTGACCAGAAACGTGCCGGAGTTTGTTGACTTTTTGCAGAAAGCGCAGAAAAATTAGCCACGAATGACACGAATAAAACGAATAAATTAAATGATTTTATTTGTGTTATTTGTGTCATTCGTGTCATTCGTGGCTTAAAAAACATATGAAAACAGTTGGAATCGAAAATCTGATCGAAGGCTTGCGCGAAATTCCCGAGGCGGATTTTACATGCGATAACGTTTATCAATTTTTAGCCGCAAATCCGGTTAAAGTCGAAACGATCGAGCCTTATCTTTTCTGGAGCGAACGCTGTTACACGCGCAATCTGATCTACAAGGACGCGCGTTTCGAGCTGATGGCGATCTGCTGGGACAAAGGACAGGTTTCGCGCGTGCATAATCATTGGGAGCAGAAATGCTGGATGACGGTGCCGGTCGGAAAACTTCGCGGGCAGAATTTTCGCGTCCTCGAGCAGGACGAAGCGAAAGGCTACTGCAAGCTCGAAGAAACCGATCGATTCGATCTTTCCGACTGCCTCGCCGCGAAAGTCGAGCTCGAAGAACCGATTCATCAGGTGCTCAATCTGCCGGAATTCGACGAACGCGCGGTCAGTCTTCATATCTACTCGAAACCCTATGACCGCTGTCTTTCCTACTGCCGCGACACGGATACGTTCAAGGAAGTTCAGCTTTTCTACACGAGTGTCAGCGGGCAATTGTGCGAAGGAATCAATCTTTAACGAGTGGAAAAAGCGGAAGAATACCGGATGAAATTGAGCGACAAGATCGGGCTCGCGATGCTCGTTGCGGCTTGTCTCGCGTTCGTCGCTTTGCGGTTCTGGAATTTGACGGCGTCGTGTCTCTGGTTCGACGAGATTTTTACGGTGCACGCCGCCGAGATGGATTTCTCGAACTCGCTCTGGTTCGTCGCGCAGGATTTGATTCACCCGCCGCTTTCCTATATTCTGCTCAAATTCTGGATTTTCGCGGGCGGCACGGGTCTTTTCTGGCTCAGGTTTTTTCCGGTCTTTTTCGCGATTCTGTCACTCATTCCGCTCGTTTTCCTGTGTCGTGAATTACGGCTCAGTTATTCGACGATCGCGGTCGCCGTGCTGTTTTTAGCGGCAAACGGCTGTCTCATCAAATACGCGCAGGAAGTTCGTATGTACAGCCTGTTTTTGTTTTTCGCAGGTTTTTCGATGTGGCTTTTCGCGCGCTTTCTTAACTTGGGGAAAAACATCTGGCTGCTCACTTTTCTTAATGTTTTACTGGTTTACACGCATTATTTCGGCTGGCTCGTCGTGCTTTCGGAAATCACCGCGATCGTCGTTTTACAGCGCATCAAGATTCGCCAGACGCTCGTTATGCTCGGGATTCTGCTCGCGAGCTTCACGCCGTGGATTTTCGCCGTTTGGAAGGCGGCGCAGATTAACGCGAATCTCGGACAGAACATCGGCTGGATCGGCAAACCCGATCTTGCGACGCTCGTGCAGTTTCTGTTCGATCTGATCGAGCCTTTTTATTACCAGCAAAGCAGCATCGAAGCGCCTTCGGTTTTTGTCGTCACCGTGCCGATTTTGCTTCTGATGATTACTGCCTTAATTATTTATCTGGTTGATTGGAAAAAAGAAAGCGAGATTGACCGTCAAAATTTGATTCTGCTCGCGATTTTTACGATTCTGCCGGTTTTGGCGGCGCTCGTCGCAAGCTATGTTCTGCCGTATTCGGTCTGGGGCACTCGGCATTTGATTTTCGTCTTCGTGCCGTTTGCGATTCTGTCGGCGATTGCTTTGACGAAAATCAAAGTCCTGCCGCTTGTCGGAATTTTTCTCGCACTCATTTCACTGTTTTTCGGAGCGGCGTTCCTTATTCAGTTAAGCCGCCAAACGCCTGTCTATATCTGGTGCGCGTGGGAAAATCTGGCGGTAAATCTCGATAAAACCAAGCCGGCGAAAATCTATGTTTTCGAAGATCTGGTCGCTTATGATTTATGGTTCGCGCTCCGTGACGCGGAAAAGAATTTCGAGATCGTCAAAGTGGGCGGCATCGAGGGACTCGTCGAAGACACGGCATATTTTCTGCCGCGCGGCTTTGATAAAGTTCAGACGACCGACGCCGACGGCATCACGGGCGAAAGATTTTTCGTCGCTTACCGCGACGCGACCTTTAACGAAAAGCACCCGCCGCTTAAAAATTTAAGGGATAAGGGCTATAAAATAGGCTCGCCGGTAATTTTCGATACAAATCCTAAAGCAGGTATTTCCAATCCGTCGCTTAAAGGCTATTTGGTCGAAGTTTGGAAATAAAAGGTTAAATGACTTCGAGGAGTTTTTCGATTAATGGCTCGAAGATTGCTTTGCCGCGCAGATTTTCGCGCCAGCGTTCGGGAATATTTCGGTAACCGAATTTCAAACCCGCAATTCCGCCCGCAATACACGCCGTCGTGTCGGTATCGTCGCCGAGCGAAATCGCGGCTTTGACCGTTTCTTCATAAGTTTTATTGCTGTTTGCCCAACGCGCCGCCCGCAGACTGTCCACGACATAACCGCTGCCTTTGACCTCGTAAATAGAATCATTGGGAAAAATCCGCGTTTCAAATTCGGCGCGTTCGATCGTGTCTTCGGGAAAAAATTCGTAAAGCTTTCCGACCGCGCTTTCCCACGGATTTTCGGCGTTCTGTAAAATCCGCCGCGCCCACAGGCAATATAATGCGCAGCAAAGTTTGGCGCGCAGATGACCGTGCGTGACCGCCGATTGGTCGAAAGCGTCGGCGATCAATTCCAAATCCGTGCCCTGATGCCAGAGTGCGAGCGGAAGGACGCGCATCAAGGATCCGTTGCCGTTCGAATATTCGTCCGCGCCGCCCGCGAGAAGCGGTTGCGTGCCGCGTTTTAACTCACGAATCGCGTTCGCCGTTTGGATTCCGACATCGAAAACCGTATTTCCGACCGCCATAAAACCGTGATCGTACCAATCAACCAACCCTTTCGCGAAATGCGCCGCGTCGAATTTACCGCAAATGAGCAGGGAATCGAGCAGGATCAAAGCCTGCGCGCCATCGTCCGAAAAAGTTCCGGGCGAAACTCCGGCGTGCGCGCGCCTGAACCACGCGGGCGGCTCGAATTCGATTTCGTCTGAAGACGGAATTTCCTGCTTTGGGTGAAATTCATACGGCACGCCGAGCGCGTCGCCGACGAGCAAACCGATAATTCCGCCCTTGATCTGGTGCTTTAGATTCAACATATTCCAAGAATAAACTCAGCCGCGAATGACACAAATAACACAAATTATTTTATTGTTTTTATTCGTGAAATTTCGTGTTCATTCGTGGCTAAACCCGATTTCTCACTTGCGTTTCCAACGCACGCCGTCTTTCGTATCTTCGAGCACGATTCCTTTTTCTGCCAATTCGTCGCGGATTTCGTCCGACCGCGCGAAATTGCGCTGGCGGCGGGCTTCCTGACGTTCTTCGATCAGCGTTTCGATCTCTTCCTCGAGAATTTCCGTTTTTTCTTCGCCGAAAATTCCGAGCACCGCGTCGAACTTTTCGATCGCGGCGGAAACGGCTTTTTGGTCGTTAGATGTCAGCGCGTCTTTAGCCAAAAGCGTGTTGATTTCGCGCACCAGATTGTGAATCGCCGCGAGCGCCGCCGCTGTGTTCAAATCGTCGTCCATCGCCGTTTCGAAATCGGCGAGCGATTTTTCGACCGAGGTTTTAACTTCCGCGCTTGAACCTTCCGCTGCGTTGGCTTCGGAAACAAGACGGCGAAACTGCTGCAGGCGTTCGACGGTCGTGACCGCGCCGTTCAAGCCTTCGAATGTGAAATTCAACTGCTTGTTATACGGCACGGATAACAGCAGATATCGAATCGCGAGCGGATTAAACCCGCGCCCGATAATGTCGCGCAAGGTAAAATCATTGCCCAAGGATTTCGACATTTTTTCCGAGTCAACCTTCAAAAATTCGCCGTGCAGCCAGTATTTCGAAAAGAGCTTGCCGGTCGCGCCTTCCGACTGCGCGATCTCGTTTTCGTGATGCGGAAACTGCAAATCGATGCCGCCGGCGTGAATGTCGAAGGTTTCGCCCAAATATTTCATACTCATCGCCGAGCATTCGATGTGCCAGCCCGGGCGACCGTAGCCGAACGGCGCGTCCCAACCCGCCGGATCGCTCTTGTCAACGAGTTTCCAGAGCGCAAAATCGCGCGCGTCTTCTTTTTCGTACTTGTCCGTGTCAATGCGTTCCGAACCGCCGACGATGTTGCCTTCGAACTTGATCTTCGATAATTTGCCGTATTCGGGAAATGCCGTGATGCGGAAATAGATCGAGCCGTCAGACTCATACGCTTTGCCGTTTTCGAGCAGTGTTTGAATAATCTCGACCATCTCTTTGATATGTTCGGTCGCGCGCGGCGCAATGTCCGGGCGATTGTTTCCAAGCACGTCCATATCTTCCCAGAACGCGATAATAAAAGGCTGAACAAATTCGTCAATCGTCTTCGAAGCCTTCGCCGATTCGTTGATAATGCGGTCGTCAACGTCCGTCAGGTTCATTACGTGCGTCAGTTCGTAGCCTTTGAAGCGCAGGTAACGCGCCAGAATATCGCCGAACGTAAAGGTGCGAAAATTGCCGATATGAGCGAAATTCCAGACCGTCGGACCGCAGATATACATTTTTACTTCGCTGCCCGCGAGCGGCTCGAAATCTTCGATTTTGTTCGTTAAAGTGTTATGAAATCTAAGCATATGTAAAATCCTTTGTAAAAAAAATAATGATACAACAAAACGCCTGTACTTAGGATTTTCGATCAACAAAAATCCCAAGCGGGTTTGAAATTGAGTTACACTGAACGGATTTTAATTACAACAGGATTCTTTCGGCGCGATGCCGAGCGCGGCGAGTAAGCTTTTGGTCGGGTTTTTCGAAACGAAAATCATAGAGAATTTATACCACAAAATTTAGTCGGTGAAAAGATATTTCTCGCAGCCTGTGTTTTCCATATATACTACAGCCAAATTTCTGACTTCAAGATCAGAATCGCGACAGGTTTTTCGGAAAACTTCGTCCAGTTTTGCCTTATCGCCGCCGTTTAAAAAATCTCTGACTTCGAGCGTCATTAAAAAGGCGCGGGCGCGAACTTTCGGGTTTTCGTCGGATAATCCTTCCGCCGCAGCGTCGAAATACAAATCGCTTTCACGCGCCGAATAGCCGTTTCCGCACCAGCCGCGATAGTCAACGTGAGGTCTGAAAGCTGGTTTTTCGATCGAATCCGAGCCATTGTAAACATAATTTCGGATTTTCCATTTCGAGTGTTCGATCATTCCGAGATCGAAAGCAAGGATCGAAATTGTCGAGAAAAGCGTGATAAAAAACGGCGCGTACCGAAGATTCGTTAAAAGACGCCGGAATTTGAAGTTTTTTTGAAAAGCCGCGCAAATTTCGAGTAGGAAAAGCGAAACCAGCCAAAAAAAAGAAATCCAAAGGATTACAAAATCCCGCGTGTCATATCTGAAAAAAATATGAAATTCCGTGTCTTCGGTCAAGTTATAGATAAGCGTGTTGAGCGACCTGCCAAACACGGAAAATAACTGTAAAACAAAAAGCCCGACAAAGGGAATAAAAAGAATCCGCAAAGAAAGATTTTTGATTTTCGTCAGCATTTTGTTTCCTCCAAAAGCTTTAGACACCGGCTTGAAGGAAATGTTCCCGTGAAAAATTACCCGTTCGGCGCTGAATCAATCAGCCAGACATCGGCGTCAACCTGCAGGTATCGGAAAAAAATCAACTTATTGTCGGGCGACGGCACGGCTTGCTGAACTTCGTAGGACGACGGTTTATAAAGCTCGGTGATTTTTTTCGTCTGCGTGTCGCACAGAAAAATCGTGTTGCGGTCAATGAAAATATAGTGCCGGCTGTCGTTGAGCCAGAAAGGCGTCGTGCCGTTATCAGTCATTTTATCGAACGTTTGTTTCTCGAGATCGAAAATTCCGGTGCCGATTTCGTCGCCGTCCGGCTCAAAATAAATATAGAGCAGTTTTTTTCCGTCCTTCGACCAATCGCGCACGGAATATGATTTATTATCGGGCATCGGCGGCAAATTCAGCGGCGTTTGCTCTGTCCACGGTTTCGTCAGGTCGAGGATGCGCGAAGATTGCGCCTTTTCGCTGAACTCGGTAAATACGAGCCGATTGCCGTCGGGCGAAAAAACAGGCGCGGTCGCCGCCGTTTTTTCGGAAAACGTCAGTTGCTGCGGATTCGAACTGTCCGGATTTATCGTCCAGATTTGAAACCGTCCGCTGCGGTCGGAATGAAAAGCGATTTTTTTACTGTCGGGCGACCATCGCGGCAGGCGTTCGCGAAATTTGTCGTCGGTCAGATTGCGCCAGTTCTCGCCTTTTTTATCGAACACGATGAGGTCTTCCTGTGTTCGCGCCGGGTTGCGGGCGACGAACATATTGCCTTCGGGCGCGAGACTCGGATTGCCAACTTCGCGGTCGCCGCGCGTGATGTAGGCGGCTTCGCCGGTTACTTTTAATGTTTTCGGATCAAATTGGATCGCCTGCAAATTCGACTGGCTTTCGTAGCGCACGTAGGCGATTGATTTGCCGTCGCGGGCAATCGTAATATGCCGCAAGTATTTCGAAGGCGTCGTGACTGATTCGGGGTCGCTGGTTTGCGCGCCTGTTTTTTCGTCAAGCGCAACGCGCCAGAGATTCATGCTGCCGCTTCGGTCGGACGAGAAATAAAGGAATTTGCCGTCGTGCGACCAGACCGGATTCCAATCCGAAGCCGCCGATTGCGCGACGACGACCGGTTTTCCGCCCGTCGTCGGAATCGTTGCGATCGCGGGCAATTGCCCGTCGGCGACATACCAGAAAGCAACCCGGCTGCCGTTCGGCGAGCAGTTCGGCATGATCGCGTCGCCGCCGCTTTCGAGCTTTTGTTTTTCGCCCGTTTTAACGTCAATTGACCAGAGCGCGCTGTTCGGCACGGTGTGAACCGTATGAATCGCGGCGGCTTTATCGCTGACGATAACGCGTTTTCCGTCCGCCGTCCACGACGGATGAAACCCGGTGTCAGAAATCCGCCGCACGTTTTCGCCGGTTTCTTCCATGACGTAAATTCCCGCCGGAACGCGCTCCGAGCGAAACGCGATGTATTTTCCGTCAGGCGAAAAAACCGGCATCGTGTCTGACTCTTTCGAGTTCGGCGTCAGATTCGTCAGGTTTTTGCCGCCGACACGTTGGACATAAATATTTCGGTCGTTCTCCGTGTCGCTTGCGAAAACAATATTTTTGCCGTCGGGCGACAAACTCGGATAGCCTTCGATCCACGGCGTGTCGGTCAGCTGTGCGTGGCGCGCGTTGATCCATTCGGTCGCTTCGCGCGCCTGGGACGGTTTTGTTCGGGCGGCGAAATACCAGATACCGAGCGAAGCAAAAAGGAAAAAGGAAAAAGTAAAAATTAAGAAAAATCTTTGCGACTTCGCGTCTTTGCGGCTTTGCGTTGAAATATTTCCGGCACTCCGGCTCCACGACGGCGATGAATCAACCTCGCGTTTGACGCGCTTAATGTCGGCGCGAATGTCCGAAGCCGTCTGATAGCTCAAATCGGCGTCCTTTTCGAGCGCTTTGACTAAAATCTGGTCTAACTCGGCAGAGATTTCGGCGTTTAACGAACTGACAAGCGGCGGTTCGAGCGACAAAATCGCCTGAAACGTCGCCTGCCGATTTTCCTTTTTAAATGGGTTGACGCCGGTTAAAAGTTCATACAAAACGACGCCGATGCTCCACAAATCCGTGCGGTGATCAACATTATCGTCGGCGACCTGTTCGGGCGACATATAGGCGGGCGTGCCGATGATGATGCCTTTTGCCGTGCGCGTGAAATTCTTCATCGTGTTGAGATCGATCTCGCTCAGTTTGGCGAGTCCGAAATCGAGAATTTTCACGTAGCCGTCCGGGCGAATCATGATATTTTCGGGCTTGATGTCGCGGTGAATGATGCGCGCGGCGTGCGCCGAGGAAAGCGCGTCGCAGCATTGCAGAATTATTTCGAGAACTTCTTTGAGCTTCAGGTTCGTGCCGATCAGCTCGCGGAGCGTTTTGCCTTCGACAAATTCGGTCGCGATGTAATTGACGTTGCCGACGTTTCCGACGTCGTAGATCGTCACGATGTTCGGGTGATTGAGCGCGGAAATCGCGCGCGCTTCGAGTTCGAACCGCTTGACGCGCTCGTCGCTCAGAGTGTATTCGGCGGGCAGAATCTTGAGCGCGACCCTGCGTTTGAGCTTTTCGTCGTAGGCAAGATAAACTTCGCCCATGCCGCCCGCGCCGATCGGTTTTTCGATTTTATAAGTGCCGATCGTCTGACCGAGAATATCGTTCTTGGGAACGTTCGACTGCGCTTCGGCAAGATTTTTGGCGGCGACGCCCATCGCCGATTTTTCGAGAAAATTATCCGTTCCGCCCGAGGCGCTCAGAAGTGACAAAACTTCTTTTCTTAAATCCTCGTCGCCGCCGCATTTTTCCGACAAAAACCTTTCGCGCTCCGCTTCGGGCAAATCCAAAACGGCGTCGAAAAGCTCGTCAATTTGTTTCCAGCGGTCTTGATTCATAAGAGTTTTAGCCACGAATGACACGAATCTTCACGAATAAAACTAAATACTAATTCGTGTTATTTGTGCTATTCGTGGCTACTTTGCATTTGAAAGTTCGCGGTAAAGCCACGCTTTTGCCTTCTGCCATTCGCGCATTACGGTGATCGGCGCGACTTTAATGACTTCCGCCGTTTCTTCGACCGAAAGCCCGCCGAAAAATTTGAGTTCGACGATTTTCGCCTTGCGTTCGTCGAATTTCGCGAGCTCGGTTAAAGCCTCGTCCAGTGCAACGAGATCGGCGTCTTTTTCGGTCGTCACGGTGAAAGCTTCTTCGAGCGAAACCTGCCGCGCGGCTTCGTCAGCCGAAACTTTCGGGCGTTTGCGGGCGAAATCAACGAGAATCCGCCGCATCAACTGCGCCGAAACGCCGAAAAAATGCGCGCGATTTTCCCACTTTGCCGTTTTCCAGTCGATCAGGCGCATATAGGCTTCGTTGACGAGCGCCGTCGTCTGCAAAGTGTGCCCGTCGCGCTCGCGGTTCATATGGCGTTTCGCGATGCGGTGCAGCTCGGCATAAATTACGGGCGTCAGTTCTTCCAAAGCGACGGCATCGCCGGCGCTCCATTTCTGCAGCAATTCGGTAACTTCATTTGTTGTCGGAAGTGGCATTTGAATCAGAAATCGAAGGGTTTTCCAGGAACAAATTTAACACATTTACAAAAAATCGAAAAATTATTTCGCGCCGATGATAGTTTTCCCCGAATTCAAACGCATTTATATATGAAAGGCAGAAAATTGCCGAAACTTTTGGAGGGAGAATTATTAATTATGGCTATGTTTCCAATACCGATGAGCCCGCAGGGCAATTACCATTACGGCGGCATCGCATTTCGCGGGACTACAAAATGGCGCTATCCCCGGATTCACGCCGCGTGCGATCTTGGTGCACCAGCAGGAACGCCCGTTTTTGCAGTCGAAGCGGGAATTGTTTTAGATGTTCCGAAAACGGATTTTTACCTCGGCACCTACACGATTACCGTCAAACATGCGAACTTTGTCGTGCGCTACGGCGAGTTAGATAAGCACCGGCTTGTATTTGAAGGACAGAAAGTGGCAGAAGGCGAGCAAATCGGGACGGTCGGACTAAATTCAAACGGCGGATCAATGCTGCATTTCGAGATGTATCGCGGTGACGCGTCCGGGTTTTTATCGCAAAAGGGAAATGATTCGAATTACAAATACGTCACTCCGGGGAATTTCCAGCGGCGTAAGGATTTGCTCGACCCGACCCCGTACCTCGACAGCTGGTATTTGTCAACAAATTGGGATAATTACATTTGGGCGGAATAAAAGATATTCGCCTTCAAATTTCGCGCATTGGTTCAAGCTTGATTTTCAAAAGCGGAATAAAATCCTGCCGAACAAAAGGTTTGAGCCTTGAATTCTAGAAATTCCCTAAATCCGGCGCGATGAATTCGGCGCGCGCTTTTTCGCTGAAAAGCAGCTCGCGGCTGTAAAACCTGAGCGGGTAATCTTTATCGAAATTCGCTGAAAGCTCGTTGGATATCTCGACCGTCGCGCGTTCGGCGTTTGATTTTCGAAAATCATCGACCGCCCGCATCCAGAATACGGTCAAGGTTTCGTGGTACGGCATTTCTTTCGACAGATCAACCTTAAAGGCGCGCAGCAGATTGAAAATGCCGCCGCGCATTTTCGATAAAGCCGTTTCGAAATCGTGGTTTGAAAGATAAAAAAGCGCGACCGTGAGATGTTCGGCGTGCCGCCAATCGGCTTCGGAAATCGTTCCGTTTTCAAAGCTTTCCACCAAAGATTTTATTTCGTTTTCATTCTCGTAAATTTTCATCATTTTCTCCGAAAAAAATAACGGAGCGCAAAGATTAGTTCTTTGCGCTCCATTTATATTTGAATAATTATATTAACTCAATCCTTCGTTTATCGCCAAATTAAAATGCCTGATGATTTGCCGCGCCGCGTCTTGTGCCGGAAGATTCGTGTTATCAATAACAAGGCTTTCGCGCGTCGGAACGGGCGAGACCAGATCATAAGTCGCGTGAAAAAAATCCATCATCTCGACGGTTTTCGCTTTGCCCATTCGCCGTCGCGATTCCGCCGTCACGCGCCGGTCGAGCTCCGCGCGGTCGGCTTTCAAAAGAACAAAACAAACTTCGCCGCCCGCGTCTTCGACGATTCGCAGCACATTTTCAATATGCGAATCGTCGAAATCCTTCGCATAGCAAAACGTGTAGATCAGATCAACGTTCTCGCGCGCGGCTTCGGCGATAACTTCAAAGCGAATCAGCGTTATCAACTTTCCGAAAGACCTCGTGCCGTAATCGAAAACCGGCAAAACGGCGTCGATCGAAAGATGATTATGAAAAACTTTAAGGTGCGTCCGCGCGGCGATTTCATTCGCCACCGTCAATTTGCCGACCGCCGGTGAACCGTATATAAAAAGCAGTTTCATAATTCCTCAATAAAATTATGACAGCTGAATAACCGAAGAGATTTGCGATTTGCGATTTTCAATTTGCGATTGGAAGAGAAGTTTAACGTTGAAGGGATTTGAAATTAATGAAAAGTAAAAGAAATTTGCGACAGCTATTCAGGATTTGCCGATGCCGGCAGGCAATCGCAAATCGCAAATCGCAAATCGCAAATCGCAAATCGCAAATTCCTTATGCCGCTAAAAGCACTTCGCTGACCGCGTCTTCGTCCATAAACAGATATTTTTTCCATTCGGGACGCGATTCGGCGTAGTGGCACAAAAGAACGTGGTCGAGCCCGAGACGAAGCAGCTTTTGCGACGTCAAAAGCGGCATGCGCGCCTGTTCGGGCGTGCGGTTTCCTTTGCGCTGGTTGCATTTGACGCACGCGGCGACCAGATTGTGCGGCGTTGATTCGCCGCCCTGCGCGCGCGGGAGAATGTGGTCGAGCGTTAAGTCTTTCGCGTGTTTATGCTCGCCGCAATACTGGCAGCGGTAGCGGTCGCGAATATAGATTCGCGCGCGTTTCATCGTCGTTTCCTGACGGCGGCGTTTGACGTGAACATACGAACGCAGACGCACGACCGACGGCACCGGAATTGTCGTCGAAGGCGAATGCAAAACGTTTTTGCCGTCGTTTTCCTCGACCGTCAATTTACCCGAAAACCACATACAAACTGCGCGCGCCACGCCGATCGTGCCGAGCGGTTCGTAAGAAAAATTCAAGAGCAGTACTCTACCCGTTATCAATGGAATCACCTCCTTAAGTTGTTGTGTTGTTTGATGAACTCAATACAAATCAAGATGCAATCGCAATATATTGTGCAAGTATTTAATAACTGCCACTATATTAAACGATTTTGCCCCGTTTTGTATATGAAATTTTTATTAAGTTCGCGAAAAGTTGGCAGTAAGTTGTCAGAAAGTTACAGAAAGTTTACTTGAAGACAACAGTAACTTTCCTTAAACTTCCTGCAACTCTGCAACTTTCCGACAACTTTCCGTAAAATTTATAGAGCGGATTATTTGCATCGAATCCGCTCATTCCGGCAGACATAGCGATTTTGGATTTTAGATTTTGGATTTTGGAGAGCCAGGGTTTTGAGCTTCTAGATCAACGATGCATTTTGATTTCGGATTTGGGATTGCGGATTGCGGATTTGTATAAGTAGAAACGTAATCGTTTCCAAAGAAACAAATCCGAATTCCGAATTCTCAAATCCGAAATCGAATTATCCTTTGACGCAGACGACCTGCTTTAATTCCGCGACGATTTCGACAAGGTCTGACTGGTTGCGCATCACTTCGTCAATGTCCTTGTACGCGCCGGGAATTTCGTCGATGACGCCCGAATCCTTGCGGCATTCGACGCCTTTCGTCATTCGTTCAAGGTCTTCGCGCGTGAAACGTTTTTTCGCCGCCGTGCGCGACATTTTGCGACCCGCGCCGTGCGAGCAGGAATTGTAGCTTTGCGGATTTCCCAAGCCTTTGATGATGAACGATTTCGCGCCCATCGAGCCGGGAATAATTCCGTAGCGTCCCGCCTCGGCGTTGATCGCGCCTTTGCGCGTGACGAAGACTTTTTCGCCGAAATGTTCTTCCGAAGCCACGTAGTTGTGGTGACAGTTGACCTCGATTTCCGGGCGAAATTCCTTTTGTTTATTAAACATCCGGTTGAATGATTTCAAAAGCCTTTTCATCATCACCTGACGATTCATCATCGCGTAACTTTGCGCCCAATCCAGATCGCGCCAGTAATTCTTGAACTCGTCGGTTCCTTGAATAAAGTAAGCGAGACTCGGATCGGGAAGCTCATTTAAACGATGCAGCGTTTTTGCCGTCGCGATATGACGTTCGGCGATCTCCTTTCCGATATTGCGCGATCCGGAATGAAGCATCAGCCAGACGTTGTTTTCGGTATCGAGACAAACCTCAATGAAATGATTTCCTCCGCCGAGCGTTCCCATCTGGAGCATCGCTTTTTTCTTGCGGTCGAGCACGCCTTTGTGCAGATCGTCGAACGTTTCCCAGCCAGCCCAGCGCGAGCCGTGCCAATCGGATTCTTTGTGGTGATTGAACCCGACCGGAATCGCGCGTTCGATCTCGTGACGCAAATCTTTCAATTTACCGTCGAGAATTCCGCTTTTGAAAGGCGTTTTGACCGCCATCATCCCGCAGTTGTGAACGAAAACTCCGGCTTCGAGCGCAAAATTATGATATTCGGGAACGGTCAAACAATAAACGTCTTCGCGCGTTGTGATTGATTCGACGGAAACAACTTTGTGATTGTAGCCGTGCGAATAAAGACGATGATTATGCAAACCGATTCCGCTTTTCACTTTCGTTCCGCAAGTTTCGCAATCATACAAACGATTGGCGATTTCCTTCGATTTGGTGCGACCTTTTTCGCTTTGATTATATTCAACCAAAAACTTTTTGCCGCGCTCGCCGTTTTCGGCGACCGACATTTTGAAATGTTCGGGATTTTCCGTCATATACTTCAAAATGTTTTTCGTGCCGCGTTCTGCATAATAAGCGCGACCTTCAACAGTTTTCGCTTTGTCGCTGATCGCTTTTAGACGATTTGCTTCAAATTCTGCCGATTGCCAATGTTCGTTTCGATCCACCAAATTGCGATGATATGCCGAATGTTCGGACGAACTCATAAATTCCAGATTTTTAGGACGATTGTCAGCCTCATCAAAATTTTTATGATGAATGACCGTTTTATCGTTTTCAAATCTTAGAACTTTACTCACTAAACCGCTGCGGGCGACAATCCAATGCGCTTTTTGCATTCTGCCCGAATAATTTTGCTGAACCAGAACATAACCGTCTTTATCGGTTTCACGATAAAGCGGCATCAGCGATTCACCCGATTTCAAATCTTTTGCTTCAACGAAACTTCCGTCACGAAGCATAAAATTGTGGTCGGGTGTGCAGCGAATCTCTGCTCCGTTATCAAGAATGACTTTAACGAGTTCGGTATTTTTTCGTGTTTTCTTCGCCGTTGCTTTTGCCGCGACAATTTTTCCGCTTTCCGTACAGGCATAAACGACGAATTCTTCGGCGCTTTGAGCCAATTCCTTGAGCGGATAAGATTTCCCGTCAAGCAAAGGCACGAGTGTATCGCCCGTAAAGCAGCCGATGTCAACGCCGACAGTTGCCGGGATGACCGCGTCTTTGGTGGCGACGACCGAACCGACCATCGAGCCGATTCCGAGGTGAGCGTCGGGCATCAGCGCGACGTGCTTGTAGAGACACGGCAGCCGCGAAACGTTGCGCAGCATATTTTGTTCGTCGAGCGACAGGTCGTGATGCACCCATGCAAGCACATCCGCTTTCGCGCCCGAGATATTAAGTTTGTTATATGGCATATTTCCTCCTGAACTTATTTGATGAAAAATTGTGTGATTTGTCGAGAAAAAATCGGCGGTGTCGGATTTTCGTACAACGCTCGCGGCTCGAAATCAAATAATTTGAATAATTTACTATGATAGAACGATTTAGCTTTAGTTGGCATATTCATTGCAAGTCTCATATTTAGACGAAAAGGCTAAGTTTGATTAATTTCAACCTACGACACGGGAGGTCAGTTTATGTTTAGGAAAACGATTCTAGCGGCGGGAGCCTGTTTGTTCCTGCTTTCGTGAATTTTAGCGGCGTCGATTATGCCGGAAAATACAGGCAAGCCGAATACATCGGCAACTGTTTCGCCGACAATTTCGCCCGGTATTTCACCGACGTTTTCGCCTAGTATTAGCCCAACTGGTTCACCGTCGCCGACCGTTTCGCCTGAAATGCCGATCACCCCTTCGCCGACGATGACGCCGAAACTGTAAGACTTTGAACGATTTAAGAATTGAAAGACGCGCTTCGGCTCGTCTCTTTTGTTTTTACCGAGTGAGAGGCATTGAAATTGCAGTATTTATTAAAGTAGGTAAATAAAATGATTGAAATCGGAACAGTCTTGCAGGAACGTTATCTCGTCGAAAAACAAATCGGCGCAGGCGGAATGGGCGCCGTCTATTTAGCCGTTGATAAGCGTTTCGACAATCATGTCGCGATCAAAGAAACCTTTTACAACGATGCGGAATTCAGCGAAGCTTTCGAACGCGAAGCGCGGCTCTTGAATGGTTTGCAGCATCAGGTTCTGCCGCATGTGACGGATTATTTTTCGGAAAATAACGGCTATTTTCTGGTCATGCAGTTTATCGAAGGCGAAGATTTGTCCGATATTCTGAAACGCGACGGTGCATTTCCGGTCGCCGAGGTCGTTCGCTGGACGGACAATCTGCTCGACGCGCTCGATTATCTGCATTCGCGGACGCCGCCGATCATTCATCGCGATATAAAACCGCACAATTTGAAGATCACGCCGCGCGGCGATATTATGCTGCTCGATTTCGGGCTTGCGAAATTAAACTACGAAGACACGCTCGGCGCGATCAGCGTTTTCGGCTATTCGCGCACGTATTCGCCGCTCGAACAGATACAGGGAACCGGAACCGACGCGCGTTCTGACATTTTTGCGCTCGGCGCGACCGTTTATCATCTTTTGACCGGCAAAGCGCCGGTTGACGCGCTCACGCGCGCGGCGGCGATCGTCAACGGAAAAACCGATCCGCTCGAATCTGCCGACGAAATAAACCCGGAAATTTCGACATCGGTCGCGAGCGTTATAAATTCGGCGCTCGCGCTCAATCCCGATAATCGTTTTATCTCGGCGCAGGCGATGCGGCAGGCGCTCGATTATGCCGTCGGCGATAATTCAAAGAGCAATTTTGCCGAAAACGCGGCACAGCCTGCCGAGACGATTCCGCAGGTCGTTCCGATTGCCGCCGATGCGGTGATTATTGATGCGGCGGAAAACGAAAACTTTCCGGCGCTCGAAGCCTTTGCCGCCGGTGCGGAAGAAAACAGTGTCGAATCGGCACCGCTGAACGGTTACGAAACCAATTCTGAATTTAGGAATAAAAGCGTTGGGGAAAATTTAGGTTCGGAAAGTCCGTCGTTTGCGCCGATCATCGTCGAAACTTCGCCGAAAACACCGATTGGCGGAAAGCCGAAACAAAAAAATACGCTTTTGGCGGCAGCGGCGGCAGCAATTTTGATTTTCGGCATTATCGCGACGGCGCTCTATTTTTCGGGAGGCGAAAATTCGACCGAAGAGAATACTCAATCGCCGGTTGTCGAAACGAATTCGGCGGTCGAATCGAACCGCAAGTCAGCGGAAAAGATTACGCCGGATTCGGAAACGGTTGCCGAAACCAAAACAAAGCCGCCGGTAATCGCCGAAAAGAACGAGAAAAACGCTGCGGCTGAAAATCAGCCCGAAGCGGATAAGGATTCGCAAACCGCGCCGAATCCGCCGGTCGAACCGGCAGTGCCGACGACAAAACGTAAAAAGCAGGCTGCGAGTACGGAAAAAAACAATTCCGAAAATGTTGAAGAAGATTCGACGACCGACGCGTCGGAAGTCGAAACGGTTTTCACCGGTCGGGAAAACGACGCGACGACCAATAGAAACGCACGCCGCCGGAATGAGCGAGAGATTCGCGACGAAATGAGTGAAGAAGAGTTTGAACAATTGCGCCGCGAGCAGCGTCAGCGCCGCCGCGAACGCCGCGCGCGCCGCAACAACGACCCGATTCCGTTTTAAGTTAAGCCTTTAAGTAAATAAAAGTTAGAGTTACGCCTTTAGGCGTGAGCAATGTTTCGCTTCTAATCAAGCCGCGAGTTTTTATTGTGCGTTGCCCATCAACTTGCGCTTTCACGCCTGAAGGCGTAACTCTAACCGTTAAATTTATTTGCACTGTTACTTGATTAAATTCTTTAGCGAATGACTTTAATGTCGCGCTCGCTGAAGATTTTCCAGCCACCAACCGTCGCTTGCCAGCGCAATTCCTGAACGACTTCTCCGCGCCGGCTTGCCTGACCGTTCGAGACATCGTATTTTTTGCGAAAACGCATGATCGCCGTGCGTCCGCCGTCCTGAAAGATGATTTCCGGTTCGGCGGCGCGAATATCAATCGAGCGCGCGGCGGCAAAGACGCGATTTTTTTCGGCGCGAACCGCGCTCCGCGGAACGTTTCGGGTTAAGTAAAACGCCTTCATTTGCGGCATATAAAACGACATTTGGCTGTTTATATCGCGCTTGTTCGTCGCATCGATCCATTCGCCGAGCAGTCGGCGCAAATCGTCTGCCGCGTTGTTTTCCGCGCCGCGTGTTTGTTGCCTTTCGGTCGGTAAGTTTCTCGTGTTGCGGTCGGCGCGCGTTTCGGTTTGAGCGGTTTGCGAATCATCGAAAATGTCCCATCGCGCGACGTCGCCGATTTTGCTGTAAAAGGTTTGAATGACGAGCGGCTCGATCAGCTCGCGCGAAGTAATGCGCCGCACGACGCGCAGACGGCTCCCGTTTTCCAACGGCGTAAAAGTAAAACTCAGATTATCGTCGCCGCCGGTGGAAGTGAAAACCAGGCTGTCGCGCTCGAATGCGATTCGCGAACGGACGTTTTGCCCGCCGGAATTGCGTGCGTTGCGCGTCTGTCCGTCGGCGAGAAAATTAACCCGCGCGGCGCGTGACGAACCGAGCGAAACATTTCTGTCGCGGCATTCGATCGCCAGCAAATCGGGCGGCGTCAAACGCACCGCCAGATCCATAAAAAACTGCTGCTGTTCGCCGTAAGGCACGCGGCTCGTCGCTTCTTCGATCACCGAATAAAGCCGGTCGCTGCTTTCCACGTCAATCCGGTAAAGACCGTTCAGACCGCTTTGCGCGCTGCATGCGCTCGTGATGGCTCGCTGCCTCGTTTTTTGCGCCGCGCTCGTGCCGAAACAGAAAATTGCGATTGCCAGAATCGTGATAATACGGTTAAAATTTTGAATCATTACGCCCCCTTGTTCTACTAAACTTTAAAAAAAACTTCACGCCTTTGATGGCGATTGCCGTTTAATAGTTTTACGAAATAATAAGAAAAGGGCGACAAAAAATGAAATGACACGTTTTTCTAACCAAAAGAATGTAGTCATTCCGGCATTCGCCCCGAAATTAATCAACTGACGTCAGAATTAGATAAGAATATTTATTTAACGCAAAGACGCGAAGAAGCAAAGATGTTTCGGATAAATGATTAAAATCAGAAACACTTTAAGTATTTAGAGGCTTAATTCGCCTATTAATACTTCTCAAATCGCCTCCGCGCCTTCGCGCCTTCGCATACTTTGCGTCTTTACGTTGAAATATTTCTTATCCAATTCTCAGGCTAATTAAGATGACATTGAGCAAAAACTAATTGTTTGCGGTGTCGTAAAATAGAAAAGTTTATGGGCATTTCAATCAGAAAACTAGGCGATGACGACTGGCGTGAATTTTCCGAAGTCCGTCTGAGAGCGTTAAAAACCGACCCGCAGGTTTTCGGTTCGAATTATGAATTTGAATCGAAGTTTACTGAAGACGACTGGCGACGCCGTCTAGAGCGCGTAGATTCGGCGATTTTTATGCTTTTCGACGGCGAAAACCCGGTCGGTATAACGGGCGTTTCCGTTTTTGATGAAGACCCGAGCGGGGAAACGGCGATTTTCTGGGGTTCGTGGCTCGCGCCCGGTTTCCGGCGCAGAAGCTTGTCCGGGTTGATGTATGAAACGCGCATCCTATGGGCAAAAGCGCGCCCGAAAATTAAACGAATCATCGTTTCGCACCGCGCATCAAACACGGCTTCGAAATTCGCCAATCAAAAACACGGCTTTGTTTTTACACGCACGCACGAGAAAATCTGGACGGACGGCAAAACCGAGGACGAAGTTTGCTACGAATTAAAACTCGAATCCTGATTTATATTTACGGCTGACGAAAAGTCGTTGTATATTAATAGTGTTTTCAAAGACGACGCAGAATATTTGTAAAACCGGTTCGCGCCGACAAATCGAAAGACGAAAAAGAGTGAGATTATGGAAAGTTTTGATTCTTCGACGGGCATTGCAGGCAATTCGGTTCCGCAGATTATCTCGAATAATCTGCGCGTCGAGGCACTGCTCGGACGCGGCGGAATGGGAACGGTTTACCGCGCCACGCACCTGACGCTCGACCGCATCGTCGCGGTCAAAGTCATCAACGCGGAAGTTGCGATGAACACCGAAGTTTCGCAGCGATTTGCCCGCGAAGCGCGCCTGATGGCGAAGCTGCGGCACCCGCGCGCGGCGATGATCTACGATTCGGGAACGCTGCCCGACGGTCGGCTTTATATTGTGATGGAATACGTCGAAGGCACGACCTTAGCCGATATTCTCAAGCGTGACGGCAGATTGCCGTATAAAAAAGCCGTTGATATTGCCGTCAGCATCTGCGACGTGCTTAATGAAGCTCATTCGGTCGGCATCATTCACCGCGATCTGAAACCGGCGAATATCATGCTCAATAATCAGGGCGTTTTCGTGCTCGATTTCGGCATCGCCAAACTTCTTAATCAGGACAACGCCGAAAGTATGCGGCTTTCGATGACGGGCAGCGGTCATCTGGTCGGCACGCCGTTTTATATGTCGCCCGAACAATGTCTCGGCGAACCGGTCGAAGCGCGCAGCGATCTATATAGTTTAGGCGCTTTGCTTTACGAAATGCTTTCCGGTCGCCCGCCGTTCGACGACGAGGTTCTCTCAGCCGTAATCATCAAGCACGCGATGGTCGAAGCGCCGAAAATCGAGCAGTTTGCGCCCGATATTCCGCCCGCGCTCGCCGATGTCGTTAATCAACTTTTGGCGAAGAAACCGGTAGATCGTCCCGAAAGCGCGGCGGCGACGAAAGCGATGCTCGAAGCGAGCGTTGCGGGCGAGACATCGGCGGCGCTCAATCTGAAAACCATGACGACGACCGCCGACAATATTTATCCGTCAACACAACAGCTCAATGCCGTGACCGCGTCGCAGATGCCGAACCCGCTCGCAAATATTCCGTCCGAAACAAAGAATGAAGGAAAGGGAATCGGCGGTTTGAAGATCGCGATCGCCTCGGCGGCGGCGGTTATTTTGATCGGCGCGCTCTCGATCGGCGGCTTTTTTCTGCTGCGATCGAACGCTTTTTCGTCCGCCAATTCGAATCATTCGAACCACGACGAGGATTTTGTCAAAACGACGCCGCGCACGGATGATAAAACCGTTACTTCGGCGCAGATTCTCTCGACCGAGGAAGCCGACAAGATCATCACCGAAATTACGCGCACGACCGAGCATCACGCCGACGGAATGCAGATCGTCAAAACTCCGAAAGATTCGGCGCTTGTCTGCCTGCACAATAAAATCGATCTCGGCAAAACGCACATGTTTGCCGTCGAGCGTACGAACGCCTCAAGCCCGTGGGAAATTTCAGTGCGAACCGCGCTCGACACGGCAGAATTTCGCGGTGCTTCGTGGACGTTCGAGCCGCAGGACGTTGACGCCGACGGTTTTGAAGAAGTCGTCTATAAAGGCGCAACGGCTGACAATTCGGCGCGAAAATTTCTGATCTACGTTCCGCGCACGCGCCAGAGTTATTGGATAATTTCCAAAAACAGCACGGAAAATACGCTTTCGCCGAACGCGCTCGCAAGCAACGGCGCGGCGTATCGCAAGGCGCTCGAACAGATGACGCAGGCTCAATAATCGGCGACAAAATTGCTGAGAATTCCGCCCCGCAAGTTAAAAAATGGAGCGGGCGAGATTTGAACTCGCTAATCCGATGTATTCCCGGCAGCATTCGCCGAAAATCTTTTTCAAATATTACGTTTGTGATAAGATAATTCGAAATCGGGGTTAATAATATATGAAATGTAATCTATCTTTTTCTAATCTTTTCGGGAAATTTTCAATTAGTATTCTAATCGCAGCTTTTTTTACTGTCGGAATCTACTTATTCTCAAATTATTTTTCATCGAAAAACGAAATTTCTTTTGACGATGTGATCGCACGAATAGAGAACAAACAGGTTAAAGAGGTAACTTTCAATGGCGATCAGGCGATTCTCAAGGTTAAATCGGGTAATCAATTGTCGGTTTCGCCGCTTTCCGAAACGCAGGAAAAATATTTATTTCAAACCGTCGTCAGTCATAATCTTGCAAACGAAAATATAAAAATGACCTCGACAGCGGCATCGAATCCGATGGACAAAATATTTCAAATTATCTTTATTCTCTTTTTCATCAGCCCGCCGCTGATCGTGATTTTGCTTTTCCTGATCTGGTGCGAATTGCGAAAAAGAAACGAGCACAAATAATTAGTTTGAAAGTGGATAGTTGGTAGTTTTAAGGATTAACTATCCACTTTCAACTTTCAACTTTCAACCTTTATTTACAAAAAAACAATTAATCTCGAAATTCGGTGATTCTAATTTCGTTAAATCCGCGCGTTAGTATGTAGGCGAAACAGCTTCGGTTAAATCGCAGCCGTTTCAAAGTTTAAGCTAATTCGAGGAAAATAAAATGAACGAAAATTTAGTTATCGAAGTTACGCGCGTCGGCGTTATGCCGGATAAAGGACACGTTTTCGGCGTGATGACCGTCAAGAACAACGGCGCGGAAGTCGGCAGATTCAGCACGCTTGAGCGCGGCGTGAAATTTACTAATCTTAAAGTCGGCGATTACGAAATGTATCATTCCAAAAAGCGCAAAGGTCGGCAGGTGAAATGCCTGCGCCCGACGAATATATTTATTTCGAGCGTCTTGATTCACGATGCTTATCGGGACGACGCAAACGAGCTCGAAGGCTGCATCGCGCCGTTTTTATTCGGCAACGAAGCCGATTACAAAGGCTCGGCGCAGGCGATGGACAAGCTCTGGGAACTGGTCGGCGGTTTCGACGAAAGCCATAAACAAAAAATAACGCTCCGGATTTTAACCAATTTCCCCGGCGAAAACCGCACCGCCGACCAATGGATCGCACAGCGCAAAGCCGCCTGGAAAAAGGCGCATCATAAATAGAGAGTTTTGAGTCCCGCGTTTACGCGGCAAATTGCGATTTTAAGTTTTAGGTTAAAGTGTTTGGAAGCCTGAACCTTTTGAAAAAGCCGGGTAAACGCGGGACTCAAAACCTGCCCGTTTTATTTAACTTTTATCTTTCTGAACGTTAGACTCATTCGCGGGCTTTCGGTTTCCGATCTCGGAATTGAGTGCCGCCACGCCGTTTGAGTTTCCTGCATCATATAAATCAGCGAACCGCTTTTTAATTGATAATTGAACGTCTGATTTTCATCGCCGATTTTTCGAAATTTTAAACTTCTTTCTGCGCCGAGTGAAATTATCGCGACGCCGGTGTTTTCCGCGAGAATATCCGTCTGGTCGGAATGAAAACCCATTCGCGAACGACCGTCGGGATAAAGATTTATCAAACAATTGTTCGGCTCGAAATTGAAACGAGTTTCGATACGGCAGCATAAATTGCCGATTTGCGGCGGCATTTCACGATATGGATATGTAATTTGCGAATAATTGTAAGCCGCGCCGAAACTCGCCGTCAGTCGCGCCTTCATTCGCGTGTCCCATTCGATTTCTTTTTCCAGTTCGTCGAATAAAACCGTCGAATTATCAATAAAATGTTCGATATATTTAATGCCGTCAATCTCAAACATAATTTCCAATCATTAATATCAAATTAACATTTCGGCGACAAAGTTTATCGAGAGTTCCGCCCGTCAAATTAAACGGAGCGGGAAAGAATCGAACTTTCTATACCAATGTACTCCCGAAAGGCATTCGCCAAGATTTTTTTACCACAGAGACACAGAGATTTTTTTTATAAACTTCAATATTTTCTGTGTCTCTGCGGTGAATCAATTAAACTTCAACCTTTTCGATCACACCGACCCAGTGTTCCGCCGACAGTGTGCCGCCCGCGAATTCCGAAACGAGTGTGAACACCTGATCGGAGAATCCGCCGATGTTGAGGATGTCGGCGCGTTCCTGTGCCTGCGTGTGGGCGTATGGCTGAATGTCGATGCAGACGAGTTTTGCCTGCGCGCTGCGCGATTTAAACTCGTTCCATTGCCGCATCGTTTCGGTTCCGCTGCCGTACGAACGGTTTGAATCCATCCACGATTCGTTGTCGGAAACGTAGATGATCAAATCGGCGTGCGATTTGTATTTATTCAAACGTCGCAAAGGAGCCGAACAGTTCGTTCCGCCCGACGGGAGCGCGGCGAGCTTCTGCGCGTTGGTCATCACCGAATCGCGCGGATTCAATTGCGCTTCGACGACGTCGTCCGAAAACGGGATTACTTCCGCCGTCGGATTTTTTCGCAAGATTGCCGCCGCGACGAGCGCCGCCGCGTCGAGACATCGAACCGCCGAAGTCGCGCCCTTGCGATAACCCGTCACCGCCGACTGCATTGAACCGGAAATGTCAGGGAAAACATAAACTTTTCCGTTAATTTCCGGCACGTTTTCGGTCGCGATCTCCATCGCGTCCTGTAAAGCTTCGGTGATCGCGCGGGGAATTTCTCGGTTTTGCGAAGCCGCCGTGTAAGCGACGAGCAGTTGATACGGAAAAACCTTCGCGCGGCGAATCGCGCCCCGATCGCGCAAACGATCGGCAATGATCTCAACCATCCCGGCGTCGTTAAAGACTCCATGACGCTGGAAGGTGTTGAGATTCATACGCGTCATCTGCCATGCGGCGTTGCGGGCAATTGATATCCATTCACGCGTCGAGATCGGCAGCGCCGTCAGCATCTGGAAGGGAACCGGCGGAACTTCAGCCGAATCGCCCGCCTTGAATCGTTCGAACTTTCGGACGATTTCCGGCAGCTTATCCGCGTTAACGTCGCGACCGATGAACCAGCCGTAAAGCGCTTCCTTTTCGGCTTCCAAAGGTTTCGGGTGAATCATTTTCAAAATGTCTGCAAACGACGGCGACGCGCCGATCGACTGTTTGAAAATTGTTTCCGCCTTGCGCGCCTCGAACCATTGGCGAACCATTCTTTTCGGCAGGGAACCCAAAGATTTGCGCCCGACCGCGCCCGATCGCATGATCTGCACGAAATTGCGGAGCATCTTGCCGTTATCGATCACGCGCGGAAAAACTTTCTCGAAGAGCGTTTTGTCTTTCGTCGAAAGCACCGCGACGAGCAGCGCCGGCATATCTTTCATAAAGCCTTCTTCACGCGCGTAAACCGCAGTTTTCGCAATAAATTGGGCATCGAGTTCGGCTGTCAAAGCGAGAACTTTATCGAGCTGTTCGCCCGCGTCCGTATAAAACGTCTGCGAAAAACAACCCGTCGCCGCATATTGCGCGAGCGCCTGTTTCGGCGTCAGTTTATAAGCCTTTCCGCCCGCTTCGTTAACGGTATCCGCTTTCGGCGTAAATAAACCGCGCACGGTTTGAAATAAATTTTTGTTAGCCATGATTTTTTTAGTTCATTGAGTTCATTGAGTTCATTGAGTTCGTTGAGTAAAGAATAGTTCTTTACTCAACGAACTCTACAAACTCCACAAACTCAATGAACTTCTTTACCTCCTATTTGGACAAGTTTTTTGAGTATTCCTTTCGGAAAGTTTATTGAATGAATTTGGGTGACAAGATCGAAAAGACGTTTGCGCATGAACCGACCTAGGATCACCGGAGTTCATCTTACTCCGCGAGGCGCAGGCGTGGTTTTTAGCCACTGGTGGATGTAGTCTTATTCAGCATTCACCCAGTTCGATTTGGGATTTGTGAATTCGGATTGCGGATTTGTCTGCTTGGAAACGAATTTATTTCACTATCGACAAACCCGCCGTAAATGTTAGGAGAAGCGACAAGTTGGTTTAAATATGACGCGCACATTTCAAGATGTAGTCATACCGGCATTCGCTTCAAACACATTTATCATTCAACATTTATCAGTTAAAAATTGCGATAAATGTTGAATGATAAATGAAAATCCGGCGACAAGATCGAAAAGACTTTTTACGCGCTCTAACCTCTGAGCTACTTTCCGACAAATCGGAAAGGTCGGATTCGAACCGACGACCCCGTCATTTGCAATGATGTAGTCTTTTCAGCATTCGCCGTTTGGATTTCGGATTTCGGATTGAAATTTCTCATTCCAATAATCCGAAATCTAAAATCTAAAATCCAAAATTGAGATGGTCGGTCGGGTGGGATTCGAACCCACGATGCCTCGCTTAAAAGGCGAGTGCCTTAACCGGACTTGGCTACCGACCGATTTTGATTTGGGATTTCAGATTTTAGATTAATTTCAATCTAAAATCTGAAATCCCAAATTGAATTGGCTGACTCGACAAGATTTGAACTTGCATATCACTGATTAACAGTCAGTTGCTTCCCCATTAGCTACGAGCCATTATTTTTCCTTTGCTCTTTATGTCTGCACTCTAAACACTGTTTTGAGTTTCGGTGCATTCGTCCCGAACAATTCGGGCAACTTTTGTAGTTAGTTCTACCCGTCGTTTTTTTTACTCCGTAATTGTCGGTTTGCGCGTGACAATTTCGACAGAGAATTTGTAAGTTTTCCAGCAGATTATTTCTCGTATTTCCGTCAATGTGATGCAATTCTAAAGGAATTTTTTTATCTTGCCATTGACTCAACAGACAATTCTCACACTTTTCTTCTTTAATATTTTCTTTTATCAATCTCTCTCTGATCCTGTGTGCAGAAGTATTCGAATCGCTCATCAAGTAGTCGGACAGAGGGCGTTTTCGAGGATTTATCGGAGGCTTATACTTTATAAAATGTGAATAATCAATGTTGAATTTAATCGCCTCATTTCTTATGTGAGTGTGCATACTGCCTCTAGGAATTACACCTAAATTTCTGCAAACTTCCGACCAATTAAAACTTTTTTCAACTGCACTTTGGATAAGTTCTTTAGTATATTTCCTCATTTCTTGAGTATAATATTTTTCTAGTGAATGTGCAGTAATAATTATGGCACTCTAACCAATTGAGTTAACCCGTCAATAAAACAAAAAAACTTTCTAAATTAACAATCCGCAATCCCCAATCACCAATCCCAAATCGAAATGGTAGGCAAACGCGGCGAAAAGAGCGCATCATCAGACAAAAGACAAGTGTGTTCGTTGCAAACAAAGGAATGAAATATTTCAGCATTCTTTTGTCCTCGCGCTCTTTTCGTCCGCGTTTGTTTAGGTAAGATCGTTAAACTTTTATAATTCGGGGCAACAGGATTCGAACCTGTAATCTTGCGGTAATCTGCCGCTAATATCGCTTATAAGACGATTGTTTTGCCGTTAAACTATACCCCGCAGGCGATTTGGGATTGGTGATTTCGGATTCCGGATTCGTCTCTTTTGAAACGATTGGGCTTCGTTGTAAACGAATCCGAATACCGAATTCGAAATCCCAAATCGAAATGGTTGCGGGAGCAGGAATTTAACCTGTCCGATTTGCGGCTTATGAGACCGCCGAGCCAACTTTGCTCCATTCCCGCGTGATAAATTTTTTGAAGGCGAAGGCGAGATTCGAACTCGCATCGAACTGTTTACAAGACAGACGCTCTGATTCCAATTGAGCTACTCCGCCATGGCGATTTGGGATTTGGGATTTGGGATTTGGGATTTGCTTTCGCGTTAATTCACAGGCTTTGTTTTCCAATTGAATCAGTTGGCGAAAAAACAAATTATGCAGATTACGAACAAATTCGAAATCGGCAATCACAAATCCCAAATCGAAATGGTTGCGGTGAAAGGACTCGAACCTTTAATCTTCGGTTTATGAGACCGACGCTTTCGTCCGGTTAAGCTACACCGCCCTTCTGATTTGGGATTGTTTGGATTTCTCGAATTAAATTTGTTAAATTTGGAATAAAACTATGTTGTTTCGATTTTCGTATTCTTAATCAATCTATGCGAAAAACTTCTATGTTCTCTTAGTTTTCCGATAGAATTTGAAGAATCCTTCCTCTTAGTTTTGCGAACTCATCCTGAGGAAGATCAAAGTAAGCATCAGTCAAATAGTTATTAGGAGTTAAAACATCTCTAACATAAATATTTATAGCATCGTAGCTATTGATTCAATTATTTCCTTCTCTATTGTAATTTTGATTAATTTTTTGCAGTCCATTAATATGTTCTATTACCGGCTCTTAGTGAAAATTATTTATGAAAAGGGCGCAGTGAGAATCGAACTCACATAAATACTGTTTAGAAGACAGTTCCATCATCCTTTATGGTAATACGCCCAAAAGTCCTTTCTCTATGACAGTTAGCACACACAACATCGCATTTAGCAATTTCATTCTTAATTTTTTCAAAACTACCAATCCGATTGTGTTGAGAAATAGAAAACTTCTTATCATTAGAATCTCTGTGGTCAAAATCCATAACATAATACGGATACTTAACACCGCAGTCCCTGCAAGGCAGATTTTTAGCTTCTTTAACAAATTCTAATAATTTCTTTTTAGTTTTTTTAGTTGAATTTATATAAGTGGCTGGATTTTTTTTATAATGATCTCTTAGCTCGACTTTATCCAATTTTGAAGATTGATATTTGAAAACAGAACGCCGAGCAGGTAAGTTCATTTTGATATTTCCGACCAAAGAAAAGTCAAAAGGAGACTATCTCAATGCCGAGCGTTCTGATGAAATTTGTTA
>JANOBZ010000151.1:0-46490 GCA_031411895.1 Acidobacteriota bacterium | reverse complement strand
TTTCAGTAAAACAGCCGCCAGAATAACCGAACCGGCGGTCGGAGCTTCGGTGTGCGCGTCCGGCAGCCACGTATGAAACGGGAAAAGCGGAACTTTGATCGAAAACGCGAGCGCGAACGCCAGAAAAAGAATGATTCCCGTATGCGGCACGAAAACCAGATTTCCGGTTTTCAGCGAATTTAAAAGCGTAACGTAATCGAATGTTCCAACACCGGTTTGTTCGGCGTGAATATAATACAAACCGATTATCGCTACGAGCATCAGCAAACTGCCCAAAGCCGTGTAAATAAAAAACTTAACCGCCGCGTAAATTCTGTTTTCGCCGCCCCAGATGCCGATCAGAAAAAACATCGGAATCAGCGAAGCCTCAAAGAAAAGGTAAAAAACGAGCAGATCGAGCGAGCAGAAAACACCGATCATCGCGCTTTCGAGCAAAAGCAGAAAGACGTAAAAAGCCGTCTGACGTTTTTCGACCGCGTGCCACGTCGAGATCACCGCAATCGGCATAATGAACGTCGTTAAAACGACGAGCCAGAGGCTCAGACCGTCAACGCCGACGTGATAATTCGTGTTTATCGCCTGAATCCACGGCACGTTCTTTTCGAAATGAAATCCGTTTGCCGAAGCCGCGCTTTTATCGAAAACGAGAAACAGCGACACCAGAAAATTGATCACCGTAAAAAGTAAAGTCAGCCATTTCAAATCGCGCTCGTGCTTCCAAAATATCGCGTGTCCGAGCGTGAATAACGCGCCGAAAACGGGCAGCAAAATCAGAATTGTTAAAAGATTTTCGTTTATGAAATCCATTTTTTTAATGGGTTTCAGGTTTTAGGTCTTCGGTTTTTGCGAAAACCCAAAACCTGAAACCCGAAACCTCTTTATCGAATCAACTTTAATCCGTAATAAATAAAATACCCGATGATAATCAGCCCGCCGAACAGGATAAAGGCGGCGTAGGAACGGACGAATCCGACCTGTACGCGGCGGGCGACGTTGCCGAGTTCGGTCACGAAATAGCCCGCGCCGTTGACGATGCCGTCAACTACGCCGAGATCGAAGCTCTGCCACAAACCTTTCGTCGAAAAGCGCGTCAGCGGGTCGACAATATAACCGTTGTAAAGCTCGTCCACGCGCCATTTGTCTTCGAGAATCTTCGGCAATTTCCTGAGCGGATTGTTTTTAAAGAACGTCCAGCCGAGGAAAATTCCGAGCATTGCGATCGCGACCGACAAAGCTGCCAATATGCGTTCTTTCTGAATCGTCGCCGGATCGTGCGCTTCGGTTTCGTGTTTCGCCGTTTCCGTCTTGGCTGCCGGAGCCTGTTTCGGCTCGCTGCCTTCGGGCGAATTTTTCGCCGACATCGACGGCAGTTTTTCGACGGTCGAATGCTCGCCGCGTTTATAGATTATCGGTTCGAGCGTGTGTTCGAAAACGTTGACATCGTCGTGAAAACCGACCAGAGAACTCATCGCGTAAGGTACGCCGATCAGACCGCCGACGGTCGAAAGAAACGCCAGAACGATCAGCGGAACGGTCATCGTCCACGGCGATTCGTGCGGTTTGAAATCCGGTGCAAGCGCGTGATGATGCTCGTCGTCATCGTCGTGTTCGTCGTGCGCCGCGTCGTGTTCCGCGCCGGCGTGAATCGCGTCGTGATCGTCGTGCCCGTGGTGCGTTTCATCGTCTTCGGCGTCGCCGTGCGCAAAAGCGTTTTCCTCGGCGTGCGCGGCGTCGTGCGGATGGTCGCCGTCCGGCAAAGCGAGATGAAATCTCTCCGCGCCCCAGAATGTCATGACCATCATTCGCGTCATATAAACGGCGGTCAAAAGCGCGGTAACGATCGCCACACCCCATAAAATCTCATTGCCCGGAAACGGTCCGTTCGGGAAATATTTGTCGGCGGCAAAGGTTTTATAAAGAATTTCGTCCTTCGAGAAAAAGCCCGCGAAGATCGGGATTCCGGCGATTGCCAGTGTGCCGATCGCCATCGTGATCCACGTAACGGGCATATATTTTTTCAGATTGCCCATCCGCCGCATATCCTGTTCGTGGTGCATTCCGTGAATCACCGAACCTGAACCGAGAAACAACAGCGCCTTGAAAAACGCGTGTGTCATAACGTGGAAAATCGCGACCGTAAAAGCGCCGACGCCTGCCGCCAGAAACATAAAGCCGAGCTGCGAAACGGTCGAATAAGCGAGAACTTTTTTAATATCGTTCTGCGCAATCGCGATCGTCGCCGCGAAAATTGCCGTCGCGCCGCCGATCACCGCGACGATCCACATCGCCGTCGGCGCATTTTGAAAGATCGCGTTCGAGCGAACGACGAGATAAACGCCTGCCGTAACCATCGTCGCGGCGTGAATCAAAGCCGAAACCGGCGTCGGACCAGCCATCGCGTCGGGCAGCCACGTGAAAAGAGGAATCTGCGCCGATTTACCGCACGCGCCGATAAATAAAAGTATCGCGATCGAAGTCAAGCCGCCGGCCGCAATCGCGCCCCACGTAAACGGATCAGCCGCCGTAATGTTGTTTGAAACCCACGTAAAAACGCTGTTGACCTGCGCGCCGTCAACCGTTTTATCGAAAAACGAGATCGATCCCGTGAGCGTGAACATCAAAAAGATGCCCATCAAAACGCCCCAATCGCCGATGCGGTTCATGACAAACGCCTTTTTCGCCGCGCGTCGCGCTTCGTCGCGTTTGATGTAATAGCCGATTAGCAAGTAAGAGCACAGACCGACGCCTTCCCAACCGACGAACATGAGCAGATAATTATCCGCGAGGATGAGCGTCAGCATCGAGAACATAAACAGGTTCAGATACGCGAAAAAGCGGTAGAAACTCTTGTCGCCGTGCATGTAACCGGTCGCGAAAATATGGATCAGCAAGCCGACGAACGTGATAAAACACGCGTAAATTCCGCTCAACCTGTCCATTCCCAAACCGAAATCGGCGCGAAAATTGCCGACTTGTATCCACGTCCAAAGCTGGTCGAGAATCGGTTTGTCGGCGACGAGCGCGCCCGGCTGTCCGGTTCCGATGCCGAAGGCGATCATAAACGCCACGATGCACGAAACGCCGACCGCCGAACAGGCAACGACGCCGCTGAACAGCTCGTTTCTCAAACGCCCGCCGATCAGCCAGTTGATTACGGCACCGACGAGCGGCGCGAAAATTATTAGACTTAAAAAATTGTTTTCAGTCATTATCTTGTGTGTTGGTCAAATCAAGCATCATTTCGACCATTGTTTCTTTAAACCCGCTGCGCTTGAAAAAATCTTTCGCAAATTCGTTTTTTGCGGCGACCGAAAGCATCAATTTATCAGCGCCGAATTCTTTCGCTATTTCGACCGATTTTTCGATCAGAAGCTTTCCGGCACCGGCTGCGCGCGCTTTTTCGTCAATGTATATGTCGTGCAGCCACGCGGCGTTTTCGAGTAAATTCGGATAATCTTTCGCCTCGTATTCGATATATGCAAAGCCGACTATTTCGTTTTCAAGTTCGGCGACTAAAACTGCCGCTGCTTCAACTGCTTCGGTCTGTGAGCCGTAAAACCATTCCGCCTGATCTTCATCGTAAAGCCTCGCAAAACGGTGCGAATCGTAATCTTCGTGCTGACGGGCGAGCTTGACCGCCAATTCGGCAATGCGCCGCGCGTCTTTTTTTATCGCTTGTCGAATCGTCACCGCCATTTTCAAATGTTCTGAGTCACGCCTTCAGGCGGCTTTTCGCTAAAAATCAGAAATCTCGAAAAACAAACTGAAGCCGCCTGAAGGCGTGACTCAAAACTCTAATTTTTCAAAATACTCGCGTCGTCAACGTCAACCGAAAGCCGGTTGCGGAAAAACGCGATGATAATGCCAAGCCCGACCGCCGCTTCAGCCGCCGCGACCGACATTACCATAAAGACAAAAAGCTGTCCCGTAACGTCGGCGTAGTAGCGCGAAAAGGCGACGAACGTCAGGTTGACGGCGTTGAGCATCAGCTCGATGCACATAAACATCCCGATCACGTTGCGCTTAAAGATCACGCCGACCGCGCCGATCGTAAATAAAATTCCTGAAAGCGCTAAATAAGTTGCTAAACTCGGTTCCATATTTTTCAGTGAGCGGTGAGCGGTGAGCGGTGAGCAGAAAAAGCAAAACTGCTCACCGCTCACCGCTCACTACAAAGCTATTCTGTAATCGTCCTTTTCATCCGCTTCGTTGCGGCGTTCCAGTTCGTTGTTAACGACCAATTTCAGTTCCGGCACGCTCAAACGACGCACCAGAATGACGCCGCCGATGATCGCCATGAGCAGCAAAATGCCGACGATTTCGACCGGAAGCAGATATTCGGTGTACATATTCGTGCCGATGCTCATGGTTTTGCCGACCGTTTCGTCCACGTTGACCGGCGTTTTCGGCGCTTTATTGACGGCGACAAAAATAAAAAACGTCTGCGCGAGCAAAACAATCCCGAGAAATCCGCCGAGCGCGTAAAGATAATTCAGCCTTCGATACGGTTTTTCCTCGTCGAGATTCAAAAGCATGATCACGAAAACGACTAAAACCATGATCGCGCCCGCGTAGATGAGAATCTGCACGGCGGCGATAAACGGCGCGGCGAGCGTGACATAAATGCACGACAGCGCGACAAAAACGCCGACCAGAGAGACTGCGCTGTAAAGCGGATTGCGGTGATAAACCATCGAAAGCGCGCAGCCGATAGCGAGTCCGGCGAAGATGAAAAATAAAACTGTTGTTGCCATTTTAGTAATTGTAAATGGTTGATTGTAAATGGCTAATCGTAATTAATAATTAACCATTTACAATTAACCATTAAAATCAGCTGTTCAAAAAATAAACGATCACGATCGTTAAGATCACGTTTGCCAGCGCGAGCGGCAAAAGGAATTTCCAGCCGAAGTTCATCAGCTGGTCAAAGCGAAAGCGCGGCAGCGTTCCGCGAATCCAGATGTATAAAAATAAAAACGCGCAGATTTTGCCGATAAATGCGACGTGGCTGACGAGCGCGTAGGGAATCGAGCCGACTTCGAAAATGTAGCTCAAGCCCGGAACGTACCAGCCGCCCAAAAACAGAACCGTGCACATCACCGAAACGGTGAACATATTGACGTATTCCGCCATGAAAAAGAGTGCGAATTTAAGCGCCGAATATTCCGTGTGAAATCCGGCGACGAGTTCGGTTTCGGCTTCGGGCAAATCGAACGGCACGCGGTTCGTTTCGGCAAACGCGGCGATCAAAAAAACGATGAAGCCGATAAACTGCGGAATGATGTACCATCTCCACGGCGATGTGGTCTGCGCCTGAATGATGCCGCCTAAATCGAGCGATCCGGAGAGCATCACGACGCCGAGAACCGACGCGCCCATCGCGAGTTCGTACGAAATCATCTGCGCCGACGAGCGAAGTCCGCCCATTAGAGAATATTTATTGTTCGACGACCAGCCCGCGAGCGCGATGCCGTAAACGCCGACCGACGTAATGCCGAGAACAAACAACACGCCGACGTCAATCCGCGCGATCGTCATCGGCAATTGTTTAATACCTTCGCCCAAACCATACGGCAGAAAACTCCAGTCAATCGTCGTGATCGCCGGTCCGAACGGATAGACGACGATCGGCAAAAGCGCGCACGTTAAAGCGACGAGCGGCGCGAGAAAATAGATGAATTTCGTGGATTTGTCGGGAACGAGGTCTTCCTTGAAGATAAATTTCAGCAAATCGGCGAACGGCTGCAAAACGCCCCACGGTCCGACGCGATTCGGTCCGATGCGTCCCTGAATCCAGCCGAGAACCTTGCGTTCTGCGAGCACGGTGTAGGCGACGATCATCAAAACGCCCTGAAACGCGAGCAGAATCGCAATCGAAAAAACTATAAAAGGAAAAGCTGTTTTTACAATCTGTTCCATAAAAAAAGATATTACGGACAGGATTTATACGCCTGCCCAAAACGGCAAGAAGCCGCGATTTTTGCAAAATTTTTCCAGTCCGAAAAGGTCCGGATAATTAAAATTACTTGAGAACCATTTCGCTCGGTACGGTTTCTTTATCGTCAATTCGATCGCCGCTGCCGACCGCCGCCGCTTCGGCTAAACGATTTACTTTCGGTGTGCCGTCGAGATTTAACTGAACGAGCGGCGCAACCAGCAAGTTTTCCGGCTTCGGATTTCCGGCGGCGAGCAGGTGAAACTGCTCGGTTTTGCCGGTCATCGTCGTGACGCGGTGCAGGCGATGACCGACGCGCGGCGTTTCCGTAAATTTCGCGATTTCGGCAGAAAGTTTTTCGACGCGCGTTTTGAGCGTTTCGGTTTCCTTCGCCAAATCTTTTTTCGCTGCCGAGGTTTCATGTTTGACCTGAACCGGACGCGATTCGTCTTTTAAGTTCGGATAACGGATTCCCGCATAAGCCGGAACCGCGTCGGCAATCGCTTTGAAAACCATCGGCGCCGAGAAGCTGTAACCGAAATCAACGCCCATTTCGCGCGCGATCAAACTGGTAATTATCCAGTCGGCTTTCGATTGATGCAGCGCGTCGATCGCCTGACGGACGCGCTGAACAAATCCCGTGTTGTTCGTAAAAGTTCCGTCAACTTCGGCAAAACTCGCCGCCGGCAGAACAACGTCGGCATACTGGCACGTTTCGGTGACGAAAAGTTCCTGCACGACGACAAAATCTTTGTTTGCCAGCAGCTCGTTGTCTTTTTCCTGCAAACTTCCGCCGATAAGCAGCGCTTTCGACGATTTCAAAACTTCCGCGAGCGGTTTTTTGCCCGCCATCATGTCGTTCGCACCGACCGAATTGTTATGGCGCGGCAAAGGATGCACGAGAGCGCGGCGCGTTTCCGAACCGAAACCGCCGACCGCATTTGTCAAAATCGCCTGCGCTTCCTCTGAAACGTCGCCGCCGAACATGACGACGAAATCGCCCTCGGTTTCGCCGATCGTTTTGAGCATATCGTCAAAATCCGCCGCTTCGACGCCGAGTTTCGTCGCCAAATCATCGGTCATCGCGCCGGCAAAAGCGAGCGCGAAAGCGTCGTAAGATTTCGGATTAACGTGTAAAAACTGGCTGGCTTGCGCGGCGAGACGAATCGGCGTGTCGTTGACGACGATAAATTTCGCGCCGCCGTTTCTGACCGCCTGACGAATCTGTTTGCCCGTAAATGTTTGTTCTTCTTCGGGTTCGCCGCCGATCAGCAAAATGGTTTTCGCATTGCGAATTTCCTTGTGCGTCGCGAGCGGAGCGGACAAATTATCGAAAACCGCCGAAAGATCGTAATCGTCCGAAACGGCGTAATTATTCGAACCCGTTACTTCGGTCGCGAATCTTTTCAGAGTGAAAATCGCTTCGTTCGTCAAACGCGGGCTGGCGACGACGCCGACCGAATTTCCGCTTTCCTTTAATTTCTGCGCGACAAAAGTTACCGCGTTGTCCCAGGTCGAAGGAATCAGTTTTCCGCCTTTTTTATAACGAATAAGCGGCGTTCTGATTCTATCTTCCGCGTTGATAAAGCCGTGTGCGAAACGCGCTTTAACGTCGAGAAATTCGCCGTTCAAACCGTTCACGTAACGGTCGCGGGCGACAATTCGGTGAACGTATCCGCCGCGCGAACCGATCGAAATCTGCATTCCGTCCGAACCGTAAACGTCGGTCGAAATTGTTTGATCTAATTCCCACGGACGCGTTTCGTGGCGATATGTTCCGTCCAGAAGCGTTCCGGTCGGGCAAACTTCGATACAATTTCCGCACTGCGAACAGCCGAGCCAGCCGCCGTATGTGCCGATCACCGTATTGACGCCTCGATTTCCGGCTTCGATCGCGTCTTCGCCCATCCATTCGTCGCAGACGCGCGTGCAGCGTTTGCAGACAATACAGCGCTGCGGGTCGTTAGCGACGATCGGCGAGAGATATTTTTCGGGCTGCGCGTTTTTCTTTTCGGTAAAACGCTCTTCGACATCGCCCCAATCGAAAATCACTTCCTGCAATTCGCATTCGCCGCCGCGATCGCAGACCGGGCAGTCGAGCGGGTGATTGGCAAGCAGAAATTCGCCCATCGAGCGCTGCGCTTTTTCGATTTCTTCGGACTGCGTCGTCACGACCATCCCGTCCGTGCAGGTAATCGTGCACGAAGTCTGGAGTTTCGGCATTTTCTCGATGCGCACCAGACACATCCGGCACGACGCCTGAAGCGCGAGGTCTTTGTAATAACAAAACGACGGGATTCCGAAGCTTTTTTCATGACACACGTCAATCAAACGCGCGCCTTTTTCGACTTCGAATTCCTGCTCGTTAATCGTAACTTTGATAAGCTCTGACATTTTTAACTTGATTTTAAACTAAAATTTATTCTTCCGATTTTGTTTCCGTCGGTTTTACGTTCACCGCGTTTTTCTTTTTGTATTTCGGACGAGTTTTGCCGTGGCTTCCTGCAAAAATCTTCCCGCGTCGTGTTCTTTTATCACCTCTACCCATAATTATTTACCTCTTTTTATTTATTAATTTTATTAAACATTTGCGGTAATTTCGTTACCGCTCGCTTTGGCTAAAAGCCATTTTTTGAAATCTTCGGGAAAACGTTTGATCGCGCTTTGGATCGGCCAGGCTGCCGCGTCGCCCAAAGGGCAGAACGATTTTCCTTCGATGTTGTCGCAAATATCCAGCAGCAGCTGGGCGTCTTCGGGACGACCTTCGCCGATCGAGATGCGGTTGAAAATTTTGACCAGCCAGTCCGTGCCTTCGCGGCACGGCGTACACCAGCCGCACGATTCGTGCTTGTAGAATTCGGTCAGATTTTTCGTCGATTCCATCACATCGACCGATTCGTCCATCACGATAAATCCGCCCGAACCGACCATCGAGCCGCCCTCGACCAAACCTTCATAATCGAGCGTAACATTTTTGCCGATAATCTGTTCGGCGTTCATGATGTAAACGCTTGATCCGCCCGGAATCACGGCTTTCAATTTTTTGTCGGAATGAAGCATTCCGCCGCAGTCTTCGAGGATAAATTTTTCCATATCCTTATAGCCCATCGGAAGCTCGTAAACGCCGGGTTTTTTAACGTGTCCCGAAACTGACCAAAGTTTCGTTCCGCCGGATTTTTCGGTGCCGAGATTTTTCCACGCTTCGCCGCCCATTTCGATGATTTGCGGAACGCTCGTTAAAGTTTCGACGTTGTTAACGACCGTCGGGCAGGCGTAGACGCCTTCGACAGCCGGAAACGGCGGCTTCATGCGCGGATGTCCGCGATAACCTTCGAGACTCGATAAAAGCGCGGTTTCTTCGCCGCAGATATACGCGCCCGCGCCGGTGTGCGTGTAAACATTACACGTAAAATCCGAACCGAGTATATTTTCGCCGACGAGGTTTGCTGCCTTTGCTTCCTCGATGGCTTTGTCCATGATGTCGATCAAATATCGATATTCGCCGCGATAATAGATGTAGCAGGTTTCCGCGCCGAGCGAAAAAGCCGCGATCAGCATTCCTTCGATCAGCGCGTGCGGGTCGCGTTCGAGCAGGTAACGATCTTTAAATGTTCCCGGTTCGGATTCGTCGGCGTTGCAGACGATATATTTCGGCTTCGGCGATTGGCGCGGCACGAACGACCATTTCATGCCGGTCGGAAAACCCGCGCCGCCGCGCCCGCGCAGCGCCGAGGCTTTGACCTGGTTGATAATTTCGTCCTGCGACATATCCATCGCCTTTTTCAGCGACTTATATCCGCCGTGTTCCTGATAAACCTTCAGCGTATGCCCGTCTTTAACGTGCATCATTTTAAGCTGTAAAGGCTCGCATCCGATTGCTTTGATTTCCATAAACTAATTTATAACGGTTTCCATCTTTCGCGGCTTACAATATAACGCTTGCCGTTAAAAGAATAAGTAGTATAAAGAGTTGCATTCCCTGTGCTTCTATTTGTCGTAATATTAAAAAATCCCTTCGATTTTTTAATATTAATATCAACAAATATTGTATAAGCGAACAAAACTAAATCATATTTGTTTCCTCTTTTTGCAAATACCCAAAAGGAAATAGCATTTCCGTCAAGACAACCGTCTTTTCCTTTAACCAATAAATCTGCCGACTTATCATTATTTAGATTTATATATGTAGCATCAAACGCCTTTTGGGAAAATTCTGACCAATTATCAGAAGTTAAGCATCTTGCAACCCATTCGTGTTGTTTTAATGTTTCCAACACATTGTTTGGAATTTTTACTGACTTCTTGAATTTATCCTCGCCATAAAAAGACGTTTGATATTTCTGCCCAAATAAAGCAGTCGAAAAACAAAAAACTAAAATCGTGCAAACAAGCAAGGCGCGCATATTGATAATTCAATAATTTCAGATATTGGATTTGAAATTTCAAATCCTTAAAACCAATACCAAACCGTAACAACGCCTTCGTGATTGTCGCAGGAATGCGAAATTCCGATCAAACGGTCTTTGCCGATGCGGCTCGCGAATTCCGCCGCCTCCTGAAAAAGCTTTTCCCAACTCGTTAAAGTGGCGCGAAAAATTTCGAATTTGACTTCCATCTTACTTTAGCGAATCCATGATCTTATCAACCTTTTCCGTCGTTAGATCTTCATAATAATCAAATCCGATCTGCATCATCGGCGCAGTTCCGCAGCTTCCCAAACATTCGACCAATGAAACCGTGTATTTTCCGTCTTCGGTCGTTTCCCCGGCGTGAATTCCTAATTTACTGCAAATATGCCCGGTGATTTCCGGCTCGCCCATGATCTTGCACGACAAGGTTTTGCAGATTTGAATGTGATGCCGACCGACAGGGCGCATATTGAACATCGAGTAAAACGTTGCCGTCTCCCAAACGTCTGTCACTTCCAACTGAAGAAATTTCGCCAGAAAATTAACGCCCTCGTTATCAACCCAGCCGCGCTCGCGCTGAATCACGAAAAGCAAAGGAATCAGCGCCGAACGCTTTCTTTCCGCCGGATATTTTTCGAGATGCGACTCCATCTCGGCAACGACTTCGGGCGAAAATTCCGCCACTTCGTCCGTGTAAACAATTTGATTCGTAAAATCTGTTGCAACTGCTGATGCCATATCTTTATGCTGTCAGTTTTTCTAATTTTTCGACCCGCAGCGCTAAATCTTCAACCTTACTTTCAAGCTCGATGTAATTAACGCTGAGGCGCGAAACTTTTCTATCAATATTTTCCAACTTATGCTTTACTTCTTCCAAATCCGCGCGAAGCTGGACGACTTCGGATTCAAGATTGGCTAATCTGCTTTCAACCGCCGTGAGCCGCTTATCAATTTCAATGACCTTCAAATCGATTTCCGTCATCTGCGCTGAAAGCAAATCAAATTTCTTTTCCAAACCGTCGAATCTGTTTTCCAACCCATCAACTTTGTTTTCTAAACCGTCAAATCTGTTTTCCAGATTATCGATTTTGAGAATGGCGGTATTCATGAGCCGCATCATCTCGCTTTTGAATCTTTCGTCCGAAATTTTTTCGTCAACCATTTTTGCTGAAAACCTTTATGGTACAAAATTATAAACAATAATGCCCGTTACCTTTACCAATTGACCCGAAAGCCGCGTCGGCGCGAATTTCGATTCACGCGCCGCTTTGACTGCCGCTGCGCGTAATAAAGGATGCCCGCTGACGGCACTTGCCGAAATAACATTTCCTTGTTCGTCAATCGTGACCTGAACATTGACCGCGCCCGATGCCTGAACGGCGCGCGCCGCCGCCGGATATTCGGGTTTTACCAAATTCGTCGCTTTGCCGTTGACGACACCTCCCGAAATGACTTTCGGCGTCGGTGGAACGGGCGGCGGAATATCTTCATTGCCAACTCCGACTGCTCCTGCATCGTCATTGCGCGGGCTGGCTTCAGTATTCCTACCGCCGATAATATAGTTGTTCGCTTCGGCACGGCGCAGCGGCGGATCCCTATAAACGACGCGATTAAGACGAACAGTTTTCGCGGAACTTCCGCGAAACAGCTCAATGTTTAACGGTTCTTCATCAGACGCGCAGGAAAGAATAAAATCAACGGCGCTGCGCATATATCCCGCACGGACGACGGTAATGCGGTATTCGCCTTCCGGCAAACTTCGGAAATAAGGCATTCCGGCTTTCACTGCGGATTTGTAAACTTTCTTTGTCGAAGAATTAACGGCGGTTGCCGACGCGCCGGAGATTTTTGCTTCGCTGTTGTTTCGCGTTACGTCAATTTTAACCGCACAGCTTTCCGTCTGCGCGGAAACCGCCGTTGCCGATAAAAGAGCGGCGAAAAGAGTAAGTGACAACTGAAACAAAACCTTTTTCGGCATAATTCCTCCTAAAAATTCATTAACGGTCGATTTCTCCCAAAACGATGTCGAGCGAACCGATAATCGCGACCACATCGGCGACCATTTCGCCTTCGCTCATAAGGGGCAGCGACTGCAAATTGATAAAGCTCGGACCGCGAAAATGAACTCTTTCGGGTTTCGGACCGCCGTTCGACTTCATGTAAACGCCGAGTTCGCCTTTCGAGCCTTCGATCGCCTGATAAACTTCGCCTTCGGGAACGTTAAAGCCTTCGGCGACAATCAAAAAATGGTGAATCAAGCTGTCCATATGCTTGCGCATATCGTCGCGGTCGGGCAGAACGACTTTCGGCGCGTCGGCTTTGATCGGTCCGGGTTTTAACCGGTCGAGCGCCTGACGGACGATTTTCCACGATTCGCGCAGCTCGCGCATCCGGACTAAAAATCTCGACCAGACATCGCCGTCGGTTTCGACCGGAATTTCGAAATCGTAAGTTTCATAACCCGAATACGGATTGTCGCGCCGCAGATCGAAATCCACGTTGCTCGCGCGCAGGCACGGTCCGGTCAAACCGTAATCGATCGCGTCTTCGCGCGAAATGACGCCGATGCCCATCGTGCGACTTTGCCAGATCGTGTTGCCCGTCACGAGCGTTTCGAAAGTATCGAGCGCCTCGGGAAAATCGTCGAGAAACTGCCGGCAGCGTTTTTCGAACCCGGCGGGCAAATCCATCATCAAACCGCCGATGCGAAAATACGAAGGCGTCATGCGCCCGCCCGACGCGGCTTCGATCAAATTCAAAATCTTCTCGCGCTGGCGAAAAGCGAAAAAGAAAACGCTCATCGCGCCGAGATCGAGCGCGCCCGTGCCGAGCCAGACCATATGCGACGCGATGCGCTGCAATTCGCAGAACAAAACGCGGATCACCTGCGCGCGTTCGGGAATTTCCAAACCGAGAAGCTTTTCCGCCGCCATCACGTAAACCAGGTTGTTTCCGAGCGGGTTGAGATAATCCATACGGTCGGTAATAACGATGCCCTGCTGGTATTTTTTATACTCGAACAGCTTTTCCATTCCCGTGTGCAGATAGCCGATGTCGGGAATCGCCTTGACGACGAGTTCGCCGTCCAATCGCAGATCGAGACGCAGAACGCCGTGCGTCGAAGGATGCTGCGGACCCATCGAAAGTGTCATCTGCGATTCCAACGACTGATCCATCAGATCAGCTTCGTATGATAAATTTTCTACTGCTGTTGACATAAAATTAAAATCTGAAAATGTCGGTTAAGTTCAACGAAAAATCCGGTAAAATTTCGGTTTCGATCGATTCGTGAATTTCGTACCGCTTAATTCTTTCGAGTCCTTCCGCTCTCAAACGGTAAACTTCGATCGTATTAAAAAGCCCGTCAACCACCCAATATTCTTTGACCTTGTATTTGCCGTAAAGTTCGCGCTTAACAACGCGGTCGCGCTCAACGTCTTTTTTGCCGTAAGACAAAATTTCAATCAGCAATTCGGGCGCGGCATTAAATTTTCCTTCAAACTTTTCTCCTTCGCCGTTGACCGATTTTTTGATAGTTTCGTGTGTGGCAAAAACAACGTCGGGAATTACCGCGTCCTTCGGACTGAAAATCACGCCCGGGGTCGTAACAATTTCGCCAATCGGATGTTTTTTCAAGTATTCGCTAAAAACAGCAATAAAATTAGTAACGGTTCGTTGATGGTCAAGATGCGGCGCACGGGACACAAACAATTCTCCTTCGATTAGTTCATAACGATTATCGTCTTCGGGCATAAACTCCAATTCGTCCGCCGTGTATCGAATCGGCAGCGGGCGAACTTCATTTAATGCTTGTCGAATTTGTTCGTTAGTCATTTTCTTAGCTCAAACTATAAGGTTCATAGCCGCGCAGCGGATAATCTTTCCGCAATGCGTGTCCGTCGAAATCCGACGGCAAAAGAATCCGGCGCAAATCCGGGTGATTGTCGAAAATCACGCCGAACAGATCAAAGGTTTCGCGTTCGTGCCAGTTCGCCGTTTTCCAGATGTTCGAAACGGTTTCGACGTGCGGATCATCTTCCGAAAGCAGAACTTTAAGGCGCAGACGCGTTCGATTTGTCGTCGAAAGCAAATGATAATTGACCTCGAAACGCGGATCTTCCTCGGGACCGCGATCGACGCCGCACAAATCGGCGAGCATATCAAAACCGTGCGTCGTCTTCAAAATCGCGCACACGCCGGAAATCGCCTCGCGCGGCACAAAGATCGTGACTTCGCCGTAGGCTTCCTTGAAATCCGCGACCCACGCCGGATTTTCCGCTTTCAACTTTTCGACAAATTCCAATAAAACTGCTGTTTCAGCCATACTTTAAATAAAAAGGCGGCGAATTTTTCTAACTTCACCGCCATAAAATCTTACGAAGACTTGCGTCGCTCGTGGCGCGAGGGAATCGTGTACGGGCGCGAAGTTTTGTTCTGCGCGACCTCGATCTCGGTTTCACGTTCGAGCGCGGTTCCTTCGGTGACGGGCAAAGTTCCGGGAACGATGGACTTGCGGGATTCTTCCTCGAAAGTATCGTAACGGTCTTTGACCGATTCCTTCATGATTTTGTCCTGGAGCATCATGATCGCGTGAACGAGCATTTCGGGGCGCGGCGGGCAGCCCGGAATGTAGATGTCGACCGGCACGATTTTGTCAACGCCCTGAACGATCGCGTAATTATCGAAAACGCCGCCCGACGTTGCGCACGCGCCCATCGAAATGACCCATTTCGGCTCCGGCATCTGATCGTAAATTCTTCTTAAAACCGGCGCCATTTTGCGCGAAACTCTGCCCGAAACGATCATTACGTCAGCCTGTCGGGGCGAAGCGCGAAAAGTTTCCGCGCCGAAGCGCGATAGATCGTTGCGCGCCGAAACGGTGTTCATCATTTCGATCGCGCAGCAGGCAAGTCCGAACGTGGCTGGCCAGATCGAAGATTTGCGTGCCCAGTTGATGACGGCGTCCAGTTTGACGGTGATGACGTCCGGCAGTGATTCCCAAAGATTATTTTCTAAACCCATAATGATTTCGGATTTCGGATTTCAGATTTCGGATTTTTTCTGAATTCCTCTTCCTTCCAAATTTTTTTACTTAAAGCCTTTTATCATCGAAGATTTTTTAATCCGAAATCCCGAATCCCCGATCCCCAATCGTCAGGCTGCTTTTTGAAGTTTAGATGCTTCCTGCCGACGTGCGTTTGCCATCGCTTTCGCCTCAGCGCGGGCTTCGGCGCGGGCTTGTAATCCCCAGTCGAACGTGCCTTTTTTCCAGACGTAGATGTAGCCGACGACGAGCGTACTGATGAAAATCAGGATTTCGATAAAGGCGATCGTGCCGAACATTATGCCGCTGATTTTCTGCTGATTTAGCAGTTCCTTAAACGCGACGGCGAACGGCACCATAAACAAAACTTCTATATCGAACAACAAGAAGATTACGGCGACCGTGTAGAATTTGATCGAAAAGCGGTCGCGCGCGTTGCCGATCGGGTCTTTACCGCATTCGTAGGGCATCAGTTTGGTTGCCGTGCGCTTGCGCGGACCGATAAGCTGCGTTACGAGAAGCTGACTGACTGCGAAACCGACGGCGACCAGAAACATTATCCCGATCGGAGCGTAATCCATTATGCTGAAATTGTTCATCGAACTTTTAATTTTCCTTAGCTTTTTGCCGTAAAATTAACGAGAAAATACTACCTGTCGAATTTGAGAATTATTGCACAAATTAAATCGTAAGTCTAAGCTGCAAAGAGTGTCAAGGAGCGGTTATTTTCGAGTTTTCGTTCGTTAGGACGACATTCGCCGCCGAAAGATGAAATTTGGTAATTTGGCAAACTGCGCCCGCTAATTTTTATTGACCGGGTGCGACCCGTTGTGTTAATTTCTTAAATGGCGCTATTGCCTTACTCAACTTCCTTTACTCGCCTTTTTTGCAAGAATTGTGATAACCGGATTTAATACAGACATCGAACACGACGGCGTGATTTATCACGTCCAAACCGAGGACAAAGGTGTAGAAACGCCTCTGATTTTGTCTTTGGTCTATAATCGCGGCACGATTTTAGCCAGCAAACGCTCGCCCTATAACGATCTCGTGCAGAGCGGTTTCGACGAACAGATTCTTGCCGACCGACTTCAGAAACAACATAAACTCATCTGCGCGGCAGTTCGTGCCGGACGCATCGAAGACTTAAAGCAGATGACCGCGCGCGAGGCGGCGTTAAAAAGGGAAGCGGCGGCGAATGGTCACGCGCCGGTCGCAAAACCGCTGCAAAACGTGCCGAAAGTGCAAAATGTTCAGAAAGCGCAAATTCAAACCCTTCAGCCGCTGACGGCGCAAAAAGCGCCGACCTTCACGAATCCGCCGGTCAGGCAGGAAGTAAAACCGCCGCTGCCGCCGGAAGTAAAACCGACGCCGAACGAAGTAAAAAAACCGTTCGCGCCCGCGATTCCGCAGCCGAAAGAGAGTTTTGTGCCGGCGATTCCGCAGCCGAAGGAAGAATTGATCTGGGATTTGCCGCTTGAAATTATTGACGACGAGTTTATCGTCGACGTCGGCAATATCGTCGAAGCCGAAACGATTCTCGCGGCGGACGCGGTCGAAGTCATCACGGATTTAAATAACACCTCGCCGACGATTAAAAAGCCGAATCTCGAAATCGAATTTCTCAACGAGACGGTTTTCAAAGCCGGTGAACGCAAAACGCTCAATATCCGCGTTTATCGCGGCAGCTCGCAAAATTTTATCCGCGAAGCGCAGGTCATGGTCAAGGTTTTAGGTTCGAGCTTTCGCCCGCTGATCTTTCACGCGCGAACTAACGAACAGGGCGTTGCCGTCGTGCATCTGCAATTGCCGCAGTTTCGCTCCGGGCGCGGCGCGATTCTGGTGCGCGCGATCAGCGACGGCGAAGAAGCCGAACTGCGCCAGATCGTCAAGCAATCCTGATTTTGGATTTTAGATTTTGGATTTTGGATTGGTCTGGTAAAATTAAACGCGTGAAAGTAGTTATCAACGGCGAAGCACGCGAAATAGCGAAACAAGTTAATCTTCTCGAATTGCTTAAAGAGTTTTCAATGCCTTCGGAGCGCATCGCGATTGAATTAAACCGCGAGGTCGTGCGCAAAAAAGATTGGGAAAGCATTCTCGTCAACGAGGCGGACAAGATCGAAATCGTCCATTTCGTCGGCGGCGGATAAAAAGAGTTGAAAATTAAAAGTTAAACATGGCGGATTAAATTTTCTAATTTAGTCCGCGTTTCTTTTGCGCGCACTTTTTGGTTAGAATTTTGAATAACTGGAAAATGAATAAGGAACAGCTATTAAAGTTTTTTGTATTTTTATTCCCTGAGTTTGAAAAATTTTGGGATTCGGAAGGCGACATCTATTATGAAGACGGCGATTACTCGATTTACGGCGTTTCTTCAGTGTTTAGCTGGTACTTTAAAGATAATTATAAAGAATTTTCACAGCAAGAATTGGTTTTGCTTTTTCAAAAGATTGAAGAAGTTGTCGCCGATGAAGAAGATCTGGACGCGGCAAATGCCTTGTGTACGTGCTTTCTCGAAAATATCGCGGGAGAAGATGTCGGTAATTTTTCGAGAAAATTTATGGGAAGTAAAAGCAGAGAGTTTTTTGATTATTGGAACTAAATAAAGATTTAACTAACTATTATGCAGCAAGATTCATTCACATTAGCTGGAAAAACGTTTACTTCGCGCCTGATTATCGGGACGGGAAAATATCGTTCGTTTGACGAGATGCAGGGGGCGCATAAGGCTTCGGGCGCGGAGATGGTGACGGTCGCGGTCAATCGCGTTCCGCTTGATCGGGCGACCGAATCTTTTCTCGATTATTTGGCGCCGGATATGCAGATTCTGCCGAATACTGCCGGATGCTACGACGCCGAACACGCGATTCGCACCGCCAGATTAGCCAGAGAAGCGCTCGAAACCGACTGGATCAAGCTCGAAGTGATCGGCGATCCCGTGACGCTTTTGCCCGACAACGAGCAGACGCTCGAAGCCGCGCGAATTTTGGTCAAAGAAGGCTTTATCGTTCTGCCGTATTTTACCGACGATCTGATTATGGCGAAAAAACTGCTCGATGCGGGCTGTCCGGCGGTGATGCCGCTCGCCGCGCCGATCGGTTCGGGAATGGGCGTGCAGAATCCGTCTAACTTACGCATCATGCGCGAGCAGTTGCCCGACGCGACGATCATCGTCGATGCGGGCGTCGGCGTTCCGTCCGATGCCGCGATCGCGATGGAATTAGGCGCGGACGCGATTTTGATGAACACGGCGATCGCCGAATCGCGGCAGCCTGAACAGATGGCGACGGCGATGAATTTTGCCGTGCGGGCAGGTCGGCTCGCGTATCTTTCGGGCAGAATGCCGAAACGTCTTTACGCTTCCGCCTCAAGCCCGATCGAAGGCGCGATCAAATAAGTGAAAAGTGAAAAGTGATAAGTGATAAGTGAAAAACGTTCGGAAACTCGTGCAAAACTTTCGGGTTCGAGTGCGCATGTGCAAAACTTTGCGACTTTGCGACTTTGCGGGAAATAATGATTTGCTCCCGCAAAGTCGCAAAGTCGCAAAGAGATAGATTTGATGAAGTTCTTGAAAATCACAGTAGTTTTAATATTTATCGCGCTCGCGATCGCCTGCAAGCAGACGGCGTCGAAGGATGAAAAATATTTCGTCATCGCCGAGAGCAAATCCTACGAAGCCTCGATCTTTCGGCAGAACTGCGCGATTTGCCACGGGCAGGAAGCGAACGGCAAGGAAATTGACGGGCGAATAATTCCGTCTCTGAGATTCGGCGATGCGGCAAAAAAGTCGGAGCAGGAAATCTACGACCAGATCGTCGACGGCAAACTGCCGATGCCCGCCTTCAGAAATCAACTGACCGAAGAAGAAATCCGCAAAATGGTCAAATTCATCCGCCGCGATTTACAGGGAAAAACAGACTAGCCACGAACAAACACGAAAGAACACGAAAATCTATTGGATTTATTTCGTGAAATGCGCGTGTTTGTTCGTGGCTAACCAAATATTACGGAACGAAAGCATTCGGAACCGGTCGGTCGCCGTTTGTGCCGAACGTTGTAATCAAGGTTCCTGCCGTTGTCTGCTGGACGAACCAGTTCGCCGTCGAAGGTCGAAAAACCGCCGTGTCGAATTTGCCGTCGCCGTCGTAGTCTCCCGGTGCCGCGATGTCGCCCGCCGCGCCGAACGGAACGGAATAATAAGAATTATCCTCGGAACGCTGGAAGAACCATTCGCCGGTCGAAGGACGAAAGATCGCAATATCGGCTTTGCCGTCGCCCGTGTAATCACCCTGCGCCGGTTTGTCCGTGCCTAAGCCGAATCTGAAAACTCTAAACTGGCTGTCGGTCGAACGCAGATACCACCAGCTGCCGTCCGACGGTCGAAAGATCGCGATATCCGTTTTGCCGTCGCCGTCGTAATCCGCCGCGACGGGATTATCTTCGGCGGTTCCGAAATTAACGATCGATGTTCCCGAACCGCCCGAGTTTAAGATAAACCACGTTCCGGTCGAGGGACGGAAAACAGCCGCATCGGTTTTGCCGTCGCCGTCGTAATCAGCCGGTGCGGGAACGTCGCCCGCCGCGCCGAACGGGAACGAAAAGAACGAATTATCATCCGAGCGCATAATAAACCATTCGCCGCTCGATGAACGAAAAACGGCGACATCCGTTTTGCCGTCGCCGGTATAATCGCCGGGAACGATTCGGTCAGATGAAATGCCGAACGAATAAACACGAAAAACATTGTCGGATGAGCGCGAATACCACCACGAGCCGTCTGACGGTCGGAAAATTGAAATATCCGTTTTCCCGTCGCCTTCGAAGTCGAACGCCGTAAAGCTGCGCACGATATCGTTCGCCTGCCGTTCGAAAGCGCCGATGTCGGAACCGTTGCCGCCCGCCGCGTTCAGAATCGCCGGAAAATCGAACGGACGATTAAATCCGCGCTGGTCGGTCGTGATGCCCGCTGCCGCCGCGCCTTTGTCGAGCGCCGGACTGCCGAGCCGCAGGGTGTGCGTTCGCGTCGCGCCGCCGTTATTACGCAGAATCGGGTCGAGTCGCGGATCAATGTTTAAAAGATTGCCGGTCGTGGTTCCCGCAATGGTCGCGCCCGCCGTATTGCCGATCAGGTTAGAGCCCTGCGAAGTGAGCGTTTTTTCAAAATCGGGCGACTGAATTTCGGCTTCGTTGCGGGCGATAATCGTGTTGCGGGCATTGACCGTGCCGGCGCTCGTGTTAAAGACGCCGCCGCCGATGCCGGTCGTTTTATTGAAGGCGACGGTCGAATTGTTGAGCGTCACCGCGCCGTTCAGGACGTTATAAATGCCGCCGCCGTGGTTGGTTCCGAGATTGCCGCTGATGGTCGTATTGGTCGCGGTCAAAACGGCGTTGAAATCATTTAGTATTCCGCCGCCGAAAGCGTTCGCGGTGTTGGCGTTGACGGTCGAGCGCAAGAGAGTTAAAGCATCGGAATTAAAAATGCCGCCGCCGCTCGAAATGCGAACGCCCGGAAGGGCGGGATGATTTTCATGTATGTAAGTAACTCCTGAAAGCTTTGCGAAATTCTACTATTACAAAAGTCAGGGAATATGAGCGTTTGAAATAATGTTGGAATTTTATTTGAAAACGCCGGTTTAGGCAATAAAAAAAGGGAATTGTTTCTTTTAATCGAAACTTTTTCGCCTTAAATTTTAGTTGAATGCTAATTAAAACTCGAATTCGGCAACGATCGGCAGGTGATCCGAATCGAAGCGTTATTTCAGGCGCAAGATTTTAATTTGATTTTCGTTCTGTGTCTGCGGCTTACATCTATTTTGGGAAGGACAATTTTATGTTCAGACTCTATCTTTTTTTTATTCTGCCGGCGGCGTTGATTTTGTTTTCAGGCTGTCAGAAAACCGTCGAATCTTCATCAAGCGACGATTTTTCAAGAGAGGCGAAAATTAAATACGGACACTCGTTTGCCGAACTGGAACGCAGCAGCCGTTTGTGGAAGGAAAGCAGAACCAATTATTACGATTTCGACATTGCCGTTATGTCGGCGCGCGAGGCGGCAAATGCGATAGACGGAAAAAATTGGACGGGAACGACCATCAAAATTCGTGAAGGAAAGACGTTTTCGATTACTAAAAATCCGAAAGCGCCGCGCGGCGAAATTTCCGGCGACGAAAAAATCGAAACCATCGAAAAGCTCTTCGATTTGATAAAAGAGAAACTGGATAAAGGTCGGATGGTCGAAGCGCAATACGATCAACGATATGGTTTTCCGGAAAGAATCGTCGTTCTCAATTCGTTCGAGATCGAAGATAAGACGATCTACGAAATCAAGAATTTTGATTATATTACTCCGCAGTTTCACGCAGACTGGAAAGAAAAATATCAGGCAATCCTTGCCGAAATAAACAAAAATCGTCTGATCTGGCAGGAAAACAAGATTGGCAATTATGATTTTATCTGCAAACAGTTTCAGGGCGGAATGTATCTTTTTCTAAAGGTTCAGTTTAAAGTGCGCGACGGTTTGCCGTTTTCGCTCGAAACGCCCGAAGTTTCGGATTTAACGCTCGCGAGAATGGACGATTACGATAAGATGGGCAGTTTCGAAAATATGTTCGACTTTCTCGAACAGGAATTAAATAATGAAAGGGTTTTAACCGTTAAATATAACAAACTCGGCTATCCGCAAGATTTTTACATCGAATATTCTTATGGAACTCATGGCTCAAGGCGCGTCGAGATTTCGAAATTCGAAATTATAAAATAAATAAACGAAAATCTGACAGCGGCGAATTTAGATTTTAACAAGAAATCGCTCACGCCTTTGCATCTTTGCGGCTTTGCGTTGAAAATCTTTCTTATGAAAATCTTAATTTCAGGCGCAAGCGGTTTGGTCGGAACGCATTTGATTCCGGTGCTCGAAGCGAAGGGACACGAAATTTACAGTCTCGTGCGGAAAACTCCGAAGTCGGCAAACGAGATTCAATGGAACGCCAAGACCGGTTTTTCCGAAAAGGAGCAGGCGAGACTCGAAGATTTCGACGCCGTCGTTCATCTCGCGGGCGACAACGTCGCGTCGGAAAACTGGTCACAGGAAAAGAAACGCCGCATTCGCGAAAGCCGCACGACGGGAACGCGTGTGCTGGTTGAAGCCTTGAAAGCGACGCAGAATCCGCCGAAAACATTCGTTTCCGCGTCGGCGAGCGGCTTTTACGGCGACCGCAAAGACGAAGTTTTAACGGAAGAAAGCCCGAAAGGCGCGGGGTTTTTGCCCGACGTTTGCGATGAATGGGAGAAGGAAGCGCGGAAAGCGGAAGAATTCGGCGCGCGCGTCGTCAATCCGCGGATCGGCGTCGTGCTCGCAAAAGACGGCGGCGCGCTCGATAAAATGCTCACGCCGTTCAAATTGGGCGTCGGCGGCGTGGTCGGTTCGGGCAAACAATGGATGCCGTGGATCGCGCTCGACGATCTGCTCGGCGTGATAATTTTCGCGCTCGAAAACGAAAGCCTGCGCGGCGCGGTCAACACGATTTCGCCCGGAATCGTGACGAACGAACAGTTTACAAAAGCGCTCGGCGCGGCTGTTCATCGCCCGACGATTTTGCCGATTCCCGAATTCGCGATCAAACTGCTCTACGGCGAAATGGGCGAAACGCTTTTGCTGACCGGTCAAAGAATGATTCCCGAAAAATTGCAGGAGGCGGGCTTCGAGTTTCAATACCCGAAACTGGAAGACGCGCTAAAACACGTTTTGGAATAATTTAGCCACAAATTTCACGAATAACACGAATTATTTTAAATTATTATTCGTGTTATTCGTGTTCATTCGTGGCTGAAACTCTTATGAAAATCTGGCTCTCGAAAAATTCCGAAGTTCCCGTGCGCGAACAGATCATCACGCAGATCACGCTCGGCATCGCGAGCGGCGATCTGCCGCCCGCGACGCGTCTGCCGAGCACGCGCGAAATCGCTTTGCGTTTTAAGATTCACTCGAACACCGTCTCGAACGCCTATCAGATTCTTGCCGAGCAGGGCTGGCTCGAATTCCGCAAGGGAAGCGGATTTTACGTTTGCGAAGCCGTCGCCGAATCGGGCGAAAATTCGCTCGATCGCCTTATTTCAAGGTTTGTCGGCGCGGCGCAGGAAGGCGGCTATTCGATCGAGGAAATAAAAACGCGGCTTGCTGACTTTTTCGATTCGAATCATTCGAAAAAATTGTTCGTCATCGAAAACGACGCCGCTTTGCGCGAAATTCTCGTCGCCGAAATCCGCGCGGCAACCGCGCTCGAAGTCGCGGGCGCAGCGCTCGAAAGTATCGAAAACCTGCTCACGAAACGCGGCGCGACCTTTGCGGCGATGTTCGACGAAAAAACGAAGATCAGCCCGCTGCTGCCGCCCGAAAAAAACTGCGTCTTTCTCAAAGCAAATTCCGCCGCCGCCTCGATGAAGGGCGAAACGCGTCCGACCGCAGACGATCTGATCGCCGTCGTCTCGGGCTGGGATAATTTTCTCGTGCTTGCGAAAACGATGCTCGTCGCCGCCGACATCGATCCGGAAAGTTTGCTGATTCGCTCGACGACGGAGGAAAACTGGCGAAAAGGATTAAACGCGGCTTCGATGATTATCTGCGATTCGCTGACCGCAAAAAATCTCTCCGATCTGCCGAACGTTCGCCCGTTTCGCCTGATCGCCGAAGAATCGCTCGGCGATCTCGCACAGCTCTGACCGGCATACGTGATAGCTGAAAAGTAATAATTTCTCATTTCTCATTTCTCACTTTTTACTTAATCCGGCTGTCCGCTAATCGTTCACAAACGACGTTTTAAAGCATTACGCCCGCCGCCCGAAATCTCTTCGAACCTCGATAAACATTAGGTTTTATTTTCGGCACATCGGTTGCTTCGGATAAGATCAGGCAAGCTGCGGTCGGGGAAAATTTTATGTTTAAGAGCGTAAATTTTAATATTTTTGATGAGAATCTCGAAGACATCGTTTATCGCGATGACTTTGACGATCGGGAAAAAAGAGATATTCAGCCGGATAAGATCGTGGAAAAAACGATCCGGAAAACTACCGAGCTGATTATCAAACCGCTCAACGAAAGACACTTTGACCGCTATCAAAAATTGACTTGAAACATTCAAACTGGAGATACAAATATGCATGATGAAAATATTCCGAATCCCGATGTAAATTCGACCGAAACCGAAGATTCATACGGCAATCGCACGGACATCGAAGGCGAAAACGGCGGTCACGAGAACGTCGAGCATATCCCGCTGCCGCCGACCGAACCGAAACCCGCTGCGGTCGAAGAACCGCCCGAGATCGAAGATCAGCCGAAGATTGACGAGCCGGACCGCAAACCTTCGCAAATCGTTTAAAAATAATGGCGAGTTATGTCGAAAGCGTAACTCGCCATTATTTTTTTTATTTTACGCTTGACAAATTTTTTAATTGTAACTAATCTAATTACAGTTATGGCGGCTAATAGTCAATTTGCAGTAGCGATTCACGTGTTAACGATTCTGGCGAAAGCCGGCGACGAGCGCGTAAAATCCGACTACATCGCCGGCAGCGTCAACACCAACCCGGTCGTTATCCGAAGACTTCTGAGTAATTTGCAGGAAGGCGGTCTGGTAATCTCGCACGTTGGCGCGGGCGGCGGAACGACGCTTGCCAAACAGCCGAAAGATATTCATTTATCCGAGGTTTATAAGGCTTTGCCGTGCGGCGAAGTTTTTGCGCTGCATTCGAAAGAACCGAATCAGGATTGTCCGATCGGAAAGAATATGGCGGCGTTTTTATGCGGGCTGCAAAAGGAAATTGACAAATCCATCGAAGAAAAACTGCGTCAGTATACATTGCGCGACGTAATTGAAAACATCGAAGAAGCTTAAAAAAAAATTTATACCGAACTGTATCAAAAAGAGTTACAAAAGGAGAATTATGCAGGTAGAATTAAAAAGAGAAGAGATTACGAAAGAGAGTATTTTAGAGAGCCTGAACTGGCGTTACGCGGCGAAAAGCTACGACAAAACGCGGAAGATTTCCGCCGAAAACTGGGCGGCGCTCGAAGAATCGATCTTGCTCGCTCCGTCGAGTTTCGGGCTTCAGCCTTATAAGGCGCTGGTGATTGAAGACGCAGAACTGCGTGAAAAGTTGAAACCTGCGGCTTGGGGACAAGCGCAGATCACGGACGCGTCGCATTTGATCGTTTTTGCTTATAAAAAGACTTTGACCGAGGCGGACGTCGCGCATTTTATCGAGCGTACGGCGGAAGTTCGCGGGCAGACGCGCGAATCGCTCTCCGATTACGAAAATGTTTTAAATGGTTCGGTCAAAAAAGCGGTTGACGGCGGCTATATCGAAACGTGGAATTCGCGCCAAGCTTATATCGCGCTCGGCTTTTTACTCGAAACGGCGGCACTGTTAGGCATTGATGCGACGCCGATGGAAGGATTCGACGCGGCGCAGTTTAATGAAATTCTCGGCTTGCAGGATTATTCGGCGGTCGTCGTCGCGGCGTTGGGTTTTCGCGATGCCGAAAGCGACTGGCTCGCAAATTTGCCGAAGGTCAGATATTCGAAAGAAGAAGTGATCGAAAAAATCTGATGCAAAGGGTTTTTACGAGCAAGGGCAGTCAGCGAACGGGGGAAGCAATATGGAGCCGCAAATCGAAATAAATAAACACGAAAATGTTTCTGCGGCAAAGTTTTCCGGCGTTTTACTGAAACTATCTTCGGAACTTATCCGTGTTGATTTGTGGTTTTTGAAATTCAGCAATTATTTATTAAGGTTAGTTTAATAGAATATTTAATTTAAGAGGAAGAAAAAGAATGCGTGAACTTTTAGATAGCTGGTCGCCGCGAATTTTGAGCGTTTTGCGGATTATTACGGGATTTTTGTTTTTGTGGCACGGAACACAGAAGCTTTTCGGTTTTCCGCCCTCGCAGCGACCGGGCGGCGGCGGCGATTTGGACGCGCTGTCGCTGGTCGGCGGAATTTTGGAATTCGGCGGCGGACTTTTGTTTCTGCTCGGATTTCTGACGCGCCCCGTCGCGTTTTTGCTGAGCGGGACGATGGCGGTTGCCTACTGGATGGCGCACGGCACAAAGGCATTTCTGCCGCTTCAGAACGGCGGCGAATTGGCGGCGCTTTATTGCTGGGTTTTTCTTTATTTCGTCTTTTCGGGCGGCGGCGAGTGGAGTCTGGATAATCTGTTCTCCGGCAATAAAAGAATCTACAATACTTTTTGAGAAAATAATTGATTTTAAGGAAATAACGTTTATCGGACAATGTTTCCAAGATTTAAAAAAATGAAGGAATATATTGAAAAATCAACGACTTATGCCGAATACATTAAGCTGATCGACGACTTGCTGATCGACGGCAAAACGACCGGACCGAATCAATCGGACGCGATGTTTAATTACGGCAAGCTCAATCGCCAGCGGATGCACCGGCTGGAAAAAACGGTTGTATTGAATGATTCTTTGCGCGAAAAGGTGCAAAATAATAAGCGAAAGATGATTTGGCTGGTAATCACGGAAGGCTGGTGCGGCGATGCGGCGCAGAATATTCCGGTGATCGAGAAAATTGCCGACGCAAGCGGTTTTGTCGAAACGCGCTACGTTTTGCGCGACGAAAATCTCGAACTGATGGACAGATTTTTGACCAATAACGCGCGCTCGATTCCGAAATTGATCGCGCTCGACGCGGAAACTCTCGAAGAATTAGGATCGTGGGGACCGCGCCCGAAAGCTTCGATGGATTTGTTTATCGAAATGCGCGAACGTGGGCTTGAAAAGCCTTTGATTATGGAAAACTTGCAGCGCTGGTACATCGCGGACAAAAATCGGGCGATTCAAGAGGAATTTGAAAATCTGCTTGATGAGTGGACAAAGGAAAAGAAAAACGCTGCGAAGAGTTCATAGAGTTTATTGAGTTCGTTGAGTTTATTGAGTTCGTTGAGTTTATTGAGTTCGTTGAGTTTATTGAGTTCGTTGAGTAAAAGAAAAATCTTAAACTCAATGAACTCAATAAACTCTAAAAACTCTAAAAACTCTAAAAACTCTTTTTAGAGGAGAATTGAATGAAAAAAATTGCAATCGGTATTTTATCTTTATCTGTATTTTTAGCGGCGTGTGAAGACCCGGCGGCGAATAAAACAAAGGCGACGACGACCAATTCGGCGACGAACGCCGCGACGAACCCGCAAGGTAACACAAACGCCGCGACGCCCGCGACCAAACCCGTGACGAAAGGCGAAGCAGTCGCCTTATCGCCGGAAAACTCGAAGGTCGAATTTACCGGCTCGAAAGTAACCGGCAAACACGACGGCGGATTTAAAGCTTTTACCGGCACGATCGATCTGGTCAATGCGAAACCCGAAGAAAGCAGCGTTTTTGTTGACATTGATATGAATTCCGTCTTTACCGACTCCGACGGATTAACGACGCATCTCAAAAGTCCCGACTTTTTCGACGTCGCCAAATTTCCGAAAGCGTCGTTTTATTTAACAAAAATCGTTCCCGACGCGGCGAAAGGCGCAGGGTTTTACACCGCCACGGGCGATTTTATTTTGCACGGGCAGACAAAATCGATCACGTTTCCGGCGAAAATCACGGTCACGGATGCGGACGTTGCGGTCGACTCGGAATTTTCGATCAACCGCAAGGATTTCGGCATCATTTATGCCGGTAAAACCGACGATCTGATTCGCGACGACGTCGTGATTCGTTTGAATTTGAAAGGCGCGCGCAAGAAATAAGTTTTAACCGCGAAACACGCGGACGACACTAAAGTTTTTCCTGTCTATTTAGTGCGTTTTGCGTGTTTCGCGGTTAATCTATTAAATATGAAGGCATACGAGATACAAGAATTCGGGGTAGAGAATTTGTCGCTCGTCGAGCGCGACGAGCCGCAGATCGGGGAAACGGAAGTTTTAGTGAAATTTCACGCCGCTTCATTGAATTATCGCGATTTGATGATGATCGAGGGCAAATATAATCCGAAGCTGAAAATGCCGCTCGTGCCGTTTTCCGATGGCGCTGGCGAAGTCGTTGCAATCGGCGAAAAGGTTACGAAATGGAAAACCGGCGACCGCGTGACGCCGATCTTTATGCAGGGCTGGATCGACGGCGAAATTTCGTTTGAAAGCGCGCGCACCGCGCTCGGCGGCGATCGCGACGGCGCGCTTCGTGAATTCGGCGCGTTCGACGAAAGCGCTTTGGTGCGGATTCCCGACCATTTTTCGTACGAAGAAGCGGCAACCTTACCGTGCGCGGCGGTGACGGCGTATCACGCGCTTTTCGAATCGGGCAGGCTGCGCTCTTCCGACACGGTTTTATTACAGGGCACGGGCGGCGTTTCGATCTTCGCTTTGCAGTTGGCGAGCGTTTACGGCTGCCGGACGATCATCACGTCTTCGAGCGACGAAAAGCTGGCGCGCGCTCAGAAGCTCGGCGCGGACGATTTAATAAATTATAAAGAACGCGAAGACTGGGATCGCGCGGTTATGGAATTGACCGGAAAACGCGGCGTCGATCAGATCGTCGAAGTCGGCGGCGCGGGCACTTTGCAGCGTTCGGTGAACGCCGTCAAAATGGGCGGACATATCGCCGTGATCGGCGTTTTATCGGGCAAAGGCGATTTTAATCCGGCGACGATCTTGATGAAATCCGTCAAAATGCACGGAATTTTCGTCGGGTCGCGGCAGATGTTCGAACAGCTAAATCTTTTGCTTTGCCAGCATCATCACATAAAGCCGGAAATTGATAAAACCTTCGAATTCGGCGAAGTCGAAGAAGCGCTCGGCTATATGAAAGCGGGCGCGCATTTCGGTAAAATCGTCGTAAAAATAAATTAGACAGAGATAAAATTATGAGTGAAATCAAACAAATCGACCCGGCAAACTGGGAAGAGTTTTTAAGTGAATTCGCAGCGCGCAACAACAATCGCCGCGCGCGTTTGAATGTTTACCGCAGCGACGGCACGACCGAGGACGAAAGTCAGGAAGAGCATCTCGAAGACGTTCGTTTGAAGGCGGACGGAAATTCGAAAACGGTCGAGATCATTCGCATTGACCGGACGCATCGCAACACCGGAAAAACGCACGACACGATCACCAACGTGCGCGGAATTTCCGTGCAGTACGACACGGACGGAAGCGAGGACGCGCTCGAAATCACCGACAATGAAAATACGATGATCAATCTGCGGTTAGAATCGAGAGTTGACGGAGCTTCATAAAAAATTATGGATATCGTTTCAAGCGAAATACAAAATTACGCCGAAGCGCACACGTCAGCCGAAAGCGGTCTGCTGACGGAATTGTTGGAAAAAACATACGGCGAACGCGCGGATAAATCGATGCTTTCGGGCTTTTATCAAGGGCGGCTGCTGGCGATGTTCAGCAAAATGCTCGCGCCGCGAAGGATTCTCGAAATCGGCACCTTTATGGGCTATTCGGCGCTTTGTCTGGCGGAAGGTTTGCAGGATGACGGCAAGATCATCACGCTCGACATTGAGCCGGAAACCAACGAAGTCGCCAAAGAATTCTGGGCGCGGACGCCGCTCTACAGCCGAATTGAAAGCTATCTCGGCAACGCGCTCGATATTATTCCGATGTTGGGCGAAACCTTCGATCTCGTTTTTATCGACGCCGACAAGCCGAATTACGCGAACTATTACGATCTGATTTTTCCGCACTTAAAAATCGGCGGTGTAATTTTGGCGGACAATGTTTTGTGGAGCGGAAACGTTCTCGATCCGAAAACGAACGACGACGAAAACACGGTCGCGCTCGATGAATTTAACAAAAAAATTCAGGCGGACGAGCGCGTGAGCAATATTTTGTTTGCGGTGCGCGACGGTTTGATGATTATTCGCAAAGAAAGAGATTAATTTATCGAAAGATGAAATTCAGCGCGTTTTTAATTTGTCTTTTAACTGTTTTGACGTTTTCGGCGGCGGCGCAGGAAACCGTCACGCCGGCGGCTTTGCCCGAAAAGGATTCGCGGGTTAAAAGAGAAGTTTTCGACGCCGCTAAGTTTCCGGCTTTAACAGCGGTCGGCAGGATCAATTTTATCGGCGGCAGCTGGTGTTCGATCATTCTGGTCGCCGACGATATCGCCGTCACCGCCGGACACTGTTTTTTGAAAGCAAACGTTAAATTCGACTTGAAAAAGGATTTAGACGAGTTTTGGACTTCGGTTAATTTTAAGCCCGACGGCATCCGGCGAATCGAAGGCGTGAGCGTTCGGCGCGTTCTGACGGCAAAAATGAATCCCGATTACGCGATCGTTCGTCTGAACAAAAAAATTCCCGAAAGCGAGATCAAGCCCTTGCGAATCTCGAATTTAACGATCGAAGAAATGCGTTCGAGCGAAGCGCGTTTAGGCTGCGCGGCGTTTAACGGCGACCGCGAACTCGGCAGCGGCGGACTCTTAATGACGATCAGCCGGAACATTCGAATAATTCCCGAAAACAGCTCGAAAAAACGCGTTGACACGAATTGTTATTCGACTTACGGCGGCAGCGGCGGGCTTTTTTACAGGGAGAAAACCGACGCCGCGAAAAGCGTCAGCGAATACGATTTTCTCGGTGTTATCTGGGGTTTGACGGACGAAAAATTAAACGAAAAAGGCGAATTGGTCAAAGAGGAAAACGTCATCACTTCGATTACTCCGGTGAGCGTTTTTTACGATGAATTAAACGCGATAATAAAAAAAGAAGGATTAGGAAAATGGCAAAAACCGAACTGAAAACACGGGAAACCGAAGGAAACGTCGAAGATTTTCTGAACAGTGTCGAGAACGAAACCGTGCGCGCCGACTGCCGGAAAATCGCCGGTTTAATGAGCGACGCGACCGGTGCGCCGCCGAAAATGTGGGGCGCGAGCATCGTCGGTTTCGGTTCGCGGACTGTGAAATATGCAACGGGACGCGAGCTTGACTGGCTGATTATCGGGTTTTCGCCGCGCAAAGCGAATATCACGCTTTATCTTTCGACCGGCGCAACGTGGAACGAGGAATTATTGTCGAAGCTCGGCAAACATAAAACCGGCATGGGCTGCTTGTATTTCAAGCGTTTGAGCGATGTTGACGAAGAAGTTTTAGAAAAAATGATCAAAGAAGCGGCGGAAAGTAATCAGAAATAAAAACATCGAAAGTCGTTTCGATAACAGTGAAGATCAAGGAAATAAGTTCTGATTTTATTATGCGGCGAATTTGATTTCGTCGTAAATATTAGTCAAAAAAATAATTTTAAGGGGAAAAAATGCTGCACACAAAAGGTTATGCGACACAATCGGCGGACGCGAAATTAGCGCCGTTCGAATTTGAGCGCCGCGACGTCGGCGCAAAGGATATTTTAATCGAGATCGAATATTGCGGAGTTTGTCATTCGGACATTCACCAGGCGCGGAACGAATGGGGAAATTCGATTTTCCCGATGGTTCCCGGACACGAAATCGTCGGGCGCGTCAGACAGATCGGCGCTGACGTGACGAAATTTAAGACGGGCGACACGGCTGGCGTCGGCTGTTTCGTCGATTCATGCGGGACGTGCGAAAACTGCCAGGCGGACGTCGAACAGTTTTGCCAGGTTCATTGCGCGCAGACTTATAATTCGACGGAAATGGACGAAAAAACGCCGACTTACGGCGGTTATTCTTCGCAGATCGTCGTTGATGAAGATTACGCGCTGAACATTGCCGCGGGCGGCAATCTCGCGGCAATCGCGCCGCTTCTCTGCGCCGGAATTACGACGTATTCGCCGCTCAGAAAGTTCAAAGTCGGCGCGGGGCAGAAAGTCGGCGTCGTCGGACTTGGCGGACTCGGTCATATGGGCGTCAAATTCGCCGTTTCGATGGGCGCTCAGGTTACGGTTTTTTCGACTTCGCCGTCGAAAGAGCAGGACGCGAAAAACCTCGGCGCGCATCATTTCGTCGTTTCAAAAAATGAAGAAGATATGAAATCGCTCGCCGGACAGTTCGATTTTATTCTCGACTGCGTTTCCGCCGAACACGATCTGAGCGCGTATTTGAATCTTTTGAAATTGAACGGAACGATGTGTCTCGTCGGCGTGCCCGAAAAACCCGCGCCGGTTCACGCTTTTTCGCTTATTTCGAACAATCGTTCGCTCGCCGGTTCGGGCATCGGCGGAATTAAAGAAACGCAGGAAATGCTCGATTACTGCGCGGAAAACGGAATCGTTTCCGACATCGAAATGATTTCGATTCAGGACATCGAAGAAGCTTACGCGCGGACGATCAAAGGCGACGTGCGTTATCGTTTCGTGATCGATATGAAATCGTTAAATAACGAAGCTTAAAAACAACCGGCAAAAGCGGATCGGTGTTATTTATCTGCTTTTATTTTGAAAAATAGATTAAAAAGACAAAAGAAAAAAATTATGGCAAATGAAATCTACGACATTCCCGTGAAAACGATTGACGGGCAGGAAACCAATTTGGGCGAGCACAAAGGCAAAGTTTTGCTCGTCGTTAACGTCGCTTCGAAATGCGGTCTGACGCCGCAGTACGAAGGTTTGGAAAGTCTCTACGAAAATTACCGCGAAAAAGGTTTGGAAGTGTTGGGCTTTCCGGCGAATAATTTTATGGGACAGGAACCCGGCACGGAAGACGAAATCAAGGACTTTTGTTCGTCGAACTACAACGTTACGTTTCCGCTCTTCAGTAAAATTTCGGTCAAAGGCGACGATCAGCACCAGCTTTATCATTACCTGACCGAGTCGAAACCCGACACGGACATTAACGACGGCGGTCTCGAAGAAAACCTGAAAGGCTACGGTCATAATCGTTCGACGCCGGCAGAAGTTTTGTGGAATTTCGAGAAATTTCTGATCGGCAAAAACGGTCAGATCGCCGCGCGATTCGCGCCCGACGTAACCGCCGCCGACGAAAGATTGGTTGCCAGACTCGAAGAAGAATTAGGAAAGTAAGAGATTAGCCACGAATGAACACGAAATTTCACGAATAACATTAAAAAATAATTCGTGTTATTCGTGTCATTCGTGGCAAAAATATTTATGGAAACGAGAAAATTCGGCAAAACGGATATGGAATTTTCCGTGCTCGGCTTCGGCGGCGCGGAAATCGGTTGGAGCGGCGAAACTGGCGAAACGGTCGAAGAATTATTAAATTCTGCGCTCGATGCCGGGTTGAACGTGATCGACACGGCGGCGGCGTATCGAACCTCGGAAGAATTGATCGGCAAAGCCGTCGGCAAACGCCGCAAGGAATTCTATCTTTTAACGAAATGCGGCGCGCTCGACGCGTTTACGCGCGAAGACTGGTCGGTAAAAGGAATTTTGGAAACGATCGAAACCAGCCTGCGCGCATTGAAGACCGATCATCTCGACATCGCGCAGCTGCACAGCTGTTCAGCGGAAATTCTGCGCCGAGGCGACTGCCTCGAAGGTTTGCAGCGCGCGCAGGAGAAAGGCTACACGCGCTACATCGGTTATTCGGGCGACAACGAGGACGCGAAATACGCGCTTGAAATGAATATTTTCGACAGTTTGCAAACGTCGGTTTCGATTGCCGACCAGTTGGCAATTGACGGCAATATTCCGCTCGCGGTCGAAAAAGGTCTCGGCATTATTGCCAAGCGCCCGATCGCCAACGCCGTCTGGCGGCACGACGCACAGCCCGAAGATTCGTATCATCACGAATACTGGAACAGAATCGGGAAACTGAAATATGAGTTTCTGGACAAATCGCTCGCCGAAGCGACCGCGACGGCGCTCCGTTTTACGCTTTCGATTCCCGGAATCGACACGCTGATCGTCGGCACGACCAAGCCAAGACGCTGGGAAGAAAACGCGCGCTATGTCGGCGAAGGCAATTTAACGGACGAGGAATTCGAAGCGATTCGCGACCGCTGGCGCGAAGTTTCGGACGAAAGCTGGGTGCAAATGACATAGCGATTTGAGATTTGGGATTTCGGATTTCGGATTGGTATTATGCCGTTCGTTTTTAACTTTTGAGCAAGGGGTTAGTTAATGAGTAGTAGTAAATTATTTGAAAAATATAAGATTCGCGGTATCGAATTTCGCAACCGCATCTGGGTTTCGCCGATGTGTCAATATTCGAGCGCGGACGGAATGCCGACCGACTGGCATCTGGTTCACTTGGGTAGCCGCGCGGTCGGCGGCGCGGGACTCGTGATTATGGAAGCGACCGGCGTTTCGCCCGAGGGCAGAATTTCGCCCTCGGATGCCGGAATCTGGTCGGACACGCACGCCGAAGCTTACAAAAAAATAACGACATTTATCAAACAGCAGGGCGCGGTTGCCGGAATCCAATTGGCGCACGCCGGACGCAAGGCTTCGACCGCCGAACCGTGGAACGGCGGCAAGATCGTTGACGAAGGTTACGGCGGCTGGGAAACCGTCGCGCCGTCAGCGATTGCGTTTGCCGACGATTACCCGCAGCCGCGCGCGATGACGACGGGCGACATCGAAAAAGCGACCGGAGATTTTGTCGCGGCGGCGAAAAGAGCGGTTGAAGCGGGGTTTGAAGTGATCGAAATCCACGCCGCGCACGGTTATCTTTTTCACGAATTTCTCTCGCCGCTTTCGAATAAAAGAACCGATGAATACGGCGGAAGTCTGGAAAACCGGATGCGTTTTCCGCTCGACGTCGCGCGCAAAGTTCGCGACGCCGTGCCGCAAAATCTGCCGGTTTTCGTGCGAATTTCGGCGACCGACTGGATGGAAAACGGCTGGGATTTGGAACAGTCCGTGGAATTTTGCAAGGAGCTGAAAAATATCGGAATTGATCTGATCGACGTTTCGACGGGCGGCAATGTTCCGGACGCGAAAATTCCGGTCGCACCCGGTTATCAAGTCGAATTTGCGGCGGAAATTCGCAAACAAGTCGGCATTGCGACCGGCGCGGTCGGTTTGATTACGGACGCGAAACAGGCTGAAGAAATTCTGCAAAACGGCGAGGCGGACGCGGTTTTAATCGCCCGCGAATTTTTGCGCGACCCGTATTTTCCGTTCAAGGCGGCAAAGGAACTGGGCGAAAATCTCGATTATGTGCCGAAACAGTACGGACGCGCGATCGATTTGCGCAAGGCAAAATCAGCTTAAGAAATTTAGCCACAAACAGACACGAAAGGAACACGAAAATAAAAGTCTGTTTCAGATGGATAAATCGCTTTGGCGAAAAGGCTGAAATTTCACGCACATTTGAGATGTTATCTAAAGAAAAAATAATTTTGCTGCTGCTGACGGTCTTAAATTTCACGCACATTCTTGATTTTATGATCATGATGCCGCTCGGAAATTACCTGATGCCGTATTTCGACATCAGCTCGCAGCAATTTTCGATGCTCGTCGCGGCTTACACGTTCAGCGCGGGCGCGTCCGGATTTCTGGCGGCGTTTTTTGTCGACGGTTTCGACCGCAAACGCGTTTTGATGTTCGCTTACGCGGGATTTTTGATCGGAACGCTGTGCTGCGCGATTTCGCCCCGATACGAGATTCTGCTCGTTTCGAGAATCGTCGCCGGACTTTTCGGCGGTTTGATCGGCGCGCAGGTTTTGTCGATCGTCGCCGACATCATCCCGTACGAGCGGCGCGCGTCGGCGATGGGCATGATCATGGCGGCGTTTTCGGCGGCGTCGGTTTTCGGCGTGCCGTTCGGATTGTATATCGCGAATCTTTTCAACTGGCACGCGCCGTTCTTTTTCGTCGTTATTCTAGGCGTTTTGCTCACGCCGTTTTTGGTCAAATTTCTGCCGAAAATGGACGCGCATCTGCACGTCGAAAATCGTCAAAAGATCGCTCCGATGCAGCTCGTCGGTGATATTTTCCGCAATTCCAGTCAATTATACGCGCTCGCTTTGACGGCTTTTTTGATGATGGGACATTTTATGATCATCCCGTTTATCAATCCGTTTATGGAATTCAACATGGGGTTTTCCAAAACGCAGACGCCGATAATCTATATGGTCGGCGGCGCTTTGACGATGATTACTTCGCCGATCATCGGTCGGCTCGCAGACCGGCACGGAAAATATAACTTGTTTATTTTTCTCGCGCTGGCGGGCGTTCCGCTGATCGCTTTGATCACGAATCTGCCGGCGATTCCGTTTTATTTCGTCTTGTGCATCACGGGGTTGTGGTTCATCATTTCGGCGGGCAGATTTATTCCCGCGCAGGCGATGGTTTCAAACGTCGTGCCGACCGAAAGACGCGGCAGTTTTATGAGTTTCAATTCGTCCGTCCAGCAAATATTCGTCGGTCTGGCGTCGGTGCTTGCGGGTTTGATCGTCGTCAAAATGCCCGATAATCGAATAGAAAATTACGAAGTTACGGGTTATTTGAGCATCGCGATTATTTTATTCAGTATTGTTATTGCGACGATGCTTAATAAAAAAATGAAGGAAAACGAAACAATGATTTCAAACAAGGAAGAATTGGCGGTTGCCGGATAAAAACCAGCCACGAATGAACACGAATAACACGAAATAAATCAATAGTTAAATAAATTCGTGTTATTCGTGTTCATTCGTGGCAAAAATTATTAGGGGAATTATGAGCAGTAGTATTACAAAAATTCCGTTCTCGGTATTGGATCTGTCGCCGGTTTTCGAAGGCGAAACGGCGGGCGACGCTTTGCGGAAAACTTTGAGTTTAGCGCAGAGGGTCGAACGGTTGGGTTATCAAAGATTCTGGCTCGCCGAGCATCACAATATGCCCGGAATTGCGAGCGCGGCGACTTCGGTCGTGATCGGTTATGTGGCGGGCGGAACTTCGACGATTCGCGTCGGTTCGGGCGGCATTATGCTTTCGAATCACGCGCCGCTGGTGATTGCCGAGCAATTCGGAACGCTCGAAAGCCTGTATCCGGGACGCATCGATCTCGGTCTCGGACGCGCGCCGGGAACCGATCGTCCGGCAACACTCGCTTTGCGGCGAAGTTTGACGAGCGACGGCGAGGACTTTCCCGAACAACTCGAAGAATTGAGGTTTTTCTTTCGCGAAACCGTCGCGAATCAAAAGGTTCAGGCGGTTCCGGGCGCGGGCTTGAATATTCCGATCTGGCTTTTAAGTTCGAGCGGATTTTCGGCGCATCTCGCCGGAGTTTTGGGTTTGCCGTTCACTTTTGCGGCGCATTTTTCGCCCGAATACACGCTGCCGTCGCTGGAGCTTTACCGCAAGGTTTTCAGAGCCTCGGACGATCTGCCAAAACCCCATGCGATGGTCGCTTTGAACGTCGTTGCGGCGGAAACGGACGACGAAGCCGAATATCTGGCGACTTCGCAGCATCAATCGTTTTTGAATCTGATCAGGCAGAAACCGGGCAAAATTCCGCCGCCGGTCAAAGATATGGATAAAATTTGGAGCGCGCAGGAAAAAGCGCTCGTCGCCTCGCGCACGGGCGGTTCGATCGTCGGAAGCCGCGAAACGGTAAAAAGAAAACTCGAAGAATTTTTAGAACGCACGAAGGCGGACGAAATTATGGTCAACGCGATGATTTACGACCACGAAAAACGTCTGCGCTCGTATGAAATCATTGCCGAAATCTTCAGCGAAGGCAGTATAAAATCAGCCGCCGGGAATTAGAAAATCGAAAAATATGCCGTATATTAATGTAAAAATTACGAAAGACGGAGTGACGACCGAGAAAAAACGTCGGATCGTTGAAGAAATGACGCAGACTTTGGTCAGCGTTTTAGGCAAAAAGCCCGAGCATATCCATATCGTCATCGACGAAATCGATGAGGAAAACTGGGGTTTTGCGGGAATGTTGACAAACGAGTACCGGAAAAATAAAAATTAAAACACAAAAATATGAAAGCAATCAGAGTTAACGAACTTGGCGGAGCGGAAAAATTATCGTTCGAAGAAATCGAGAAACCCGTGCCGAAAGCGGAAGAAGTTTTAATTAAGGTCGCGGCGGCAGGCATTAATTACGCCGACACGATGATGCGTTCGGGCAATTATCTGACAAAACCGGATCTGCCGTTCACGTTGGGTTACGAAGCTGCCGGAACGATCGAGGCGGTCGGCGAAAATGTCACGAATCTTGTCGTCGGTCAGCGCGTTCTGGCGACGACTTCGAGCGGCGGTTACGCCGAATACGCGACGGCGCGCGCCGCTTTGACGATGCCGATTCCCGATGAACTGAATTTTGGCGAATCGACCGCTCTGCTCGTGCAGGGCTTGACGGCGCTCGGGCTTTTGAACGAAACCGAACCCGGAGAGACAATTCTGATTCACGCGGCGGCGGGCGGCGTCGGAACCCTGCTCGTGCAGCTGGCGAAATTCAAAGGCTTGAAAGTTATCGGCACGGCGTCGAGCGAGCAGAAACTTCAGCTCGTCGCCGATCTCGGCGCGGATTTCGCGATCAATTACTCGGAAGACGATTGGACGGACGAAGTTTTAAAGGCGACGGACGGCAAAGGCGTTGACTGGCTGATCGAAATGGTCGGCGGCGCGATCGTCGCGCAAAATTTGAAAGTTCTCGCTAAACACGGCACGATGTGGATCTACGGCGCGGCGAGCGGCGAAGACTTCAAGGTTTCGGTCTTGAGTTTGATGTCGAAAAATCACATCATTCGCGGCTACTGGCTGATGAACGAATCGGTCGAAAACCGGATCAGATTTACCAAAGAACTGCTCGAACATCTCGCCGCCGGACGACTCAAAATTCAGGTCACCGAGTTTCCGCTCGAACAGGCAAAAGAAGCGCACGAAGCAATCGAAAACCGCAAAACGACGGGAAAAGTTGTATTAACAGCAAATTAAGAAATTAGCCGCGGATAAACGCGGATTTCGCGGATAGGCATTATAAAACTTTGCGCCTCTGCGCCTTTGCGGGAAATAAAACAAATCTCCCGCAAAGGCGCAGAGGCGCAAAGAAAATCATTTGATTTAATCGGCGAAATCCGCGAAATCCGCGGCTGAAAATTTATGAAAATCAAAGATAAAATTATTCTTGTTACCGGCGGCGCGAACGGCATCGGCAAGGCTTTGTGCGAAAGATTCGCGGCGGAAGGCGCAGAGAAAATTTATGTCGCCGATATTGATTTCGACAATGCCGAACGGGTTGCGCGCGGGGTTAACGGAAAAGCTTTGCGGCTCGACGTTTCGGACGAAGCGAATTGCCGGACGGTTGTTGCCGAGATTTTAAATGAAGCGGGCAGAATCGATTTTATCGCTTCGAATGCCGGAATCGGCGGTTGCGAAGGGTCGCTCGAAGTGGAAAACGAAGTCTGGCAGAAGATTTACGAGATCAACGTTTTATCGCACGTTTATCTGGCGCGCGCGGCGTTTCCGGCGATGATCGAGCGCGGCGCGGGCGCGTTTATGATAACTTCGTCAGCCGCCGGACTTTTGACGCATCCGACCGCCGCGCCGTATGTCGTGACGAAACACGGCGCGGTCGGGCTGGCGGAAAGTTTTGCGATCGAGTTCGGCGATAAAGGCGTTTATATTTCGTGTTTGTGCCCGCAGGGCGTGAAAACCGATTTGATTATGGGCGCAGACAATCCAAACAGCTTTTTGATGGCAGACGCGATTTCGACGGAAGATTGCGCCGAAGCGGTCGTTCGCGCGCTCGACAAAGAAACTTTCCTGATTCTGCCGCATGCCGAAGTCGGCGAATATATCGTCAAAAAAGCCGAAAACCGCGACCGCTGGCTGCACAGTTTGAGAAAGATTCGCGCTGCCGTCATAAATTCGAAAAACGCCTGAAATTTTTAGCCGCGGATAAACGCGGATGCACGCGGATTTATTCGATGATTTGGAATTTTTTCGTCCGAAACGATTTTGCGCTTGACATGATACATAGATGAATGTCAATATATCTAACTGTCAGGGTTATTATGGACGACAGAAGATTTCAAAAAGTAGCAAAAGCATTGGCTGATCCGCGGCGGTTCGGGATTTTGCAGACGATTGCGGCGAGCAATGCGGGCAAGATTTGTTCCGGTCAGGTTTGCGAAACGGTTTCGGTTGCGCAGGCGACCGTGTCGCATCATTTAAAGGAGCTGACCGAAGCCGATCTGATCACGCCGAACAGCGAAGGGCAGTTCAAGTATTTTGCGGTCAATAACGAAACGATCAACGAATACATTACCGAATTGAAAATGCGTTTGAAATTGAAATAAAATCAAAATTTTTTTGCATAACATATAGATGGTTGTATATATGCAAAACTATACAAAACTAAAAATCAGCGAGGAGGGCAAATAAAATGAGTGAAAGAAAATTATGTTATTCGACGGGTGCTTTCGGAGAAACGATGCCGGAAGCGATCTTCGGCGGCGCGGCGGAAACGGTGAGAAAAACCGTCGAGCCGCGGTTTATCGAAAAATTCAGAATAATACTCGGATTTTTGATGATGTTTGCGGGGTTGTATTTCGGGCTTTTCACGGCGGGAGCGAGCGAAGGTCTGGGGTTTTTGGCGGTGATGGCTTCGCCGTTCGTGATGGTTACTGACAATAATTGAATTTTTAGAAAAACGGAGGGGAAAATAAAATGGGTGAAAAGAAAGTTTGGTTTATTACGGGAACGTCGGCGGGAATCGGGCGCGAATTAGCGGAAACCGCTCTCGAAAAAGACTAAAAATGGCGGCAATCGCTTAGTTAAATTGAAAACGAAAAATGGAAAATGGAAAATTATTTTGAATATTTATTCGAAATAAACAAAAAGCAGAAATAAAAAAATGAGTGAACAAAATAAAAAAATCGCATTAGTTACAGGCGCGAATCGCGGGATCGGGTTTGAAACGGCGCGTCAATTGGGCGCGCAGGGAATCAAGGTTTTGCTCGCGGCGCGAAGTTTGGAAAAAGCGGCGGAAGCGGCGGAAACTTTGAGAAGCGAAAACGTGGACGTCGAGCCGATCTTGCTTGACGTTGACGACGCAAAAACGCATGAATCGGCGGCGCGTGAAATTGAAGAAAAATTCGGCAGACTCGACATTTTGGTTAATAATGCCGCGATCGCCATTGACGAATACGCGGGCGACGCGCCGGTTCAGGCAAGCAAAACTTCGGCGGAAATTTTTCGCAAAACCTTCGACACGAATTTCTTCAATACGATCGCCGTCACGCAGACGTTTCTGCCGCTGATCGAAAAATCCGACGCCGGAAGAATCGTCTTCGTATCGAGCGGCTTGGGATCGCTCACGCTGCACAGCGATCCGAATTCGCCGATCTATGAAATGAAGATTCCGGCTTACGACATTTCCAAAACCGCGCTTAACGGCTATGCCGTGCATCTCGCGCACGAACTGAAGGACACGGCGATCAAGGTCAACACTTTGCATCCCGGTTCGGTCGTCACCGATATGAATCCGCGCGGCGATCTAACGGTCGAAGAAGGCGCGAAAACTTCGGTCGATCTGGCGACTTTGCCGGAAGACGGCTATACCGGAAAGTTTATTCATCTCGGCAATGAACTTCCGTGGTAAGAAAATTCGCGGACAATTGCGTTAAGATAAAATTAACGCAATTGTTTTTTAATTTATAAAGAGGAGTTTTTATGAAAATAGGAATTATCGGCGCGGGCGATATCGGCTCGAACACGGCGAAGCTTTTCGCCGCAGCGGGACACGAAATCGCAATCGCCAATTCGCGCGGACCCGAAACTTTGTCGGATTTAATTGCTGAGATCGGCGAAAACGCGCAAGCCGTGACGACGGAAGAAGCGGCGAAATTCGGCGAAATCGTTCTGGTTTCGATTCCGCTCGGACGTTATCGTGAGCTTCCGGCAACCGGATTTGAAGGAAAAATCGTGATTGACACGAACAATTATTACCCGGAGCGCGACGGGCAGATCGAAGAATTGGATTCTGACGAAAAGACTTCGAGCGAGCTTTTGCAGGAACATCTTTCGGGCGCGCGCGTTGTTAAAGCGTTTAACACCATCTGGTTCGAGCATTTGAAAACGCAGGGCGATGTAAAATTGCCGCTCGAACAGCGCCGCGTGATCTTCGTCGCGGGCGACGACCGCGAGGCGAAAAAGACGGTTTCGAATCTGATCGAAGAAATCGGGTTTGCCGCATACGACACGGGCAGTCTGGCGGACGGCGGCAGAACACAGCAGCCTGACACGGCGATCTATAACCGCAATCTGACTTTGAGCGAAACAGGCGCGATTTTGGGTTCGGAAGGATATTAAACGATTTTGGATTTCGGATTTGGGATTTCGGACTTAAGAAATTCGGGTTCGGGAGTCGAATGTTGTTCAATACGAATTATGATTCGTTAGATCGCAAGGTGATGCCGGCAGAGTGTAAGTTGGCGAATTTTGATAAAGGATAAATTATGAAAGTTTTTCTAACCGGCGCGACCGGCTATGTCGGTGCGGTGGTCGCCGAAAAATTGCAGAATAAAGGTTATGAAATCGTCGGTCTGGCGCGCGATGACGAATCGGAAGCGAAACTGCGCGGGCAGGGAATTGAACCGCTGCGCGGCGATCTAAAGGATTTGGAATCCCTGAAAAACGGCGCTCAGAATTCGGACGCGGTTATTCATACGGCGTTTATCCACGATTTCAGCGATTACGACGGCGCGGTCGAAACAGATCGCGCCGCGACCGCAGCATTTAGCGAAGCGCTCGCGGGAACGAACAAGCCTTTTATCAGCACGTCGGGTTCCGCGTTTTTGGGCGACACGCACGAAAGTCCGGCGGACGAAGATTTTCCGTACGACCGGAATTCGCCGTTTTTCCAGCGTGCCGAAGCCGAACAGGACGCGCTCGCTCTGGCGCGGAAAGGAATTCGAAGCATCGTTTTGCGCCTGCCGGTTTTTGTTTACGGTCGGGCGGGAAGCGCGTTCGTTCCGTTTTTGATTACACAGGCGAAAGCAAACGGCTCGGCGAATTATATCGAATCGGGCGCGAAAAAGGCTTCGGCGGTGCACGTCGAAGACGCGGCGGATTTGTATGTTCTGGCGCTTGAAACGAGCACGGCGAAAGGGCTTTACAACGTCGCGGCGGAAAATGTTTCGTTTCGGAATTTGAGCGAATCGGTCGCGCGGCTTTTAAATGTCAAAGCGAAAAGCATTTCGACCGAAGAAGCTAAACGGCAGTTCGGCGCGCTGTTCGGTTTTCTTTCGATCAGCAATCAGATTGACGCGCGCAGGGCGCAGAACGAGTTGGGCTGGCGAATAAGTTCGGGCAAGACGATTCTCGAAGACATCGAGAACGGAAGTTACCGGAAATTTTTAGATTAAAATAAGGGGAAATTATCATGAGCGAAAAACAAGTTTGGTTTATTACGGGCTGCTCGACCGGATTCGGGCGCGAACTGGCAAAGCATTTGCTCGAAAACGATTATCGCGTCGTCGTCACGGCGCGCGATGCGGACAAGGTGCAGGATTTGGTCGAAACAAATCCGGAAAACGCGGTTTCTTTCAATCTCGACGTAACCGATCAGGCGCAGGTGCAGCACGTCGTCGCGAAAGCGGAAGATCATTTCGGCAAAATTGATGTTTTAGTGAATAACGCCGGTTTCGGTTATTTCGGCTCGATCGAAGAATCCGAAGAATCGGAAGTCCGCGCGATGTTCGAAGCGAATTTCTGGGGTCTGGCGAATATGACGCGCGCCGTTTTGCCGGGAATGCGCGCGCGCCGTTCGGGTTCGATCGTCAATATTTCGTCGATCGGCGGATTTGTCGGCAATCCGGGCGTCGGCTATTACAACGCGACGAAATTCGCGGTCAACGGATTTACCGAAGCGCTGCAAAAAGAAGTCGCGCCGCTCGGCATAAAAGTTATCGTCGTTCAGCCTTCGGGATTTCGCACGGATTGGGCAGGGCGTTCGGCAAACGACGCGCCGCAGAAGATCGAAGATTACGCCGAAACTGCGGGTGCGTTTCAGACGATGATTCGCGGTTACAGCGGTAATCAACCGGGCGATCCGGTACGCGCCGCGAAAGCGATTCTCAGTGCGGTCGAATCCGAAAATCCGCCGTTAAATCTGCTTTTGGGACGCGCCGCGTTAAAGAATGCGCGTTTGCGGCTCGACACTTTGAAAAAGGATTTCGACGATTGGGCGGAAGTTTCCGAAGGCGCGGATTTTCCGGACGAAGCGGCGGCAAAGTGATTTTGGATTTTGGATTAAAAAGCAGATTCTAAAATCCTTAATAAAATAACGTGAGTATTGGATAAGGCGGAACGCCGTCATCTTGACGGCACAGCGTTTGAAAAACGCTCAAACGGTTCATTTATATTCAAGATTCCTGTCAATCGCGACGTTTGACGCCGCTTTCAGCGACATGTGCCGTCAAGATGACGGCGTTCCTTTCTTATCCAATACTGACGTTAAAATATGCAGGAATATTTACAGCCGACGGAATTTTTGGATTTCGACCGCGAAAGCGTTCGGGAATTTGCCGAAAAGAATACTGTCGGCGCGAAAAATGAGACGGAAAAAGCGGTTGCGCTGTATTATGCGGTGCGCGATCGCTTTCAGTATAATCCGTATATCATTGATTTGCGGCGGACGGGTTTGACGGCGAGCAATCTTTTGACCAGAACGCGCGGCTACTGCGTCGAGAAAGCCGTTTTGCTGGCGGCTTCGACACGTGCCGTCGGCGTTCCGAGCCGTTTGAGTTTTTACATCGTCCGCAATCATATCGCGACCGAGCGGCTTGAAAAGGCTCTGAAGAAAAACTATCTCGTTTTTCACGGCGCGGCGGAAGTTTTTTTGAACGGGAAATGGCTCAAAACAACGCCGGCATTTAACGCGGGACTTTGTAAATATCTCGGCGTCGCGCCGCTCGAATTCGACGGACGCCGCGATTCGATTTTTCAACAGTATGACGAACAGGGAAATGTTTTTATGACCTACTTACACGACTACGGCTTTTTCAGCGATTTGCCGTATGATTTGTATTTAGAAGAATTAGGCAAACATTACCCGCACATTTTCGGGAATGAAAATTACACGAGCGGAGATTTGGTTTTCGATTTTACGAAGTGAGAATTTATGAGTGAAAAAATAAAAGGTTACGCGGCGTTTGAGCCGCAGGGTAAATTTCAGGAGTTTGAGTTCGACGCGGGCGCGCTTGGCGGCGAGCAAATCGAGATAAAGGTCGAGTATTGCGGGATTTGTCATTCGGATTTATCGATGCTCAATAACGAATGGGGCATGAGCGTTTACCCGTTTGTCGGCGGACACGAAGTTGTCGGCACGATTGTCGCGGCGGGCGAGAATGTCAAAGGTTTGGCACTCGGCGATAAAGTCGGTCTCGGCTGGAATTCGGCGACCTGCGGGCATTGCGACAACTGTATTTCGGGTTTTCAGATCAATTGCGCGGCGCTCGAAGGCACGATCGTTCAGCGCCACGGCGGATTTGCCGACCGCGTACGCTGCAACTGGGATTGGGCGGTCAAACTGCCCGATGAGCTGGATCCGTCGAAAGCCGGACCGCTTTTTTGCGGCGGCATCACGGTTTTTAACCCGTTCGTGCAGAACTCGGTTAAGCCGACCGATAAAGTCGGCGTCATCGGCATCGGCGGACTCGGGCATCTCGCATTGCAGTTTGCCGATAAATGGGGCTGCGAAGTAACGGCGTTCACGTCCGATCTATCGAAGACCGACGAATTAAAAGCGATGGGCGCGGATTTTGTCGTCAATTCGCGCAGCTCCGAGGAACTCGCGCTCGTTGCCGGAAAATTCGATATGATTCTTTCGACGGTCAACGTTTCGCTCGATTGGCAGAGTTATCTGAACGCGCTTGCGCCGAAAGGCACGCTGCATCTCGTCGGCGCGACGCTCGAACCGGTTCCGGTGGTTTCGTTCCAGTTGATTATGGGACAGAAAAGCCTCTCGGGAACGGCGACCGGAAGCCCGTCGGTCGTGCGCAAGATGGTCGAATTCTGCGCGCGTCATAAAATCGAGACGGTGACGGAAAATTACAAAATGTCGCAGATCAACGAAGCGTTTGCGCACCTCGAAAGCGGAAAAGCGCGGTATCGGATCGTTTTGGAAAACGATTTCGAATAAATTTACTTTGCGAGCTTTGGGGAGTTTGGGGGGAAAAAATTTTAACGCAAAAACCCAAACCACGCCAAGGTTGTAAAGGTGAAAAAAAAAAAAATATTGTTTTAA
>JANOBZ010000150.1:0-75620 GCA_031411895.1 Acidobacteriota bacterium | reverse complement strand
CAGCGATACTTCTGCTGACGGCCATGAGATCGTGTTTTACACCTACACGCTCGGTGGTGTCGACTTTGAATCCTCTGAGGTACTCACTCCGGAACAGAGCAGCGATTTGCTCAAATACGCCCCCGGATCGAAGGTGGGCGTCCGATACGATTCGAAAAACCACGGCAATTCGATGCTTCAGTAAATGTTCAAAAAAATTCTAATAGCAAATCGAGGCGAGATCGCTTGTCGTGTGATTCGAGCCTGTCGCGAAATGGATATCGCGACGGTTGCTGTTTATTCGGATGCGGATAAGGCGGCGCTGCATGTTCGCATGGCGGATGAGTCGTATCACATTGGGCCGCCGCCTTCGGCTGAGAGTTATCTTCGGTGGGAAAAGATCATCGAGGTCGCCAAAGCGTCTGGTGCAGAGGCGATACATCCGGGGTATGGATTCTTGTCGGAGAACGCCGAGTTTGTCCGTGAGGTAACTAAGGCAGGCATTACATTTATCGGCCCGCCGCCCGAGGCTATGGAAGGATTGGGCGGGAAGATGTCGGCGAGAAGGATCGCGATCGAAGCCGGTGTGCCGATCGTGCCGGGGACGACCGAGCCGCTGCGTTCGTTTGAAGATGCAAAGTCGACTGCCGACGAGATCGGTTATCCGGTGATGCTAAAGGCGTCGGCCGGAGGCGGCGGGAAGGGAATGAGGCTGGTTTTTGAGGAATCCGAACTTAAGTCTGCTCTCGAAGGTGCCCAGTCCGAGGCACTTGCAGGATTTGGCGATGACGCCGTCTATGTCGAAAAGGCGGTGGTCCGCCCACGTCATATCGAGATACAAGTTTTTTCGGATACGCACGGCAATCACGTTTATCTGGGCGAACGCGAATGTTCGATACAGCGGCGGCATCAAAAGGTGATCGAAGAATGCCCGTCGCCGATCAACGATGCCGAACTTCGCGCCGCGATGGGCGAAGCGGCGGTCAAGGTCGCGAAAGCCGTCGATTACGTCGGCGCGGGAACGGTCGAATTTCTGGTTTCGGATTTGGATAAATCGTTCTATTATCTGGAAATGAACACGCGGCTGCAGGTCGAGCATCCGGTCACGGAACTCGTGACCGGCATCGATCTTGTGCGCGAGCAGATTCGCGTCGCGTGGGGCGAGCGGCTTTCGTTCGCGCAGGAAGACGTTAAAATGAACGGGCACGCGATCGAATGCCGCGTTTATGCCGAGGACCCCGAAAATAATTTTCTTCCCTCCCCGGGCAAAATAACGCGCCTCAAATTGCCGCAGGGCGGCGGCGTGCGCGACGACGGCGGGATTTACGAAGGCTCGGAAATCTCGATCTTTTACGATCCGATGATCTCGAAGTTCGCCGTTTACGGCAAAGACCGCGCCGAGGCGATCGAACGCCTGCAGCGCGCTTTGCAGGAATACGAGGTCGGCGGAATAAAAACGACGCTGCCGTTTTTTCGCGAAGTCGCTGCGGACGAGGAATTTATCAGCGGAAAGCTCGACACCGGATTTATCGCGCGTTTTAACGAACGGCGAAAGCCGCTCGAAATCACGGAAACCGAACGCGATATGGCGATTATCGCCGCCGCGCTCGCAAATTCGGACAACTCTAAAAAAGCGGTCGGCGAAGTTAAAACCGACAACAATAAGCCTTCGCGCTGGGTGACGAACGGCAGAAGCGCGGCATTTCGATCTCGGATTTGAGATTTCGGATTTCGGATTTGTTATTTAACTGAAATTCGATTTGCTCAGTAGTGACTTTTTTTAATTACAAGGGAGAATCAACAAAAAATGGAAGAATTTTTGAAAACATTGATGGGTAAAAAAATTGACGTTTCGTGCGGTTCGAGCGTTTCGTTTCGCGGCGATGTGATTGACGTCAAAAGCGGTATTCTGTTTTTGCGCGACGATGACGAAAAAGTCGCGTATGTGGCTATTGATAAGATCGCGATAATCTGCGAAGTCAGAGAACATCTTTCGCGTCCCGGATTCGTCGGATGATTGGTCGGAACAACGAGCGGCAGCGACCTGCTTTATGTTGGTGTGAAAATTAGAGTAAATTTCAGTTTAATGAAATACGCTTCGGAACAAGTGAAAAGTGAGAAGTAGTAATTTTTACCTGTTACTTTTCACTTTTCACTTATTCCGGTTGTTTGTGTTGCTCTTAACTGAAAACCGCAATAGATATTGAAATTTTAACAAGTCGCTCCCGCTCGTTGTTCCGACAAAAAAAGCCCGCAGTTTAATTAAACTGCGGGCTTTTTATTTTGCTATGAAAACCTTTTATTGAACAACCCCGTAATCGGTCGGGATGCGGCGATAGCCGACGATGCGTTTTTCCCAGTAGCCTTTGAAGGGCGAATATGTAATTCCTTTGCTCGACGAAGCGTGATAAAAGCCGTTTGCATCGGCGACGATGCCGACGTGTCCTAATTTGTTGAGGAAAACGAGTGTGCCGAATTTGAAACGGTCGTCGCCGTAAACCGGCGCGAAATCGTTCCAGAAAGTGCGCGCGCTGGTGCGCGAAAAATTGATTCCGGATTCCTGAAAAACTTTCCAGATAAAACCCGAACAATCATAACGATTCGGTCCCTGGCTGCCCATCAGGTAAGGAATTCCGATTTTCGCCTGAATCGAAAACATCAGTTTCTGGTTCATATTCAGGCTGTAAACAAGGCGGCTGTTGGTTGTGTTCAGAATCGAGTTGTTATTGTTAGTTGTGGAAACGGCTGAAACGGTGTTTTTGACGAGCGGTTTAACCTGAACGACGGCGACCTGATTCGTTAAAGTCGGACGCTGAACGACCGGCGAAGAAAGAACGGTTCGCTTGACGGTCGGCGTCGCGTTCCGTGTGTTTACCGGCTGGCTTTCTGTGGTTGTAACGACTCTTGCGCGGGTTTGGGCATTTATGCCGGCTGCGAAAATCGCCATTAAAACGGAAAGACACAAGGAAACACACAAACGGTTTTTAAAAATCATCTACGAAAATTACTCCAGTTTTTATTTTTTTCAGGTGCGGCTCGACCGTAGTGTTGGTTTTGCCTAATGCAAACCGTAAGATTTAGATAAAAACGAAAAAACGCGGATTTAAAACCGTATGATTATTTTTGAAAAGTCGAATTTTTGTTTAATTATTTATCTAAAAGTTTGGTTTGACTTAGATAGTTTCGCCGATTCGAATCGAATTGGCAAATCGCCAAATCAATTTTAACTTTAAATGAGTAGGTTTTGGCAAGGATTTTCTGTGAAATTGGGCGCGAAAGTCTTAAAAATTTTACTTTTTAAGACCCCGCCGCCCTTCTTCCGCCTTTGCTGTCCGTTTAGTTGTCCTGTATGCCAATAGACAGTTTCAATCGGAATTTCCTTCCAGAAAAAATTAGAAAAGCCCGGAAAAAGTTTTCTTTCCACGCTTTTTTAATTTTTTGGCGCTCGCCAATTAATTATGCCGAGAATGAAGTTCCGCAGCCGCAGCCGCCGGTCGCGTTCGGATTTTCGAACGTAAAGCCCGAACCCATCATATTCGACGTGTAATCGACGGTGATTCCGTTCAGGTATTGAGCGGAAAACATATCGACAAAAAGCTTGATTCCGCCTTTCTCCATCACAAAATCGCCGTTCCGCGATTCTTCTTCGATGTTCAGGCTGTATTGAAAACCCGAACATCCGCCGGGAACGACGCGAACACGAAGACCTGCTGTTTCGGGCAAATCGTCTTCGCCCCCCAAAAAATTTTTAATTTCCGCGATAGCTGATTCAGTAACAGTCATCTCGACTGTCGGTGCTGCAACTGCTGACATTTATTTATCTTCTCCTAATCTACTCAAATAATCTAAGATTCAAAATTTGAATCTTTACTTTAATTTCAATTTTACACAGCCGTCCAAAAAAATACAACCCCGAACTTCAAGGGTTGTATTTTCGGGGGTGAGAAAAAGAAAGAATCAAGTTTGGAGTTAATATTTATAAACTCCAAACTTTTCTAAATTTTACGGAACGAAAGAATTGGGAACGGAAACGTCGCCCGGTGCGCCAAAGCCGCCGATCAACACTCCAGCCCTTGTCGCATTGATATACCACGTAGTATTCGACGGGCGGAAAACAGCTGTGTCGAATCTGCCGTCGCCGTCATAATCGCCCGGTGAAGGCTGGTCGCCGTTTGTGCCGAAGGGGATCGAATAAAACGAGTTATCCTCACTGCGGAGAATAAACCATTCACCGGTTGAAGGTCTAAAGAAAGCGGAATCCGCCCTGCCGTCGCCTGTGTAATCGCCCTGCACGGGTTTATCGGTTGAATTTCCGAATTGGAAAGCATAAACGCTCAGGTTACTGCTTCTCTGAATCCACCATTGCCCGAGTGACGGACGATAGATGGCAATGTCCGTTTTGCCGTCACCATCGTAATCCGCGACGACCGGTAAGTCGCCCGTCGTTCCGAAGGTCGTGATCGCCGTGCCGCCCGTTGATTGCAGGATGAACCATTCATTGGTTGAGGGACGGTAAATGCTTGGGTCGGCTTTCCCGTCGCCGTCAAAATCGCCGGTCACGGGAACATCGCCGTTTGTGCCGAACGGGAAGGAAAGAAAACTGTTGTCTTCCGAACGCAGGATGAACCAGAATCCGGTCGCCGGTCGGAAGAAAGCGATGTCGGCTTTGCCGTCGCCCGTATAATCGGCAGGCGTTAATTTATCGGTGGAAGTGCCGAATTGGAGAGCCGCGTTTCCGGCGTTGGAACTCTTCAAATACCACCATTCACCGGCTGACGGTCGAAAGATTGAAATGTCAGTTTTGCCGTCGCCGTCAAAATCGGCTTTGTTGGTCGGGACAATATCTATCAAACGCCGCTCAAAGGCACCGATGTCGGAGCGTGAATTGCCGTTTCCGTCGCCGTCTTGTGGGCGCGTGATGCCGCGCTGGTCGGTGGCGGGAAACGTCGTCGGGTTGCCTGCGTCAAGCGCCGGACTCAGCTTACGAAGCGCGAGTGTTTTGGTGGCACCGCCGTTATCGCGCAGCGTGCCGTCGAGCCATGGGTCAACGCCGATCAAATTTCCAGTCGAGGTTCCGCCAATCGTTCCGCTGAAAACGTTCTCGATAATGTTGTAACCCTGCGAGTTGAAAGTAGAAGAAGGACCGTCATCCAAATCCGCTCCGCCGTTCAGATTGAAATTGTTGGCGATTATCGAATTGCTGACGTTAATCGTATTAATGTTAGCGGTAGCGAGACCACCTGCGCTATTCGTTGTTGAAACAAAGTTTCCGGCGATGGTTACGTTCTGCAGCGAGTAAGGAGTGGTGTTGTCGTTGACTCTATATCTCAATGCCGCCACGTTGCCGCGATTATTCGCAATCGTCGTATTAGTGATGCTCCCGACTCTGCCGCCCATGTCAATCACGGCACTGCTGCTATCTATGCCATTATGGAAAAAAGCGGAATTACTGATCGTCAAACCGCCGACACCGTTGCCGCAGCAAAGAATTGTTGAATCGCCGTTGGTCATCCCGTTTTCGTAAAACGACGAATTGTTGATAACGGCGATGCAAGTTCCGCTGCCGGTTCCGAGACCTAACGCGCTTCCGGTGCCATTGATGTTACGGGTAAAGGTCGAGTTATTCACATTAACATTCCCGTTTCTGGTGCAGCCGATCGCTCCGCCCTGGTTGACCCCGCCGTCGTTATTTCGGAAAACGACATTGTTCGCCGTAAAATTAACGGTCGTATAAGTTCCCGCACCCGTCTGTCCGTCGTTGATGCTGATGCCGCTGCCATTGGTTGAACCGTTGAAAGAGTTCCCCTCAGCGACAGTTAAATTGTTAAAAACAATCGCCCCGATCGCCGGTGAGTTCAATCCGCTTAGTTGAAAGATATTGGTCACGTTACCGCCCGAAATGGTCAGAAGTCCCGCCCCCGTGCCGTTGATGGTCAAGCCTCCGTTTCCGGTAATAATTATGATGGAAGCAAGCGTAATCGTGCGCGGTTGGTTAAAACTTGCGTCAAAAGCGATTATGTCGTCGCCCGCCGCCGAGTTCGCGTCCAGAACTGCTTGGCGAAGACTGCCCGCGCCCGAATCATTCGTATTGGTGACGGTAAAAGTCGCCGCCGAAATATTGATTGCCGAAATAACGAGCGCGAAAATCGCCGTGAGAATGATTTTCCCGAAATATTTTGTGTTTATCTTCATTTGTTTCTCCTCTTTGATAATCTTCAGTTTTTTCCCTCGGTAAAAAATACAAATAACTACAATCTGCCGGGAATCATTCGCGGCTGAAACGGAACGTGGCGATGCCCAGAACCGGAGCGTTCTTCATATTGTTTTAGAAGTCTTTCGCCTTCTTTCTTAATATTCCGGTCGAGCCACATTTTATAAAGGCAGGCAAAAATGGCAACGGCGGTAATTGCCAGCAGGACGGGCACGACGACATTGATAATCGCGCATATCTCCGCCGTCGTCATGCCGGCGGCAGCTACGCCGCGGGCAGCGGTGAGAACAGTTTTGACCTGCGACATTAATTGCGGCGAAGCCCCCGCCGCCGCCAATGCGCTCGCGACCTGCGCGGGATTGAGACTTTGCAGAATTGGTACGATATTTTGTTCGATAATTTTTTCGGCTTGATTAAGATAAGCCTGTCCCTGCTGCAGTAATCCTTCGTTGACTTTGCCCTTACCGTCCTGACTTCGATAGGCTTCGGCTAGTTTTTTGGCAGCCAGCCGCTGAAGTGTTTCGATTTGATGGACAATTTGGTTCAAATCCAATTTATCTATTGGTGTTCCCATCTTTTCTCTCCTTAACGCCGAATATTTCGTTAAAATTGTTGTGGTTGTAGGTATATGCGTAGAATTTGAGAAAAGTCAGCCAAATTTCTTAAATATTTTCCTTTATCGCCAAAATAATGTAGAATCCAATACAAAAATCCCGCCAATTCAATAATTTATGAGTGAACAAAAGAACTCGGAAATTACGCAAATCTTACAAGACTGGAACAACGGAAAAGAAGAAGCGAAAGAGCGTCTTTTGCCTTTTGTCTATGACGAGCTTAAACGTCAGGCACGAATTCTGATGTCGCGCGAACGCTCGAATCACACTTTGCAGCCGACCGCGCTGGTCCACGAAGCGTTTATCCGTCTGGCAGATCAATCCGGAATTGACTGGCAGAACCGGAGTCATTTTTACGGCATCGCCGCGCGGCTGATGCGGCAGATTCTGGTTGACCACGCGCGGTTTTACGCGGCGGATAAACGCGGCAATAATCCGATCCATTTTTCGGTTGAGGATCTCCAGATTCCGGTCGAACAGCGCGCCGATTCGATCTTGATCCTAAATGATATTCTCGACCGTCTGGCGGAATTTGACGCGCAGCAGGCGCAAATCGTCGAAATGCGGTTTTTCGGCGGAATGAGCAACTCGGAGATCGCCGAAGCGCTGGACATTTCCGAGCGCACGGTCGGTCGCGAATGGCAGTCCGCCAAGCTCTGGTTGTTCAGAGAATTAAGCCGAAGCTGAAAAATTAATGAAAATAAAAAAAATGGCTGACTTTTTTCGAAATTTACGCATTACTTGAAAAGGAAATTTTTTATTTCTGAGTCTATGAGCGCTGAAAATTGGAAAACCGTAAAAAAGATACTGGGCGAAGTTTTAGACCTCGAAGCAGCGGAGCGGCAGAGCTTTTTAACAAAACTCGACGCGCCGCTTCGCGAAGAGGTCGAGTCCTTGCTCGCTTTCGAAGATGAATCCGAAGATTGGATGAAACTTTCGGCGGTCGAATTTTCAAAGGATTTTTTTGAAGACGCGGAAGAAAACACGCTGTTCGGAAAAAATATCGGCGCTTACCGGATCATCGGCGAATTAGGCTACGGCGGAATGGGCGCGGTTTATCTGGCGGAACGCGCCGATGGGGAATTTTCACAGCGCGTCGCGCTCAAGCTCTTGAAACGCGAAATGAACACATCGGCTCTGCGCCGGCGCTTTCAGCAGGAACGCGAAATTCTCGCCTCCCTGGAACACCCGAACATCGCGCGGCTGCTCGACGCCGGAACGACCGACGACAAAATTCCGTTTCTCGCGATGGAATACGTCGAAGGTTTGCCGATTGACGATTATTGCAACCGGGAAAATCTGGATTTAAATGCGCGGCTCGATCTGTTTCGAAAAGTCTGCGCGGCGGTCAATTTCGCGCATCGAAATTTAATCGTTCACCGCGATTTAAAGCCTTCAAATATTTTAGTGACAAAGGAAGGCGCGCCGAAATTACTCGATTTCGGCATCTCGAAAATTCTCTCCGCCGAATTTGAACAGGTAAATTCGTCAACCGTGACAAATCTCGGCGTGATGACTCCGTCTTATGCTTCGCCCGAGCAATTACAATCGAAAAGCGTGACGACGGCAACCGATGTTTACAGCCTGGGCGTGATTTTATACGAGCTTCTAAGCGGTCATCGCCCGTTTGAAAAAAGAGAAAACGATTTAAAGGAAATTTACAAAGCCGTTTTAGAAACCGAACCAACGCCGCCGTCAGCGGCGATTGCGGATTTCGGATTTGGGGTTTCGGATTTAATAAAGACCGGGAGCGCGCCGTCGAATCAAACCAAAGATCAGCATCAAGAAACAAATCCGCAATCCGCAATCCGCAATCCTCAATTGAAGGGTGATCTGGACAACATCGTATTAAAGGCGTTAAGAAAAGAGCCCGAACGGCGCTATTCGTCGGCTGAAAATCTCGCGGAAGACATTCACCGGCATCAGCGCGGTCTGCCCGTCGCGGCGCGACCGAATACGCTTTCCTACCGCGCCGAAAAGTTTTTCAAACGCAATAAAGTAAGCGTTCTGGTCGGCGTTCTGTTGTTTATCGCGATCGTCGCCGGAATTGTCGCGACGCTCTGGCAGTCGCGCGTCGCGCAGGTCGAAAGAGTGCGCGCGGAAAAGCGTTTTAACGACGTCCGAAAGCTCGCAAATTCTTATCTTTTCGATGTTTACCCGGAAATCGAAAATCTCGAAGGCTCGCTCAAAGCGCGTGAAAAGATTCTCACAAATGCGCTCGAATATCTCGACAGTTTATCGAATGAAGCCGCCGGAGATTTGGAATTGCAGAGCGAACTGGCGACCGCTTACGAAAAAATCGGCGACGTTATGGGCGCGATGAATAATTCGAGTCTCGGCAATATCCAAGCCGGACTGGACTCTTACGCGAAAGCCGGAAAATTGCGCGAAGCCGTGCTTGCCGCTAATTCCGCAAACCCGGAAGCGAAAGAAAAGCTCGCCAACAATTATTACGTGACGGCGCGCACGCTCTGGAACAACAGCCAGACCTCGGAAGCCGAAGCGGCGTTTGAAAAAGCTTTGAAACTGCGGCGCGAACTGGTTGCCGCGCAGCCCGATTCGGTTGTTCAGCAGGATCGTCTGGCGGTTTTGCTGATCGATTACGGCGCGATTCCGGTTTTTAATTCGCAAACCGAAAAAGCCGTCGTTCTGTTTAACGAAGCTTATGAAATTGTCGAACGAAACCGGCAGAAAGAACCTGAAAATTGGACGTTCAAAAAAACGCTGACGCGGCTTTTGCGCTCTATGAGTAAAGCGAAAGGCTCGATGGGCGATTACGAAGGCGGAATTCGCGGGCTCGAACAGGCGGTCGAGGTGAGCGGCGAACTGGCGAAACAATTTCCGAGCGATTTTCGCGTGCAGCGCAGCGTTTGGCTGACAAATTCGATTTATTGCGAGCTTTACATCGATAGGCAGGACGGGCAAAAGGCGGTTGAAAAGTGCGAGCCGACGATCGAATTTCCGAAAATCGCGCTCGCTAAAGAACCCGAAAACGGCGTTGTCGCGTATGATCTGGCGATTTCGCATTTTAATACGGCGCGCGCCTACCGGCTGGCGGGAAAATATCCGCAAACCATCTCGCAGACGGAAGAAGCGATTGCGGTAATGTCGAAATTAAGCGAAAAATCGCCTGATAATCTTGAATACAAGCGCAATTTGGCGGTCTACGAAACCGAAAAGGCGCGCGCGTTGCTGGCGCTCAAGCAGCCGGACAAAGTAATCGGAAGTTTGCAAAGCGTAATTCGGATTATGACCGAGATTTCGGAAGCCGATAAAGCGACGACCACGAATCTTTATGATTTATCAATGGCGTACAGACTTTCCGCGCTTGCGTATTATGAAAAAGGCGATAAAGCGAAAGCCCTTGAATTTATAGACAAAGCGATTCAGTTCGTCAATCAGCTCAAAGCAGCGGGCGCGCTTCGCGATGCGGATAAAAATCTGCCCGCCGAATTGGAAAAGGAAAAAGCCGAATTCACGAAATGATTTTCTTACAGTTCGGATTTTATTACCATCTATCTCAAAAATGCTTTGCGTCTTACTTGGCGACTGGGCGGGAAACATTAACTTCTCCCGCAAAGATGCAAAGCTGCAAAGAAGCCCGCAAAGCATTTAGAATGGCTACTTTAAATTTGTTATAGCTTCTAATAATAACTGTAAATTAACTCAAAAATCAGACTTTGCACAAATTTGTGCAAAGTCTGATTTTTTCCGTTTGATGTTTAGTCCTAAGTTTAAGGCATGAAAGCCGCCGGCGTCGGTGTATCGCCGGTTGAGCCGAACTGCTGAATCAATATTCCCTGCGTCGAGCGTTGAATAAACCAATTCGCGCCGTCCGGACGAAACACGGCAAAATCCGCTTTCCCGTCGCCGTCGTAATCGGCAGCCGCCGGAATATCGCCGTTTGCGCCGAACGGCACGGCGAAGAAGCTTGAATCCTCGCTTCTGAGAACATACCAGCTGCCGTTGCCCGGTCGCCAAACCGCGACGTCCGTCTTTCCGTCGCCCGTATAATCAGCCGGAACGGGTTTGTCCGTGCCGACACCGAAAGACGTCACGAACACGCCCGCGGTCGAACGATTAATCCACCATGAGCCGTCGGCAGGTCGAAAAATCGCGACATCCGATTTGCCGTCGCCGTCGTAGTCGGCATTTACCGGAACATCGCCCGCCGCGCCCCACTGCGATATCTGCGTTCCGCCCGAAGATTTACTGATGTACCAAACACCTTCCGAACCGCGAAAAACCGCGACGTCCGCCAAGCCGTCGCCGTCGAAATCGCCAGGCGCGGGTTTATCGGTCGAAATTCCGAACGGAACGGAAAAGAACGTTAAATTCGAGCTTCGCAATATGAACCATTCGCCGGTCGAAGGACGATAAATTGCGTGGTCGGTTTTGCCGTCGCCGTCGAAATCAGCCGGAACGGCTTTATCGCTCGAAGTGCCGAATTGAAACGCTCTGACGAAATTATCCGAGCTTTGCTGATACCACCATTGACCGTTGACGGAGCGGAAAATCGAAATATCAGCTTTGCCGTCGCCGTCGAAATCGAATTTAACTTTCGGCGGCGGAAGAGTGAAATAATACGCCGCGCCCTGACCGTTCGGACTTGTTAAAGCTTTTTCCGCCGCGCCGACGACTAAATGCCCAAAGCTCAACGCGACGCCCGAACCGAAACGGTCGCCGTTGAACGGATCGGTCGGGGCAAGTTTTTGCTGCTCGGTCCACGTTGCGCCGCTGCGCGTATAAACGTATGCCGAACCGGCGTCGGGTCCCGCCGTGGTATCGTCTTCGCGCGCGCCGACGGCGATGACGTTGTTGCTCACGGCAACCGACCAGCCGAAGCGGTCAAACGATATGCCGTCCGAAGCGAGAAGCTGTCCCTGCGAAACCCAGGTTCCGCCGTTCCACTCGAAAACATACGCCGAACCGCGCGCCGTCTGTCCGGCAAACGGGGCATCTTCGCGCGCGCCGCCGACGAGCGTGTTGCCTTCGATCGCCACCGAGCTGCCGAATCTGTCGCCGTTCGTGCCGCTTGGAATATAAAGTTTTTGCTGCTGCGCGTAGCTGCCGCCGCTTTCGGCGAACACATAAACCGCACCGGCGGCTGTTTCCGGCGAGTCGTCGCCCGACGCGCCGACGGCAATCTTGCTGCTGACTGCAACCGATTCGCCGAAGTGGTCGCCGAGAATCACACCGCCGGTTCCGGGAGTCGGGATCAGTTTTTGAGTTTCCGACCAAACCGTTCCGCTGCGCCGGTAGATATATGCCGAACCGGCTTGCGAATTGCCCGGAAGATCGGCAAAATGCGAGCCGACGACAATGACTTCGCCGGTAATCCCGACGGCATTGCCGAATTCATCGTCCGCCGTGCCGTCGCTCGGCGTTAATTTTTGTTGAAACGTCCAGGTTGTGCCGCTGCGGACGAAAACGTAAGCCGAGCCGCCGTTTGAGAAAGCCGTGTCATCCTGGTAGGAACCGACAACGATCGTGTCTTCGCTGATCGCCACCGAATAGCCGAACTTGTCGCCGAGCGCGCCGTCGGGGGCGAGCAAAACCGCCTGCTGTGTCCATGTTCCGCCGCTTAAAACATAGACAAAAGCCGCGCCGGCTTGCGATGCGGTCGTGCTGTCGAACCGCGCGCCGACGACCATCGTGCCGCCGTTAATCGCGACCGCGTTGCCGAACTGCGCGCCGACGCCGCGCGGAGTCGAAGTAACTTTCTGGCGCTGAGTCCACGCGGCAAACGCCGGCAGAGCCAAAGCTAAACACGCGAGCAAGACTAAAGCGCGTAAGAGTCGGCTTATTATTTCTGTTTGAAATCGAACTTTAATAGATTTTGAACTCATAAAATTTCTCCTTCCCGAGGATTCAAAATTTTCCTCTGTGCATTACGCGCATTGTGGAGTAGAATTAGCTCAAACATTTTTACGATGAGCGACGTCACCAAACTTTTGGAAGATTACGCAAACGGCAGCCGCGCCTGTCTGGACGAGCTTTTGCCGCTTGTTTATGGAGAACTGCGACGTCTGGCGCACAGTTATCTGAAAAGCGAACGCACGAATTTAACGCTTCAAACCACGGCGCTCGTTCACGAAGCCTACATAAAACTAATTGACCAGCGCTCGGTGAATTTTCAAAATCGCGCCCAGTTTTTCGCGCTTTCGGCAACCGCGATGCGGCGCATTCTGCTCGACAACGCGCGGCGGCACACGGCGGAAAAGCGCGGCGGCGGCGAAAAGGTATTTCTCGAAGACATCGGCGAAATTCGGGCGGACGCGAATGAAAAACTGATCGAGCTTGATTCGGCTTTGCGGGAATTGGAAGAATTCGACGCAAAACAGGCAAAAATTATCGAGCTGCGGTATTTCGGCGGAATGACGATCGAAGAAACGGCGGAAGTTTTGGGCATTTCGCCCGCGACCGTCAAACGCGAATGGACGATGGCGCGCGCGTGGCTCTATGAAAGGCTGAGGGCTGAGGAATGAATAATTTCTTTTTGAGCTGATTCGGAAAGATTTTGCGCGTAATTGTTGAAAAGTATTTTAATTCTGGTTGCGAAACGGCGGCTTATGAATAGTGAAGATTGGCAGCGGATAAAAGAATCGTTTAACGCGATTTTAGATTTGCCCGAATCCGAACGCGCGGCGGCGCTCGAAAAATCGGACGAAAATATTCGTGTTGAAGTTGAAAAGTTAATTGACGCGAGCGCCGAAGCCGAAGATTTTATCGTCGAACCGGCGTTTATCGAAGTCGGTTTTTCGCCCGCCGACGAAACGGATATTTACATCGGCAAACAGATTGACGATTACGAAATTTTAAAAGAGATCGGACACGGCGGAATGGGAACGGTTTATCTGGCATCGCGCGCCGATGAAACGTTCGACAAGCGAGTTGCGATAAAATTGATCAAACGCGGGATGGATACGGCGGCGGTTCTCAAGCGTTTTGTGATGGAACGCAAAATTCTCGCCCAGCTTGAAAATCCGAACATCGCCAGTCTTCTCGACGGCGGCTCGACCGAAGGCGGCGTGCCGTATCTCGTGATGGAATATATCGAAGGCGAGCCGATCACGACGTTTTGCGATATTCATCGGTTCGATGTCGCCGAACGCCTCGAATTATTTCGCAAGGTTTGTTCGGCAATTTCCTACGCGCATCAAAATCTGGTCGTCCATCGCGATATAAAACCTTCGAATATTCTGGTCACCGAAGCCGGTGAACCGAAACTGCTCGATTTCGGCATCGCCAAACTGATTCATCCCGATTGGTCGCATGAAGAAACGGAAGCGACCGCGACGATGTTTCGAATTATGACGCCGCAATACGCTTCGCCCGAACAATTACGCGGTTTGCCGATAACGACCGCGAGCGACGTTTACAGTCTCGGCGTCGTGCTTTATGAACTGCTGACCGGCGCGCGCCCGTACAAAATCGAAAGCCGCTCACCCGAAGATGTCGCAGAGGCGATTCTGACCACTGAACCGGTTCGCCCGTCCTCGGTAGTCAGCAGCGCGGAGCGCCAGATTGTTGACAGCGAAAAGACAACTAAAATCCAATCAAAAACAACCGACGATAAAGAAACTAAAAATCCGAAATCCAAAATTCAAAATCCAAAATCGCTGCGCGGCGATTTGGATAACATTATCTTAAAAGCTTTGCGCAAGGAACCAGAACGGCGTTATCAATCGGTGCAGGAATTTTCCGAAGACATTCGCCGTCATCTTAACGGCTTGCCGGTCACGGCAATGGCTGACACGCGGTTTTACCGACTCGGAAAATTCGTCAGCCGCCATCGAACCGGCGTTTTGGCGGGTTTGTTGATCTTTCTTTCGCTGCTCACGGGGATTTCGGTTGCCATCTGGAAAACCGTCGAAGCTCGCCGGGAACGCGCAAAAGCCGAACAGCGGTTTAGAGAAGTGCGGCAGCTCGCCAATACGGTTTTATTCGAATATCACGACGGCATCGCAAAACTACCAGGTTCGACCGCGCTGCGCGAAAGAATGGTCAAAGACGCGCTGCTTTATCTGGATAATCTGGCGGCGGAAAATATCGCCGACGCGTCCTTGCAAAGCGAGCTTGCAACGGCTTATTTCAAGGTCGGCGAAGTGCAGGGAGCGCCGGGGAAATCGAGTCTCGGCGATTACGGCGGCGGTTTGGAAAGTTTTCGAAAATCGCTCGTAATCCGCGAAAAGTTAGTTGCGGAAAATCCCGCCGTCGAACAGAACAAACTCGATTTGATCGGCAGCTATCAGATGGTCGGTCACCTTTTACAAGTTACCGACGATCTTCCGGGCGCGTTGGAAAACTACCGGAAGGCATTCGCGATTTTCGATTCCGTTAAGGAGGAAAATACAAATGCGCGGCGCGTTTTGTCTCTACTTCACGTGCGATTTGCCAGCGCTTTAGCGGCAAGCGGCAAACTCGCCGAAGCGATCGAAAATTATCACAAAGGGATTTCGATCAACAAAGAACAAATTGCCCGAAATCCTGATGATAGATCGCTCAAACACGAACTCGGAGTAAACAGCGTCCTGCTCGGCGACGCGCTTGAAGAAGAAGGTAAACTCGAAGAATCATTGGAAACTCAGCGCGCGGCTTATGCGATTTTACAGCCGCTCGTTTCTGAAAACGATACCGAATCGCTGCGCGCCGCAATGTCGGCGTTCGGGCGCATCGGCGATGTTTTGTTCAAGCTCGGAAAATACCGGGAAGCTTTGGAAATTCAACAGAAATCGCTCGCTGCGGATGAAAAAACTCTTTCGCTCGACCCGTCCAACGCGCTCGCACGGCGCGACGTGCAGGTTGATTTTCACAAAATCGCCCGCAATTATTCGGAGCTCGGACAGATGACCGAAGCGATCGCGAATCAGCGCAAATGCGTCGAAATTTGCGAAAAAGCGGTTGCCGCCAATCCCGAAAGCAGCGAATCGCGCGGTGATCTTGGCGTCGGGTTTTATTTTCTCGCCGAAATGTTTGAAAAAGCCGGAAACCTGCGCGAGGCTCTGAATTTCTACCGAAAAGCCACCGAAATCGAAGAAGCCAACGCCGCCGCCGACCCGACTAACGCCGCGACTGCCGCCAATGTTTCGGAAGATTACATAAAAATCGGTGGCGTGCTTCTGAAACTGGGTAACCGGGCTGAGGCGCTGACCGGCTATCTCAAAGCGCTGGAAATCCGCGAACGCCTCGCCGCCGCCAGTCCTGAAACGCCGAACGGGCGGGCGATCACGGCAAAACTTTACGAAAATCTGGGCGATTATTATTTTTCGCAGGATTTGAAACAAGCAAAAAGCCGCTACGAGCAGAGTTTTGCGATCTGGCAGGAATTACAGCGCGATAATACGATTCTCGAATCGGACGCGAAAAAGCCCGACGAAGTCCGCCAAAAGATCGAAAAATGCAACGCGAAACCGGGATAGAAATTCGCAGTCAGAGCGACTGCCGGATAATTCAAACACAATTTAGCCGCGGATCAACGCGGATTTCGCGGATCAGAATTATGAAACTTTGCGTCTTTGCGGGAGTTCTTAAAATTTCCCGCAAAGACGCAAAGGCGCTAATAAGAAAAGAAACGATTTATGATAATTTATCGTTTTAATCCGCGAAATCCGCGTTGATCCGCGGCTAAAAAATATAAGTTATTTTGCTCTCGACATAATCACGAGTTCGGGCTTCATCGCTTCGATCGAAATCTGCCGCGCAACTTCTTCAGCCGTTTTGCGAAACGCTTTTGCCTGCGGCGATTCGGGATTCGAGATGACGACCGGAATGCCCGCATCGCCCGCTTCGCGAACTTCCATGCCCAGCGGAACTTCGCCTAAAAACGGTACGTTGTATTTTTCCGCCAACGCGCGTCCGCCGCCTTCACCGAAAATGTTGTAGCGTTTTTCGGGCATATCGGGCGGCACGAAATACGACATATTTTCGATCACGCCGAGCACCGGCACGGCAACCTGTTCGAACATTTTGAGCGCCCGAAGGACGTCGGCGATCGAAACCTGCTGCGGCGTCGTCACCAGAACCGCGCCCTGCACGGGAACTAATTGCGCCAGCGAAAGCTGCACGTCGCCGGTACCGGGCGGCATATCGACGATCAGATAGTCGAGCTGTCCCCAGTTAACATCGGTCAAAAACTGGCGCACGATACCGTGGAGCATCGGTCCGCGCAGAATCATCGGTTTATCCGCCGGCGCGAGCACCGCCATCGAAATCATCCTAACGCCGTGCGCTTCGATCGGAATGATCTGCCCGTTAAAAGCCTGCGGCTGCTTATCTGCGACGCCGAGCATTAAAGGCACGTTCGGTCCGTAAACGTCGGCATCCATCAAACCGACTTTCGCGCCGTCCAGAGCAAGCGAAACAGCGAGATTGACCGCGACCGTCGATTTTCCGACGCCGCCTTTGCCCGATGAAACGGCGATGATGTTTTTCACGTTCGGCAAAGCCATATTGCCCGCGATGCCGCGCCCTTTCGGAACTTCGGCGTCCATGATGACTTTCACGTTTTCGACGCCATCAATCGAGCCGACAAGTTGTTTGGCATCAGTTTCAAATTGCTCTTTGACGGGACACGCCGGAGTTGTCAGCACGATGCGGAACGAAACGTCGCCGCCGCTGATCGCCATATCCTTGATAAAGCCGAGCGTCACGATATCTTTGCGCAGATCGGGGTCGATAATGTTTTTAAGTTGGTCTAAAACAGCTTGTTCGGTAATTTGGTTCATAAATAAAATGGTTAAAAATCGAGTGTAAATTAAACTTTAATTCTACTAAAATAAATTCGAAATGAACAAAACGCCCGGTGATAAGTTGGGAGAATTTATAAAATTAGCCGAAACGGCGCAAAATTGCCGCCGCTGCGAAGCGATGTGCGGGCGGCAGGCGGTCTTAAGCGAGCTGAACGGGAATCTGAACCCGAAAGCGATGTTCATCGCCGAAGCTCCGGGCAGACAGGGCGCCGACCGCACGCGGAAACCGTTTTCGGGCGACAAATCGGGCGCGAATTTTCAGGTTTTGCTCGATTCCGTCGGTCTGAAACGCGAGGAAATTTTTATCACCAACACCGTTCTTTGCAGCCCGCGGTCGGCGACGGGCGCGAACCGTAAACCGACAAAACGCGAAATCAAAAACTGCGCCGGTTTTCTCGAAAAAACCGTCCGTTTAGTTAATCCGAAGGTTATCGTAACTTTAGGCAGTGTCGCGCTTGAAGCCCTTAAATCTATTGAGTATCATCAAATTATACTTCGGTCGGAGGCAGGCGGCATTTTTCGTTGGAACGGGCGGTTTTTGGTTCCGCTTTATCATCCGAGCCCGCAGGTTGTCGCTTCGCACAGGCGTCTGCCCGCGCAAATAGCGGATTTCAATTCGGTTGCCGAAGCGATCAAAAGGGAAATTTATGAAATTTAAGTTATTGTTTTTACTCACATTTTTGGTTTTTACGTCCGAAGCATCGGCGCAGAAAAACGATTTTATCGGCTACAAGCATAAGGGCGTGGTCGTCGGCGAAACGCTTCCGAACGGCGTCAAGGATTTGGGCGGCGGTTTATTGTCGGACGAAAATTACGGCGTTTCGCGATTTTCAAAAGGCAAAAAGCATTATCTCTGGCTCGAAAAAATCACCGGACGGAGCAGCGAAGGCGTGCCGAACTGGATCGTCCGAGACGTTCTGGAATTCGATGCTTTAAGCAAGAATCAGGAATTTTTGTTTTCCTACAGCTCGACCTGCACGATGGGCGGAAAAGAAAGCCTCGACACGATCGTTTTAGCCGAGCTTCAGCCGAAAACCAAAAAATACAAAATTCTCAAAGCCTGGAAGGCGAATCTGAAACGCGAAAAATTCGAGAAGATTTCGACCCGCCAAATCGAATGCAAAGTTGAAAAACCCTGAAATTATGGAAGATACGACATTTTACTGGCTTCCGAATTGCTCGACCTGCGTGAAAGCGAAAAACCACATCGAACGCCACGGACTCCGCGATTTTGAACTGCGCGACATCAAGGAAAATCCGCTGTCGCGCGCGGAAGTCGAAGCGCTCGCAAAACTTTTGGGCGGCGCCGAAGAGCTTTTCTCGCGCCGCGCGATCAAATATCGCGAGCTGAAATTGAACGAGCGCGAAGTTTCAAAAGCCGAAATGCTCGATTTGATGAGCGAGGAATACACATTTCTGAAACGCCCGATTCTGGTTTACAAGGGCAAGGCGATTGCCGGATTTTTCGAAAAATTCTGGAATCAGTTTTTGGAAGAAAATTATTACAAATGATTTCTGTAGATTTGGAAAACTATAATTTTATCCGCGATGGCGGAAGCGGATTTTTCCGTCAAAAGCGCGGTTTGATCGCGGTTTCCGGCAAAGAAGCCGTACAATTTTTGAACGGCTTGATAACCAACGACATCGCGAAACTCGAAGACGACACGCAAATGTTTGCTGCTTTTCCGAACGCGCAGGGCAGGCTTTTAGCGATCGTGCGGGTAATGAACATTGACGGAAAATTTCTTTTCGAGACTGACGCCGTGACGCACGAAAAAGTATTTCAAAATCTGTTTCGTTTTACGTTTGCGGGCGATTTTTTCGTTGAAGATTTGACGGAAAAATATGACTATTTTTCAGTTACGAATTACGAGCCGCAAATTACGGATTCGATCGAGTTTGAAAATCGCTTCGGGAAAGACGTTTTTATTCCGAAAGAGCCGGCGGAAGATTTCTTGAAGGAGTTGGAAAATCAAAAAGCCGTCGGGATTTCCGGCGCGCTTTACGAGGTTTTACGAATCGAGCAGGGAATTCCGCTCTACGGCGTTGATATGGACGAAACGACGATCGTTCCCGAACTCGGGCTCGACGAGTTAATCAGTTACAACAAGGGCTGTTACATCGGTCAGGAAATCATCGCCCGCATTCATTTTCGCGGTCATATCGCCAAACAGTTGACGGGTTTGATTTTTGAGGACGAAACGGCTTCGGTCAATCCGGGCGACGAGCTAAAATCGGCGGAAGGAAAAAACGCCGGAAAAATTACTTCCGTTATTTTCTCGCCGAAGCTCGGAAAAACGATCGCCCTTGCTTACGTTCGCTACGATTATCTGGCGGAAGGAACGCCGCTTACAGTAAACGATTCGGCGGCGACGGTCAAAAATCTTCCGTTTATCGAATAAATGGATTAAACTTTCAAAAAACGGAGGTTCGGCGATGATTCGGATAATCTTTTTGCTTTTGATCGTGATGAGCGCGGCGGCTTTCGCGCAGACGGAAGAACAGCCGAAAGCAGTCTTAATTGACGAATTTGAAACGGCGACGAACGGCTATGTAAAAATGAAAATGGATTATTTTTACAACGAGCTGAACAACAATCCGTCGGCGCAGGGCGTTATCATCAATTACGGAACAGCGCGCGAAATCGCGATTCGTGAAAAGCAGATCAGAGTTTCGATCCAGTGGCGCAAATACGATGCGGCGAGAATCACGATGGTCAACGGCGGTTTTAATGTCGAAGTTAAAAGCGAATTCTGGATAGTTCCGGCAGGCGCGGAAAATCCGATGCCCGTTTTGAAAGCTGAAAAGTTTGACGAATTCGGTCAAATTTCTGACGGAGATCTTAAGGCTCGCCTGCAAAATCTCTATGTTAACCTTAGTAATTCGCCAAATTCTCGTGCTTATATTGTTAATTACGGGTCAGCTAAAACTATTGCAATACAAGAAGCTAGATTTAAAAGAATAATCGGCATTAATTATCTAAATCTTAACCTGAATTTGGTGACGTTTAAGAAAGGCGTTTACGAAAAAAAAATCAGAACCGAAATTTGGCTGATTTCGAAAAAATGAAATTTCCGAAAAGAAAGAACCCGTTTGTTTGAAGTTGCCGTTATAAATTAAGCCGTAATAACCTTGGCGGATGTCCGAAAACGCGGCGTTTTCCGTTGAACTGAATAAAAGATGGACGTAACACATTTGAATCAAAACGATTTAGACATTGATCTGCCGAACGCGAAATTGGCGTACACGATTATTCAATCGCTCCTAAAAGGCAACGAGGCATTAAGCGATTTGCTCGTCGTGATGGCGCATGTTTTGGACGAAGACGTCGTCAAAGCATTGACCGCGACGAACGAGTGGCAGAATTATCTGGAATCGAAACGTGAGCTTGAAAACACCAAATTGCAGATCGAGAAATTCACTGAAGAATTGAAGAAGCTGGAAAATGAGTAAAAAATCAAAGGAAATAATCTTTTTCGTTGTTGCTTTTGTCACTATTTTTATCGCTCCGAATTTGCTTTTTGGGTACTTTAGCCTACGTAGTACTGAAATGTTTTATAGTCATCTGAATGAAGACAACGAGATTTGTTACCAACGCGCTAAAGAAGATTCGCGCGAAACCGAATGGTGCAACGAAATCTTTAAAGCTGCGAGGTTGGCTTACTCTGAAAGCAGAAGTCCCTCTAATAACCAATTGATACTGTTAATGTTTCAGCCGTTATTGTTCGTGCTTCTTTTTTCGCTTTATAATTTAGGTAAACAGGTTAAAGAATTAAAAGAAAAACTAGATGTTTGACTTAATTATTATTGGCGCGGGTCCGGCGGGAATTTCAGCTGCTTACGAGGCGCAAAAACTCGGACTTGAGTACGTGGTGATCGAAAAAAAACTGATCGGAAACACGATTTATCAGTATCCGGTCGGGTTGGCGGTTTTTTCGACTGTCGGCGAGCTCGAATTTAACGAAGGCGATTTGCATCCCGCCAGAGAAAAACCGACGCGCGAGGAGCTGCTTTCTTATTACGTTCGCTTCGTCTTGCAGAATAATCTCAACGTGCGAACGGAAGAAGAAGTTATAAAGGTCGAAAAGCTTGCCGAAAATCATTTTCGCGTGACAACCGACAAGGATGTTTACGAATCGAAAACGGTTCTGTTTGCGATCGGCGCGATGGAATATCCGCGCCACTTAAATGTTCCGGGCGAGGATTTACCGAAAGTTCATCATCTTTTTCGCGAAACTTACCCGTACGTCAAGAAAAACGCGATGGTCATCGGCGGCGGAAATTCGGCGGGCGAAGCCGCTTTGTTTTTAGCGCAAGAAGGCGCGAATGCGATTCTCGCGATCTTTCGCGCGGATTGGGAAAACAACGATCCGAAACAAGGCTGTATCAAATACTGGGTCAAACAGCCGCTCGAAGCGGAATTATCGAAGGATTGTTTGAACGTTTATTTCTTAAAACGCATCGTCGAAATTCGCGAAAAGGAAATCGTGCTTGAAAGCGAGGACGGCAGAATCGAAACATTTCCGAACGACGTCGTGTTTATCCTCGTCGGCGCCGACGCGGAACTCGGACTTTTGAAAAATCTCGGCGTCGACACGCGCCAAACAAAATACGGCGAAGTTCCGGTTTACGACGAAGAAACCTTTGAAACCAACGTCGCAGGCGTTTACGTTGCCGGACATTTCACCGAAGCGCGCCACATCGCGGGCGCAATTCAAGTTCCGAAAATGATCGTGCCGAAATTGGCGGAATCATTAAGACAGAGATGAGCAAAATTATTAAATCAATCAAAATCGCCGTTGGAATACCAATGCTTTTTTTGAGTAGTTTCGGAGTAGTTTTCGGAATTGTCGCGATGATTGATCCGGTCGGCATTCCGCCGACTTTTGTTGAAAGTCTAAGCCTGACATTATTTTACGCGGGGGTTTTCTTTCTCGGTATTTGGTTGATTTTGGGTTCAAGAAAGTTAAAAAAAATATTAAGGACAAACTTACAATAAATTACAAATGAGTATCAAACTCGCACAGGAAATTCTCAAAAATAAATTCGGCTACGATGCGTTTCGAATGAATCAGCAAGCCGCGATCGAAACGGTTTTGGCGAAAAAAGACTGCGTCGTGCTGATGCCGACGGGCGGCGGAAAATCGCTCTGTTTCCAGATTCCGGCGCTGCTTTCTGACGGTTTAACCGTGGTTATTTCGCCGCTTATCGCGCTCATGAAAGATCAGGTTGACGCGCTTCGAAATAACGGGATCGAAGCTGAATTTATAAATTCGTCGCAAACCGGACGCGAGCAGGCGGAAATTTTCCAAAAAGTTAAAAGCGGACAGACGAAACTGCTCTACGTCGCGCCCGAAAGACTTTTGCAGTCGGGCGATTTGTTTATAGATTTTTTGCGCAACATCAATGTTTCGCTCTTTGCGATTGACGAAGCGCATTGTATTTCGAGCTGGGGACACGATTTTCGCCCCGAATATATTCAACTCGGCAAGCTCAAACGTTATTTTCCCGAAATTCCGGTCATCGCCTTGACGGCGACTGCCGACAAACTCGTGCGTAAGGATATTTTCGAGCGGCTTTCGATCAATGACGCCGAGCTTTTTATTTCGAGCTTTAATCGTCCGAATATTCATTACCGCATCGAACCGAAGCGCAATTCTTACAGTCAATTGCTCGATTATCTCGAAAAGAAGCGCGACGAAAGCGGGATTATTTATTGTTTGAGCCGCAGTTCGTGCGAAAATCTGGCGGCTGATCTCAAATCGGAAGGATTTTCGGTTTTGCCGTATCACGCCGGTTTGGACAAGACATCGCGCGACCGGCATCAGGAATTGTTTTTGAACGACGAAATAAAAATCGTCGTCGCGACGATCGCGTTCGGAATGGGCATCGACAAATCGAACGTTCGCTTTGTCGTGCATTGCGATTTGCCGAAAAACATCGAAAGTTATTATCAGGAAACCGGCAGAGCGGGGCGCGACGGACTCGAAAGCGAGGCTTTATTATTTTTCTCGTGGGGCGACGTCAATAAATTAAAGGGTTTTGCAGAGGTTGAAGGCAATCAGCGGCAGACTGAAATCATGCTCAGAAAGCTCAGCCAGATGGGCGAATTCGGCGATTTGAAAACCTGCCGGCGGAAATTTCTGCTCAGTTATTTCGGCGAGGAATTACCGGAAAATTGCGGCAATTGCGACAATTGTTTGAAGGATTTCGAAACGATCGACGGAACGATCATCGCGCAAAAAGCCCTGAGCGCGGTTTATCGCACCGGGCAAAGAATGGGCTTGGGTTATCTCGTGGATTTTCTGCGCGGTTCGCAATCGCAGAAAATCTGGGATTCTCACCGAAATCTTAAAACTTACGGCGTCGGCGCGGACATTTCGCGCAACGAATGGTTCGAATATTTTCGCGATTTGATTGCGCAGGGGTTCTTGAAACAATCCGACGGGCAGTTTCCGACGCTTTTATTGACGGAAAAAAGCGTTGAAGTTCTCAAGGGAAATGTCAGCGTCGAGCTGATTAAAGCAACCGTCAAGGAGGAAAAGAAAACTTCGCTCGTGTCGGACGTTTCGCACGAGTATTTCAAGGATTTGTTCGCCGATCTGAAAACCGTCCGCACCGCATTCGCGCGCGAAGAAAACGTTCCGCCGTATGTGATATTCTCGGACGCGACGCTCGTCGAAATGGCGACTTATCTGCCGCTCGATCTTGACGAAATGAGCCGTATTTCGGGCGTCGGCGAGCTGAAACTGCAAAAATACGGCGAAGATTTTGCGGCGGTCGTTAAAAATTACTGCGAAGAAAACAATCTCGAATCGCGCATTGGCTTGAAAGCGCCGCGCCGCGATAAACGGACACGCACGAAGCGCAGCGAAAAAGGGCAGAGCACGTATGACATTTCGCTCGAAATGTTCCAGTCAGGAATGGCGATCAACGAAATCGCCCGCGAGCGCGGCATGACGAACAGCACGATCGAAAATCATCTGGCGCGGTTTATTCCGACCGGCGAAATCGCTTTGACCGATCTTGTTCCCAAAAACAAAATCGAGGCGATCCGCGAAGCGATCATCAAATTTCAGGGAATCGGCGCGCTTTCACCGATCAAGGAATACCTCGGCGAACATTACACTTACGGCGAAATCCGCGCGGTGCTCGCGGATTTTATGGGCAATGCGAACGCCGCGGCTTCATAACTCGTGCTATCATCAGATTTAATTTCGCCGCAGTAATTACGAGCGCAGACGGCGGCGAAAATTACTTTCTTACAAAATCGGCGTAAAAAAACTATGCTTAATCGAGTTTTTCGCCTATCTTTTTTGCGTTAAAAACTCTCCGTAAAATTGTCGAATAAGGCGGGTTCCCTTATGAATGGTAAAAAATATTTGAAATTCCGCGGGGAAATTTTATTATTTCTGCTGCTTTTGAGCAGTTTTCTGGTTTCGGCACGACCCGAAACTCCTGCCGCGCCGGAATTTTTTTCCTATACCGAATTAAAACAGCTTTACGAAAACGAAAATCTTCCCGAACCGCTCGAAAATAAATTAAATCTTTTGCTGACCAAGCCTTTGGTTAATAATTCGTTTGAACCCGGTGAATCGCTGCGCTTGAAAAATTCCGAACGGCTCGGCGAATTTTTGCGCGTCGTTCATTGGAATATCGAACGCGGGCTGGAATTCGACGCCATCGCCGCCGTTTTTCAAAGCGAGGAACGACTTTTAACGATGCTCGATGACAAAAGATTTCCGCCAGGCAGCAGTAAAAGGCGCGAGTTTTTGGAACAAGCGGCGCTTTTGCGTGAAGCCGACGTGATCGTTCTGAACGAAGTTGATTGGGGAATGAAACGCTCCGGCTATCGCAATGTCGCCGCCGATCTAGCCGAAAAGCTCGGTATGAATTACGCTTTCGGTGTCCAGTTCGTCGAGCTTAGTCCGATTGATATCAACCAAAAGATCGCGGCTGAAAACGAAGGTGAAAAAGAGGTTCTGGATTTGATCGAGGTTGATGCCGAACGCTACAAAGGGCTTCAGGGCGTCGCGATTTTAAGTCGGTTTCCGCTTGAAAACGTCCGCCTCGTGCCGTTTGAAACGCAGCCTTACGATTGGTATAAATCTGAGAAAAAAGGCGCGGGCTTGCTCGAAAAGGGCAAGCGCCAAATCTCGAAACGTGTTTTTCTGGAAAGAATTCTGCCCGAAGTAAGACGCGGCGGGCGGACGACGCTGTTTGCCGAAATAGCCGATTCGCGCCTGCCTTCGGGACGCGTAACGATCGCTGCGACACACCTCGAAAACCGCACAAAACCCGCCAACCGGCAGAAACAATTAAAAGAACTGCTCAAACAAATCAAGGAAATCCGTCATCCGGTAATTTTGTCGGGCGACATGAATACTTCGACTTCCGATCTGACGCCGACATCGTTTCGCCGCGAGCTGACGAAACGGTTCGGAAACCCGAAATTCTGGATCAAACAGGGAATCAGTTTGATGCTCGGCTTCGGTTTTCTCGAAAGTTTTGCGATGACCGCCGTCACGATCGGTCGAACACACGCCGACCCGACCGTCAAAAGTATTCCGTTTATATCGCCGAATCCCGAAAGAAAATTTTTTTCGATGCTCGAAAATTTCAGGTTTGCCGACGGCGGCGCATTTGATTTTCGCGGCGATCCTTCGCGCTCGACCGGCGGCAGCGGCAAACGTCTTTCCGGCTCGAACGAACGCGGAAACAGAGGATTTATCACGACGTATCAGGTTAAGCGTCCGATCGGATTTATCGGAAAATACAAACTCGACTGGATTTTCGTCAAACCGGCGAAACTGACCGATCCGGACGACCTCCACCAATCTTACCGATTCGCGCCGCATTTCGCGCGCACTTTGACCGAAATCAACGAGCTTGTCGAAGACCGCATTTCCGATCATCGCCCGATATTGGTTGACCTGCCGCTAAATGAGCCGAAATTTATCGAGTAAAAGATTGTGTCAAAACAAAAAGGGGGCGCGATTCTGTAAACCGCGCCCCCTTTTTTTCGTTGTAAGATCAATAAATTACTTTTCCTTTTGAACACGCACGAAAGTTCTGACGGGTACTTCCTTTAATTTTTCCGCGATGTTCGCCGGATTGATCTCGTAGTCGGTGATGTCGATCACTTCGTCTGCTTTTCCGCCGACGGTCTGCGTCCATTTAAAGGGAAGCTGTAAACCGCCCGTGGCGCGATAGTCGGAGAATTTAATTTGAAATTCAGCCATTTCCGGCGCGTCGATCTTGCGCGTAAAAACGCGTTTTTCGCCGTCGACGGTCGGGTTTTTGTCGTCTTTACTGCGCATAAAAATCATAAACGGTTTCGGCGCCTGATACGCTATCATGCGCGGCAGGCTCGTTGATTTGTCGAGGTAAAGTTTAAACGTCGAACCGCCGTCGTTGGCGGCGATAATGTCGCACATCGCGCCGTCAACCGCGCCTTCGCCGGCATACGTGTAGGAAACGTCCGTGCCTTCGGGCGCTGACAAAAGCAGTGAAAGCGTCGTCCGGAAAAGCTCGTTCGAACGCATTTTTTCGCCGGTTACAAGTTCGTCGGCGCGGCGCATCGTAACTTTTTTGCCGTCAACTTCGGCGGTTTTGCCGTCTTCGGAAACGATCGTGTCTCCGTCCGTTTTTCTGATAACGACCGGCGTTCTGCCGTCAATTCTAACGTCTTCGCTCGTGCCGTCTTTTTTGACGATCGTGAATTGACGCGTGCCGCTGCCGTCGCCGTCTTCGGTTTTCCACTGCAAATTGTCGTCGCCGTCTTTTTTCACGACGACTACGTCAACTCGTTTATCAACCAGCGCGTTGCCGTCGCCCGAGCCGAACTTGAGGCTGCGACTCATTTTGTTCGGCAATTCGAAATTGATTTCGACTTCGCCGTTTTCATTGCGCGCCGCACCTTCGATTTCGAAGGTTTTCGTAACCTTGCCGGAAATCGTCATGCTTTTAACGCCGCCGATCGCCGAATCGCCGCCGACCGCTACTCGCGCGCGTCTTAAAAGCTCTAAAGCTTTGTCGTCTGATTTTAACGACGCGCTTGTTTTTTCGACTAAAACTCCCAAACCGGTGAAAAATACCGATACACATAAAACCGAAACTATAAATCTTTGCATTTTTTTCTCCTAACTACTTTATTTTCTATCAATTATTCCTTGATTTGTTTTGTCCAATCACGAATTTGCGTCGCCGGTTTTTCGGCGCTCGAAGGATCGTAATTCGATAAAACGATGATTGTATAACCGGTCTGTGGACTGATTAGCAGAATCGCGTTGATTCCGTCCGCGCCGCCGGCAACGCCGAGTCCGGCATCTTTTCGCGGCAAACCGTCATTGTCCGGAATTTGTAATTTTCCGCTTTTTACCGCCATTGAAAATTTAAATAAATCGGCGGCGTTCGAGTATCCGCCGCCCGCCGCGCTGCCGCGAAACGGTCGCGTAAATATATTATTAAGCAATTCGTTTTTCGGATTGCGCCGAGTGTAGCCGTTTGCCGTGTTGGCGGGCATTTTGTCGTTTTCAAAAGATTCCGTGTTCGTCATTCCGGCGGGCTTGAAAACGTTTTCGCGCACGTAATCGTAATAGCTTTTGCCCGTCACCTTTTCGATAATCGCGCCGAGCAGAATATAGCCGCCGTTCGAATACTGTTCGCTCGAACCCGGCTCGAAAGCGAGCGGCTGATCGGCAAAAAGCGGGATGAAATCGCTGTTTTTTCGCAGTTTTTCTTTCGGCATCGCCAGATAACGTTCGCCGAAAAAATCACCGACGCCGGATTTCATCGTGACCAGATGGCGAATCGTGACCTTTTCCCGCGCGTCCTTGTTCGCGTAATCGGGCAGATATTTTCCGAGCTTATCGTCGAACGAGATTTTTCCCAGCGCGACGAGCTGACCGATCGCGATCCGCGTGAAAATTTTATTTATCGAGCCGAGATTAAAGATCGTTTCCGGGTTGTTCGGCGTTTTATTTTCTTTATTCGCAAACCCGTAAGCCCTGGAAAATACAGGCTTATCGTCCTTGGCAACCAGGACGACGCCCGAAAATTTGTCTGCCGCGACCAGATCGTTGATGAATTTTTCGATGGTTGCGAGCAGTTCCAAACGATTGTTCGGCGCTTTGTAATCAATGTTAGTTGAATTATCGGGCGCGTCGGCTGGTTCGACTCGCCAGCCGACGAGCATTTGCGCCGCATTTTTTTCAAAACGAAATGAATAATGCAGCCAATTGCCGTTTTTCGCCTGCACGAGAAGCTCGATTTCCGTATCGGAAACGGCGAGAATGCGTCTGATCTCGAACGCTTGCAGATCATTGCGGAGCTGACGGTGAAATTCGAGACGCGGTTCGACGGGACGCTGTTTTAAGGCTTCCGGACTGACGTTGGCGAGAAAGAAACTCTTTAATTTTTCTTCGTCGCCCGAATTGAATGCCGCGAAATATCCCAAAATCCGTTTGCCCGCTTCGCTTTTCGAGAGCACGGAAAGATCACTGGTTTCCTGCGCGAAAGCCGAAAGCGCCGCGCCGGTTAGTAAAATTGTTAAAAATAATAACTTCATAAATATTGTTGACGGGTAAAACTTTACTGACAGTTTGAATTGTGCCGCAAAATTCGGGGCGATTGGTTAAGACGACGCTAAGAATTTGTTAAGAATGTAAAATGTTTTGTAAAACCATTTACAAAGCAAAATAAAAAATCGAAAATGGATAACGGAAAATAACGAAGCTTTGTTGTTTTCGGTGTTGATTGATGAAACGTTCGCGATTACAAATTTTTCTCGTTGCCGCTTTGCTCGTCCTGCTCGGCGTGCTCGCGGCGCTGCAATACGTCTGGCTCGGGCAGATCAGCGAGGCGGAAAAAGATCGCTTGTCGCGGCGTTTGCAGACCGATACCGAAAGATTCGGCGAAGATTTTAACCGCGAAATTCAAAACGCGTACATTAATTTTCAGGCAGACGAATCGCTCTGGCAGCAAAAGAATTGGGCATTGTTTAACGAGCGTTACGATTTCTGGCGCGGCAGAACGGCATATCCGAATCTGATCAAAGATTTCTATTATCTTGAAAACAAAGACGGCGGCGCGGTTCTGCGCTACGACGCCGAAAAACGCGAGTTTAGCGAAACCGCCGCGACCGATGAATTACAAAGTTTTAAGGCGGCGGCAATTGACGAAAAGACGTTTCAGCCGGTTGACGAAGCGCGTTTCGCGCTCGTGATGACGATCTTCGAGACGCCGAAAACTTTTGACCGGATTATGATTCGCCGTGCAAAACAACCCGGGCAGGCGGAAGACGTTCTGCCGACGAAGACGAAGATCGAGATGCCCGAAAGAAAAGGTTTTCTCGTGATAAAGCTCGACGAAACGGTCGTTAAAGATCAGATTCTGACCGATCTCGCGAAAAAGCATTTTCCCGAAGGCGATTTTAATCTAGCAGTCAAGAATAATAACGGGCAGACGATTTTTCAGACGCGCGAAGTTACCGCCGCCGATCAAACCGTCAAGCTTTTCGGTTTGTCGCCCGACAATCTGGTATTTTTTGCGAACAGCGGGATTTTGCCGCGCACGCCGCAATCGGCTGATAAAAAAAGCGTTGTCGTTAGTCAAAGCTTCAAAACGCACACGTTTTCGACGGTCGAGACCGAAACCGTTTCGAGCGACAAATTGCCCGAAAGGCAAGCTGGCAGTACGTTTGAACTTAAATTAAAGTCCGGCGAAAATCCGGCGACGATTATTCAAACGCGCCTGCCGGGTGAAGGAAATTGGACGCTTAACGTTCAACACGGCGCGGGTTCGCTCGATAAATTCATCGCCAATACGCGCAATCGTAATCTGGGCGTTAGTTTCGGCATTTTGAGTCTTTTGGCGATCAGCATCGTTTTGATTTTTATCTCGGCGTATCGCGCGCGCGTTTTCGCGCAAAGGCAGGTTGATTTCGTGTCGTCCGTTTCGCACGAGTTTCGCACCCCGCTCGCGGTAATTTATTCGGCGGGCGAAAATCTGGCGGACGGCGTCGCGCGCGAGGAAAAACAGGTTTCGCGCTACGGCAATCTGATCAAATCCGAAGGCAAAAAGCTTTCGAAAATGGTCGAACAGATCCTCGAATTCGCGGGCGCGAACGCGGGCAAAACAAAATACGATTTTCGCTCGCGAACGGTTAAAACGATCGTCGAGGACGCGCTGCGTGAATGTCAGCCGTTGATCGAAGGAAAGGATTTTGAGGTCGAATGCGAGATTGCCGAAAATCTGCCTCTGGTTCAAGCCGACGCCGCCGCCATGAGCCGCGCGATTCAAAACCTGATCAGCAATTCGCTGAAATATTCGAAACCTGCTTTAAAGTGGCTCAAAATTTCGGCGACTAACGGCGGCGGAAAAGTAAAAATCGCGGTCGAAGATAACGGAATCGGCATCGCGCCCGCCGATTTAAAACATATTTTCGAACCGTTCTACCGAGCCAAAGCGGTCGTTGACGAACAGATTCACGGCAACGGTCTGGGTTTGAGTCTCGTAAAAGAAACCGTCGAAGCGCACGGCGGAAAAATCTCGGCGGAAAGCGAAATCGGTAAAGGCAGCAAATTTACTATTCAATTGCCGCAAAAGAAAAATTAGCCGCGGATAAACGCGGATTTCGCGGATAAGCAATAATTTATTAAATCCGCGAAATCCGCGTTTATCCACGGCAAAAAAATAATGAAGGTTTTACTTGTTGAGGACGAAGAAGGTTTGATTCTGACGCTCACCGACCGTTTGGAGACGGAAGGATTTGCGGTCAGATCGGCGGCGGACGGCGAGAGCGGTCTGAATTTGGCTTTGTCTGAAAAATTCGATCTAATAATTCTCGACGTGATGCTGCCGCGCAAAAACGGTTACGATGTTTGCCGCGATCTCAGGCAAAAGTCAATCAACACGCCGGTTTTAATGCTCACTGCAAAGGGCGAAACGATTGATAAAGTGCTCGGCTTAAAACTCGGCGCGGACGATTATCTGACGAAACCGTTCGAGGTTATCGAACTGCTCGCGCGCATCGAAGCCCTTTTGCGGCGCGCGCCGCAGGCAGCGAATAATTCGAAAGCCGTGTTTAATTTCGGCGATGTCGAGATCGATTTCAAACGCGCCGAAGTTGCCAAAAACCGCCGAACCGTCGAGCTTTCGGCGATGGAATTCAAGCTCTTGCATTTTCTCATCGAAAATCGCGGCGCGGTTCATTCGCGCAATCAGCTTCTCGACGAAGTTTGGGGTTACGACGCGATGCCCTCGACGCGCACGGTTGATGTGCATATCGCGTGGCTCCGGCAAAAGCTCGAAGATAATCCGAAATACCCGCAATATATTCAGACGGTTCACGGTTTGGGCTACAAATTTAGTTCTTAAATTAAAAAGCAAAAGCGGCGCGATTTTCCTTTCGCGCCGCCTTTGCTTTTTTTGTTGATTTCACTACTTCTCTTCGGTCAAATTCCCCGAACTTGCGGTTATCGTCACGCCCGTGACATTGCCGTTAACGTCAATGTTTTGCGGTGTAAACGTGTATTGTTTGGCGATCACGTTGAGCGTATATCCCGTGCCCTGCGGAATATTGCTCAAAGTAAAGTTGCCGAAACTATTCGTGCGCGCCGACTGGATGACGCCGCTGCCGTTGCTGATCGTGACAAAGACGTTTCGAACCGGAGTTCCGTTAGCGGCTAAAACTTGCCCGCTGATAGTTGCCGAAGCGGCGACGGCGACTTCGACCGCGCCAATGTCGACGATCGCGTTTTGCGGGCGCGTGATGCCGCGCTGGTCGGTCGTCACGGCGACCGGCGGATTGCCTGCCGAACACGTCAGATCAACGACGCAGTTTTGTCCGGCATCAATCGCGGGCGAACCGGTCTGCGGCAGATGCGTACTTCCCAAACCGCCGTTTGCCGCGAGCGCCGCGAGGTTTGGATTGACGTTCTGGAAATCTGCGCCGATCCAACCGGTCGAACCGGCAGTGTTGCCGATAATATTAGTGCCCTGCGAGTTAACGACTCCGAAAGCGTCGGGATTTGCCGCCGCGCCCGTATTGTTGGCGACGATCGTATTTCGAATATTGAGCGGGTTCGTCCCCGTGCGGTGCAGACCGCCGCCGCCGACGCCCGACGAATTATTGACGATCGTCGTGTTCGTCATAATCAGGCTTGTGCCGTTAAAATAAACGCCGCCGCCGGTTCCCGTCGGCGCGGTGTTTCCGGAAACCGTCGTATTGGTAATGGTCACCGTTCCGTTTGCCTGAATCGCGCCCGAAATTCCGGTGTTACTGCTCGTATTTCCCGAAATCGTCGTGTTTCTGATATTCAGGAACGAGGTTGAAAAGTTCTGCATCGCCGCGCCCGAACTGGTTGCCGAGTTGTTGGTGATCGAACAGCCGATGATCGTCAGATTGGCGGCAACGGACGGGTTTGTCGAAGCTGAATTATTGAGCGCGCCGCCGTTGGCTGCCGTATTTCCGGTGAGAATGGAATTGGTGATGACCATCGTCCCGCCGACGTTGTAAATCGCGCCGCCGCGTCCGGTGTTGACCGCGCCCGCGCCGTTTCCGGCGGTAAACCGTAAATTATTGATATTGACCACGACATTCGCTCCGCTCGATAAAATACGGCTTGCATTGTTGCCGCTGATCGTCAGCAGATTTGGTCCCGGACCGTTGATCGTCAAACTGCCGTTGGCGGCAACGACAAGCTCGCCGCTCGCGAGCGTGATCGTTTGCGTCGAACTGAAAAGCGCGGAAAATTCGATCGAATCGTTGTCGGCGGTCGCATTTGCCGCGACGATCGCCTCGCGCAGAGAACAGTCGGCATCGCACGTGCCGTCGTTCGTGTCGACGGTTTTCGTGACCGTGAAGACGGCTGCCGAAGCCGTCGGGCTAAAACAAAAAACAAACAGAAAGCATGCAAGAAATATTGCCGCTTTGGACATAATCTTTCCCTCCTCAAATTTCAAAGTGTTAAAGCTTGAGCTTTGATTTTACGCGCCTTAGAAAAAAAATGGAAATTTTTTTCTAAATATTATCGGTACGCCGGATACTTTTTGTTGAAACTTTTCGCGTTTAGTGTTAAGAATAGAGCAAAAAAAAATCGCTCTTATAGTCATATCAAAGTTGACGGATTCAACATTTATTAAACAGGAGACAGAGAAGAGAAGATGAGAATAAAATTAATTTCGACATTACTAATTGGGATTTTTGTTTTTACGAGTATGACGGCTCTCGGCGCTGAAACGAGAACGGCTGTCGGCAAAACGGCAACGCCGGTCGCTGTTTCGCAGGCAAGCGCGGCGACAATGAATTTCAACCTGAACATGGAATATTGCTCGGTTGATCTCGATAATCGCAGCAGCAACCTGAACGTTCGCACCTGGGAAGGTCGGGTGATCGGCAAGCTTCGTCATGGAACGCGTGTCTGGGTCACCCAATATTCGGGCGAATGGGCGCGCGTTTCGGTTCGTCGCGGCAGACGCTGGGTTGCCGTCGGCTGGGTAGACAGCACGTATCTGGTTTGCTAATCGCAAACCTGAAAGATGAAGGATGAGAGATGAATAATCTCTCGTCCTTTTTTTTTTCGGGTTCAAAATAAAAAGGCGTAAAAAAATAATCTGGCGGTGAAAATGTTAAAGTAGATATTATGTTATTTATGGAAATTCCTTTTGTCGTTGAAAACAATCGGATTGATCGGGAAACGGTGCGCGGCGAGTTGGCGGCTTTGGATATTAGCGAAAATCTCAGAAACGAAGCCTTCGAAGCGGTTTATAATTTGAAAAAGCGAGGCATTTCGTTTGATGAAAAAGACATCAAGCAAGCCGTGATGCTCGAACGCCTCTTCTCGAAACTCGGAATTCCGTATCGTCTTGCCGAAGTTTCCGAATTTGCCTGAATCTGACCCGAAACAAAGGACGAGCGATGAAAATAAAACTGCTTTTATAAGTTTTTTATTCATCGCTCGTCCTTACATTCTTCATCCCTCAATTCACGGTGTCGTGTAAATCGTCAAAATCTGCGAATACTGACCGAACGGTTTATTGTTTTTGAGATAAACCGCGCGTTATTCGCGTTTTTCGGATTGATCTACAGCAAAGTAAATTTGAGGCGCGGCAGCATCGTTTTCGGCAATCCTCAATCAAATATTTATTGACGTTTTCCCGATTTGCCTTTGTAAACTTCTATTGGATTGAAAAAAGGTTTGTTTTTAACAAATTTCGCATCCGAACAATAAGTGAGTTTATGAAAAGTGCTTACAAAATCTCAATTATATGTGTGCTGGCAGCGGTTTTATTCATTCCTTTTTATCCTGTTACCGTTGTGCCGGAATGGGAAATAATATTCTCGAACAAAGACGGCACAAAAGCCTCAATTGTGCGTATGGCACAGACTTGGCAGGATTATTCTCTCGGATCGGGAGAAAACATCGAAAAGAATCTGATGAGCGATTCCGAAGGCTATACAAAACTACCTGCGCGGCAGATTCGCGTTTCGGTTTTTCAAATTATCTACTCCCGAATCCGGGATGTAGTTGCGAGCATTAATCCGCACGCCTCATTCGGGTCGGATTCGGCGGTGTTTTGTGATATACCGCATAAATGCGTCGTTGCTTACAAAGCCGACAATGAAAAACCGCAAAGATTTGTTTTATGGTAAATAATTGATTCAAAAATTTACGCTTTAACGGCATACGGAATGACGTAGAGCGCGACGGCGAGAAAGTGAAAGATGCTGCCCATTAAAACAAATACGTGCCAGATCGCATGGTGATGCTTGATGCTGTGCCACGCGAAAAAGACGACGCCGATGCTGTAGGCGATGCCGCCCGCAACGACGAGCGCGACCGGCACAAAACCGAGCGCGGCGAAAAGCGGCTCGACGGCGACGATGCCGATCCAGCCCATCACGATATAGGAAATCACCGAAAGGACCGGAAAACGCTTGCCGAAAACGAGTTTGCTCGCGATGCCTAAAGCCGCGAACGCCCAGACAAAGATAAACAAATTCTGCCCGATGCCTTCACGCAGAACGATCAGCGCAAACGGCGTATAGGAACCGGCGATGAGAATATAGATGCAGCAATGATCGACGATTTGAAGGCGAAGTTTCTGCTCTGGCGAAATCGCGCTGTGGTAAAACGTCGAAGCGGCATAAAGAATAATCAGCGACAAACCGTAAAGCACGCCGCTCGCGATATACCAGAAATCGCCTTTAACGCTCGCCATCACGACGAGCAGTACAAATCCCGCGACGCTCAAAACCAATCCGAACCCGTGCGTTAAGGTATTCGCAAATTCCTCGACCGTCAATTCCTTGAGCCGCGCTTTAACCATAAAACTATTCTAAACCTTTTTGCGGCGGCTTGAAGTAATATTTTTGTCAGCCGGAAGCCTGTTGTGGAATAAATCTTTGCGGCTTTGCGGGAGAAAAACAAATTTCCCGCAAAAGCGCAAAGCCGCAAAGTAAACCCGGATATGTAAAGTTTAAAACTCGCTGTCTTTATCCGTCCGCTCGCGCCGTGCGACACCTGTTGCGTAAGCGGCTTCTTCGACTTCTCGGGCGACGGCTTCGCCGACGCGCCGGTCGAAGACCGACGGGATAATGTAATCCGGATGAAGTTCGTCGTCGCCGATGATGCCCGCGATCGCGTTCGCGGCGGCGAGCTTCATCGCTTCGTTGATGCGCGACGCGCGGCAGTTCAGAGCGCCGCGAAAGATGCCGGGAAAGCAGAGAACGTTGTTGATCTGGTTCGGATAATCCGAGCGTCCGGTCGCCATCACCGCGACATGTCCGGCGGCGTCTTCGGGCATAATTTCGGGCGTCGGGTTCGCCATCGCGAAAACGATCGGGTCTTTCGCCATATTTGCGAGATCGTTTTCGTCGATCACGCCCGGAACCGATAAGCCGAAGAAAACGTCCGCGTCTTTGATAACGTCGTGAATCGAGCCTTTTTCCTGGTTCGGATTGGTGTTTCGCGCGTACCAATCCTTGACCCAGTTCATATTTTCCCTGCGTCCCTCGTAAATCGCGCCGGATTGATCGCAGCCGATGATGTTTTTGACGCCCGCCGCCATCACGATCTTCGAACAGGCAACGCCCGCCGCGCCAACGCCGTTGACGACGACCTTGATGTCTTCCATCTTTTTCCCGACGATCTTCAAAGCGTTGATTAATGCCGCGAGAACGACGACTGCCGTGCCGTGCTGATCGTCGTGAAAGACGGGAATATCGAGTTCTTCTTTCAGACGGTCCTCGATCTCGAAACAGCGCGGCGCGGAAATATCTTCGAGATTAATGCCGCCGAAAGCGACCGCGATGCGTTTGACGGTTTCGACGATCTCGTGCGGGTCTTTCGTGTCGAGACAGATCGGAAACGCGTCAACGCCGCCGAATTCCTTGAAAAGCTGGCATTTTCCTTCCATCACGGGCATCGCCGCCGCCGGTCCGATATCGCCCAAGCCTAAAACCGCCGTGCCGTCGGAAATGACCGCGACGGTGTTTTTCTTGATCGTTAATATAAAGGCTTTTTCAGGGTCTTTGGCGATCGCTTCGCAAACGCGCGCGACACCCGGCGTGTAAGCCATCGAAAGATCGGAACGCGTTTTTAGAGGGATTTTTGAAACCGTCTCGATCTTTCCGCCGAGGTGAATCAAAAACGTTCTGTCCGAAGTCTGCATCACTTCGACGCCGTCGATCGCGTTGACGGCGTTGACGATTTCCTCGTCGTGCTTTTCGGAATAGGCATTGACCGTGATGTCGCGGATCAGAAAATCCTTGCCGACCGAAACGATGTCGACGGCTTCGATATCGCCGCTCGCGCGTCCGATGGCGGTCGTGATTTCGCCGAGCTTCCCCGGTTTGTTATGAATCTTGATGCGTAAAGTTAAACTATAACTGGCGTTTGGTGTCGGATTATTAGACATAATTCAGAAAGATTTAGAATACCTTTTCAAAATTAACGAAGCAAATTGCCAAGTTTATCGATGCGGTTTGGCGATTTGCGAAAGGGCAAGCGTCAAACCGCGATGCCGCGAAACGTTCGAAAAGCCTGAAAACAACGGCGAAATAATCATTTTCGGCGCATATTTACGGAAGTTTTTGTGAAGCGCGAAAGTTATTTTACGAAGCGCGAAGAGTTGGCACACGCCTTGTTTCTCTAAAAAAGCGGATGCCGTCAGAAAAAAGCATCGCAAACTGAAAATTTTTTGGAGGGAATATGGAAAATACTACGGTCGTTGTAACAACTTATATCAGCTATGTCGTGATAAGCGTCGTCTTAACGGTTTGGGTCGCGCAGACTCTGCACAAAAACGGGAGAGTTTTTCTGGTTGACGTGTTTCAGGGCAATGAAGCTTTAGCCGATTCGGTCAATCATCTGCTCGTTGTCGGATTTTACCTGATAAATTTCGGCTACGTCAGTCTCGCGCTCAAAATGAGCCAGTATCCGAGCAACGCCGCGACCGGAATCGAATCGTTATCGTGGAAAATCGGACTCGTTCTGTTAGTTTTAGGCGCAATGCACTTTTTCAATCTCTTGATCTTCAACCGCATTCACCGCCGCCCGAAATTCAACCGTAATTACCCGCCGATGCCGCGTGAAAGCGTCGTTCAGGGGTAGCAAGTTTTCAAGCATGGTAAAATAAGTAAAAGGGGCGGAATTGAAAATTTTCGATCCCGCCCCGCGTTCTCAATAAAATTTCCAAAATCGCAAAAATGAAAACCAGCCAAAAATTGGAACTTTATACCGGATTGATCATTCAGCCAGTACTTTTATTTTATTTGATCTTGAGTTTAACAATCGTCGGATTGAACAAAAGTATCGAACCGATTTTTATTCTCTGGCTATTGTCTTTATTAATTACCTTCGGGGCTTATTATCATACAAAAAAGGAAAGTCTTTTCGGGTTTTGGATGACATTTATCGGCGGCGTTATAGTTACATTTTTATCAGGTTTTTTGGCATTTTTTTTTCTTTATTGGGGTGGAGGCATTTTGTTTCTTGCGGCGGCATTAATTCCGCTAATCCTTTCAAGTGCGGCAGCAGTTTTTGCAGTTTCATCCCTCAAATAAATAGCGAGCTTTGAAGGAAATCTCGATAAATTTCTCAAAGCAAGGGTCGAATCAAGCCGCGAAAAATTCCTTTAATTTCTACCTTATCAGCTGAAATTTTAATATCTTCGTATTTTTCGTTCGACGGTCGCAGCTCGACATTCGCGCCGTCCCGAAAGATTCGTTTTAAAACCACGCGGTCGCCGTTGATGATCGAAACGACAATATCGCCGTCGCGGGCGAACTCGCGTTTTTCGATGATCGCGATATCGCCTTCGCAGATGTGTTCGTCGAGCATCGAATCGTTCTGAACGCGAAAGGCGCAGAGTTTTTCGGGTTTGTTAAATCCTAAAAGAAATGTCGGAATAAGCAGCGTTTCGTCGTTGAAATCGTCGAGAAACCGCAGAGTTTTGGGCAGTTCGAGCCAGCCGATCTCGCAGACCAGATCGGAAAACGCTTCTTTCGGGAAAAGTTCGAGACTGAAACTTCCGTTCTCGCGCCGCCGCGAGATCAGCCCCTGTTTTTCGAGCGCGGTGATATGTTTCGCGACCGCCGCTTTCGAAGCGAGCCGGAAGTGCTTGGCGATCTGCTGGTAGGAAGGCTTATAGCCGCGTGTTTCGATAAATGTTGAAATGTATTCCAGAATTTCCTTCTGGCGTTTAGTGCGCGGTTGCATAGAATATTAGATTCTATTGGCGAGTGTTTTAACAAGTCAAATGTGAAAAAAACATTGACGCCCCAGTTTAATAAAAGATAGAATTAATTCGGGCGATTTGGCATTTTCACCTCCAAACGTGCAGACATTTCACCGATACCCGTAAATTAACGTCCAACAGAAAAAGAAAATATGTCGAGCAGAATAGACGATTTACTGCGAATGGCGATGAGCTTCGGCGCATCGGATTTGCATCTCAGAGCCGGTTCATATCCCGTGATTCGCGTCAACGGCGAGCTGCGCCCGCTGTCGGGCGTCGAGCGTCTGAACCAGGAAGAAACGCTTGAAATGGCTTTTTCGATGATGTCCAATCGTCAGAAACTGCATTTTAAGGAAGCCTACGAAGTCGACATCGGCTACGGCGTTTCCGGACTCGGGCGTTTTCGCGTCAATATTTTTCAGCAGCGCAACTCGATCGGCATCGTCGCCCGCGTGATCTCGGACTATATCCGCAATTTTGCCGAACTCGGACTGCCGCCGATTCTAACGAAAATCGCCGACGAACAGCGCGGTTTGATTCTCGTCACGGGCACGACCGGTTCGGGAAAATCAACGACGCTCGCAGCGATGATCGACCATATCAATCAATCGCGCAACAGCCACGTCGTGACGGTCGAAGACCCGATCGAATTTCTCCACAAAGACAAAAAATCCTTTATCACGCAGCGCGAGGTCGATGTTGACACGCGTTCGTTCGCCGAAGCTCTGCGCGGCAGTTTGCGCCAAGACCCGGACGTGATTCTCGTCGGCGAAATGCGCGATCTCGAAACCATTGAAACGGCACTCGTCGCGGCTGAAACCGGGCATCTCGTTTTCTCGACGCTGCACACTCTGGACGCTTCGGAAACTCTGACGCGTATCATTTCGGCGTTTCCGCCGTATCAGCAAAAATCTATCCGCATTCAGCTTGCCGGACTTTTAAAGGCGGTCGTTTCGCAGCGCTTGATGAAATCGGCGAAAGGGAATTCGCGCGTCCCGGCGGTCGAAGTCCTGATCTCGACGCCGCTCATTCGCGACTACATTCTGCACGAGGACAAAACTTCGCAAATCCGCGACGCGATCGCCGCCGGAACTTCGCAGTACGGAATGCAGACGTTCGACCAGTCGTTGTTTTATCTCTATCAATCCGGCTTGATCGCGCTCGAAGAAGCTCTGCGCGGTTCGACCAATCCGGACGAATTTCGCCTGCGCCTTGCCGGTATTCAAAATACTTCGACGATGGCGAAAGAAGAAATGGAAAAACAATCCGGCGTTGTCGGTTCGGTCAGCGATTTGATTACGCGGATGTAAGTTTGCAGAAAGTTTGCAGATAGCTGCGGATAGTTGCAGGTAGTTTGTAGTTATGGCGAAGTTTAGCAGGTTTGAAGAAATTCAGGCGTGGCAGAAAGCCAAAGACTAAACTTTGATAATTTATAAAATTACTGCCGAAGAAAAATTTTCTCGAGATTACGGGTTAAAAGATTAAATTCGGCGCGCTTCGTTTTCGATCATGGCGAATATCGCCGAAGGGCACGGGCGCAGAACAAACACGGAATTTGCAAATTTCTCAATATTGCTCGCGGCTCGACTGATGAAGTTCATCGCATCTTCACATCGCGTTGGGATTGAATTATATAGACCAAAAAGAATTTGAGGAACTTTATCAAACTTTGACCGAAATTTCCCGAATGACTTTATCTTTAGCCCAATACCTGAGCACAACAGACAACAAATATCTTTCTGCAAATTTCTGCAACTTCCCGGAAATTTCTGCAACTTCCTGCAAACTATAAAAAGCAAAAGTGTTAAATTTTGCCGATATTTAAAGAAAATCCCTTTTTCAACCTCTTTGTCTTGACAGCTATACCTTTTGAAATGTAAATTCTAGTTTTGTTCGGTCAAAAGTGCGAAACGGAATTGAAGCTTGAGCAGATGCCTTTTTTTCTCTTACTAAACACGGAATCTACGGAAAAAATTGTCGGCATGGGTTTCTTCTTTCCATATACATTGATTTAAGGCTATAATTGATAAAATTCGCCGGGTCAATAAATTCTTTTGACGGAACAAAAAGGCGGAATTCGCGCTTATTAAAAGTAGCTATTTTAAAAGGAAATTTACAAAAATATAGATGTCTAATGATGTTATAAAAGAAACCGAAGAATCCCCGAATACACAGGCTCCGGTTTCTGAAGAAAATGAACAAGTAACTTCTGTCGAAACGGCGACAGATGAATCACAGGTTTCGGCAGAAGAGGATTTTGGTTCGATTCTCGAAAAATTCGAGCAGGATCAAACGACTTTTCACTCCGGCGAAACGGTCAAAGGCAAAGTTATCGGTGTTTTCGATCACGGCGTGATCGTAGATTTCGGTTACAAGTCCGAAGGCATCGTGCCGCTTGAAGAGTTTACTACGCCCGAGGGCGAAGTGATGGTCAAAAACGGCGACGAAGTCGAAGTTGTGATCAAAAACATTCATCCGGGCGACGCGCCGCCGATTTTGTCGCGCAACGACGTTTTGCGCCGTAAATCCTGGGATATTATCGAAACGGCTTATAACGACGGCACGCCGATCACGGGTTATGTCGCCGGCAAGACCAAAGGCGGTCTGCATGTCGACATCAACGGTGTCGAAGCCTTTTTGCCCGGTTCGCTCGCCGATTCGCGTCCGAATTTCAATCTCGACACGTTCATCGGGAAGGAAATCGAAGCCAAAGTTATTAAGTTCAGCCGCAAGCGCAACAATATCGTGCTTTCGCGTAAAGCGTTGACCGACGAAGTCATTAACGCGCAGAAAGGCGAAACACTGAGCCGCCTCGAACAGGGGTTCGTGATCGAAGGCATTATCAAAAACCTGACCGATTACGGCGCGTTTGTTGACATCGGCGGCATTGACGGACTTCTGCACGTGACCGATATGTCGTGGGGCAGACTTTTGAACCCGTCTGAAATGTTCAAAGTCGGTGATAACGTTCAGGTCAAAGTTCTCAAGCTCGATAAAGACAAAGAAAAAGTTTCGCTCGGTTTTAAGCAGTTGATTCCCGATCCCTGGTCGAGTGTCGTCGAAATTTATCCGGTCGGCGCGAAGATCAAAGGAAGAATTTCGAGCGTCGCCGAATACGGCGCGTTTATCGAACTCGAACCCGGCGTCGAAGGCTTGGTTCACGTTTCGGAAATGAGCTGGTCAAAACGCTCGAAAAGCCCGAAACAAATGTATAAACAGGGCGAAGAAGTCGAAGTTCAGGTGCTCGGCGTTGATACCGAAGACCGCCGCATCAGTCTCGGAATGCGCCAACTCCAGCCGAATCCGTGGCAGACAGCCGCCGGTAAATACCGCGTCGGTATGACGGTCGAAGGCAGAGTTCGCAATGTTACCGATTTCGGCGCGTTTATCGAACTTGAAGACGGTATTGACGGACTCGTTCACGTTTCCGACATTTCGCGCTCGAAAAAAGGCAAGAAACCGTCTGAAATGGTTCAGCGCGGCGAAACCGTTCGCGCCGTTATCACGAGCCTCGATCCGGACAATCATCGCATGTCGCTTTCAATTAAGGACGCGACGCCGAGTTCGTGGGATGCGTTTACCGCCGACCACAAAGCAGGCAATGTCGTCAAAGGCAAAATTTCGCGTTTCGCAGGCTTCGGCGTTTTTGTCGAATTAGCCGACGAGCTCGAAGGTTTGTGCCACATCTCGGAGCTTTCCGACGAACGTATCGAAAATCCCGAAAAGATTTACAAAATCGGTCAGGAAATGGATTTCAAAATCCTGCGTATCGAATACGACAATCAGAAAATCGGTCTCTCAGCCCGCGCTGTCGGTAAGGAGGACGAGCCGGCTGTCGATTATCGCAGCTACTCGACCGAAGCGAAAAGCGGTATGGCTTCGCTTGCTGAATTGGCAAATCTGAAATTCCCTTCGAAAGAAGAACCGAAAAAAGAAGAGCCGAAACAAGCCGAAGCGAAGGAAGTGAAAGCGGAAGTAGCGCCTGTCGAAGAATCACAAACTGATTCTTCGGCAGAAGCCTCGTCCGAAGAAAATTCCGTCGCGGAAGCCGAAACTGCCGAAGAAACCACACCGGTTGAAGAAACCGCACCGGTTGAGGAAGTAGAAGCGGCGCAGGTCGAAGAAACTGCATCGGCGGAAGAAACTGCTCCCGAAGCGGAAGAAGCGTCAGCAGAAGCTGTTTCCGAGACAGAAAATACCGAAACCGAAACCGAAAACACTGAAACTACGGCTGAAGAAACTACAGCGGTCGAAGCTAATTCCGAAGAAAATGCGGCAGATACCGAAGAAGCCGAAGAAAAATCGGCTTAAGCTGTTGATTTAGTAAATAAAAGGGGTTAGTAAGAGAGGAATAGGATAAAAATGACAAAAGCTGACTTAGTTGAAAAAGTTGCAAAAGAAGCGGAAATGACGAAAAAAGATGCGGAACAGCTGGTCGAGATTGTTTTCGACAGCATTATCGGCTCGCTCAATGAAGGCGAAAAGATTGAGTTGCGCGGCTTTGGTAGTTTTCGCGTTCGTGAACGCAACGCTCGCAAAGGTCGCAACCCGAAAACGGGCGAGTCAGTCAGCATTCCGGCAAAGCGTGTCGCTTATTTCAAACCCGGAAAAGAGTTGAAAGAGCTTATTAACAAAGGAAAATAATTTCCTGAGTCGAGAGTCCGAAGTCGAGAGTTAAGAGTCAAAATAAAATTTGGACTCTTAACTCTCGACTCTCGTTTTTTTATGGATGTTTTGTGGAGCCCGTGGCGGTACGATTACATCAAAAGCAGCGAAACCGAAAAAAACGCCGCTTCGAGCGGCTGCGTGTTTTGCGACATTTTGCAAAGTCCGGCGAGCGATGAAGAAAAATTTATACTTCACCGCGCCGGATTTAATTTTGTTATTTTAAATATTTACCCGTATATCAGCGGACATCTGATGATCGTGCCGTATGAGCATCTCGCATATATTGACGAAGCCGGAAAGGACACGACCGATGAACTGATGGATCTGACAAAGCAGTGTCAGACGGCGCTGCGCGAAGTTTACACGCCGAACGGCATCAACGTCGGAATGAATCTCGGTAAAGCCGCCGGCGCGGGCGTCGCCAATCATTTTCACCAGCATATTCTGCCGCGCTGGATCGGCGATTCGAATTTTATGACCGCGATCGGTCAAACCCGCACCATTCCCGAAGATTTACAGACTACTTACGATAAATTAAAAGGGAAATTTTAATAAAAGATTCGAAACAACGAATATCAGAGGTTGCTTAAACTAAGATTCAGCTGATCGATTTACAAAAGTTAACAATTTTAACAATTTTGTATTAATCAAAAATCGTTAATTTTTACGACGACAGCGTTGTCGCGGCGATTTAAGAAGGGGGTTGCAGCGACGCATCCGGCGCCTGGTCGTAAAAAATAAATTGTTCGCACCGAGCGAAGCGTACGATAAAAAGTCGAGGATATTCCGCACCCTCCGCCGAGCGGGTCGGTGCAGACATTACCGAAAACTATCCCTGCGCCGCTTGTGCCCCAAGCCTGCCTGTCGCCCGTACAATTCGAAGCGGGAGCGAGCCGGTTGTCGTCGTAATAAGAATTAAAAGCCGCGTCGTTATTAGTCAATGTCGTAATGCGGGAGTGTAAGATAATTAGCGAACCCTGTCCGCCGCCGACCGATTCCCAGCCTAGATCGCCGTGCACCGGAGAATCCTGATTTCCGTCGATCGTGACGCCGTTCGGATTATTATTATTACAGTAAGTCGCGCCGTCCGCCGCCTGATTATAATCGAATGCATCGTAGATGCTGCCGATCGTGTGAACCCTCAAATCAGTATAAATATCTTGTCTGCCTTCATAAAACAAATGCGTTCGCTGCGTCAGCGGACCGCTGACCGCCCCCATATATGAACGAATAGCGCGAATCGGTCCGGATTTATTTGTCGCAAAAGCATTTTCCGCCGCCGAGAAAGCGTCTTCGTGACGCGAGCAGTTGCCGTTGACGAAAAAGTTTTTGTAGCGGTCGAGAATATCAACTCCCGCCGCGCCGCCTTCGGTAATCCGCAGCTCGTCGCTAACCCATTCTGAAGCGAAATGCCAGCCGTATTTGGCAGTCGTAACCGTCGAATCCTCAAGATTTGTCCCGCTCAGGTTTGCCGGAAAACCTGTCGTTGAAGGAAGATTAGTCGTATAATTGACGTAGTTGACGCCAGCATTCTGCGCCAGCGTTCCGTCGCTGACAAATAAATAAACATAACCGGTTTTACCGTCAATCGGATCTGTGACGGCAACCGTGATTCGCGGAAACGCCCTTGTTCCTTTCGGTTTTCGCCCACCCCAAGCCACACCGCCCATGTCTTTAAGCATCAGAACAAGTTCGTCGTCGGCATCAAAAATCGGATTGGAATCAGCGCCGGTAAAAGTTCCCGCGTCGCTGTAAAACATTAGCTTGGGATTAGACGGCGACGGCGGATAGCCTGCGCTCGCGGCTAACGCACCGTATGGAGAGACGATGTCTTTCAATTGTCGCTCGTCTACTTGAATCGGAATCTGAATCCATTTGCCCGAAACGTTTTTAAATCCGACGATTCTGGTCGGGTCTTGTCCGCTCAACTGCGGCAGCTCGCTTCCCTGAAAAACTAAAGGCTCAAGTGTTCTGCCTGCAAGACTTTGTCCGAAACTCGTACCGACAAAAACCGTAAATATAGAAGAAATCAGTAGAAAATGGCTTTTTATGGTGTTTTTCATATTAACAAAAAGCTCACGATTCGGAGCAGCCGCGTTTTAAGTAATATACGGGTTTATTTTTTATGAATCTATTCGATTTAGGTAACCCAAAGCAAAAGTACGAAAAAAATAAGTTCCTCGCTACAAATCAATTTTGCCGGGAGTAAAAGTCTAACTCAGGTATCGAATTACTTTACCGTCTTGGCTTCCGCTTGATCGGGTTGATGCGTGCGGTCAATCGCTTCGTCCTCGACCTCGCCGCCTTTGCTGATCGGGATTTCCGACGGGTTTTGATAATGCAGTCCGCGCTCTTCGCTCTCGAGCAGTTCCTTCGGGATCAATAACTTCTGCACCGAATTCGGCGGCGTGTAGCCGGGGTAATCAACGCGCGAATGATAGATGGAAACGAGCGATTTTATTAACGATTCGCGAATCATCGTCAGTTCGCGAAGCGTCAGATCGCATTCGTCCAACTGATCGTCGGAAAGAATCGCGTCAATGATCTTCGTTACGATGAAGCGAATATTTTCGGGATTCGGTTCGTCCAAGCTTCGCGCCGCCGCTTCGCAGGAATCGGCGATCATCATAATCGCGGCTTCCTTAAACTGCGGTTTGGGTCCCGGATAGCGAAAATCGTTTTCCGAAATTTCTTCGGCGCTGCGTGCCTCGGCTTGGGCTTTGCGCAGAAAATAATGCAAAGTTCGCGTGCCGTGATGCTGCGGGATAAAATCAATAATTCGCTGCGGCAAGCCGATTTCCTTTGCCAGCTTAATTCCGAAAGTAACGTGGCTGATGATAATTTTTGAGCTTTGCGTCGGTTTGAGCTTGTCGTGCGGGTTTTTACCCATCTGGTTTTCGACGAAATGTTCGGGCGCGGCGGTTTTACCGATGTCGTGATAAAGCGCGCCGATTCGTGCCAGTAATCCGTTTGCGCCGACCACGCGGCAGGCTTCTTCGGCTAACTGCCCGACGGCGTGGCTGTGCTGATTTGTTCCCGGCGCGCGCAGCGCGAGCTGACCTAAGACCGGCAGATCGGCGTTCGATAATTCGAGCAGTTTAACGTCGGTCAGAATACCGAAAATCGATTCGCACATCGGAAGCAGGACAGCCGTGACGGCGGCGGTTATCAAACCGCTTCCCAAACCGAGCGCGATCGACCATAAAACCGTGTTAAGGATAAATGGCTGCTGCGTGTAGCCGATCAGCGCGACTGCTGCGCCGGCGCTTGCAAGACCGACGAAAACGCCCGCGATCGTGACCGATTGCCGCGAGCGGTACGGACCGATCCCGTAAACGGCGACCGCCGAGGAAATCGCTGCGAAAAGCGTAAATTCGAGATTTTTCGGCGCCAGTAGTCCGGCGATAAACGATAAAAATAATCCGGTGAAAAGCGCCGTCCGGCGGTCGGCTAACAGAGTCGTCAAGAGACTTCCGGTCGCGAACGGAATCAAAAATGACCAGAGCGTCGGATCATTGAGCGGCGGCGTCGGGTTCTGCGCCGAGATAAATTCGGCGACCCGGAAAAACATCGCCATCAAAGACGTCTGCACGAGAATAATAAAGGCGAAAAGCGCAAAGGTTTTTTCCGCCGAAAGCGTCAGACGCGTACCGACCTGATTATGCTCGATAAATTTCCATGCGACCCAGAAAAGCGCCGAAATAAGCGCGAGCAGCCCGAAAAAACGATTCACCTGCCGGCTCGACTTGCTATAGTTTCGAATCGCCGTAATTTTTGAAAGAACTTCGGGCGTGATGATGTCGCCGCCGTCAACGATCTTTTGTGTACGTTTGAGCGAAATCGTGAGCGGCGGAATCTGGCTGGCGGCGCTTTCGCGCGCCGATTCCGTCGCGGCGCTGTCGAAGGAAACGCTCGGTTCGACGAGCATTTCGGTCGCCGTGTAAAAAGCCTGTGTTTCCTTCGGCGAAAGGCTCCGAACAGATTCGAGACGTTCCTTTAATTTCCCGCGCGCCGTCGAAAGCGGAATCCAGTTCGATTCGGGCATCGAAACCTTCTGGTCAACGTTCGGCTTCGAACGGTCAATAACCGAAACTTCGGCTTGGAAAAACTGGCGGTCGGAATCATCAAAGATATAACCCGACGCGCTTTCGCGCAGAGCGCCCGTCACGGCGTCAAGCTCGTTTCGGCTGAAATTTCGCGCGGCTAAAACCGTTCCGACTTCGGCTCCGCCCGCGCCGATCCAATGCGTTTCGGCTTTCGAATCGGAATTCGTCTGTTTATTTGCCCGGTCGTTTGAATTTGAGAATGTTTCGCCGTGCCGCTGAAGCTTTTCCCAGGCTGACAGAAATCTTTGGACGGTTTGCTCGGATTTGTTGGATTCGAGCCGGAAGATCGGCGGAATTTTTTCGCGCGCGGCTTTTCGGCGCGCTTCGGTCGCGTCTTCGTCCGTCACGATAATGTCGGCGGGCGAAATGATGCTTTCGCGGGCAATGTCGCCTTCCTTATATTGCTCGCCCGAAATTCGCCAGAAAGGATTGTTTATCAGAAGCGTCGTCAGGATACACAAAACGGCAAAACCCGCCCAAAATCTTTGGACGGAAGTAAAATTTTCAAAAGTCCGCGCAAAAAATTTCGCAATCGTTTTACGGATTTTTGTAAATGGTGATGCCAGTTCAGGTAAACGCTTGCTCATTCAGAAATTAGATTCAAATTTTGGTCGCCGGATTGCCGGTTATTTTGCAATCGCAAACCTCGAATCGTCAATCGTAACTTTCCCGATCATTTCTCCAATTCTTTCGATTAACGGTTTTATTGTTCGGGGCTGAATAGCTGAAATTGACACAGATTCACGACGTTTGTCAATCTCGATCTGTCTTTGCAGCGCGTTCAGAGAATCTTCGTCAAGCAAATCGGCTTTATTCAAAACGATGATCTGCGGAATTTCGTTCAATTTCAGATCGAGCAGAATCTTTTCGACCGAATCGATCTGCGCCATCGCGTTCGGATTCGACGCGTCGACGACGTGAACGAGCAAATCGCTGTCGGCAATCTCTTCTAAGGTTGCGCGAAAAGCGGCGACGAGCGTTTCGGGCAGATCGCGGATAAATCCGACCGTGTCGTTGATAATAACTTCCTGTTCATAGGGCAGCCGCAGCCGCCTTGAAGTCGGGTCTAAGGTTGCGAACATTTTCTTTTCCGCATAAACCTTGCTGTCGGTCAAAGTATTCAAAAGCGTTGATTTTCCGGCGTTCGTGTAGCCGACCAGGGATATGATCGGGACGTTTTTCGAAACGCGGTGCTTGCGGCGTTCCTGCCGCTGGCGACTTAAATTATCAACCTGTTTTTCGAGCTGCGTGATTTTGTCGCGCACGCGGCGACGGTCGGTTTCGAGCTTGGTTTCGCCCGGACCGCGCCCGCCGATGCCGCCCGCGAGCCGCGAAAAAGCGGAGTTTTGTCCCTGTACGAGTCGCGGCAGAAGATATTTCAGCTGCGCAAGTTCGACTTGCAGTTTACCTTCGCGCGATTGAGCGCGCTGCGCGAAAATGTCAAGAATCAGCTGTGGTCGGTCGATAACCTTTAAGTCGGTCGCTTCGGAAAGAGCGCGAACCTGCGCGGGCGATAATTCCGTGTCGAAAACAATTAAATCCGCGCCGAGACGCATCGAGCGAACTAAGAGTTCGTCGAGTTTTCCGCGTCCGAGAACGGTTTTCGGGTCAATTTTCGGGCGGCGCTGAATGATTTTATCGATCACGACCGCATCAGCCGAAAGCGCCAGTTCTTCCAGCTCGACTAAAGATTCTTCGGCTTCGGAAAGATATCCGGTCGTCACGCCGACGAGCATTACGCGGTCGCGGTTCGTCTGCCGGTTGCGATTCGTCCCGCGATTGCGCGCCATTTCGTTTTCGAGCGAATTTATCAAGCCCGTAAAATCCGTGTCTAATTGCGACGGAATATTAGGTTCGAGAAATTCGTAAGGCAGCGATTGGCTCTCGGTTTCGAGCTTTTCGGCGGTCGAAGGCACGAGATGCGCGGAATAGACGAGATTCGGCAAACCCGTACGCTCGTCAACCTGAATAATCGACATCAAATCCAGACGAAGCAAAGCCAAGTCGGTCAAGTCGTCCTGCGTCAGGCGTTCGCCGTTAAGATGCGTGTGAACGCATCGAAGCCCGCGAAAACGGTCTTGCGACACGCGCGCGCGACCGAAGTCCGGCATCTCGATGCGTTTGGCATCGCCGACCATCACGTATTCGACCTGTCCTTTACGATTCAGAAGAACGCCGATCTGTCTGCCGGTTTCGTATGAAATCTCGGAAAGCTGGCGCGCAAGCTCGGGCGAAACGATTTGTTCGGGAGCAACTCGGCGCGAGGCAAGACGTTCGATACGGCGCAGTTGATTATGCTTTAACCCTTGTGTGAAACCGTGAATATTACTGATAAAACAAAACCTCCAGTCCTCTGATTATAACACAAAGCGATTGTTCGGAGTTACGGAAGCAGAGTTCGGAGTTACGGCTTTAGCCGTGATTTGCGTTCGCCTGATAGCAGTTTAAGGTAAATTTCAAGCCCGAATCCATTAGCGGCATCATCACGGCTAAAGCCGTAACTCTAAACCCGTTTTTGCCATTAATCGCGCGGCGTCGTAAAATACAAGTTTTGGATCGGAGATAAAGAATGAGCAAAGCAGGCAGAATTGTTTCCATAAAGCCGCCTTACGCAATTCCGGGTGGAGAAATCGCGATCGAATGCGAGGGTTTTGAGATCAATCAGGGCAAAGAATACGGCGTCTTTTTCGCCGGCAAAGCGGCACGTCTGGTCGGCGCGTCGGCGAACCGAATTCTGGCGATCGTGCCCGAAGATTTTGAAACGACCGACGTCGAAGTCTATCTCGAAAGCGACGGCGAACGCAGCGAACCGGCAAATTTAGTAGTCGGCAAATTGCTCGCAACCGATATGCATATCGTCGCCAACCCGGCGGTTGACCCGAAAGACGATTCGGTTATTCTGACGCGTTCAGGTTCGCGCGGGCAGCATCTTCCGGTGACGCTTTTCCGTCTCGATAAGGACGGTTACGAGGACGAACTGGCGGCAGACGTAATGAACCCGACCGGCATCGCTTTCGACGGCAAAGGCGGTTTTTTCGTGACAAACCGCTCGGACGGCGAAGTTTGCCGCATCGAGCGCGACGAAGAGATCATTGCGTTTTCGACCGGGTTGGGAATCGCGACCGGCATCGCTTTCGACCGCGACGGCGCGATGTTTGTCGGCGACCGCAGCGGCACGATTTACCGCATTTCGGATTTCGGCAACGCGGAAGCCTTTGCGACGCTTGAGCCTTCGGTTTCCGCTTATCACCTCGCGTTCGGCACAGACAACCGCCTTTACGTGACCGCGCCGGGATTGGCGAGCTTCGATTCGGTTTACGCGATTGACCGCGACGGTTTCGATACGAAATTTTATCGAGGGCTCGGCAGACCGCAGGGCTTGGCGTTCGACCGTGAAGGAAATTTATACGTCGCGGCGTGTCTCGCAAGTCGTCGCGGGATCGTAAAAATCTCGCCCGACGCCGCACAAAGCGAAATTTTCGTTGCCGGAAACAACGTCATCGGACTGTGTTTTACGCGAAAAGGCGAAATGATCGTCGCCACGAGCGAGTCGGTTTTTAGTCTGCCGCTCGGAATTTTCGGAACGCTTTTGAATTAAAATTGAGATTAAAATAGCTTTGCGCGATAAACGGACAGTTTGAAAATTCAAAAACCGCGCTTCATATATAAAATATTGCGAATTTTAAGTTCGATATTTTGTAATATTTATTTGAGGCGTGGTTTTATAGTCTTTAAAGACGGGCGAAACGCGAAGGGTTTTTAGGTTTCGCGAACTTATAGTATGAAAAAAGTTTCGATTATCGGTGTCGGTCGCGTCGGCGGGGCGCTGGCGATCGCGCTCGCTGAAAAGGGTTTTGAAATTGAAAATTTGATTGTCCGTGAAAGCAAAAAGGCGACTGAAATAGCCGCTTTGATCAACCGGAAGACGCGGGTTTCGTTAATTGACGACATTGACGAAATTTCATCGGATATCGTGTTTATCACGACGCGCGATTTTGAAATCGAAGCGGCGGCTGAAAAACTCGCAGAAAAAATCATAAATCATAAATTAGTAGTTTTTCACACGAGCGGCTCCCGTTCGTCGGGGATTTTAAGCCCGCTTCGCGCAATCGGATGCCGGACAGGTTCGATCCATCCGCTGACATCAATCAGCGACGCCGAATTGGGCGCAGAGCGGTTTGCGAACGCGTATTTCTGCATCGAAGGCGATTCGCGAGCGGTCGAAATCGCCGGACAGATCGTTGCCGCGCTCGGCGGAAAATCCTTTTCGATCGAAACAAAATATAAAACTCTTTATCACGCCTCGGCAGTCACGGCGTGCGGTCATCTGGTTGCCGTTATTGACACGGCGATCGAGATGCTTGCACGCTGCGGCTTGAGCGAAACGGCGGCAAAGGAAACGCTTTTGCCGCTTATCAAAAGCACGATCGAGAATCTCGAAGTGCAGACGACCGCCGAAGCGCTGACCGGAACTTTCGCGCGGGCTGACGTTAAAACCTTCGAGCGGCATCTCGCGGCGATCGACGAAAACGTCTCGGAAGAAGCGCGGGAAATATATCTGCAACTCGGCGCGCGTTCGGCGCATCTTGCTCAAAGACAAGGGGCGAACGCCGAAAATTTGAAAGAAATTCTTGATAAAATATCGTTAGCGAAAAAGAATTTCAAGTGTTAAAATAACCGTATCGGATTTTCGGTAGAATATGGCGAAAAAGAAAATAGAGGAATTTCTAAAGGAAAAGGAAATATTTCTGGAGCATATTCAGAAAGCCGGTTTGCGCCGGACATCGCAGAGAGATTTGATTTTAGAGATTTTTCTGCGCACCGAAGACCATCTTTCGAGCGAAGATTTATACTGGCTCGTGCAGAAACAAGACCCGAGCGTCGGGCATACGACGGTTTACCGGACACTGAAACTTTTGACCGAAGCCGGACTCGCGCGCGAGGTTCGTTTCGGCGACGGCAAAACTTATTACGAACATCACTATAACCACGAGCATCACGATCATCTGATTTGCACGGAATGCGGAAAAATCATCGAATTTTTCTCGGCTGAAATCGAAGAATTGCAGGATAAAATGGCGGAAAAATACGGTTTTCGGCTGACGAATCACTCTTTAAGAATGTGGGGAATTTGCGAAGTTTGCCAGACGCGCCCCAGCAAATCACACGAAATAGGTTCGGGCGCGCAGCCGAAAATTCGCGTGCGAACGGTGGTTAATTAGAATTTGGGATTTGGGAATTCGGATTTGGGATTTATAAAACCAGTCCGCAATCCGAAATCACCAATCCGAAATTGAAATATGGAAGCAGAACTCAAATTTGAAAAAGAAAATATTAACGGAATCGCGGTCGTCGGCAGTTATCTGATTGACGCGGCAAAGCGGTTGGGAATTGACATTACGGACGATTGCGGACGATTGGGATTGTGCGATACGTGCGTCGTGACGGTCAAAAGCGGCGCGGAATTTTTGACCGAACCGACCAAAGCGGAAATCGAAATTCTATCGGATAAACGGCGGAAAAAAGGCGAACGGCTTTCGTGTCAGGCGAAGATCAAAGAAGTCGGCGAAATCGTCATCGAAACGCACGAACGAAAAGACAATCGCCCTGACGAAGTTAAAAAGCATGAAGAATTTCGCAAGGAATTCGACGCGCTGCCGCTCGGCAAAAAAGTCGAGAAATTAATGGAACTGGAAGCCGTCACGTTAAGCGAAACTTTTAACTTTATCCTTAATTCGCCTTACACGATCGGCGGCGCGGTCGTAGATTTTTTGAGCGGTTTCGGCGTTAAATTCGAAAAAGAAGCCAAAGAAACGCGCAAACCGGAAGAACACCGGGGAAACGGCTCGGCGGCTGAAACGCCGGTCGAAAAAGACGAAACGATCGAAGCCGAGGAGAAAAAGGAAGAAGCCGGAAAGGCGGAAAAAACCGAAACCGAAGAAACCGACACTTAATTTAAAAAACGTAAAACGTGAGCGAAGACAACAAATTAGCGGAAAGAAAGCCGACCGAACTGATCAAGGAAAAGTCGCAGTATGCGATTGCCTTCGGCGTGATCGCGATGATGCTCTACATCACCGGATTCCCGCTGTTCGTTATTTTCTTTTTCGGAATTCTCGCGTTTTTTATCTGGAAAACTCTGTCTGCGCCGTCGCAGAACGGAACGCGCGAAATTTTCGAGTTTTACCTGCTTGCCAACGACATCTTACGCGATGACGAACGGCGCTGGTACGGCTTTGAGATTCAGGAAGTCATCATGCGCGGCGAGCGGATTTTGAAATATATGAAAGGCGCGCCGCCGCTCGTATATTTCACGCTCGGCGCGCTTTACGACAAAATCGGCGACCATAAATCAGCCGAAAAACATCTCGCCTACGTGATCGAAAGCGACACATCGGACGAGAAAAATTTCGTTTATCCTTCGCCGGAATTGCGCGCATATGTCAAAACTCTGCGAAAGATCGAACGCGAGCCGGCGGAATCTCCTCTGACTTCCGCTGCGGTTCGGTCGCTCGAACGCGCCCGCCGGAATCGCGGCAAAACAATGCTCGAAAAAAACCGCGACGTGCTTCGCGAAGCTGAATTCAAGAAGGTCGAAGCCGATCTCGAACGCAAGCACTTAAAGGAATTAGCCGATTCGAACGAGCCGAAACCCTTTATTTCGATAGTTTCCGAAACCGTCCAAAGGGAAGTCGAAGCGCAGACGAAAAAGCAAAACGCCGAAACTCAGCAAAATTCGACCGCCAACGGCGCAGCGCCGAAAAAGGAAAAACGCAAACGCGAAAAATCGAACGAAGACGATTTCGGCAACCGCAAATCTATCTCCGAGGTTCTGCACGATATTTACGACTCGAAATAACGGAAAATGCAAAACGGAAAGTGGAAAATTATAAATCGGTAATAGATAATTAAACTGATTTATTTTCAATTTTACATTTTCCGTTTTCCATTTTATTTTTATGCTTTCTGCTGAAATTATCGCTATCGGTTCCGAACTTCTGACTCCCGAAAAAACCGACACAAACAGTCTTTGGCTGACCGGAAAACTCAACGAGATCGGGATTGACGTCAAACTCAAAACGATTGTCGGCGACGATTCGATGCGGCTCGAAGAAACGATCAAGGATGCCGTCAAACGCTCGGACGTCGTTATCACGACCGGCGGACTGGGTCCGACCGAGGACGATTTGACGCGGCAGGTTTCTGCCCGCGCGCTCGGTCGCGAACTCGTCTTTCACGAGGAGATCGTCGCTCATCTGCGCGAAAAATTCCGCAGCTGGGGACGCGAAATGCCGGAAATCAACAAGCGTCAGGCGTATGTCATCGAAGGCTCGCGCATTCTGCCGAATCCGAACGGTTCGGCGGTCGGAATGCTCGTCAAAATCGACGAAAAATTTTTGATAATTCTGCCCGGTCCGCCGCGCGAAAACCAGCCGATGTTTAATGATTATGTTTTTCAGAAACTCAGGGAAAAAGCGGGCGAAATCGTCTTTCGCAAACGTATTTTGAAGGTTTCCGGACTCGGCGAATCGGCGATTGACGAAGCGATCGCGCCGATTTATTCGGCATATTCTGATGTTCAGACAAGCATTTTATTCAACAAAAGCGAAGTCGAAGTTCATCTCACGGCGCAGGGCAGAAACGAGGCAAAAGCCGACGCGCTGAACGCCGAAATCGCCGCTAAAATCGTCGAAAAATTAGGCATCGCGGTGTTTTCGACCGACGGCGAAGAGATGGAAGAAGTCGTCGGCAAACTGCTCGTTAAACGCCGCGAAACGCTGTCGGTCGCCGAAAGCTGCACGGGCGGTTTAATTAGCCAGCGGCTCACGGATATTTCCGGCTCGTCGGCGTATTTTATCGAAGCCGTCGTCGCTTACGCGAACGAAGCGAAAACAAACGCGCTCGGCGTCGCGCTCGAAATTATCGAGACGCATGGCGCTGTTTCGGCAGAAACCGCCGAAGCGATGGCAAAAGGAATGCGCGAGCGCGCCAAAACCGATTATGCGATTTCGATTACCGGAATCGCCGGACCGACGGGCGGCACGCCGGAAAAACCAGTCGGCACGGTTTTTATCGGTTATTCTGACGCGCAAATTAACAAATCTTTCAAGATCGTTCTTCCCGGCGACCGTTACTTGATTCGCTGGCGTTCGAGCCAGGCAGCGCTCGATTATCTGCGCCGACAGATTCTAAAGAAATAAATTTGCAGACCCATGTGACAATGCGGATGGTCGGAAAATATCTGATAGTTGCCGACCATCTTAACTGCGGCGGCGCAAATGTTACGTTTTCAGGCATTTATCGTAATAAGGGGTTCCCGCCCGTCGAAAATTTAAAGCTTCAGTAAACTGATAATTTTGCTGAGATTTGGTAAAAATAAAAGTGAGCCATTTATTTTGAGGCTCGCTTTTTTATTTTTAAGAGGTCGTGTGTGAAGAAATTATTCGAAAAAATCGTCGCTTATCTCAAGGAATTCGGCAAACTCACGCCGATTGCGATGGTCACGACTTTTCTCCCGATCGTCGGCAGCTGGACGGTGATTTTCTTAAGTATTCCGCTCGGCGGCTGGCTCAAGGCAAACTGGGAAATCGGCTCGGTTCTGTTTTTTTTCGGAACGGTAATTTTCTGCGGGCTCGCGCTCTTGCCGACGAACGTGATCGGGATTATCAGCGGCTGGGCGTTCGGTTTCGGTCTCGGAATCGGCGTCTTGATGGCGGGAATCGTCTGCGCCGCGACGCTTTCGTTTTTGATTCATACACGCATTGTCGGCGACAAACTGCCGCACGTTTTCGAGCATCATCCGAAAGCCCAAGCCGTTTACGTGGCGCTGATCGGGCAAAGCAAATGGCGCACGATGCTGATAATTTTTCTTCTTCGGCTTTCGCCCGCAATGCCGTTTGCGCTGACGAATTTTCTGATGGCTTCGGCGCGTGTGCCTTTGAATTCGTTTATCGGCGGCACTTTCTTGGGAATGCTGCCGCGTTCGTCGGCGGTCGTTCTGGTCGGTTCGGGGCTTTCCGAATTGAGTTTTAACGACCCGCAGGAAGCGTGGCTGATCGTTTTCGGGATTATCGCGACGATCGTTTCGGTAATTTTCATTACGATCGTCGCCCGCCGCGCGCTCGAACGCCTGACACGCGAAAATCAGACGACTTGAAAGATTATTAACGCAAAGGCAGCTCGATTTGGGATTTCTGAATTCGGATTTCGGACTGAAATTTAAATCGAAAGGCAAATCCGTAATCCCAAACCCCAAATCCCAAATCGAAATACGTCTTTACGTTAAAAAATTATTTTTCAGCCAGAATCTGCCGGTAAATTTCGGCGTCGACATTGCCACCGCTGACGACGACGCAAACTTTTTTATCCTTAAATTTAGCAGGGGTTTCCAGAACCGCGCCCAAACTGACCGCGCCGGTCGGTTCCGACTTTAAGTTTGCAAGCCCGAAATAAAGCCGCGCGGCTTCGGCGATTTTTTCGTCTCTTACTTCGATAATCTCTGCGACGCCGGATTTTATGATTTCCCAGTTATGTTTACCCAAACTCAAGGTTCGCGCGCCGTCGGCGATCGTCATCGGTTCCGAATCGTTGGCGACGATTTCGCCCGCTTTGAGCGAGCGCGCGGCATCGTTGCCCAAAAGCGGTTCAGCGCCGATCAACTCAATCTGCGAGCCGTTGCGGCACAAGCCTTTCGAAATGCCCGAAATCAAACCGCCGCCGCCGATCGGCACGACGACCGTCTCGAAATTTTCCGCCGAAAGTTCGTCGCCGAGGCTCGAATTTCCGTCGATCACAAACAAATCGTCGTAAGCCGAGGCGACGTAAGCCGCAGGCATTTCAGCCGCCAATTGCGCGACGCGTTCGCTTCGACCGACGGTTTTCGTGTCAATCAAATCAGCCGTTGCGCCGTAATTTCTGACCGCTTCGATCTTGACGCGCGCCGAAGTGTCGGGCATCACGACGACGCATTTTTTGTTCAATAATTTACAGGCGTAAGCCAAAGCCTGACCGAAATTGCCCGACGACGCCGTTAAAATTTCGTCGTTCGGAACGTTTAACGCCAGATTATACGCGGCGCGAAACTTAAAACTTCCCGTGTGCTGGAAGGTTTCCGTCGCGACGATTAAATCAATACCGAGAAAATCGCGGAGTTTCTGCGGTTTTATAAAGACGGTCGGGCGAATCGCTTCCGATAAAGATTTCATAAGGGTATTTTAACGCAAAGGCGCGAAGCCGCAAGGACGCAAAGTTTTATAATAAAAATGCTTTGCGCCTTTGCGGCTTCGCGCCTTTGCGTTAATCTTTTTTTATGACAAAAGCACAATTCGGAATGATTGGACTCGGAACGATGGGCAGAAACTTTCTGCTCAATGTCGCGGAAAAAGGTTTTTCGGGCGTCGGCTACGATCTGGACGCGGAAAAACGGCAGCTTTTACTTGAAGAAGGTAAAGATTACGATTTACAGACTGGTGAAACTTTACCGGATTTTCTCGAAAAGCTCGAAAGCCCGCGAAAAATCATGATTCTCGTTCCCGCGCAGGTCGTCGATATTGTCATAAATCAACTGCTCGACGCGCTGGACGCGGGCGACATCGTGATCGACGGCGGAAACTCGCATTTTCCGGAAACCGAACGGCGCGAAAAAGTCCTGGCGGAAAAAGGCATCGAATTTTTAGGCGTCGGCGTATCGGGCGGCGAAGAAGGCGCGCGGCACGGCGCGAGCATTATGATCGGCGGCAAGCCGGAAGTTTACGAACACGTCCAAAAGATTCTCGAAGCCGCGTCGGCAAAAGTTAACGGCGAATCGTGCGCGGCTTTTGTCGGCAAAGGTTCGGCGGGGCATTTCGTCAAAATGGTTCACAACGGCATCGAATACGGCTTGATGCAAATTTTGGCGGAAACCTACGATTTTATGTTTCGCGTTTTGAAGATGGATTATAAAGCGATGAGCGAAACTTTCGCCGGTTGGAACAACGCCGAATTAAACTCGTTTCTCGTCGGGATCACGGCGGATGTTTTAAGAAAAACCGATTTGGAGTCGGGCAAACCGCTCGTCGAGATGGTTTTGGACAAAGCCGCGCAGAAGGGAACCGGCAAATGGACTTCACAGGCGGCGATGGATTTCGGCGTACCGATCCCGACGATCGATTCGGCGGTTTCGATGCGTCAAATTTCAGCGCAGAAGGAAACGCGTCAGCTGATCGCAAAGAAATACGGCAGTCAGCAAACAGCAGTCAGTAGTCAGCAGTCAGCCGACGGCGACACCGTTTCGAGCGAGCCGCAGCACGATATGAAAGCCGATTTGGCGCGCCGCGAAGTGGAAACGACGGTCAGCGAACAACAGCAAACAAAAATCGGCGACGCGGAATATCAAACGGCTGAAAACCGGGTCGCAAACCCGGTGGACGAAGCAAAAAACAAGGAAGTCCGTGATTATGTCGCCGAGAATTTCGACGAGTTTATCGAACAGCTCAAAAACACTCTGCTCGCGTCGTTTATCACGACTTACGCGCAGGGAATGTCGCTTTTGCAGACCGTTTCGACCGACAAGGAATACGGCTTAAACTTATCGGAAATCGCCAAAATCTGGCGCGGCGGCTGTATTATCCGTTCCGCGCTCTTAGAAGAAATGCGCCGCGCTTACGCCGAAAATCCCGATTTGCCGAATTTGATCTTAGACGACAAATTTGCCGAAATCTTAAGCGAAAATCGCGCGGATTGGTGTGCGATCAACGCTAAATTCGCCGAAAGCCGCATTCCGTCGCTTTGTCTTTCGTCGGCGCTCGCCTATTTCGACGCCTTCCGCTCGGAACGTCTGCCCGCGAATTTAATTCAGGCACAGCGCGATTATTTCGGCGCGCACACCTATCAGCGAACCGACAAAGAAGGCGTCTTTCACACGCCCGATTGGGATAAATAATTTATGAAAAGGGTTCTTTTATCAATCGCGATGGCAGTCGTTTTCGTCGTTATCTATTTGATTGTATTGTTAGTTCTATTCATTTTTAACAACCAAACAGGCGTAGGAAATACCGCGTTTCTTTACCCGGTAACTTTACCCAATTCTATTTATAATTACTTTTTCCGCCAAAATATTTCGGATCCGGCAATGCCTAAATGGATATTCTTGATCTCTAATGTTGTGTTGTATTCAATACCGTTTTATTTGTTGCTAACACTATTTTCAAAACGCCGAAAAAACAAATTACCATCAACAGAACCACCGCCGCCGCCCACGTTTGACGCCTGAAGATTTAGAGTCTCGTCAAAAGGTCGGCTTATTGCGGGAGAATAGCCGCCTAAAGGCTGGACTTTGAAATATTAATTTGCTGAAAATCTTCAGGACAGTTGACATTGAAAAGCAGCTTTTCGTTTTCGCTTAAGCGTTCGGCGGCGATGTATTTCGGCGCGATGAGCGCGAGAAAATCGCGCACCGAAGCGTAGGTGTTTTCCTTGAGCAGTTTTTCGAGCGTCGGCAAACAGTATTTGGCGCAATAGACGGCGCAGAGCGGCTGCGGTTTGCCGTCCGTTTGCGTCGGAACGACTGCCGGAAATTTGTTCGCGGCAAGCGCGAAACTGGCGAGATTTTCGATCGCCTGCCGATCAACGAACGGTAAATCTACTGCCAGAATGACGGCGAATTTGGTTTCGCAGTTCGATAAAGCCGCATGAATTGCGCCGTTTGCGCCGCGTTCCGCATAAATATCGCGAACGACCGGCAGATTCGTTTCGAGCGTCTGCGTTTGATTAAGAACGATTTTAACGATCGGGCAGACGCCCGCGAGCGCACGAGCCGCGCGCGCCAGAAATGTTTCGCCCTCGATTCGCAGAGAAAATTTGTCCTCGCCCATCCGCGAAGATTTGCCGCCAGCGAGCACAAAACCCGTAAAATCCGATTCCATAAAATAATTTAACCTGAGTATTATATAAGAAATATTTCAACGCAAAGGTTTTTATAACTAAGCGAGGACTCTGAAATATTAAGAGCTGTTCTGTTTTCAAAACTGACCTGAAAAAATTTTGCGTCTCCGCGCCTTTGCGTTAAATATAAATTCTTCTTCCAAAACTGACGTCAATTTAGAAAATGTTTCGGCGTTTTAGCCAATTCGGCAAAGCTATCTGGAAAATTCCGCATTTCTTGTTGTAGAATTTAGAACCGTTACCCGGTTATCAAAACATTATGAAAAAACTTACTTTTTTAACTCTTTTCGTGATTGCTGCGTTCGGAGCCTCTTGCGGCTCGAATCTGACTGCCGAAACGCTGGGACAAATCCGAGGTGTCGCGATTGACCGCGATGTGAAAACCAGCAAGAAAAAGACCAGCTCGAATAAAAAGAAAAAGAAAACTTCTGTGAGCGTCGAAACCGAGATCGAATACAGCTATTCGGTCGGCGGCAAAACCTACGACGGCTACAGCGAAAAAGACGGCGACGTTCAGCGCGATTTTTCAAACGGCGCGCCGGTCGTCGTTTGCTACAACCCTAAAAGCCCCGAAGAATCCGACGTTTTCACAGCGGGCACGAAATGCGGGGGATAGTTCGTAGAGTTTATTGAGTTCTTTGAGTTCATAGATGAGTTAAAACAAATACTCAAAGAACTCAATAAACTCTATGAACTCAATGAACTCTTTTCTAATTCTTAAATTCTCCGCTAAAAACCCGTTCGCCGTTGTGCAAATGCGGCGCGACGGTGATTTTAACGAGTTTCGAGGTCGGGCAATTGCTTTTTTCCGCGACGCTTTCGACCGGCACGAGCACGTTCGTTTCGGGAAAATATGTTGCGGCGCAATCGCGCGGAATCGGGTAGGGCACGACGATAAACGATTCGGCGCGGCGCGTTTTTCCTTCGAAAAGACTTTCGATGTCAACGACTTCACCCTGTTTCAGTCCGCGCGCGGCGATGTCTTCGGCGTTCATCAAGATCACGCGGCGCGAGCCGTGAATTCCGCGATAACGGTCGTTTTCGACATAAACCGTCGTATTAAACTGATCGTGCGCGCGAATCGTCGTCATTAAAAGTTCGCCTTCGGCAAGCGCGATTCGTTCGATCTGCGAAGAGAAAAACTCGGCTTTGCCCGAATCGGTCGTAAATTTGCCTTCGTGCGGCGGGTTGGGCATATAAAAACCGCCGTCCTGCCGAACTTTTTGATTGTAATTTTCACAGCCCGGAACAACTTTTGAAATCGCCTCGCGGATGCGGTCGTAATCGTTGATCAGGCGTTCCCAATCGACGCGCATCTTGTTTTTCAAAACCGCCTGCGCGAGCTTGCCGACGATCCAGACTTCGCTCCGCAGATGTTCCGAGGCAGGTTCGAGAATTCCTTTCGACATCTGGACGTTGAGCATCGTGTTTTCGGTCGAAACGAACTGCTCTTTGCCGCCCGTCAGATCAATTTCGGTTCTTCCAAGACACGGCAGAATCAAAGACTTTTTGCCCGTGACGAGCGCCGTGCGGTTTAATTTTGTAATGACCTGCGCCGTCAGTTTGCAGTTTCGCAAAGCCGCTTCGGTAAATTCGGTGTCGGGCGTCGCGGAATGAAAATTCCCGCCCATCGCGAAGAAAACTTTTGCGCGACCGTCGTGCATCGCTTTGAGTGACTCGACCGTGTCGAAGCCGTTTTTTTCGGGCGTTTTGAAGTGAAATTCTTTTTCCAGATTGGCGCGAAATTTCGGGTTCATTTTTTCCCAGATGCCCATCGTGCGGTCGCCTTGCACATTTGAATGTCCGCGCACCGGGCACAGTCCCGCGCCCTGCCGCCCGATCTGCCCGCGCAAAAAGTGTAAATTGGCAATATCGCGAATCGTCGCGACGGCGTGTTTGTGCTGCGTCACGCCCATCGCCCAACAGGTGATGACGCGGTTCGCTTTTGTATACATTTCGGCGGCTTCCTCGATCTGGGCGCGCGTCAGACCGCTCTGCTCCGTGACGATTTCCCATTCGACCTTTTCGAGATTAGCGATAAAATCCTGAAATCCGGCGGTTTTATCCGAGATAAACTGGTGATCGAAGATCGGCGTCGGATTGTATTTTTCGCGCTCGAAAAGCGCCTTCATCAAGCCTTTTAAGAAAGCCATATCGCCGCCGATGCGGATCGGCAGAAAAAGATCGGCAAGTTTTATCGCTTTGCCGCCGATCAGCTCGAAAGGGTACTTTAAAAAACTGTCGTGATGCTCCGGGTTCGGATTGACGAAATTCATCAAACCCGCTTCCGGCAAAGGATTTACGGCAATAATCCGCGCGCCGTTTTGCTTGGCTTTTTCGAGCGAATTGAGCATTCGCGGCGCGTTCGTGCCGGGATTTTGCCCGATGATAATGATCAGATCGGTGTTTTCTAAATCTTCGAGTTTGACCGAAGCCTTTCCGAGTCCGGTCGCTTCGGTAAGCGCGACCGACGTTGATTCGTGACACATATTCGAGCAGTCCGGCAGATTGTTCGTCCCGAAATTACGCACGAAAAGTTGATATAAGAAAGCGGCTTCGTTCGACGTTCTGCCCGAAGTATAAAAAACGGCTTCGTCGGGCGAAGCGAGCGAATTCAGCTCCTCGCGCAAAATTTGAAACGCTTTTTCCCACGTGACAGCTTCGTAATGCGTCGCGTTTTCCGCGAGAAAGACGGGTTCGGTGATTCGTCCTTGCGCGTTAAGCCATTGATCGCTTTGCGCGGCTAGTTCGGCGACGCTGTATTTAGCAAAAAATTCCGCCCCGACGCGCTTTGTGTCGGCTTCGTCGGCAATCGCCTTCGCGCCGCTTTCGCAGAATTCGGCGTGTGTCCGTTCGCCGTCCGGATCAGCCCACGCGCATGAATTGCAATCAATGCCGCCTTTCTGATTGAGCGCGAGCATCAGTTTCGTGCCGCGCACCGCGCCGGATTTTCTGATAACTTCCTTCGTCGTGCTTAAGATAGATTTCAGACCGGCGGCGGTATCCATCACTTCGCCGACTTCGAGGTCGCCGAGATTTTGTTGTTCGGATTTCATAAATTTGAATTCAAGTTCGGTTCGGGGGCTGGATTGGTTTTATTTTACAGTGAATCCTTTCGAACTGGAAGCCGCCTCGACGCGGGCTTCGCAACTATAAGCATTAAAACGATTTTCGCGGACAAAGCCGAGCAGCGTGATCTTAAATTCGCGCGCCGCTTCGACCGCCAGACTCGACGGCGCGCCGACCGCGCAGATGACCGGAATCTGCGCCATAACGGCTTTTTGCACGAGTTCGAACGAAGCGCGCCCGCTTAAGAAAAGGACTTTTTCCGCAAGTGGCAGATTATCGTCGAGAAATTGTTTGCCGATCAATTTATCAACCGCGTTGTGTCGCCCGACGTCTTCGCGCAGATCGAGCAGTTTGCCGGCAAAATCAAACAGCGCGGCGGCGTGAAGTCCGCCCGTCTCGTCGAAAACGGTTTGGTGTTTTCGCAATATTCCGGGCAAATCATGAATGATTTCAGCCGAAATCTTCGTTAAGCTTTTGCCTTCGATCGGTTTTGCTCCGGCGACCGTCAATGCATCGAGCGACGATTTTCCGCAAACGCCGCAGCTCGAAGTCGTGTAAAAATTTCTTTCAAGCCGCTTAAAATCAATCGCGACATTTTCAAACAGATCAACGCGAATCGTGTTTTGATTGTTCGGAAATTTTCCGCAGTGCTTAATCGCTTTGACCTCGGCGAATGATTCTAAAATTCCCTCGGTAAACAAAAATCCGGCGGCAAGTTCCATATCCGCTCCCGGCGTCCGCATCGTGATCGAAACGGCTTTGTGCGCCGGTTTTCCATGATCCGTAAAGCCGATCCGGATTTCGAGCGGTTCTTCGACGGCGAGCAGGTCGAGCGCGGTTTCAGGCGAATTATTTGCCGAAATTTTTTGAATTTTCGTTTCAAAAATTTTGCCTTTTGGTTTTACTGCCGATTGCGCCATAAAAATTCGTGTTAACACGAAAATTATAACAAATGGCGGATTTATATTCGACAGAGCGTTTTGTTGATTTAGCCGCACAAACAAGGCTTCAAATAAATTTTGAGAACTTTTGAAGTCGATTTTGAAGACTTTTGAGCGCGGTTCGAATTTTAATAGTTAGCTAAGGGGACGGATTTTAGATTTGAGAAGAAAGGAATGAGGATTAAAAAAATGAAATTGTTTACTTTATATTCGCTATTAATTAGTTTTTGCGTTTTCGCGTTTTCGGCAGAAGCCTTCGCCGGCGGCGTTTCGCTTTCGGCGACGCCGACGGCGCAAACCGTGACGGTCGGGCAAACGGCGGCTTATACGATAAAAATCAACCGCGACAATTACGCCGATAAAGTTACGCTCTCGGCGACCGGTTTGCCGTCGGGCGTAACCGCTTCTTTTAGTCCGAACGTGACGACCGCGACGAGTTCGACGCTGAAGCTCCAGACACTGACTTCAACGCCGATCGGAACATTCAGCATTAATGTCAAAGCCACGGCAAACGGCGTTTCGATTGCGCCGATCACCATAAAATTGACGACGCAGCCGCTGCCCGCGATCTCGCTGACGATTTCACCCGAAGCGCAGTCAGTCATCGCCGGACAAACGACTTATTACGACATTCGGATAAACCGCACGGGTTTCAGCGGTCCGGTTGATTTGTCGGTGGAAAATGTGCCTTCGGGCGTGAGCGTCGTGTTCGAACCGCAGTCAACCTCGGGCAATACTTCGCGAATGTGGATTTATTCAAACGGTCTGCCGTCTTTTGCCCAAAGTTTCGGTATGAATGTCGTTGCCAAAAGGCTTGGTTTCGACATTCCGCGCGAAGTAAGAGCCGTCAAATTATATGTTAATTGCGATATTGTTTGGAGCGAACAGGGGCATCAGGAATTTAACGGTTCTTCCGATTTTGCGACGACCGTCACGAGCGATAATTCAGGAAACGTTTATGCCGCGGGACACGTTGTGCGAAACGGCGCGACCGAGCTTTGGATCGCGAAATACAATTCTTCAAGCGGCGTGAGGCTTTGGCTGCGGAATGTGACGCTCACTAATGTCGCCGGATTAGGAAAAACTGCTCGTGCAATCGCAGTAGATAATACCGGCAGCACGATCTATCTTGCGGGAAGCACTTTAACCGCCGGCGGCGTAAATACCGATGCTTTTATTGCCAAATTTGATAGTAACGGCAACCAGCTCAGCAATTATGTTTTCGGACATCCTACATACGAAGACGGTGTCGGCGGCATGGCGCTCAGTTTTAATTCAAACGCGCGTCCGGTTTTGACCGCCGTTTTGAACGTTAACCGCACAAATGTCGGCAGTGGTTTAAGTTATGCTTTTTTTAACCTCAACCAAATGATCGTTGATTCGAACGGCATTGTTTATCCGGGTTTTGGTAACGCCTTACGGGATCAGGAAACCGGCGATCCGAACGATCTCTTTGTGGCAAGCGACGGCTCGATTTATGTTGTCGGTAAGGACTTATATGAATCGCAGACCGACGCCTATTTCGTTGGTTTTGCGATGAGGCTCGATCCCGCCGGTCGGGTAAGTTATGATCTGCCGCTTGCGGAAGATATTATCCCGACGCGCGTGGCGGCAAATTCAATCGGCAATGCGTTTATCGCGGGAACGCAATATCGTTTCCATAGCGCCGGAAATTCTTCAAAAGATGTTTGGTTGTCAAAACTAAATACAAATGGATCAATAATTTGGACGAATTATGAAGCGACCGTCGAAGACGAGGAAATCGGCGATATGACGACCGATTCGAGCGGCAACTTGATTTACAGCGGCTCGACTACCGGAAATTTAGCGGCGATCAATCCCGGTCCGAATTCCGATGCATGGCTCGCCAAAAGATCGCCTGACGGCACTCTGTTTTTTGTTCGTCAGTTTGCCGTCGCCGATTCGGACAGCTTTAACGCCATTGCGCTCGACGCTTCGGGAAATGCTTTACTTGCCGGAACCACGGTTAATTTTAAGAATATGAATTTCGGTTTCGAAGATATTCTGCTCGTTAAATATTCGCTGAGTACGGGAGTCACCCTTTTTGCCCCTTTCATTACGCGTCTGGTGTCCGCAAATGTTAGATCGGGAGCGCAAATTAGAATTGAAGGCGGGAATTTCTTTGGTGTTACGGGTGTTTATTTCGACGGGCAGCCGCTGCAATTTACGATTGTTTCGCCATCGCTAATAACTGCCGTCGCGCCGTCTGTTACTACTTCGAAAACGGCAAATCTGACCGTTTCGCTCAATTGTCTTCAGATAAACAGTCCGGCGCAATTGACTGTAACGCCCTAACTCGATTGCGGATTTGGGATTTCGGATTGCGGGTTTGTCTGTTCTTGAGAATTCAATTCGAAATCAGAATTCCCAAATCCCAGATAGTTCCTAAAGTCCCATCCGCCGCAGTAAGTCCTGAAAACGCGCGTCCTGCCGTAAAGCATCGAGACGCGGCTCATATTTAGCGTTGATAATCAGGCGGTCTTTTCTTTGGAAAGCCTGATTTAACGCTTCCAAAGCGCCTTCCTTGTCGCCGAGGCGAATCTTTACGAGGGCTTTGTAAAAGGCTTGAAAATTCTTTAAATGCGGGCGGTTTTCGATCTGTTCGAGACGTTTTTTCCACCAGCCGGACATCCCGTTTTTGGCAAATGCCGCTTTTACTTCTTCGGCGCATTCCTCGGGCTCGCCGAAAAGCGTCATCGTTTTGGCAAGCGTTTCCGATGCTTCCCGGTACATCCCTTTTCGTTCATAACCGAGTCCTAAATAAAAATGCCCGTAAGCGAAATTCGGATCAATTTCGATGACTTTAAGGGCTTGCGCGATTTCCTCGTCGGGTTTGTCCATATGGTCATAAAGCGCCGCCAGATCGCTCAGAATGATCGGCGAAACAGGGTCGATTTCGAGCGCGCGTTCGAGATGCGCGCGCGATTCTTCAAAACGTCCCATCGCGATCAAATATTCGGCATACCATTGATGCCCGGTCGCGTAATTGGAATTCAGTTCGATGGCGCGTTTGAAGGATGCTTCGGCACCCGCCCAATCCCAGTCGTAAAAAGCCTGCGTATAAGCGAGCGCAGTGTGCGCTTCGGCGGAGCGTTCGTCTATTTCAAGGGCTTTTCGGGCAGCGGCTTTGGCTTTCGGAAAAACATCGTGCGGAGCTTCGGCGCCGTATTCCGCCAACAATTGATACGAATTTGAAAGCCCCGTGAAAGCGAGCGCAAAGTTTGAATCCTTGGCGATTGCCATCTCGAAATGTTCGACCGCTTTTTTCAGATTGTCTGCCGTGCGTTTATTCCAGAAATATTGCCCGCGCAGGTAATCCTGATACGCCGCCGCGTTTTCCGTGCCGCGCCGGTTAAAATTTTCACGTTCCTTTTCGTCGAGCTGTACGGCAAGCGACGCTAAAACCTTTTGGCTGATCGAATCCTGGACGGCAAAAAAATTCGTAAAACGATCGTCGAAATTCTCAGTCCAAATCGTTGCGTTGTCCGCCGTCCGAATGAGCTGCACATGGACGCGAATCTGTTCGCCGACGCGCTGGATGCGACCGTCGAGCACGGCATCAACCTTTAATTCGCGCCCGATTTTGCTCGCGTCTTCGCGATTTCCGGCATATTTCAAAACGGTGCGCGTCGGTCGGACGGTGATTTGTTTTAAGCCGCCGAATTTATTCGCCAGCGCGTCCGCGAGACTCACGCCGAGATATTTGTCGGTTTGTTCGGCGCTTAAATCTTCAAACGGCAAGATCGCGATCGTTTTGATTTCGCGCACCGAAACGGGTTTTGCCGCCGGGTAAAACCAGTAAATGCCAATTGCCGCAACAAGTAAGATGGCGGCGAACAACGCCAATTTGGGGTTTTGGATTTTGGATTTCGGATTTCGGATTTCAGGTTTCGGATTTTGAATTTCCGGCGAACCTGCGTCAGCGAAAAAACTTTCTTCGAGAATCGAGTCGTTCGGATTTATCTCGGAAACCTGCGCGATAAATTGATAGCCGCGATTCGGGACGGTCAAAATAAAACGCGGCTTTTTGGTATTTTCGCCGAGCGTTTTGCGCAATACGAAAATCGTCTGTGAAATATTCGCTTCTTCGACGAACGAATTTTCCCAAACCGCGTCGAGCAATTCGTCTTTCGACAAAATTCGCCCCGCATTTCGGACGAAAAACAGTAAAAGCTCGACAGCTTTCGGCGTGAGCGGCACAATCTCGCCGCCGGCGCGCCGGAAAAGCCGATGACTTTTCGCTTCGAGCCGGAATTCTTCGAATTCATAAATTCTCGATTCCGAAAGCTCAATCATAAATACTACAGATTGTTTTTAGTTTTGAGGATTTTTAGAATCAGGTCAAGCGATTTTTCGACTTTAGAGCAAATCTCGGAGAAATAATAATTTCCCGCAAAGACGCAAAGCTATATAAGAAAACAAATCCTTCGCTCCTTTGCGTCTCTGCGGGAAGCTTTCTTGTCGTTTATTGTCTGATTTCAAGCTTGTTGATTTTCAACGATTTTCCACGCGGATTCGGTTTTCAAAAGTTTGCTCATTAGGGAAGCGTGAACCGCGTGTCCGCTCTTTTCGGCGATGATCTTACCAAAAACCGGCATTCCTAAAAGCGCAAAATCGCCGATAATATCAAGGATTTTATGGCGCACGAATTCGTCCGCAAAGCGCAAAGGGTTTTCGTTGAGCATTCCTTCGGGCGTCAAAACGATCGCATTATCCAAGGATCCGCCGAGCGCGAGATTTGCTTTGCGAAGCATTTCGATTTCCTGCGTAAAGCCGAACGTGCGCGCCGACGCGATCTCGCGCCCGAACGAGCCGTTTTTCATCTCGAAATAATACGTTTGGCGATTAATGAACGGATGCGGAAAATCGATCACGCATTCGATCTCGAATTTATCCGACGGCTCGACCGACATCCGGCGGTCGCCTTGCTCGAATTCGACCTTTTCGAGAATTTTCAGGTAATGGCGCGGCGCGATCTGCTCGAAAATTCCGGCTTTCTCGATCAGTTCGATAAAATTCTCGCTCGATCCGTCCATGATCGGGATTTCGATGTTGTCGAGTTCGATAAAACAATTGTCCACGCCCGCGCCGCGCAGTGCCGACAGAAGATGCTCGCAGGTTGACAGTAACACGCCGTTTCTGACAAGCGTCGTCGCATAGCTGCAATGCGAAATATATTCGACCGACGCGGGAATCTCGAAATTATCGAGGTCGGTGCGGACAAAAATATAACCCGTATTTTCAGGCGCGGGCTTTAATGACAGATTGACCTCGACACCGGTATGAAGCCCGATGCCGCTGACGGCGATTGATTTGGCAAGTGTTGTCTGATTCACGGTATTAAATTACGAATTACGAATTACGAATTATGAATTAAAACAATCTGTGTGCCGCATTTTAAGAAAACCGGAAACCCGCGTAAATATTCGATGAGTAATTCGTAATTCGTAATTCGATAATTGTAAACTGTCGCGTTCTCGCCACAGTCGCGTCGCGCAATTTACTAATCTCGATTAACAATTTACAATTTAGTAAAGATATGGCGATACAAACCGCAGGACAAAAACCTGCCAAGGCAACAAAGTTAAAAATAGAAAATCAGGTAACGTTCGATTTGCCGAAAAATTTCGACGAAGAAATCTACAAGGCGCTCGATTTTCTGCCGACCGAACACACGCGCGGGCTCGAAAAGATCAAGCTCGTTGATTTCATCAATAATCCGCAGCTCCAAAAAATGGATGTTCCGATCAAAGGCGATCTGCCGGGACTTTATCACCCGAAAATGGGCACGAAAAACGCATTTATCGAACTTTCGATGGGCGCGATTCTGCAGCCGACCGAAAGCTTCGGCAAACGCTGGATGGCGAAACAATCCTTTAAGGGAAATATTGCCGGATTAATTTTTTCGCTTGTCGGGCAGCATTATTATTTAACGCTCCGACATTCCGTGAAACGTCAAAGTCTCGAACCGCAGATCAAACAATACGCCGAGAAAAATTTAAAGGCGTGGGGCGAAAAGAATCAGAATCCGAATTCTTTCCGCGCCAAACTTTTCAAACCGCTTCGCCCGTATGTCGAACGCTGGGCGAAATGGCTGAATAAAAAAGCGGTCGCGGCGCAGAAGAAGTAGTGAAGAAAAAAGTAGAGGAGAAAAAGAGTTGAGGAGAAAAGGAGAAAAAATCCTGATATTGCATCAACTTTAAAGTTTTCTTTCAAAGACCGAAAACGAAAACCAAACTCACCGATTATGACAAATGAAGAAACTCCGCAAACGGTCGGTGAGAAGATTGATGAAACCGTAAAAGCGGCGGAAGAAACGGTTCGCAAGCCTTTTGTCAAAAAATTCGCGCGCCTCGGATTTTATACAAAAGGCTTTCTTTTTATCGTGATCGGAATTCTCGCGGTAATGGTCGCGACCGGACAGCGCGGCGGCGAATTAGCCGATGCGACCGGCGCGCTCGCGCGGGTCGCAAAACTCGATTTCGGAAAGATTCTGATAATTATTTTTATCGCCGGCGCGCTCGGGCATAGTTTTTGGAACATCCTGCGCGGCGTCGCCGACGTTGATAATGCCGGAAAAAGCTGGCAGGGAATTATCAAAAGATGCATTGCCGTCGGCGTCGGAATATTTTATATCTGGCTCGCATTCTCGGCTTTTAATGTTTTAATTACCGAGAATTTCGAGCCGCAAAACGGCGAAATGCAGCGCACGATCGCGCAGATTTTTCTCGCTTTGCCGCTCGGCGCGGTGCTTTTGTTTCTGATCGGTTTAACGACGATCGGCGCGGGAATTCACGAATGCTACAGCGGAATTTCGCGCAAGTATCAGGAAAATTTCCGCCTTTACACGCTCGGAAAAGGTCAGATGCGGTTCGTCAACACTCTCGGCGTGTTCAGTTTTACGGCGCGCGCGATCATATTTTGTCTGGTCGGCTATTTCTTTATTACCGCCGCAATCAATTATAATGCGGAAGAAGTCATCGGCATCGACGGTGCGCTGGCGGTTTTAGCCGACACTTATTACGGAAAGACAATTTTATTTATCATGGCGGCAGGACTTGTCAGTCACGGCGTTTTATCGTTATACGAAGCCCGCTTTCGCCGGATTTGCTAAATATGTTTCAAATTTCAAGTTTCAAGTTAAAGCAATCTGAAACTTGAAACTAATAAAAAATGAATTACTGGCTCGTTAAACAGGAACCCGAAGCTTATTCGTTCGACGATTTGATTCGCGACGGCAAAACCGATTGGACGGGCGTCCGCAATTTTCAGGCGCGCAATAATCTGCAAGCGATGCGCGCAGGCGATAAAGTCCTTTTTTATCATTCGGTTTCGGAAAAAGCGATTGTCGGAATAGCAGAAGTTTCGCGCGAGGTATTTCCCGATCCGACCGATGAAAAATGGATCGCGGTCGAGATCAAGCCGGTTGAAAAATTGGCGCGCGGCGTTAGTTTAACCGAAATCAAATCAGAAAAATCACTTGAAAACATCGCGCTTATCAAACAATCGCGCCTGAGCGTGATGCCATTGACGCCAAATGAGTTTGAAACGATTATGAAAATCAGCAATCAGCAGTCAGAAAAAGAACTGACCACGAACTACTGATTGCTGATTACTTAAAAATTATGTTAAAAGAAGCCGTTGCCTATTACCACGAACTACTTGAAGATTTTGAATTAGCCGAAGCGTCGCGTCTTGCGCTCGACGACGGTTTAGAGAAAGCGCGCCTGATCTTTGGCGGAAGAAGACTTTCGCCTTATCTGCGCCCGCATTTCGTGACCGAAGCCGATTGGATTCGCGCGCGCGGAATTTGCGAGATTATCTGGTCGGCGCTGCAAAAGGTCAAAGACGCGGCGGTTGCCGATGAAGCGATGCTCGACGAACTCGGGATCACGGAAATCGAAAAGGATCTGGTTGCGATCGACCCGAAATACAAAACGGTTTCGCCGACCGCGCGGCTCGATTCGTTTCTGACCGAAAACGCTTATTCTTTTGTCGAACTGAACGGCGAATCGCCCGCCGGAATCGCTTATGCCGATTCGGCTTCGAAGATTTTTCTCGAACTTCCGGTAATGAAAAAATTTCTCGAACGCTACGATGTTCTGCGTTTCGAAGGCAGCTCGAAAATGCTGAACGTTTTGCTGCTTGCGTACGAAGAATTTTTAGGTTACAAACCCGAAAAAAATCCGGTCATCGCGATTGTTGATTTGAAAGATTTGCCGACGCAGATGGAATTCGAGCTTTTCAGAGACTTTTTTGAATCCGAAGGCTGTACTTCGATCATTTGCTCGCCCGACGAACTGGAATTCGACGGCGAAAGTTTGTGGTGCAAAGGCGTTAAAATTGACGTCGTTTACAAGCGTCTGCTCGTTAACGAATATCTGCCGATCATGGATCAATATCCAGCGCTGCTCGACGCATACCGCGCCGGAGCGATTTGTATGGTCAATAGTTTTCAGTCGAAAATAATCCACAAAAAAGCGGTTTTCGCGATTCTGACGAACGAAAAATACGCGCATCTTTTTAACGAAGAAGAGCTTGCCGCGATCAAAGCGCACGTTCCGTGGACGCGTAAATTCCGTCAGGAAACGACTTTTCATAAGGGTGCGGAAATTGACCTGGTCGAATGGACGCTCGCCAATAAATCGAAATTAGTGTTAAAGCCGAACGACGATTACGGCGGTCACGGAATTTATATCGGCTGGGTTTTGAGCTATCAGGAATGGGAAGAAGCGATGAAAGTCGCGCTCGTGGACGAAGATTATCTCGTTCAGGAACGCGTCGAAACTTCGAAGGAATCGTTCCCGATGCTTTTTGACGATCAGGCAGGATTTGAATTTTTGGATCAGTTGGTTGATCTCGATCCTTTACTGTTTTTCGGCAAGGTCGGTTCGGCGTTCACGCGGCTTTCAACCTCGGAACTGGCAAATGTTTCTTCGGGCGGCGGAATGGTGCCGACGTTTATTATCAAGGAAAAAGCAGTATGAAAAATTTGATTTTAACGATATTCGTCTTTGTTTTTGTGATTTGCGGCGCAATTTCGGCTTCGGCACAAACCCGTGCGCGGCTTTTTGAAATTAAGGAAGCTCCGGCGGCGCGAACGGAAAAATCTTCGATCGCGTCGGTGCGCGAAAGCGAAATTTCGTTCGGTTCCTTAAGTTTACGGCAGGCGGAAACGCTCGAAATTCCGCTTTTCGACGGCAAAATCTACACGGCGAAACTTTTTCAAACCGAAACGCGCGCGATGAACGATTACACGTGGCGCGGCAAAATCACGGATGGAAAATTCGAGGGCGACGTGATTTTAACGTTTCGCGGCGGCTATGTTTCGGGCTTGATCTACGCGCCTTTGAATCAGGTTTACGAAATCGTTCCGCGCGGTGCGAAACAAATTCTCGTCGAGCTGAATCAGTCGCTTTTTCCGGAATGCGGCGGCGAAATAAAATCAGAAGAAACACCGGTTAGATCGAATACCGAAAACACTTTAGCCTCAATTGATTCGGGCGACCGGATCGATGTGATGATCGTTTACACGACGGCGACGAAAAATACGCTCGGCGGCGACGCGCAGGCGCAGGTGCTTGTTCAACAATCGATCGATTCGGCAAATTCGGCTTATCTGAACAGCAAAATCCGCCAGCGTCTGCGGCTCGTTCACACGCAGGAATATCTCTACACCGAAAGCGGAAATTACTCGACCGATCTGGCAAATCTGCGCAGCAACACCCAGATTCAAGCTTTGCGCGACACGCATAAAGCCGATCTCGTCGCGATGGTCGGCGAAGTTTCGGGCGTTTGCGGCGTCGGTTATCTGATGGGCGGCGCGGGCGGCAACCAGAACAACGGTTTTACGGTTACGACACGCTCGTGCGCGGTCGGAAATCTGAGCTTCGCGCACGAACTCGGGCATAATATGGGCAGCCAGCACAATCCCGAAAACGGTTCGGGCGCGACCTACGCGTTCGGCTACGGGCATTACGTGAACGGCGTTTATCGGACGGTGATGAGCTATGTTGATCCGTGTCCGAGCGGCTGCACGCGGCGACCTTATTTTTCGAATCCCGAGGTGACCTTTATGGATTACCCGACCGGAATCGACAATGCGCGTGATAATGCGCGTTCGATCAACTTAACGGCTGACACGATTGCAAATTACCGATACAGCGGCGCGAATCTGATGCTCACGAATTTTAACGGCGGCGAGGTTTTGCCGCGCCTTATCGCGCGAAACTTAACGTGGTCGTCGGAAAATATCACCGGGAACGTGCGCATCGAGATTTCGCGCAACGAATCGACAAATTGGCAAACCTTGATCGCCGACACGCCGAACGACGGCTCGGAAAGCGTTATGGTCGTCGGCACGGCGACGAAACGCGCGCGGCTTCGCGTGGTTAGTATAAATAATCCGGCAATGAGCGATTCGAGCGTTCGAAATATTTCTGTCAGATAGTGAATTAACGTCAGTATTGGATAAGAAAGGAACGCCGTCATCCTGACGGCACACGTCGCTGAAAGCGGCGTCAAACGTCGCGATTGACAGGAATCTTGAATATAAATGAACCGTTTGAGCGTTTTTCAAACGCTGTGCCGTCAAG
>JANOBZ010000149.1:0-10400 GCA_031411895.1 Acidobacteriota bacterium | reverse complement strand
TTGTTTGCCCATAAATCCGGCGGAATGACAATCGTCAATCATCACGAGCGCGTCGTATTTTTCAGCTAAATCGCAGATCGCGCCGAGATTGGCGATGTAGCCGTCCATCGAAAAAACGCCGTCCGTCGCAATGATTTTGCGCCGCGCCGCGCCCGCTTCCTTGAGCTTCGATTCGAGGTCGTCCATATCGTTGTTTTTGTAACGGAAACGCGCCGCTTTGCTCAGGCGAATGCCGTCAATGATGCTCGCGTGATTGAGTTCATCGGAAATAATCGCGTCTTCCGCCTCAAAGAGCGGTTCAAAAAGCCCGCCGTTCGCATCGAAACAAGCCGCGTAAAGAATCGTGTCTTCCGTGCCTAAAAACTCGCTGATTTTCGCCTCGAGTTCCTTATGAATCGCCTGCGTCCCGCAAATAAACCGCACGGATGACAACCCGTAACCCCAATCATCAAGAGCCTTATGCGCCGCCGCGACAATCGCCGGATGATCGCTCAAGCCGAGATAATTATTCGCGCACATATTCAAGACGGTTTGGTTTGAAACCTCAATTCGTGCATCCTGCGGGCTTTCGATCACGCGCTCGTTTTTATAAAGCCCCGCTTCTCTGATTTCGTTAATTGTGTTTTCTAATTGTTTTTTTATGCCGTACATATTTTAATTATTGTTTTCTTGAAGATGTTTTTCAAAAAATGTCGAAACTTTTTGTTCGTATTCTTTTTTTACAAGCTGATAAAAATCCACATGTTTCGCGTTCTGAATTATCCACAATTCTTTCGGTTCATTTGCCGCCGCGAAAAGCGCGTTTGATTCTTCAAGAGTTGTATGTTCATCTTTTTCGCCGACGATAAAAAGTTTGGGTATATTTATTGAACCGACATTATCAATCGGACGCAAATCTTTAACATCGATTCCCAATCTCGGTTTCATTTGCCAGGTCAGCAAAGGCGTGAAAATTGATGACCAATTTCCCAATCGTGATGTGATTCGATTTGAAACTGCTTGTTCTATTGTCGGATAAACCATTTCTAAAACGACCGCGTTCACTTGCAAATTAGGTTTTGCCAGAAGAAATGCCGCGCCGCCCATCGAAACGCCGACCACGCCAATTTTTTCTCTTGGCAAAAGTGAATGAACATAGTCAACTGCTGCTTGAGCGTCTCGGCTTTCGAGATAACCGAATGTAATATTACTTCCAACGCTTTCTCCGTGGGCTTGAAAATCAAACAACAAAACTGAAAAACCTTTGCGGCTTAAAAAACGCGCTCGATCAAGCATCGCCAAACGATTTGCCCGAACGCCGTGCATCAAAATTATTGCGCCGGCATTCTCTTTTCCTTGCAAAAACCAACCGTGAATCGTAGAGCCTGATAAACTTTGGATTTGAACAGTTTGTGCGGGAATATCAGAAGGCGATTCGCCGATTCGCTCGTTTACAGGATAACTAAGCAAACCTCCGACAACCCAAATAGTTGCAACAAAAAACACAATCAAAATTGCAATTGAAAGTAAAAATTTTCGTTTCGGTTTCAAAGCCATCTATATTATTTGAGTAACGCGCATTTCTAATCAAATCACCAATTCTTTAAGACGCAAAAATTCCTTTCACTGAAGAAAATTCTTGCAATTTCCGCCACGCAGATATTTGACCGCAATGATGTCCTTCATGGAAAACCAGGATTTGCAGGTGATGCCCGATCGTCGGCTGGGTTTGCGCCAGTGTTGCGTCCGGCGTCGGCTGGTCGAGATTTTTCATCTTCCGAACGGCGTCGAGTCTGAGCAAACCCGTTTCGGTTAATCTTTCGATGAGAAATTGTTTCGGGGCGTAAATTTCGGACGTCGAAATCGGGTTTGAATTCGGTCCGTATTTACCCAATAAATCTGTAAAATCCGCCGAAAGCTCCCGAACTTTTAGCATTGATAAAAGATAAATATCTCCCAAAAGCAAATGCCCGAGAATCCAAGCCGGATGATTTTCGCCCGCCGAGGTTTGCCGACACATTTGTTCATCGCGCAAATCCGCGACAAGGCTTAATGTCTGCTCGCGCGATTTTTGAAGCGACCAAGCCAACACGTCGTTCATCTATTAAATCTCACTCCAATCTAAAATAACTTTCCCGCTGTTGCCTTCGCGCATTACTTCAAAACCTTTTTCGAAATCCTTGTAGGAATAGCGGTGCGTGATGACCGGCTCGATGTTTAAGCCCGATTCGAGCAGCACCGACATTTGATACCACGTTTCGTACATTTCGCGACCGTAGATGCCTTTGACGGTGAGCATATTGAAAACGACGGTTTTCCAGTTGATCGAAAATTCGTCCGACGGAATTCCCAAGAAAGCGATGCTGCCGCCGTGCGTCATATTCGCGAGCATTTCGCGAAATGCGTGCGGATTGCCGGACATTTCCATCCCGACGTCGAAGCCTTCCTTCATTCCGAGTTGTTTCTGCACGTCGGCGAGCGGAGTTTCGCGCGTGTTGACCGCCAAGGTTACGTCGAATTTCTGCGCCAGCTCAAGGCGATGCGGGTTAACGTCGGTGATCACGACGTGGCGCGCGCCGGCGTGTTTAGCGACCGCCGCCGCCATAATTCCGATCGGTCCCGCGCCGGTGATTAAAACGTCTTCGCCGAAAACTTCGAACGCGAGCGCCGTGTGAACCGCGTTGCCGAACGGATCGAAAATCGCCGCGACTTCTAAGTTTACATCGTCGTTGTGCTTCCAGATATTCGTCATCGGCACGGCGATATATTCAGCGAATCCGCCGTTCGTCTGGACGCCGACGCCCAGAGTGTTGGCGCATTTGTAACGTCGTCCGGCGAGACAATTGCGGCAGCGACCGCAGACGAGATGACCTTCGACCGAAACCTTGTCGCCGACGTAAAAATCGTTGACGTTCGCTCCCGTTTCGACGATTTCGCCGACGATCTCGTGTCCCAAAACGGTCGGAATCTTGATCGTCTGTTGCGCCCACGCGTCCCAATTGTAGATGTGAACGTCGGTTCCGCAGATTCCGGTTTTCAAAACGCGAATTAAAACATCATTAATGCCGATTTCGGGTTCCGCGACATCTTCGAGCCACAAACCTTCCTCGGCTTTGCTTTTTACAATTGCTTTCATTCCTTTATTTTACAGATTTCTGTTAAAAGGCGAAAACCGCGCGATTTCAAATTTTCAGGTGATAACCGAGTACGACCGAAAGCATGGTCAGCGTGCCGTAAACAACTTCCCAGACGCCGATTCGCATCGCTTTGACTTTGCGCCGATATGGCGACAAACCGACCACGGCGCGACATTGTAAAACCGCGAACATCAAAACCGTCAAAAGCGGGCTTAAACCGTAAAACGCCAGCGCGGCGACGGTCGCAAAGGCGGCGACGTGCGAAAGTACCGGGACAAATCTCGAAAAAGGTTTTCCTTTTTCAAGCAGCAGGCGGTTTCTGACGTAAAGAATCGAGGGAATCAAACGCGCGACGAAGATCGTCCATAACCCGACAGCCGCCGGAAAACTCCAGTTATCGGCGAGCGCGATTACGGCAACCGACGAAGAAACCGCAATCGCGCCCGTAATTTCCGGCAAAAGCTACCGGCTTTTGCGGGCAGCGTCGCAATAAATCTGATACGCCGCCAAAGGCAGCACGAAAAGAAACGGGAGAAACGCGGCGCGCGGAACAAAATACAAACTTCCGAGCAAGCCGACCGTAAAAATCGCGCCGTAAATCAAAACGAATTTTTGCGCGACCGGCGTTTGCGGCAGATCGCGTGTCGCCTGCCGCGCGTTGAGCAAAACTTTAAGCGGCTGGCGCGTCAGAGACGCGCCGATGACAAGCAGGGAAATCCAGATTGCCGACGGCGAGAAGGCGATTAACAATCCCGCCGTCAGCGGCTCGAAAACGAAACCCCAAGCACCGTGTTCGATCGGCAGAGCGATGGCTTTTGTGTTGACCTTGACGGCAGTTCGCTTGACCGGAATTGTTGAAGCCTTGCCGGACATTTATTGATCCTCTTAAATTGTTAAAACTCTAATGAAAACATTTCGTTTTCAAGCTCGATCGCCTTCGGAAAAAGAACGTTATTTTCCAGATGAATGTGCTGGTGCAGATCTTTTTCAAACGCTTCGAGCCGCGTGAGCAGCGCCGTGTAGCTCGGGCACGCGCCTTCGGGAACTTGATAATCGCTCGCCGCGAAGCGCATCTGTCTTAAAACCTCGCCCGCCGTGTCGTGTTCGCGCATCATCATTCCGACCGGATTTTTAACCGTCCCGAAACGCGACACCGGAACTTTCGTCTGTTTGGTTTTAAAGTTTTCAAGCTCCGCGATATAAGGAAACAAAACCTGTTCTTCTCTCATCAGATGCGGCGTCAGATCAGCGCAAAGTTCGCTGAAAAGTTCTTCCAAAGCGTAAAGTTCCGCATGCAGCGCGCCGTGTTTGCCGGCGACTTTCGCCATCAGCGGCGCTAAATTTTCGATCTCGTCGCGCGTGTATGTATGATGTTTATCGACAATATAATCGATCAATTTGTTGAGGCTCGCGGTCTTGACCCAATCAAGCTCGGTTTCCGCCGGGCTTTCGAGATAAACGGAAAGTTCCCGCAGAACAACTTCGGCGTTCGCGTTCGCCGTTTTGCAGGCATCCAGAAACAGGCGGTTTCCGCCGCAGCAAAAATCTATTTTGTGATTTTCGAAAACCTTGGTCGTCAAAGGCATTTCGAGCGCGATTTCGCGAACCGTTTTCGTTGTTAAATTATTCATTATAAATTCCTCCGTGAATTATCACTGGCTTAATAATACGGCGGAATCGGTCGGAGAAATATGACTTAAGTCACAATCCGGAAAATTTTTTCGTGATTTGTTTTAGCCCGAATCAGGCAAATAGATTCTTATTTAATCCGAGCCATTTCAAAGCCGCGCCGTGAAGCATTTCGGCTTTTGCCGCGTCATCAAATTTCGATGTTTCGATCAATTGCCCGGGGTCGAGTTCGCCGAGCGGAAACGGGTAATCCGTGCCGAGAGCGATCCGGTCAGCGCCGACCAGTTTTACCAAATATTCGAGCATCGCTTCGTCGTGAACCAGCGAATCGAGCCAGAATTTGCCCAAGTATTCGCGCGGATTTCGCGCGTTATCAACCGCGACCAGATCGGGGCGAACTTCAAAACCGTGCGCGATTCTGCCTAAAGTATAAGGAAACGAACCGCCGCCGTGTGCAAAGCAGATTCTTAAGTTGGGCAATTTTTCGAGCGTTCCCGAGAAGATCAAAGAGCAGATCGCGCGCGAAGTTTCCGCCGGCATTCCGACGAGCCACGCCAACCAGTATTTCTGAATATCTTTTTCGCCCAACATTTCCCAAGGGTGAACGAAAACCGCCATTCCGAGCGACTGACACGCCTCGAAAAATTCGAAAAACTGCGCTTCGCCGAGGTTTAACTGATTGACGTTCGAGCCGATCTGAACGCCCGCCATGCCGAGCTTTTTGCATCGTTCGAGTTCCTTGATCGCCAGATTTGTATTTTGCAGCGGAACCGTTCCCAAACCGATAAAACGGCGCGGATGTTGTTCGATGATTTCGGCAATGTCGTCGTTCAAAAACGCGGAAATTTCCGCGCCGTCCGCCGCGTTTGCCCAGTATGAAAACATCACGGGAACCGTCGAGAGAACCTGCACATCGACATTAAAAGCGTCGCATTCTTCGATTCGCCGTTCAGCCGACCAGCAGTTGTCCTCGATCTCGCGAAAAAAATGCCCGTCGTCCTTCAACATTCGCGCACAGCACGGCTTGTGATGATCGAGCGTGATAAATCCGCCGTAACCGAATTTTTCCTTCCAGCGCGGAATCTCGCGCGGCAAAATATGCGTGTGAATATCTATTTTCAGCATTTTCAATAAATTCTATCGAGCATTTCCGCTTTCGTTTCAAAACGCCGCAGGTTATCGAGAAAATGCTCGATGTGCCGACGCTTTTCGAGCGAAAACCCGCCCGCCGAATGCGGCGTGATATAAACGTTCGGCATCGTCCAGAGCGCGCTTTGGGGCGGCAGCGGTTCGGGATTCGTGACGTCGAGATACGCGGCGGCGATTCGCCCGTTTCGCATTTCCGCGAGCAGCGCGTCTTGGTCGAGCGTCGTGCCGCGCCCGATGTTATAAAGAACCGCGCCGTGTTTCATCTTCGAAAATCTCGCAGCGTCGAGAAAATTCGCGGTCGCGTCGTTGGCGGGCAAAACGTTAATGACGTGGTCGGCTATCGCTAAAGTTTCGTCGAGCGTGTCGAGCGAAACCATTTTTATCGTTTCGTCGCCGCGAACCGTGCGTTTAAAGCCGGTAAGATTCATTTTCAGCGGCGTCAAAAGTTCGGCGATGCGTCGTCCGATCGTGCCGAAGCCGAGAATTAACGCGGTCTGCTCATTCAAAAGATACGAGTTTTCGCGCGTTTCCATGTCTTTCCAACCGTGCGCGCTGCGCTGGTTGTCCAAGGATTCGGGCAAACGCCGCGCGAGCGACATCATCATCGCCAAAACGTGCTGCGCGCACGGCTCGACATAGACCGCCGAACTATTGGTCATAATTCTGCCCGTCGCGGCAAACTTTTCCTTGAAATCCGCGCGGTCATACGGCGCGTAACCGGCAAGATTGACCTGAAACCAGCGAATGTTTTCGGCCGCCAAAACCGCGTCGGCATTTGGCTGTCCGAAGGCGATGTCAGCCGCGCGTAAAGCGTCTGCCGATTCGCCGCTCGTGCCATTATCGGAAGGCGGAAAAATAAACAATTCGTGTCCGCCTAAATTCTCACGCAAAGCATTTAATTCGCTCGTTTCGCCCGCCGTAAAACTATGATTCGTCCAGATTTTCATTGATCTTTATTTGATTGGAAAACCTTTCTTTCATCAACTGCATGAAATTCTGGTTCCAGTATCTTTCGCCCGACTTAAAGTAATTTTCCTGCACGCCGAAGCTCTCGAAACCGATTCTTTCGTAAAGTTTAACGGCTGCCGGGTTGTCGGCAACGACCGTTAAGTGAACTTGTTCGATTTCTTCGATTTCAAATACCGCTTTAATCAGCGCGCGTAATAAATTTTCGCCGACCCGCTGACCGCGAAGATCGGGATTGACATACATCGCGACGATCTCGCCGCGATGACGCGTTTTCGTCCGGTCGCCGCGTACGAATCCGGCAATGCCGATCAAATTTTTCTCGTAAAATGCGCCGAAAAAGAAAGCGTCCGGCACATTTTTTTCGATCAAATCTTCAAAATAAAGCTTCGGCTTAACTACTTCGTCTTCAAAAAGCGTCCCAAAGCTGTCGGGAAATTTTTGCAGACATTCGAGCCTTACACGTCGAAAATCCGCCGCTTCTGATGGTTTTAATTTTCGGTAAATGATCGGCATCGAGTTTAAGGTTTTATTTGGTTTTTGTTAAGCGCGGAAAATAATTGCGGTAATTCATTCATAAGCGTCGTCATTTTCTAACTACCACATTTTTTCAAACAATTTGGGACAGATTGTTTTCATAGAATCAGGATCATCTTCTTTCCATGTAAATTCAAAATCAGGGTAATTTCCTTCTCTTGTCGTGAAATTTTCGTCATCAATGTAATCGTATAATTCCTTGCCCGTTTTCTCTTTGAAAGCTTCAAGCGCGACATACCAAAAACTCTCAAATTCGTACCATTCCTTGTCTTCTGACACTTCGTTTATCAAATTGTCCGGATTTTCTTTCGCCGAATAATATGTTTCTTTGCCTCTTGAAATTACCCAGTTCCGAAAATATTCAAAGCCGTCATCCGAGCAGCCGCCGTTCATAATGTAACCGGCACACCACATTTCAGAGGTATAAGTGTCATACAAAAATTTATCCGTTCTCAAACGAAAACCAATAATTTCTTCGGGCGATAAACGAAAAAGTTCACGAATTAAGAATTCTTTCTGTTCGTTTTCATCAGTCGAATTTTCCAAAGATTTTGCGACAATGTCCCAAAATCTATTTTCTTCAAGCATTTTTGAAGTTTTTTCCATAAGATTTACGCGGCTGTATTGATTTCTTAAAATTTTTAACTTATAACTGGTGGCGGTTCCATCACACTGCCGCAGTCTTTGCAGGTTCGCAGATTCTCATCGTCGTAGAATCGTTTGAAAACGCATTGAAACTGCGTCATGATGTTTTCGAGTTCGAAATATTCCTCGTAGAGTTTGGCGTTGCAGCGCTCGCAGAACCATAAAAGCCCGTCGAGTTCGCCCGCGCGGCGTTTGCGTTCGATGACCAGTCCGATCGTATTTTCGCCGCGAATCGGATTATGCGGAACGCGCGGCGGCAGAAGGAAAATCTCGCCTTCGCGAACGGGTACGTCAACCGCTTTTCCGTCTTCCTGAATTTTCACGAGGATGTCGCCTTCCAATTGGTAGAAAAATTCCTCGCCTTCGTCGAAGTGATAATCCTTGCGCGAATTCGGTCCGCCGACGACCATCACGATAAATTCCGCGTCCTCGTAAACGCATTTATTCCCGACCGGCGGTTTGAGCAAATGACGATGCTCGTCAATCCATTTTTTGAAATTAAAAGGTCTTCTGATTGGCATAAATCTATCTTAGCCCACGAAATACACGAAATACACGAAAACAAATTGAAATCAGTATTATTTTATTGTTTTTCCGCGAGCATTTTTCGCAAACGGCACGGTAAATAAAGGCGCAAAATCAGATTTTTCATAAATTTTCAGCCGCCTCTTAAAGCTCTAAAATCTTATTCACCGTCCGCCAGTTTCGCGCCGTTGCGGAAACTTTCAGCTTTTTGCCGATGTAATCTCTGCCCATCAGGCTGTCCAGAACGCTGACGCGCAAAAGGCAGTAAATTTCGCGATTTCGGACGGCGAACATTTCGTTTTCGCTGCTGTTCGAAAGCAGCAGTTCGCGTTTTTCTTCCGCTAATTCTTCGTCTAAAAAGAAAACGTGCAAATCTTTATCGTTTTCAAATTGCCCTTCGAACGGGTTGTTTTTGACGATCTCTTCGATTTCCGCGCGCGTGCGCACCATTGTTTTGATGTTCAGCCCAAATTCTTTTTCGATCGCCTTTTCGATTTTTGCGGCAAGCTTTTTATCGTCCGATTCGGCGGCTTCGAAAAGGACGTTTCCGCTGTTGACATAGGTTTTGACCGACTCAAAACCGATTGCGCCGCAGATTTCGCGAAGGCGTTCCATCTGAATTTTATTTTTTCCGCCGACATTAATGCCGCGCAAAAAAGCCGCGTATTTCATATTGGATTTTTCCTCATTTTTACGCAGATAATCTCAATGTTTTCGCCGACCGGAACCTTAACTTGTTCGCCCAAGGCATAACCGCGCGCGGCGTATAATTTGACTCCGGGCAAGGTCGCCATCATTTCGGCTGACTTGAAGCCGTTTTGCTTGACTGCTTGCTCGCATGTTTCCAAAATCCAGCTGCCGACGCCGCGCCGCGAGAAATCAGGATGAATAAAAAACGCGCGAATTTTCGCTGCGTCCTTTTCGGGATCGAGCAACTCGGAATCGCGCGATTCGGCATAAACGCTTGCGCCGTAAAGCGTTTTGCGTTTGCTCCAGCCGCCGCAGCCGGCAATTTCGCCGGTTTGCGTCTCGACGACAAAATACGTTTCGTCCGCGATTAATTCCGTATCAACGCCGAAAACCGTCCGGATCGAAAGTTCGATCTGCTCGGCGTCGTAATCCTCGCGACTCAATCCGCGAACCGAGTCTTTGATAAGCTTTTCGATCGCTGCCAAATCGCTCATCTCGGCTTTTCTGATTCTAAAACTCATCTTCGAAAAAAAAATTCTGTATTTGATTTTACGCCGGTTTATTCAATAAATCGCCGACTTCCAGCGAAATTGCAAACTTATTTATATCCTGACCCATCTGATTTTAACGGCGGACATCGTTTCGCTTTCAAACTTGATCTCGGGAAGGATTTCAAAACCGTTCTTCTCGTAAAACCCGAGCGGCGACGGATATTTCTCGCCGTTCGCTTTGGTTTCGCCTTCGCCGTCGATCGCCCAGCCGTTGATCTCGTTTTCAAACTTTTTGACTTCACTCAAAAGTCGTGAGCCGAAGCCTTTTTTCTGCTCGCTCGAATCTACGATCATCGCGAACCATCTTGCTTCGTCGCGTACGAAACAGGCGAGCCAGCCTTTAAGATTTTCGCCGTCGTCCGTTAAGAGATAATGCTCGGGATTGCCGAGTTTGCTCAGATATTCGTCGAACGAAGCAACTCCCGAATGCCTCAGTCGTGCCGGATATTCCGCGTTCCAAAGTTCGACGATTCTATGTTTTTGCGCGTCAGTCAAATTTTCAGTTTTGATGATTTTCATTGAATTTTCTTTGCGGCTTTGCGGGTTTTGGGGTGAAAGTAAAATATTCCGCAAAACCGCAAAGTAGCAAAGC
>JANOBZ010000148.1:0-22223 GCA_031411895.1 Acidobacteriota bacterium | reverse complement strand
CGCCTTTGCGGGAAATACTTTCTCCCGCAAAGGCGCAAAGGCGCTAAGCAGAACAATAAAATTAAAATCCGCGGGCATCCGCGTTTATCCGCGGCTAATTTAATTTTTCAAGCTTTTCAAATATTTCACCAGTTTGACGTTCGACGCCCAATCCGAAACGTCGCCGCCGAGCGCGTTAAAGCCTGCCGCGCGAAAAACTTCGGGTATTTCGCGCGGGCTGTTCCAGAGCAGAACCACGCGCTCGCCGAAAAGCGCTTCGGCGACGCTGATTTCCGTCACGCGGTCGCAGCAAAGCGTCATTTCGCCGTTTTCTTCACGGCAATCCTCATCGTCGAGCAGAAAAACCGCCGCCTGACACTGCTTGATCGCGGCGCGGCGCGCGAGCGGCAGAAATCCGTTTTCAAATTCGCCCGCGCCGAACGTAATGTGACCGAAATCGGCAAGTTCCAACGCCGCGCACAGATTTGCCGATTCGCGTTCGCGGCGTCCTGCCGAAATATAGATGGTCGCGATTTTTTCGCCGGCGTTTTGGTCGAAGCGAATAACTTTTTCGCGCGTAAAAACCGGCTGTCGCGGCGCGACGCTTTCTTTGCCTTCGGCAGACGCGTCGAGAAACGCGCTGATCTGGTCTAGCCTGACGCTTAAACGCGCAGGCTGACCGCGTTTCCCGACCGTCGCCGTGCCGAGTTCGGCGGCGTGGCAGAGACTGAAAAAACTGACGATCGCGGCTTCGATGTTTTGTTCGTTCTGCGAGCTTAAATCCAGATTCTCGCCCGACAGCGCCCAGAAATTCGCGACGTCCGTAAAGGTTGCGATTTTCAAACCCTGCCCGAAAATCCATTCGACCGCGCTGGCGTAGGCGGGCACGCCGCGCAAAATCCGGCGGTGAATCGCGCATTCCGCTTCGGTGTTTTTCGCCAGTTCCTCGCCGAGCGCGGTCAACCGGAAACGCTCGTCCGAGCGCGTTAAAACTCCCCAGAATTCGTATGCGGCGATTTTTCGCGACTCGAAAACGCGACGCGGTTCGGCGCTCGACATCTCGACCGTGGACGCGCCGTGCGGCTTATGTTTGAGAAATTTGACAACCTCGCGCAGATCGTTTGCCGTCGCGAGAACCGGCAGACTGACGCCCGCCGGTTCGAATTCCGCGACTTCGGAACGGCTCGAATCCGTCCGGTTTTTATAAAAATAGTCGTTTGCGCTGCCGATCGGCGGCGCGTTGTTGCGATACTCGTTTTTTGTAATTTGCAGATACATCTCAAACCTCCCTCAAACTAAAATTAGCATCGCCTTTCGCGTGAATGCCGAGCCGCTTCATCTTCGCGTTGAGCGTCGTGTAATTGATGCCGAGCATTCGCGCCGCGAGCCGCTGGTTATTGCCGGTCAAAGAAAGCGCCTGCCGGATAATATCCGATTCGAAATTTTTGAGCTGTTCGTGGAGATTAAAGTTTTCGCCGAGCGCGACGCGTCCGTCGCTGCTGACAGCGTCGAGTTCACCGAGTAATTTATTTAATAATTGCTTGACGATACCGATCCGCGGCTGGCTCGCCTGCTGCCACATCTGCCGCTCGATACTTGCTAAATTTTGTCTTGTGTACATCTTTTTACCACCTCGAAAATTTATGAATTTATGTATGAATCGTTTATTAATCCAAAAAGTATGAATTTATGAACTAATATCTAAATTTTTCGACAACCGGGTACAAAAAGTCCTTTAACAAATATTTATATTTATCAATTTTTCTCAACTGCCCGCATTTCATCACAAAAACCCGGTAAAAATAGTGCATTTGAGGAGTTCAGCAACTCGAAGTTAAAGTTCCGCAAGGAACAAATGTTAATAGCCCAACGATTTATTGTTGAGAATGTATGCGTCAAATTTACGAGTCCCGTTAGGGACGAAAGATAATTACACGTTGTCTTTCGTCCCTAACGGGGCTTGATCGAATTACAAACAAAACCCCCGCGATAAATCGCGGGGCTATCTAACTTTCATCCGCTTCGCGGATTTACCGAAAAAATAATCTTTTATGTTTCGCCTGTTACTGCGGCTCGGCGACAAAATCGAAATTGCTGACGCTGCTTTGCGGGGTGACGGTGCGCGTCGGCTGTGCCATGACATATTTTTTGGTCGTTACCGTGACGGTATATTGAGCGCCCGCCTGAATTCCCTGAAAATTGTAATAGCCGAAACTGCCCGTCTGCGCCGTGACGGGCGATGGCAGATTTCCGCCCGAAATCGTGACTGAGGCATTGCGAATGCCCAGCCCGCCGGAAGTCAACACCCGCCCGCCGAGCGAAAGATTCGCGACCGGAACCATCGCATAGGCATGAGTCTGACCGTTAAAAATGCCCGTTCCGACGATCACGCCGCCGTCGCTGATGCCGAGCGCCGACGACGATGTGTTGGTTGATAAATCCCAGCCCGTTCCGGCAGGAATCAGATCAGCCAGACGATACGTCGCCGCGCCGTCGTAAAGAAACGGGATGGCGAACGCCGACGAAGCGGTGCCGACCGCCCAGCCGTTTGAATTAACCGCGCGCGCCGAACCCTGCGTCGTGCCCGCCGGCAAAGGAATCGCCGTTATCCCGCCCGCTTGCGACCATCTGAACGGAAGCCCCGAACCCTGATTCATCATACTCGATCCGACGACGTAGCCCGTGTTGCTGATGCCGAACGCGAGCGCGCCGTTCGCACCGGCGAGCGCGCCGACTTCGATCGCCGAACTGCTGCCGATGTCGTAAACCATTCCGACATTTCGCGCCGCATTCGAAGGATCGATTCCCTGACCGATGACGCGCCCCGAATCGTTGATGCCGAACCCCGTGATGAAAAAACTGCCGCCCGAAGTCGTCTGCGAAATAAAGGTCGCGCTGCCGCCGCTGTAATAAACCGCCTTTTGCAAACTGCCGCTGCCCGTCGAACCGACGACGACGCCCGAAGCGTTAACGTCATTAGCATCGCCGAGCGTTTCGCCCGACGGCATCGGAAGCTGCGATACTGCACCGTTTTGCCAGACAACCGGCAGACGGCTCGTGCCGAACAAGCTCGCCGCACACGTTCCGGCCACCGCGCCGCCGTTATTCGCACCGTTCGAAACGCAAAAAGCGCGTCCCGCGAGATTCGGCAGACCGACGATTCCTGTGCCTTGCATCCACGTAAAAGCCTGCGCGCCGCCGGTTCGCACCGAACGCCCGACCGCCGTGCCGCTCGTCGAAATGCCGAATCCCTGCGAAGCGCTGTCGCCGGTCAGCACGACGCCGATATCGAAAATCTGATACTGCGGCGGAATCGTCGTTCCGTTCTCGCTCGACTCGGAAACCGTGCGAGCCGAACGCGTCTGCGACGATGCTTTGCCGTTATAGATCAAGCCGGTCGCGATTGCGATACTAAAGAAAACTGCCGTAAAAACAAGCCGCTGAGTAAAATATATTGTTTGTTTCATAGAATTATTTAGCCGAAAAAGACCTGCGGGCAACCTCAGATTAAAGCGATTCGCCGCTAAAGTCAAAATGTTCGACATAACCGAAACGGCACTAAAACAACCTCCTATTTGCAACGCAGAAGCGGAGTTAAAACTTTTCTAACAAATCAGCTTGCAACTTTTCGATGAAAGGCGCATCATAATGCTATCAGTCCTTCTCTTGCACCGCTTTAGGTGCGCTCGTCAAAACGGTTTTTGGGATAAGTTCGAGAGCAGGTTCATTTACAATAGTTACAGAAGTTCGCTCTTGCAGTTTTTTTGAGCATCCGAAATCCGACATCTTCGTGGTCACCGTTTTTCTCCGAAGTTCCAATCGATTCGACACTTCTTTTGCAATTCCCGAAAGCGGGAACTAGGGATTTTTATTATTATGTCAACGAAACTTTATGTAGGAAATATTTCCTTCAACACGTCAAACAGTGATTTGGAACAGATGTTCGGCAAAGTCGGAACCGTTCTTTCAACAAATATTATCGAAGATCGCGACACGGGTCGTTCGCGCGGTTTCGGATTCGTCGAAATGTCGTCGAAAGAAGAAGCTGACAACGCGATTGCGTCGTTTAACGGCACCGAAGTTGACGGTCGTCAGCTTTTAGTCAACGAAGCCAAACCGCGTGAAAACAGCGGCGGCGGCGGCGGCGGCGGTCGTGGCGGCTACGGCGGCGGCGGCGGCGGTAATCGCGGCGGCGGCGGCGGTCGCGGCGGAAGCCGCGGCGGCAGCGGCGGCGGCGGCGGCTACGGCGGCGGCGGCGGTTCGCGCTGGTAATCGGCAAGAATTGAACGGTTAATAAAACAACTGTTTTTTACGCAGCGTGTCTCCGGTTAAAACTTTTAGCCGGAGACATTTGTTTATTTTAGGGATTAAGGAAAATCAAATATGAAAGCAGGAAAGCAAAAGGAAGAAAATACAAAGGAAGAATTAATTCAGGTCGGCGGAACGATTGTAGATAAACAGCGCGACGCCAGTTTCAAGGTCAAGGTCAACGGAAGCGAGCATATCGTGATGGCGCAAATCTCGGGCAGAATGCGCCGCAACCGGATTCGTATTTTGATCGGCGACCGCGTGGACGTTGAAATGTCGCCGTATGATCTGACGAAGGGCAGAATCACCTACCGTCATAAATAATCTTTCGGGATTCACTATTTTTTAGCAGCAACATTAATGCCTTCAAACGGTTTTTGTCCGGGTTCGAGTAATGAATAGACGGCTTCGAACATCCGGCTCTGGCGCGCATAGCCGCTCACCCCGTCGGCTTCTAGACAGATGTAAGGAATCGAAGCGAGCGCCGAGAAAACCGAGAGCGAACCGTCGTCAACCGAACATTGTTTCGATCGAAGCTGCGATGCCGGTTTCTGAACGACGACGTTAAAACCTTTTTCAGCAAAATAACCGATATACGCGGGCGTGGACAGAAATATGAAATTGTCTTCGTCCGTTTCTGTATTTGAAAGAAAAACGCCGTCTGCCTGCGCTTCGAAAGCGCCGCGCTCGATCGTTCCGGTGCTTTGCGCTTTGATAAACGCGGCGGCGGTCAAATCCGCACTCTGCATATTCTCCGCCTTCGAAGAAACATCCGTATTATTATGAACGGCGACAATAAAGCGTTCGTCTCCTCTCAAACTTCTGCCGTCCGCATCGAGAATAATCTTCAAAAGACTTTCCGCAAATGTTTTGACCGTTTCGCTGATTTCCGCCGCGACGTTGCAGCCGCGCCCGTTATCGGTGTAGATGCGGTTCGGGTCAATCGTGTAATTTTTGCCGTTGAAACTGAATTTAACGTAGCGCTGCGGTTTGCCGCGCTCGTCCTTGGATTCGATCTCGATCAGGCGCCCGCCGTTTCGCGCAACGAAGTCTTTGGCGAGATTAGTGCCCAGCTGTTCGTTGTGATGCGGCGCAAAGAAAGTTACCCGCGCGCCCGTGTTTTCGTAAACATTGACGCTGATCTCACTCGCGCCGAGCCGCAATTTATGAGTCGTCTTCACAGTCGCCGCGTTCGCGCTGACGGCAAGCGTCAGAACTATCAAAAACATTAGAACGACTATAAAGATTTGCGCTGTTTTCATCGGTTTCCCTCTTTCGACAATTTACTGACCGCAATTTAACGCGTGTTTTTGCCGTGAAAAGGTTCATTTTTTTATTTTTCTTGCCTGTTCGAGACGCGATTCTCTAGAGTTTACTCTGCCGTTTTCGACGTAAAAGCCGCCAGCCCGAGCGTAAAAAATCCGATCGTCACCATCAAAGGAAAAATAAAACCCGCGTTTTCGCGTCCCGCAGCATTACTCAAAACGATAAACGACGGCAGCGCGAAGCCGAGGAGATATGCCGGAATCCGTCGCCAGCCGCGCCAGACTTTCGCGCGAACGATCGCCGTGCCGACGACGATCATCAAAACGTGGCTGAACGGGTAAGCCATATCGGTAATGAAATACAGCCGCGATTTGTCGCGCAGATGCGGCGCAGCGTATTCAAGAACATCGAAACACATCGCGAGCAGCAAGCCGGTCATCTGCGCGTAATACAAAATCGCCGCGCCTTTTCCGCTTCCCGTCACACGCAGATTTCTAATCGCGGTCGCAGTGATCATCGCGCCGAGAATGTACAGAAAACCGCCGAGGCTCGCCCAAAACTGCTGCGGATTCGGCTGTCCAAACTCGGGCGCGTAGAAAAGCGACGAGACGAAAAGCATCGGACTTAAGATTATTCCGACCGCGCCGAGAGCGCGATTCAGCTTAAAATCGCTGCTGCCGCTATTTTGTAAAATTATCTCCTGAACTGACATAAAAAATTCTCCTTTTCCATACTTCAACAATCTAACGCGAAAATTCAGGCTTTTTTGTATCAGCGGCGATGATTTTTCCGCCCACAAAAATTGTTTCTGAATCGCTGCGCAGTTATCATAGATTCTTAAACTACGAAACAGAGGGAGAAACTTAATGCAAGCAAAAGTAGCGATCATTTATTACAGCCAGACAGGAACGACCTATCAGTTGGCGAAGGCGATCGAGGAAGGCGCGAAAGACGCCGGAGCCGAGGTGCGGCTCTTAAAAGTCAAGGAAACCGCGCCGGACGAAGTTTGGCAGGGTAACGAAAACTGGAAAAAGCACAGGGACGAAACCGACCATATCGAGGAAGCGACCAACGCCGATCTGGAATGGGCGGACGCCGTGATCTTCGGCACGCCGACGCGCTACGGTCTGCCGTCGGCGCAGCTCAAGAATTTTATGGATCAAACCGGAAGTCTCTGGGCAAAAGGCGCGTTGGTCAATAAAATCGGCTCGTCTTTTGCGACGACCGCAACCACGCACGGCGGGCAGGAACAGACGATTCTGGCGATCAATACGGTTTTTTATCATTACGGAATGATTATCGTCGCGCCCGGTTATGTCGAGCCGTCGCAGTTTCAGTCTGGCAATCCCTACGGCGCGTCGTTTACGTCGAACAACGGGCAATTAGACCCGGACGAGATCGCAATTACCGCCGGTCGCCTGCAGGGTCGCCGCGTTGCGCAAGTGACGACGCAATTCTTAAAAGGTAAATAAATTAAAGTCTTGAGTCTTGAGTCGAGAGTCCGATTGATTTTGACTCAAGACTCAAGACTTCTTTTCCGCTTTACTTTGAAAGTAACGCGGGATAGAGTTTTATTTTTGAATGCCGAAACTTTTTTCTGGTTTAGGCATCAAACAATTTTCCGCTTTATCTTAAAAGAAATAAAATTTAAAGGAGTATCAAAAAGAATGAAAAAATTAGCTTTTCTGCTGGCTTTTGCCCTGTTCAGCGCGTTTGTCATGTCAAATTCGTCAACCATCGCCCGCAACACGACGGTTAAAGACCGCTTTTCGGTCGAAGGCGCGCTCGAAGAAGGCGCGACGGGCGCATACGTCTTTGACAAAAACCACGCATCAATCGGTTTCCGCGTCAAACACATGGGTTTGGTTGACGTTCACGGCTATTTCCGCGATTTCACGGGAACGGTCAATTACGACCCGAAGGACGTAACCAAATCAACCGTCGAATTTACGGCGAAAATGACGAGCGTTGATACGGGCGTTGTTCGGCGCGACGACCATCTTCGGACAGCCGACTTTTTCGATGTCGCAAAATTCGCCGACCTGACTTTCAAAAGCACGAAGGTCGAGAAAAAAGGCAGCGATTTGATCTTGACCGGCGATTTGACGATGCACGGCGTAACGAAATCGGTCTCGTTTCCGTTTACCGTCGTCGGTTTTCTCAAAGGTAGAGACGGCGGAATGACGATGGGCGCGATCGCCGAAACCGTCATCAGCCGTAAGGATTTCGGCGTCGGAAACGACCGCAAACTACCGAACGGAGCCGAAGCGCTGTCCGATAAAATCACGGTCGTTTTAAATATCGAAGCCAATATGGCGGCACCGGCGAAACCGGAAGCGACGAAATAAAAATTTTCAGCCGCAGATAAACGCGGATTTCGCAGATCAGAATTTATTAGTTTTTCTTAGCGGCTTTGCGGGAGTTCTTAAAATTTCCCGCAAAGCCGCTAAGCCGCTAAGTTTTAAAGAATAAATTTGTTAATGATGTAATTTTTGCGTTTTTCACATCAAATCTTCTTCTGTCAAATCCTCGGCTTTCGGCGCTGACTTGTCGAGCATTTTTTCTTCGTGAACGTCCGCGACCTTGCGCGCGGCGATCAGATTTTCCCCGGCGGCATGCAGCGCGGCAACTTCCGAATCCGGCGCAAAGATTACCTGCGAACCCGATTCACGAACTTCGCGAACAAAGTTCAATTCATCTTCATCCGGCACGTTTTCCCTGACTTTTCTGATATAAATCACGCGGATTTTTTCCGGATATTCCTTGACGATCTGCCGGTAAATCTGCGGGTCTTGCTCGCCGTCGTCGCCGATCAGGACGAACGGAAGATTCGGATACATATCGAGCACGCGGCGAATATTTTCGAGCTTGTGCGCTTGATGATCCGACGCGTTAAAAGCCATGTGCGTGCCGAAATCTTTGAGAAAAAGCGGTCCGAGCGGAATTTCGCGCTTTTTGAAGACTTCGATAAGCAGCGTGTAAAGATTCCAGGGGCTGCTCGAAACATAAAAGATCGGGTTGTTTTCGTCACCGTCGCGTCCCATTTGCAAAGCGCGGTAAAATTCCGCGACGCCTTCAAACGGCAGACGCGTGTGCTCATTCGTCAAAACGGTCGTCGCGAGCATTTTCAGGCGATTCGTCACGTTGGTTTTGATAACCGTGTCGTCAATATCGCTGATGACGCCGAATTTCGCGCTTTCGGGCGGAATCAAGATTTGTCCCGTAGTTTTCGAATTATTGATAACCGGCTCTAAAAGTTCGAGATCAAGTTCGTGCCACAAACCGGTTTGGCTGCGTTCGCCGGTATTCAGTTCGATGTCGAAATAGCCTTCGCGATCGGCGCGAATCTCGTTTTCCAGATTGGCGAAACGCGCTTTGACGAGCGCGCGCGGCACTTCGTCGGTTTCAAAAAGCCGGAGCATTCTCACCAGATTGCGCCAGCGGCTGTCGGTCTCCTGCGCCAATCCGGCGTCCTTTTTTTCCAGCACGCGACCTTTCGAAATGATTTTTTCGTGATTGCCGAAGCCGATAAAAGGCATGATAAAAACGTCGTCGTCCGGATCGTCGTACTTGTCGAGACGATGGCGAAAATCGTCCGCCCATTCGTCAATCCGATCAAAAAGACTTTGCAGTTTAGGTTTCCAGTTTTTCATAAAATCCGTCTTAAAATTAACAAATTTTCGCCGCGCTGAAAACAAAAACTTATTAGCCGCGGATTTACGCGGATTTCGCGGATTCTAATTTTATTTTTTCTTTACGGATTTGCGGCTTTGCGTGAGTAATTTACTAACTACTGAAATTTTGATTACCGGAAACTGAAATTTCCCGCAAAGTCGCAAAGTGTAGTAATTCTGATCTGCGAAATCCGCGTTTATCTGCGGCTAATAAAAAAATCCGCCGTCTCTTATGAAGCGGCGGATTTTTTTATTAGTGAGGTGGAGCAAATAAACTAACCGGCAAGCGAAATTATTTCTTCGACTTTCGGCGGTTCGAAACCGAAATGGCGGTAAGCCTGCGGCGTCACGACGCGACCGCGCGGCGTACGATTCAAAAAGCCCGTCTGAATCAGGTAAGGCTCGATAACTTCCTCGATCGATTCACGATCTTCGCTGATCGAAGCGGCAATCGTCCCGACACCGACCGGACCGCCGTCGAATTTTTCGATGATCGAAAGCAAAAGCTTGCGGTCAACTTCATCGAGTCCGAAACGATCAACTTCCATTTCGTCGAGCGCTTTCTGCGCAATCGCGCCGGTGATCCGACCGTCGCCCAAAACCTCCGCGTAATCGCGCACACGGCGCAAAAGCCGGTTCGCGATACGCGGCGTTCCGCGCCCGCGCCGCGCAATTTCACTCGCGCCGGTCGCTTCGATTTCGATTCCCAAGATTTCCGACGAGCGATGGACGATAATTTCCAGATCCTTACGCGAGTAAAAATCGAGATGATTGACGATTCCGAAGCGTCCGCGCAGCGGCGCGGAAATCAAGCCCGCGCGCGTCGTCGCGCCGACGAGCGTAAATTTCGGCAGATCGATCTTGATCGAGCGTGCCGCCGTTCCCTGACCGATCATGATGTCGAGCGTGTAATCTTCCATCGCCGGATAAAGAATTTCCTCGATCTGCGGGCGCAGGCGGTGAATTTCGTCAATAAAAAGCACGTCGCCTTCTTCGAGATTCGTCAAAACCGCCGCCAGATCGCCGCCTTTTTCGACCGACGGCGCGTGAACGGTTTTCAAACTCGCGCCGAGTTCGTTCGAAATAATAACCGCGAGTGAAGTTTTACCGAGTCCCGGCGGACCGAAAAATAGACAGTGGTCGAGCGCTTCGCTGCGGCGCAGTGCGGCTTTCAAAAATATCCTTAAATTGTTGACGATTTTTGCCTGACCGATATATTCGTCCAAAGATTTCGGGCGCAAACTCGGTTCCTGCGCCACGTCTTCCAAAGTCGCCTGACCGATTGCTAAAGAATTCTGGCGGACAGGACTTTCAACTAATTCTAAACCCATTATTTAAACCTCTTTATATAATTTGTAGGGGCGCTGGACTTGTCCGTCGCCCCTACATTTGTTGTGCAATTTTGTATTAAGCAGCGCGCTTGACTTCAACATCTTCCGTTTCGCGCGCTTTTTCCTGACGTTTTTCTTCCATTGATTTGACGTTGTCAACCAGCGGACGACTCAGTTTGTTGACCATCCACAGGCGATAAACCTCGGCTTCTTCGGATTTGCCCGTCCAGCGCGCGCGGTCGAGCATCGTCAAGCCCATTTCGAGCGTATGATGCTGTCCGGCGCGGTCTTGCTGGCGTTCGAAGTAGCGATACGCTTCTTCGAGATTGCGAACGCTCCGGCGCGCGGTTTCGACGTCTTTGAAACCCAATTTTCCGCGAAAATGTTTCGAGTAAACATTCATCGGATGATTGGTCGAAGTGTAGAGGTCGAAATAATTGTCAATCAAGCCCGCCTGATGCAGCACCGAACCGACATAACTCGGTTTCGCGCCCGAAATCGCGGCGATCGTTTCGACCTCCGTCGTGCCGTTTTCAAACAGCGAAAGAATCATATCTTTCTTGCTCTGAACAACTTCCTTTTTGTCGAATTCAACCACGTTATTTAATTCTTCTTTACCCATTTTCTTTCCTCCTCTTTCTTGTTTGATTTGATGTATCATCTATGAAACGGGTTGTCTTTAGTATAGCCTTTTTTTGCCGTAGAAGTAAAGAGAAACGCATTATTTTTCAACGGTTTAATGGCAAAACAAATATCTCTTTTAATTGCCGTTTTTATAGGCTATACTTTAAAGAAATTAGTGAACAAGGAAGGGTTTAATGGCTAAAAAAAATGATAATGCGCCGATTTTCGACACTTCGCAGGCACGGCAGAAAATCGAGACCGGCAAGCGCGCCAGATGGTGGCGACGGCGCGGCGCAAAGGCAAAGAATTTCAGGTATTTCGACGCGCAGGATATAAAAATAACAGACGAACGACAGCTCGAAAGAATAAAATCGCTGGTCATTCCGCCGGCGTGGCAATTCGTTCGGATCAACCCGTCGGCAAGCGGCAAGATTCAGGCGATCGGCGTGGACGGATCGGGCAGAATTCAGTATATCTATCATTCGAAATTCGCCGAGCGGCAGCAGAAAAAGAAGTTTGCGAAGATCGAGAAGTTCGGCGAATTTCTGCCCAAACTGCGACGGGTTACGAACGAGCATATCGCGCTCGAAGGATTTCCGCGCGAAAAGGTTTTAGCCGTCATGATGCGGCTCATAAATTCGCTTTACATTCGCGTCGGCACCGAAAAATCGGTCAAGCATTACAAGACCTACGGCATCACGACTTTGCAGAATCGGCATCTCGAAATCAATAAAAAAGGCGAGCTGATTTTCAGTTTCGTCGGCAAGCATCATATCAAACACCGCAAGGTTTTGGTTGACGAAGAGCTTGCCGCGTTGATGAAGGATTTAAAGGCGCTCGGCGGCGCGCGCAAGCTTTTTCATTATCTCGACGACACGGGCAAGCCGCGTCCGGTCAAACCGCGCGAAATCAACGAATATTTGAAAACGGCAACCGCGCCGGAATTTTCGGCAAAGGATTTTCGCACCTGGGGCGGAACGCTTCTGGCGGCGATGGAATTAGCCGAAATCGGCTCGAGCGACGACAAAAAACTTCTCAAACAGAATGTTCTCAAAGCGGTTAAAAAAGTCGCCGAACAATTGGGCAACACGCCAACCGTCGCCCGCGGTTCGTATATTCATCCGACGGTGCTTAAATCTTACGAAAACGGCGTCACGCTCGAACATTTTATCAAGGGCAAAAAGCGGCGCCTCAACAGTTCGGGCAATGAATCCGAACCGGAAGAAACGGCGCTCATGAAGCTTTTCCAAAAAGGGCGCTAAAAATTAACGTAAAGGCGCGAAGACACAAAGACGCAAAGTTTTTTTAGGCTATAAACTTCTCTCGGAAGCTTAATTTTGTCTTTATAATATGACAAACTGCCTGAAAACTCTGCGTCTTCGCGTCTCTGCGTCTTTGCGTTAATTAATCTTACTTTCTCATCAAGACGACCGGCGATTGTTCGGCTTCGCGCATTTTGGCGTAAAAATCGCGCACCGAATTATATTTATCAACCGGCACGGTCATCCGGTTCATCGTCAGCGAACGCGTAAAGATGAGTTTTCCGTCTATCACTTCATAGGTCGTCGTGTATTTTCCGAAAGGCGTTTCGAGACTAACGGCGTCGGGCATTTCGTCTACGATAAAGCCCGCCGGCAGATTGAAAACGGCTCTTTCCCTGACCGACTCCGAATCAATAATCACCGGATTGTCGCGGCGCGCTTCGGTTAAGGACAAAGAATTTCTTCGCCCGACAATGACCGGTTTAAAGACGAGCAGGCGATTCTGCATCAATTGCCCGTAGCGCGGCGCGGAAAATTCGACATCCAGATCAAAACCCGAAGTTTCCGTTCGGTCTTTCGGCGTAAATTTAACGAGCTTTGCTCCGGTCGCGCCGCGCGTCAGCCACATTTCGAGCATCCGGTTGTAATCGGCGGCGGACAGTGTGCGAAGCAGCGCACGTTCGTTTTTCGATGATTGTCCGGTTGATTTTTCGCTGATCGTGCCGCTGATCGTGCCTTCGACCGAGATCGTCGCTTCGATGCGGCGATCGAGCAAATTCGCTTCGGCTGGCGTGACCGGCATTTTTGCGAGTCCGCCGTTTTCGCGAGCGATAATCAGCCCGAAGCTGCCCTGCAGATAATCGGGCAAATCGCCGAGCGACGTGTACGGATCGGTCGCGTCGAAAATCAAAAGCCGTCCGAGCGTCGCGTGTTTAAGAACCGTCGGCGCGTCCGTCGAATCGCTGATCCGAACGGCGATAATGCAGTGGTTAAACTGCGCGGGCGAAGCCCATTCTTCGCGCACGAACGTCGGGTCGCCCGCAAAAATCGCAATCGGATAAGCTTCGATCTTCAGCGATTTGAGCAAAGCGCGCATCAAGTTTGCCTTGTCTTTGCAATCGCCGTAGCCGCGATTCAAGACCAGGTTCGACGGGCGCGGGCGATAGCCGTTGCCGCTGCCGACGCCGATATCGATCGAGATATACTGCAAATTCTGAACAAAGTTTGCGATCGCGCGAATTTTATCGAATTCGGTTTTCGCGTTGGCGGTCAGTTCCTGCGCTTTCGCGGCAACCGCGTCGTCAACAATCACCTGCGGCTCGTATAAAGTGTTCGTCCAGCGCGAAACTTCTCCCCAATTTGCAAAAACCTTGTCGGTCTTCGAGGCGTTTTCGGGCGAATAATTGATCGCGACCCACGGCGCGATATTCAAAACCGACGGACCCATCGGTTCTCTTTTGATGTAGGGCAGGTTGCGCAACTCCCATGTGTAGCTCGAACCGTTAACCTGCGGCGCGATCGGCGTGTAATTAAACGTTACGCCCGAAGCCTTCCAGCCCGACGGCAGATTGAGCGTGTATCGCGACATCAAGGTCGGCAGATTATCCTGCGAAACCCATCTTTCCTGAAAATACAGCGGGCGGTCTTCGGACACGACCGTGTAGCCGAAAACCATTCCGGCGTCGGCATCGCTCGTGCCGTCAATCACCTTCAGGCGATACTCGTTATAAACATCGTCGGGGTCGGAAATAATATCGAGAATGCTTTTTTTATCGTAATTTTTAACCGTGCCGTCCTGACGAATCAGCCAGCCTTCGATTTCGCGCACTTTGCCGGAACTGACCAGATAAAGCGCGGTTGCGAGCGCGTGGCGTCTGCCTTCGCGCGTCAGAATCCGCACGGCATAGTTTTCGGTCGTCACCTGCACGCCGTCGTTGTTGAGCGAAACGATTTGCTCATTGTGCAGGACAACCGCCGAAACTTCCTTGTCATAACCCGGCAATGAAGACGCCGCCGCCTGTTTCATCCACGATGGCGGAGTTTCGCCTCCGAGCGCGCTGCTCGCAAAACCGAACATAAAAACAGCGGCTAAAACCATTATTTGCGATAGGCGATTTTTTTTAATCATATTTTTGTCCTTCTAAATATCAAGCAATTTATATATTAGCAGCGAAATTGCTGCTGATGTATAAAATTTAATTTGTTTTCGGCGTGTCTTCCCGAAGTATTATGCTGTGCGAATCGGCAGCATGAAAAGACTCGAAAAGTCCTTTGATGCCCGAATAGTGAAATTCATAGATAAGCAGAGAGCCGGGGTTTCCGAAAGTAAATTTTCGGTTAAAAACAAGCGTTTTCTTATCGCCCGAAACAGCGATGCTCATTTCGTGCGCGCCGCCGGTTTTTTCGTCCTTTACGGCGCGCGGAGATTCGGCGATTTCCGGCGCATAGCCGTTCGGAAGTTCGAAACTGATTTCGTCCGTTTCCGACCACGGGTAACTAAAGAAAATGTCGTATTTGCGTTTGCCCGCAGAAAACAGCGCGGCGGTATTCCGGCTAAAAATATTCGGGCGCAGGAACATTCGCTTTCCGGTGCGTTCGGCATAAGCGGGAACGCGAATCCTGAAAGTATAAACAAACGGCTTTTCAGCCTCTTCCAGATTTTCGATTATGATGTTCGAAACTTCAGCCGCGCTGCCAACCTGAGCTTTAATTATTCCCGTAAGGTATTTTTCCCTTTCCGCCGGCGAATCGTCGTCGTTGTATTCGCGATAAAAATCGGCGAGATGCCCGGTAAATTCGATTCTCACATCGCCTTCGAGGCTTCCGTCCGCGCTCAGACGCAGTTTTGCCGTGCGCTTTTGGTTCGACTCGGCGGCGGCGGCAACCGGAGTTTTTTCCCAGAAAGGCTCGCTGGCGTCGGAGATCAGCGCCTCCTGACCCGCAACCGTCCAGGTAATCATCCCGAACGGCAGATTACGGTTCGAGAAATCGAAATACTGCCATTTGTCGCCGATTTTCGCGGCGATAATCTCGCTGCGGATAAAATAGTCGTTGGTCAGATTCTTGTTAAAGCCCGCGTCGTTGCGGGCGGCAACGTTGGCGACCCGCGCGTCAATTCCGGCGGAAATCAGCATTGCGCCGAAAACCATATTAATATCGTGCCAATCGCCGCCGGCGCGCTTCAAGGCTTCTGCCGGAGTTTTGTTGGGCTTGATTTCCTTAAGCTGGTCGGCGGTCAGCCCGTAAGCGTCGTCGTAGAGATTTTTGATATTTTTACGGCAGAAATCGAAAATTCGTTTGACCTTTTCCTGCGCGTCGGTCGCGTCGCCGATCGCCTCGGCGGCGGCGGCTTTGATGTCGCCGTTCGGCTTGAGCAGATTTTTGTGAGACTCGAACGTGTTTTTGCCGCGTTCCTTCCAGTAATCCGCCGGCGCTTGCTTTTCCTTGTCTTCAGCGTAAAAAACCAGCACCCACGGCTTAACATCGTATTCGGACGGCATTCGCGGTTCTTCCTTGAACGCCGGCACGTCCTTCATCGTCGTGCTGTAAAATCCGTCCGCTTCCTTTGTAAACCCGCTCGTCGTGTTGAACGAATGAAGCCGCATTCCGATCGGCACATTTGCCGGTTTGATGAAATACCTGACGAATTGTACGGGAATGTCGCGGGCAAGCTCGATGCGCGAATAGTTAAAAGTATCGGTGCGGACTTCTTTCCAGCGATACTCGATAATCACGCCGGTTTCGATGCCCGGAACGGCAAAGGATTTCGCCTTGATCTTGACGCCGCCCATTTTGACGATGTCGCGCTCGAAGATTTCTTCGGGCTTTAGATCAATTACCGTTCCGTCCGGCTTGATCGTGCGCGCGGCGATGTCGCTGATCAAGACCTTCGAATTCGGGTCTAAAATATTTCCGTAAGGAATATCGACTTTGCTGTTTTTTTCGCGCCCGCGTTCGGTGAAAATCTTGATGCGCAAATGATGCGTCAAAACGCTCTGCCAGCCCGAACGCTGAAAATATTCGTCTGCCATCCGCACTTCCCAGAACAAAACCTCGGCATCGGCATCCGCTTCGACCTGCGGAGTTTTCATTTGCAATTCGGTCGGCGAAACGGGCTGCCAATTTTTATCCTGCGCCGCAGCAAACTGCGCGAGCGCGAGAAAAACGATAATAAAATAAATCGGACGGAAAGCGAATTTCATAAAACCTCTAGAAATTACTTCAAAATCCTACTGTTTTTGTTTGAGCGAAACCGCGTATGAATCGGCTTTATGAACACTGTCGAACAGCAGCTTCAAAGGCTTGTAGGCGCCTGCTTCGAAGATGATTTTTCCGTTCGCGCCGAACGAAAACTGGCGGCTGTATTTCAAAACGTTCGTTTCTTTATTTAATTCGATTTTTATATTCAATCCCGCCAAACCGGTCGTTTCATTGACCGCGCCGGGTGAATCAACGCTGTCGGCTTCGAAATTCTTCGGCAGCTCGATTTCGATCTCGTCGTTTTCCGACCACGGAAACTCGAAATAAATCGCGTATTTTCGTGTTTCGCTCGAAAACAAAGGATTTGTTCCATATTCGAAAAATCCGGGCTGTAAGAAAATTCGCTTGCCGGTTTTCTGGGCGTAATTCGGAACGCGAACGTTGAACGAATAACTATAAGGCTTCGAGCCGTCGTTGAAATTCTCCATCATAAAACCGGAGATTTCCGCCGCCGCGTGAGTTTCTTTCCAGGAGGTTTTAAGCAATTCTTCGCGCTCGCCGGGTGATTTCGTGAACAGGTCATAACGGCGCGAAACAGCCTGATGACCGTTGTGTTCGACGCGAATCGAGCCTTCGAGCGTGCCGTCTTCGAGAAGTTTGAATTTGCCTGTCCGGCGCGAAAGATTTTTCGCGGCGCTGACGAGCGGCAGGCGAATCCAGCGGTAGCCGCCGCCGCCGGTAATCATCGTCGAAATAATTTCGTCGTGCCAGAAGGTCATTCCCATCGGCATAAAAGGTACGCCCGGATTAAACGGCTGCCAAGCATTATTGCGTCCGACCGCGATTCCCGAATGGTGCAGTAAGCCGGGATTAACGTCTTTTTCGTAATTAAAGAAATTATCGCTGCGATTGCCCGAATACATTACGACCGCATTAAATCCGGCGGCTTTCGCGAGCGAGGCGAAAAGATAGTCAACGTCTATCGCGGTTCCCATTCCGCGCTTGAGCGTATCGGACGCGCGCTTGTTTTTGATGTTCTCGCGCTGTTCGTCGGTGAACGTCGTATCGAAACTTACATTTTTAATTCGCTGCTGCGTAAAGTCGTAGATATTTTTCAGTTTTTCGTCATCATTCTGCGCGCTCGCCGTTAATTCGCGCGCTTTTTGCTCGATTTCTCTGGTCGGCGCGACAGTTTCATCAAAAGCGCGTCCCCAGTAAGTTCCGAGCAGCGCCCATTGAAAACCGGAAACTGAGTTATACGAAAGCCGAACCCACTGGCGGACTTCGTCTTCGGGCGGCATCTGCGGTTCTTCGCGAAAGGCGGGAACGTTTTCGCGCGTGCCGACATAGAATCCTTCGCTGTCCATCGTAAACCGCATCTGCGGCATATTCTGAAAGTTGAAGTTGAGCGACGAGTTTTTGTAAGGACGAACGGCATAAGTGATTCTCTGCATCGGAATATCACGCTGGAAAAACAAGCGTTCGCCGTCCGCCGAATCGCCCTTGATAACTTCCTTATACTGATATTCGACGATCACGCCCGGTTCGATTCCCGGTACGGCAAACGATTTGGCGCGCACCGAAACTTTTCCCGCCTTGTAAATCTCGCGCTCGAAAATATCGCTCGGCGCGAGCTCGATAATCTCGCTGTTCGGTTTAATAACGCGCGCCGCGACGTCTTCGACCGCTCTGCCCTTAAAAAAAGGAATGTCGAATTTACTGAATCTTTCGCGCCCGCGCTCGGTGAAAATCTTGACGCGGACGTAATGGGTGTAATACATTTTCTTCCGCTTTTCGTCGTCCAGCCGCACTTCCCAGAAGATGGCTTCGGCATCGGCGTCCGTCTCGACGACCGGCGTTTTCATATCGAGCTCGGCTTGGCTGACGCGCCGCCATTGCACCTGCGCGAAAACGGTTTGCAGTCCGAACACCAAAACAATGACGAGAAAAGGAAAAATTCGGAATTTCGGAAAAGAGCGGTTGTACTTCATATCTACGGAAGAGTTGCGGGCTTTTCGCCCGCGTTTTTAAGCTTGACGAAAGGTAGTTTTCAAAGAGTTGAAAACTACCTTTCGCCTTATCGGTGTTTATTTTTGTCTGAGCGTTATCGTATGCGTATCGCTTTTGTGAAACTCGTCAAACAAAGTCTTCAGCTGCGGATAGACGTTTGCCGGGAAAAGAATATTTCCGCCGCCGCCGAAGTGAAATTGACGTCTGTAATTGATAAAGGTTTGATCCTTATCAACGCTGATGTCTATTTTTAACCGACCGATTTTGCTCGCGTCGGTAATTTCGCCGGGTTTATCGGCGTTATCGAGCACAAAACCTGCGGGCAGAGTGATTTCGACATCATCGTTTTCCGCCCACGGGAACGGGAAATAAATATCGTATTTCCGGTTCGCGCTCGAAAACAAAGGATTTTCTCCGTATTCGAAAAATCCGGGCTGCAAAAACAGGCGTTTGCCGGTTTTCTGCGCGTAATTCGGAACGCGGACTTTGTATTGATAAACAAGCGGTTTGGAAATATCCGTGACGTTTTCGATCACGATATTTGAAACTTCCGCCGCGCTGATGCGCTGTTTGAGTTCTTCTTTGATGCTCTCTTCGCGCTTGGCGGGCGAGGCATCGTAAATATCAACCCGGTTTGCGACGGCGGCTTGACCGTTAAATTCGATGCGCACATCGCCTTCCAGAGTGCCGTCTTCGGCGAGCTTGAATTTCGCGCTGCGCTTCGAAACCGATTTATCAACTCCGGTCATCGGCGTTTTGACCCACGCATTCTGTCTTTCGCCGACAACCAGCGCCCAGACGTCTTCTTCATACCAAACCAGCATTCCGTATGGCAGCAGAGACATTCCGGGATTAAAGAATTTCCAGTCGTTACCGACGCTGACAGCAATCGCCGCCGGATGAATAAACGATTCGTTGGTCATTCGCGGAGTAAAAAGCATTTTGCTGCGGTTGCCTGAAAAAGCGATGCGCGCGTCAAAGCCGAGCGAATTAGCCATCGCGCCGAACAATAAATCAACATACCCGGCATTACCCGTTTTGTTTTTCAGAACATCGGCAAGCGACTTGATTTTCGACAATTTTTTCTTTTCTTCTTCGGAAATGTTCGGATCGAACGAAACGTTTTTGATCTCCGTTTGGCAAAACTCGTAAAGTTTGCGCAGTTTATCTTCGTCCGAGGTCGCCGAAGCCGTAATTTCGGTCGCGGCTTTTTTGATGTCCTTATCGGCTTTGTTCATAAACTGGACAAGGCTCACTTTTTCACCGGCAACCGACGCCCAATATTGCGCCATGTTGTTCGGGTCTTTGATCGAAAAAAGGATCGAATTCGATGTCACGCCGGTGATATTGATTCTTACGCCCTGCAGTTGCATCCACGGTCTGACCGTATCTTTCGGCGGCATTCGCGGCTCTTCACGAAAAGCCGGAACATTGGTTCTTTGCGCCAGATAATAGCCTTTTTCGTTTTTCACGAACCGTGTGTCGTTGAAGTTATAAGACTGCGCATCGGGATCGCGCTTGTTATACGGCTTGTAGTAATAGGCAAGCGTCTGCACGGGAATGTCCTTTTGAAATTCCAGTTCCATTCCGAGCGCGCCGGCATCGTCGATGACTTCCTTGTAACGATATTCGACGATCACGCCCGGCTCGATGTTCGGAATCGCAAACGATTTGGCTTTGATCTTAATTTTATTAGCTCTGACGATTTCGCGCTCGAAAATATCCTTCGGCGTAAGCTCGATAATCGTTCCGTCGGGTTTGATGACGCGGGCGGCAATATCTTTGATTTTGATGCCCTTCGTGAAAGGAATGTCGAATTTACTGAATCGTTCACGTCCGCGTTCGGTAAAAATCTTCACGCGCACGTAATGTCTCATCGAAAGTTCTTCGGACGAACTATCGTCAATGCGGACTTCCCAAAAAATAGCTTCGGCATCGGCGTCGGCTTCGACCTTCGGCGTCGTCATCTGGAGTTCGGCAGGCGAAACTTGGCGCCATTCTTTATCCTGAGCAGCGACGGGCTGCAGGCTGACTAATAACAAAAAAGCAAGAAAGAGCACACAGGAATGCTTAAAGGACAGACTCATTTTACTACCTCGAATTTTTAATTTAATACGTTACTCAACGGACAAACTTTCTAAAAGTTGCATTTTTACGGAGATATGCAGCTATTTATAAGGTGTTTACGGAAAAAAGTTTACAACACTTCCTTAATTTTCAGCAAGGATTTTTTATTAGTGAGTGAACAAAGTTAGTACGGTATCGAATTTTTAACATAGATGCAACCTGAAAGGCTGAAATTTCACATAAATCACGCGCATTCTTACAAAATAAATATCCAGCCGAAAGCAGGACGCTGAATTTGATGCGCGTTTTTATGCTATAATTTCGGCAAATCTTTATCGCTTTAATAAAAAATTATCAAAATCAGGAGAATATCTAATGGCTGTAGATTACAGTAAAATTCAGGAACTTTTGGGCACCGACGCCGAAGCATTGTTAAATTATTCCGGAACGAAGATTTCAAAAAACGATCTTCATCTGCCGGGCGGCGACTTTGTCGACCGTGTTTGTATCAGTTCAGACCGCAGCCCGCAGGTGCTGCGTTCGATGCAGACGCTTTTCGACAACGGGAGATTGGCGAAAACCGGTTATGTTTCGATTTTGCCGGTTGATCAGGGCATCGAACACAGCGCGGGCGCGAGCTTTGCGCCGAATCCGATCTATTTCGATCCCGAAAATATCGTCAAATTAGCGATCGAAGGCGGCTGCAACGCGGTTGCTTCGACCTACGGCGTTTTGGGTTCGGTCGCCCGCAAATTTGCGCACAAGATTCCGTTTATCGTCAAGATCAATCACAACGAGCTTTTAACTTACCCGAACAAATTCGACCAGATTCTTTTCGGCACGATCGAAGGCGCACGCAACATGGGCGCGGTCGCGGTCGGCGCAACCGTCTATTTTGGGTCGGACGAATCCGGACGCCAAATCGTCGAAATTGCGAAAGCTTTCGCCCACGCGCACGAATTAGGCATGGCGACGATTCTCTGGTGTTACCTGCGCAACCCGAAATTCAAGGGCGGGCAGGGCGATATGCACACGGCGGCGGATTTGACCGGACAGGCAAATCACCTCGGCGTGACGATTCAAGCCGACATCATCAAACAGAAACTGCCCGAGCGCAACGGCGGCTACAATATGCTCAACGTCGAGAGCAGCTACGGCAAAACGAATCCGAAAATCTATTCGGATTTAACGACCGATAATCCGATCGATCTGGTTCGTTATCAGGTCGCAAACTGCTATATGGGACGCGCCGGATTGATTAATTCGGGCGGCGAATCGAAAGGCGAAAGCGATATGGCGGACGCGGTGCGCACAGCGGTCATCAACAAACGCGGCGGCGGCATGGGCTTAATTTCGGGTCGCAAGGCTTTTCAGCGCCCGATGGCGGAAGGCGTCGAACTGCTCAACGCGATTCAGGACGTTTATCTTTCAGAAGAAGTAACCGTCGCGTAAACAGAAATAAGAGACAGAAGCCCGCGCGTGAGCAAGGACGGAAATGTTTC
>JANOBZ010000147.1:0-11095 GCA_031411895.1 Acidobacteriota bacterium | reverse complement strand
CGACTTTGCGCCTTTGCGGGAAATTTTACTTTTTCCCGCAAAGGCGCAAAGTCGCTAAGTTTTATAAATTTGGATTTAATCTGCGAAATCCGCATTGATCCGCGGCTAAGACTCTTAAAAATTCACTTTATACTTCACGATGAACGGGCGCGCGGCGACGAACAGTTCGTCCCGGTCGTTGAGCGTCAGCCCGAAAGTCTGCGTGGTTTTAAAATCGTTCAGATAATTGCCGTTCGCGTCGAAAATGCTGACTCGCGAAACCTGACTGACATAAATTCTGCCTTGCGAATCAACCGCCAATCCCGCAACCATTCCGGAAAACTGCGTTTTCGGCATTTTATCGGGCGAACCCGTGCCTCTGCCGCCGAAGCGCGTTAAAAGTTTGCCGTCGGGCGAAAGTTTGAAAATCGCCAGTTCTCTGCCGTCGAGCAGAAAAAAATTACCCGCGCCGTCAACCGCGATTTGTCTAACGGCATCGAGACCCAAATCCTTGTTGATTTGAAGATTTTTGATTTTTTCAAGCTCATTGCTTAAAACCGTCACGACGCCGCGCCACGCGGAAACATAGACTTTGCCGTCCAAGCCGACCGCCAAATCCGTCGCCATATCAACGCGGAATTTACCCAACTGTTCGCCCGTTTCGCGGTTCAGACGATAAACGTCCCAGCCCTGCAAAACATATAAATTCCCTTTGCGGTCAACCGCAAGCGCGTTAACCGTGCGCTTCGTGTCGTTCAAAATCTGCGTCTGAAAATTGCCGTTTGCGTCGAAAATCTGGATGCGCCCGCCCGAATAATCCGCCGCGTAAATTCTGCCGTCCGCGTCAACGGCAATCGTGCGGTTATCCGTAAATTTTCCCGCGCCCGTGCCTTCGCCGCCAAACTTTAAAAGTTCTTCGGCGATCGAAGCTTCCGGCGTCGGCGTGGCGGCTTTGACGGGCGCGGGCGTCGCTTTGACCGGCAGCGGCGACGGGCTTTCGACTGTCTTGTTTGTCGAGCTTGAAATCATGTAAAACGCGAGCGCGATAACGCCGCCGATAAGTAAGAGCGTGACGACGACCGAACCGATAATCGAGCCGCCGACCGCAGTGCCGACTTTTTTGGCAACGTCCAGATTCTGCTGATTTGAGAGAAGACCAGCGCGCGAAGCCGAACTTTGAATCTGGATGCCCGAAATATCTATGCTTTCGCCGCGCTCCATCGCCTCGATCGCGTCTTTCGCCTCCTTTAAACCGACGCCGAAGGTTTCGCGAAAAAGCTTGATTGCGTGAATCTTGTTGCCGCTTTGAATCAAACGCTGAATTTCGCCGATCGTTAAAGCCTTGCCCGTCAACGACGACAGATCGCTGAAATTTAAGTTTCCGGCACCGCCGAAAACGTTCGAGTCCTGAATCACGTTTGACGGAACGATCACGTTGCTTCCGCAAAAGCGGCATTTCTGCATCGGTTTGCCCTCGAAACCGAGCGGCGCGGAACACGACGGACATCTAAAACTTTCTGCCATAATATTTAGGAAAACTTCGCTGCCGGGTTTTGCAACTAAGATTTTTCGATTATAAACTAAATTTCCGATAAAAACTCGAATCAATGAGGACAGATAAAATGAAAAAATTTGCAGTATTCAGCCTTTTAATTTTAGCTTTTTCCTTCTCGGCTTTCGGACAAAAACGCGCGACCGTCAAAACAGATCCGTCAAAAGACGTCCGCGCCGTGTTCGATCGTCTGGTCGAAGGCATCAAACAGGCGGACGCCGCGAAAGTGATGAGCATCTACAACAAAACCGAAGACATTTTGTTTTTCAACAACAACGGCTCGGTCACGCGCGGCTGGGAACAGATGAAGACGAACCGCGAAGCGTCGTATAAAAACGCCACGAACGTCAGTCTGGAAACGACCGGCGTGCGCATCGAAATGCTCGGCGCAAACTCGGCTTACCTGACCTGCAAATGGAAACAGCAGCAGGAATATAACGGCAAGCTCGAAACCGCTTCGGGCAGAATGACGCTCGTTTTCCAGAAGATCGGCAAGGAATGGAAGGTTATGCACCTGCATACTTCGCCCGATAATCCCGACCCGAATCGTCCGATTTTGCAGTCGGACAGAGATAATTTTACCCGGGATAATAATCAATAAATGAAAAAATTAATCATTTCAACCGCTGTCATAGTCTTTTTTATGCTTGGCGCAGGTGACGCTCTCGCCTGTTCCTGCATCGTGGATAACCAAAGATCAGAGAGTCAAAAGGTAAAGGCTTGGTATAAAGAGGCAATCGCCGTGTTTTACGGCGAGGTGACGGAAGTTAACCGTCAAGAAGACTCAGTCACAGTAAAACTCATGGTCAGCAGATCATGGAAAGGAACGGTAAAACGTGAAATGATTATCCGCACTGCGCAAAACAGCGCGATGTGCGGTTTTAATTTCGAAACCGGCAAAAAATACATAGTCTACGCAGTCGGCACAGACGACAACTTGCGAACCAATCTTTGCACCAGAACGTCTTCCTCATATAAGGACGCGAAGCATCTGAATAAAATAAAGAAACCCAAATCATTTTTAAGAGTTTCGAAACTGACAACCAAATAAATGAAAAACATTACGGTCTTTTGCGGCTCGAACAGCGGCTTTCGCACGGAATACCGGGAAGCCGCCGAAACATTGGCGCGGCTTTTTGTGCAAAATAATATTCGCCTCGTCTATGGCGGCGGCAACGTCGGTTTGATGGGCATTATCGCCGATGAGGTAATGCGTTTGGGCGGCGAAGTGATCGGAATTATTCCCGATTCTTTGGATAAAAAAGAAGTCGGGCATCGCGGCATCACCGAATTGCGCGTCGTCGAATCAATGCACGAGCGCAAGGCGCAGATGGCGGAACTCGCCGACGGCTTTATCGCGATGCCCGGAGGTATCGGCACGTTCGAGGAATTTTTCGAGATTCTGACGTGGGCGCAATTGGGCTTCCACGACAAACCGTGCGCCGTTTTGAATATTGCCGGTTATTACGACGGCTTGCTCGCTCTGTGCGACAACGCCGTCAGCGAAGGTTTCCTGCGTCCGGCGCATCGCCAGTTGATTCTCGACGATTCGAATCCCGAAATCCTGCTCGAAAAAATGCGCAACCTGAAACCCGTACCCGTTGAAAAATGGATTGATAAAGAAGAGAATTTGTAACTCTTAGCGCGCTTTGAGACTTTGCGGGAAATTATTTTTTCTCCCGCAAAGTCGCAAAGAAAACAACAATTTTTATCTACTAAATTTTCTCTAAAATCACCTGCGCGACGGCGTGGTCGGTCGTGTGCGAGATGGAAAGATGAATTTTGTCGGCACCCAAATTTTCCAGCAGGTTTCGCGCTTCGCCTTTGATTTCCAGACTCGGAACGCCCTGCGAATCGTTCAAGATTTCCATATCCTGCCAGGTTATCTTTCCGCGCCAGCCGGTTTTTAAAGCTTTCAAAAATGCTTCCTTTGCAGCAAAACGCGCCGCGTAAGATTGCGCCGCCGCCGCGCCTTTCGCATCGCAGTAAGCGCGTTCGCGCGCGGTGAAAACGCGCTCGACAAAACGCGGCGTTCTTTGAATCGTCTCAGCGATACGATAAACTTCTACAATGTCTATGCCGATCGAAACAATCACAAATAGTAGTCAGCAGTCAGCAGTCAGCAGTCAGCAGGAAGAAAATGCAGCGAACACAGCAACTGACATATTATCAGAAAACGGGTTTTACTGGCGCGAAAAAGACGGCGTGAAGGTTTTAGTCAGCCGCGTTTTGGAAGAAAAAGGTTTTACGAACGGCTTTTCGACACGCGCGGGCGGCGTTTCCGCGTTTCCCGAAAACTCTTTGAATCTCGCGGGTTACGACGAAGATTCGGCGGAAAATATCGCCGAAAACCGGCGGCGTTTTTTAAATGCGCTCGATGGCGATTTTCGCCTCGCGTCGTGCTGGCAGATTCACAGCGCCGATGTGCGCGTGGTCGAAAGCCTCGAAGACGCCGCCGACGGCGATCATAAAATGGACGCGCTTGTTTCTAACGTGCGCGGCGTTCTTCTCGGCGTTAAAACCGCCGACTGCGTTCCGGTTTTGATCGGCGACGTAAAAACCGGCGCGTTCGCAGCGATTCACGCGGGCTGGCGCGGAACCGTTCAGTCAATCGTTTCGAACGCGATCGAAAAAATGCGCGCGCTTTACGGCACCAATCCGCAGGATTTAATTACCGCGATCGGACCGGCGGCGACGTGCGAAAATTACGAGATCGGACAGGACGTGATTGACGAATTCAGCGAAAAATTTCCCGCTTCAAAACATCTTTTTACGCCGACGCGCGAAAATCACGCGCTCATCGATCTGCACACGGCAAACAAAGAACAGCTTTTAAGCACCGGAGTTTTGCCGGAAAATATTTCGGTCGCTCCGCTGTGCACGATGGCGCGTACCGACCTGTTTTTTTCCTATCGCGTCGAAAAAAAATTACACGGCAAAACCGGACGCTTAATGTCTGTGATCGGTAAAATTTAACCGGAACCGCGTCAAAAAGCAAAAAGATAAAAAGCGGCTAAATAATCAGCCGCTTTTTATCTTTTTGCTTTGAATATTTATTCGTTTATTATCTCACGCGCGCCGTCAGCGTGATTTCCTTGCTGCGCGGCGGGTAGCAGACTTCGTCGGTGCAAGCCTGATAGCGCACGACGGCGCGCACCCGAACGGTATTACCTTTGAAATTCGCCGGAACCGTCAAATTAAACGAAAAAGAAACCGTGCCTTCGTAAACGTTGAGCAGCGTTTCGGAAAACTGAAACTTGCGGTTGCGCCCGCGCGGATATGCCACGCCGCTGACTTTCGCGCCGGCGGCGCTCACTCTGACCGTCGTCGGAATCAGATTTTCGAGGCTCGGACGATTCGAATTAACGTGCAAGCCGCCCGGAATACTCAAGGTTATCGTGCCCTTGACGGAACCGCCGCGTGCGACCGTACCGATATTGCCCGTCACGCTCTGCGCATTGACTCCCGAAAATCCGGCTAAAAAGAATAAACCTAAAAATGCGATAGATAATATTTTTTTCATATTTTTTCGTTATTCGATAAATTACAAAATTCAGATGCTTTATTTTACGTGAAAACTTGCCAGAAGTTTTTCCGGCTTTTCCTCGAAGTTTTCGCGGTAGTCGCCTAAAATCGCCATTTCCAGATCGAAAATTCTTTCATCGCGGGCGACAAGCTTGTGATAATAGAGCGTTTCGACTTCATCTTCGGTGCGCGCGCCTTCGAGCAAAATCGTGTCCGCGCCCGCTTTTTCTTCCCGCAAAGTTTTATCGAATCTGGCTTTAATGTCCTTCGCGATTTCCGCCGAACTTCTACCCGCGAGGATTTTTAATTTAATCAATCCCTGCCGCGATTTTTCCGCCTTGCCTTCTTCGCCGTAATCCTTCGAATAGGCGTAAAACGCGAGAAATCCCTCATTTTCGACCGGCGCTAAAAAGCCTTCGGGCTTGACGAGCGAAAAATCGTCCGTCTCGATCGTTTCTTCCGCAAAAGCCGCCGCCGCGTTTCGTTTGATTCTCGTCGAAGTATAAATCATCAGCGCGACGACGATGCCGCCGATTATAAGAATTTCCATAAACTTGGTTTTGGGTTTTGGGGCTTCGGTCTTTGATTTTCCAAAACCAAAGACCAAAAGCCCAAGACCTAAACAGTAATCTGCACCAGATTCGGCTCCGATTTTGCCGCGAGCTGTCCGCAGGCGGCGTAAATGTCGCGCCCGCGCGGCGTTCGCAAATAAGCCGAAACGCCTTTCGATTCTAAGATTTCCTTGAAACGCCTGATCTGCTGCGCGTCGGACGGTCGATATTCGAGCGGCTCGGCGGAATTGTGCGCGATCAGGTTTATCTTGACGCGTTCCAAACCGTATTGATCTAAAAGATTCGCCAGGCTTCGCGCGTGATTGTCCGAATCGTTGACGCCGCCGAGAAGAACGTATTCGAACGTAAAACGCTCGCCGCGCCGCAGGGACTTTTCAAATTCCGCCGCCGCCGCGAATAATTCCTCGATGTTCCAGCGCTTGTTGATCGGCATCAGTTTATCGCGCAGTTCGTTATCCGGCGCGGATAACGAAATCGCGAGATGCGGGCGGTTTTCCAGTTTCGCGAATTCGTAAATCTTCGGCACGATGCCGGCGGTCGAGATCGTCACGCGGTTCGGCACGATAAAAAGTCCGTCTTCCTGCGACATAATTCCCAGCGCCTTGATCAAATTATCGAAATTTAAAAACGGCTCGCCCGCGCCCATGCCGACGAGATTCGTGCCGTGCGGCGTTTCGCCGCCGACGCCGTAAACGTCGTTAAGCACGATAATTATCTGCTCGACGATCTCGCCCGCCGTCAAATTTCGCAGTAATCCGAGTTTTGCCGTCAAACAAAAATCGCATTTCAGCGGACAGCCCGACTGCGACGAAAAACAGATCGTATCGCGCGCGTTCGTAGGGATAAAAACCGCCTCGACCGGGAGATTATCGTGCGTTTTCATCAAAAAACGCCGCGTGCCGTCCGTCGAAACATAGCGCGATTCTACTTTTAGAGTTGAAGCGGTCGCAGCTTCATTTAATTTTTCCCGAAAAGCTTTCGGCAGATCGGTCATCTCGTCAAAAGACTGCAAACGCCGTTCGTGCAAGCCTTTAAAGATTTGCCGCGCACGATACCGAGGCTCGCCGATCGTTTGTACAAATTCGGTAAGCTCGTCGTGCGTCAGTCCTGTGAGATGAATTTTTTCCATCAATTTCATTTTAACCTATCATTTTTGATGCGAAAAACGCGGTTTGGTTATTACCGAATGTTTTCCGTGCGCTCGTCAAAAGGCTATGCTAAACTTTTAGGCGAATTCCGAGTGTAAAACTTATGAATAACAAAACTCTTATCGGCGCGATCATCGCTTTATTAATTATTCTCGGCGCGCTGTTTTTCTGTTTCCGGCTCGGCAAATCACTCTACGACCGGATCATCGGCACGAACGATGCGACCGTCAATCAGCCGCAAACACAGCCTCAAAATCCGACGACGCAGCCGACGACGCCTCAAGAAGCGCAAGCCGCATATCTCGCGCTCGGCAACCCGTCGAACGCCGCCGCATCAGACCCGAATAATTACCTGCTCGTCAATAATTTTATGGCGATTTCCTACAACCGCGATAAAGGCATTCCGAACTGGGTCGCGTGGCGCGTAACGAACGCGGATCTGGGACAGCTTAACCGCGAAGATTCGTTTCGACCGGACGACCGTTTGCCGAAAGGCTGGACGCGCGTGACGCCTTCGGATTACACGGGCAGCGGTTTCGATCGCGGGCACGTCTGCCCGAACGCCGACCGCTACGGCAGCCGCGAAGCCGCCGATTCGACGTTTCTGATGACGAACATGACGCCGCAGACGCCCGACCTGAATCGCGGACCGTGGCAAAAGCTCGAAGCTTATACGCGCACGCTCGTCAATCGCGGAAGCGACGTTTACGTCTACGCGGGAGTTTACGGCGACCGCGGAAAACTCAAAAAAAAGGTCACGATTCCCGAATACAACTGGAAAGTCGTCGTCGCCGTTCCCGCTGGAATGTCTTTTAACGCGATCAACGAAAACGCGCGCGTGATCGCTGTCAATATGCCGAACGTCAAAGGCATTTTGAACGCCGACTGGCAGATTTACCGCACGAGCGTTCGCCAGATCGAACAGGCGACCGGCTACAATCTGCTCTCTGCTCTGCCGCAAAACGTGCAGGAAACGCTCGAAACTAAAGTAGATACCATCAATAATTGAAACCCGCCGTAATTTTCCGGCGTAAAACGGGGCGCGTATGAAAAAAAATCTTTTAGCGGCATTGCTTGCCGTTCTGTTGTTTTCTTTTAACTCTTCGGCGCAGACAATCGAAACCGGAGAAGCTGATCCGGCGGACGTCGCTTCGATTGACGCGATTATGAAAGCCGTCTATGACGTGATTTCGGGCGCGGCGGGCGAAAAACGCGACTGGAACAGATTCCGCACGCTCTTTCACAAAGACGCGCGGATGATTCCGTCGGGCAAAAATGCACAAACGGGCGTTTTCGGCGCACGCGCTTATACGCCCGAAGAATATATCAGCCGCAGCGAGCCGTTTTTTGCCAAGGAAGGATTTTACGAGCGCGAAGTCGCGCGCCGCACGGAAATCTACGGCAACATCGCGCATATTTTTTCGACTTACCAATCGTTTCACGCGCTCACGGACAAAAAGCCTTTCATTCGCGGCATCAATAGTTTTCAACTAATCAACGACGGCAAACGCTGGTGGATAATGACGATTTTCTGGCAGGGCGAAACCGCTGACAACCCGATACCGAAAAAATACATGAAATCGAAAAAATAAGATTTGAGCCGCGGATCAACGCGGATTCCGCGGATCAGAATTATAAAACTTAGCGCCTTTGCGTCTTTGCGGGAGATTTGCTTTATTTCCCGCAAAGACGCAAAGACGCAAAGAGGCAAAGAAATCAAAAAAACAAATCCGCGAAATCCGCGTTGATCCGCGGCTGAAAATAAATTGCTTGACAATATAAGTTAACACTGTTAATTTATATTCGTGGTCAGTCGAAATCGTTTACAAGCCGATAAGGAAAATCTGCGCCAGGAAATAATGGACGCGGCGCGCGAGATGTTTGTCGCCGAGGGCTACGCAAACGTCTCGATGCGAAAAATCGCCGATAAAATCGGCTATTCGGCGACGACGATCTATCTTTATTTCAAGGATAAAAACGATCTTCTGCATCAAATCTGCGAGCAGACTTTTGCGCGGCTGGCACAGAATATCAAGGCGATTTACATGCTTTCGGACAATCCTCTGGAAAAGCTCCGAAGCGGTTTGCGCGAGTATATCCATTTCGGCTTAAAGCATCCGAGCCAGTACGAAATTGTTTTTATCACGCCTTTGCCGGTCAATATCGAGAGCGATTTCGAAGCGTCGAACGGTCGCATGGCATTCGACACGCTGCGCACCGTAATTACCGAATGCATTGCGGCTAATCTTTTGAAAGTAAACGATGTAGAGCTGATCAGCCAGACGCTCTGGGCAGGCATTCACGGCGTTACCTCGCTTTTGATTCAGCACGGCAATTTTCCGTTTGTCGAACGCGAGCGACTGGTTGACAGCGTGATCGATACTTTGATCGCAGGCATTAAAGCTTAAAAAAATTTTAAATTGAAACTTAACGGTGTTATTTTAAGGAGATAAATATGACGGCAGATAAAATTTTTTCGATTGCAAATTTGGTGGCGCTTCTGAGCTGGCTGATTCTGCTGGTCGCGCCGCGCTGGACGGTAACGCGCAAGATCATTCTTTCGGGCGCGGTTCCGCTTTTGCTTTCGGCGGCGTATCTGATTTTGATAGTTTTATTTTTCGGTAAAGCCGACGGCGGTTTCGGCTCGCTCCCTGAAGTGATGAAACTGTTTACGAACGAATGGGCGGCGCTCGCGGGCTGGATTCATTACTTAGCGTTCGATCTGCTCGTCGGCGTCTGGGAAGTCAAAGACTCGCAGGCGCGCGGAATTTCGCACTGGTTCGTGATTCCCTGCCTGATTTTAACCTTTATGCTCGGTCCGATCGGCTTTTTGCTTTACTGCGTGCTGCGGTTTTTCCTGCCGAAAGAGGTAAAAAATGATTAGGGAATTATTTTTGCGCGAACGCGCTTTGATGATCGCGGGCGTCGTGTCGTTTGTGTGTTTCGCCATTCTGGCAGTTGTTTCGATGTTCGATGCGACCGAGATTTTAGGCATCAACCGCTGGATAAAGCCGATGAAATTTTTCGTCTCGATCGCGCTTTTCGTCTGGACGACCGCCGTTTATCTTTATTTCTTAAATGGTTATGAAAAATCGGCGCGCGTTATTTCGTGGAGCGTGATTTTAATCTTTCTGGTCGAAATGATTATCATCGTCACGCAGGCGGCGCGCGGAACGACTTCGCATTTTAACATTACGACGCCGCTCGACGGACTTTTGTTTTCAATCATGGGTCTTTCAATCGCTTTGAACACGTTGCTTGCGGCTTATCTGCTCTATCTCTATTTCAAAGCCGAAATTGATCTGCCGCGTTCGATCGTCTGGGGAATGCGTCTGGGAATCGTTTTGTTTCTCGCGTCGTGCGTCGAAGGCGGCTATATGTCGGCGCAGCTCGGTCATTCGGTCGGCGTCGCGGACGGCGGCAAAGGATTGCCGGGAGTCAACTGGTCTACGACGGGCGGCGATCTGCGCGTCGCGCATTTTATCGGAATGCACGCCTTTCAAGCCGTCCCGTTTTTTGCCTACACGCTCGAAAGATACAATGTAAAATCGGCAATCGTCTGGACGTTCGCGTTCGCCGCCGTTTACTTTGCGGTTTTCACGTTCGTTTTCGCACAGGCGCTTTTGGGCAAACCGCTTTTGGGATTTGGGACTTAATCAGGCGAAATAAGCTAAACTGAAAATTAGGATCGGCTGCGGATTTCAAATCCGAAATCCGAAATCCGAAATCCGAAGTCCGAAGTCCGAAATCGCTATGTCCGAGCATACATTAGAGCGCAAACAGATCATCAAACGCGCGCGTGCCGAAGTTTTCGAGTTTTTCGCCGACGCCGGAAATCTCGAACGCATCACGCCGCCCGAGCTTAATTTTCAGATCATCACGCCGCAGCCGATCGACGTCAAAATAGGCGCGCTGATCGATTATCAACTAAAACTGCGCGGCATTCCGATAACCTGGAAGACGGAAATCACCGAGTGGAATCCGCCGCACGATTTCGTTGACACGGCGCTTAAAAGCCCTTACAAACAATGGATTCACCTGCACACTTTCGAAGAAAACGGCGCAGATGAAACGATCATGCGCGACATCGTGCGCTATCGCCTGCCGCTCGAACCATTAGGCGACATCGCGCATTTTTACGTTAAAAAAGAGCTTGCGTATATTTTCGATTATCGTTATAAGCACCCCAACAATATTAGATTAAACCGTCATTTGGTGAAATTGGATTTTGTATTCCAGTCCAACCTGATTGAAGATGTGTTTAATCTTCGTTTTGAACTTGGCAAACGAACCATAATCAGTCGGTCTGAGCCATTCAT
>JANOBZ010000146.1:0-41120 GCA_031411895.1 Acidobacteriota bacterium | reverse complement strand
CTTTGCGTCTTTGCGGGAAACTTATTCTCCCGCAAAGACGCAAAGTCGCTAAGTTAAATAATTCCTATCCGCGAAATCCGCGTTTATCCGCGGCTAAATTTTTTGGTTGTTTTGCAGAAGATTTTCCAATCTTTGCTCTTTAATCCCGTAAAAGTCCTTGATCGCTTTGATCTCGGCGGCGAGTTTTTCGGTGTCGGTTTCTTTTTTATGCAACGTGCCGACGATCATATTGTTTTTCGGCGTGTGTTCGGTCGAGACGAATTCGAAAAGCTTGGCTTGATAACCGCTTTTTTCCAGTAGAATTGCCCGTAAACCGTCGGTGATCGATTCGGCTTCGCGTTCTAACATCACGCCGTGTTTTAAGATGTTTTTGAGCATTTCGGGCGGTACGACTTGCGGGCGCAGTTCCTGATGGCAGCACGGCGCGACGACGATCAGATCCGCGCCCGCTTTGATGCCTTTGAAAATCGCGTCGTCGGTCGCCGTGTTGCAGGCGTGCAGCGCGATCAAAATATCGGCGTTTTCAACATCGAAATCGCCGATCCAGCCGTTGACGAATTGCAGGTTTTCAAATTCCGACGCGCGCGCAATGTCGTTGCACAAGCCGACTAATTCGGATTTCGTGTCAACGCCCGTAACTTTCACGTCGAGACCGCGAATGTTTTTGAAAAAATCGTAGGTCGCAAACGTCAGATAACCTTTGCCCGAACCCATATCGACGATTTTCACTTCTTTGCGGTCTTTGAGCTGCGATTTATCGAACAGCGACGACAAAGTTTCGACGAACTTGTTGATCTGCTTCCATTTATCCTGCTGTTTGTCGCGAATCTCGCCGCGGTCGGTCGTAATCCCGAGCGCGCGCAGGTAAAAGCTGTCGGCATTGACGAATCGGCGTTTTTCGCGGTCGTGCTCCAATGCCGGTTTCGATTTAAATGTCGCTTTCGCGATGTTCAGACGCGATTTGTCTTTACGTCCGATGTCGAGCTGATAATCGTTTTCGGTCGTGAAAAGATGACCGGTGAAAAAATCCTTGCCGAGAAGATTGCGCAGCAGTTTAACGGCTTCGTCGAAATCGTGATTTTTCGCCGTATCGCGTGTATCATAACGGTAGAGAAAAAACAGGCGTCGCCCTTTGCGCGTTTCGATCAGGCGCAGAAGCAGTTTTTGCAGGTGCGCGTCCTGCCCCCGATAATTGCCGAGCGACATTTTAACAAAGGTTTCCGAGCTAAGTGCGCGGGCGAATTCGGAGATAAATTTTTCGACGTTTTCGATTGACATAAAAAGAAGATTTTAACGCAAAGTCGCTGAGACGCTAAGGCGCGAAGAAATTTAATTAAAAATTTTGCGGCTTTGCGACTTCGCGACTTTGCGTTAAAAATAAAAAAATGAAAACAATTAATCAGGCAGATTTTACAAATTCGCTGTTTGCTTTATTAAAAGAAACCTTCGAAGGCACGAACACGGCTTTCGGAACGATGTATCTCGATCAGGGCACGGGATTTTTCGACACGATTGACAAGATTGATGCCGCGCTTGCTTCGCGTTCGATCCGCGAAGACGGCGCGACGATTGCTTCGCACTGCGAACACGTCAGGTTTTATCTCGAATTTTTGAGCAATTATATGAACGAAAAGTTTATGATGGCTGACTGGAAAGACAGTTGGAAGATAAAAACCGTCTCGGACGCCGAATGGAACAGCCTGCGCGGGCAATTGCAGAAAACTTATCAAATGGTGACCGACACGTTTAACGAGGTCGAAACATGGGACGAGTTCAAAATCTCCGGCGCGCTCGGAATTCTCGCGCACACGGCGTATCACTTAAGCGCGATTCGCCAGATTTTAAAGCTTATCTGATATTTATTTTGCCCGCGAAATACGCAAAAAGGCGCGAAAAAATTTTTAGGATTTTACTTTTTAGCGTCCTTTCGCGTATTTCGCGGGCAAACAAATCTTAACGAGAGAAGAACGAAAAAATTAGTTTCGGAATTTTGGAGAAATAATCCGAAATCCGAAATCTAAAATCCAAAAATCGAATTATGGACACTGCAAATTACATCGAAAAAGAGCATTTTGTCAAAAACGTCGCTTATATCCTGCGCGAAACCTTCGAAGGCTCGCCCGAAGGACAGGGCAGCGCTTACTTGGACAGAGGCGTCGGCATTTTTATTACGCTCGACAATCTTTCCGCCGAACAGGTTTCGCGCGAAGTCCATGACACGACGATCGCCGCGCAAACCGAGCACGCAAAGTTTTATCTCGACCGTCTCTGCGAGTTTATGAACGGCAGAACCGAAGCCGTCAAATGGGAACAGAGCTGGCTGATCGAAACCGTTTCGGACGAAGAATGGAATCACCTGCGCGACGGCGTCAGGAAATCCTACGAAAACGCGCTCCGCTGCTTTGCCGAGATCGAAATCTGGAACGAAGACAACACCGGCGAAGCGATCGCCATCGTCGCGCACACGGCGTATCATCTCGGCGCGATCCGCCAGATTATGAAATCGGCGGCTGCGGCGTAAGCGTGATGAACCGGCGCAGATTTTTACGCGAATCTTTTTTAGCGGCGGCAGGCGGTGCGCTTGCCGCCGCTAATTTCACGCCCGCGCAGGTTTCCGCCGAGCGGCGAAAAATTCTGATTATCGGCGCCGGTCTCGCAGGCTTGACGGCAGGTTTCGAACTTTTGAGATCGGGACACGACGTTAAAATTCTCGAAGCGCAGACGCGTGTCGGCGGCAGAATTCTAACGCTCCGCGATTTTGACGAAAAACTCTACGCCGACGTCGGCGCGGGACGCATTCCGCGCGATCACGATCTGACGCATCGCTACATTCGCCGATTCAACTTGCCGCTCATTCCTTTTTACCCGTTGACGCAGAAATTTTCGGTGCTTGAAAACGATCAAGCAAAAGCCGTCGGCTGGAACGAATTCGCGGAAGCGACCGGCATCGTCGCCGAACTTGAAAATTGCAATCGCTGGCAGAAAATCGCGGGCGGCAACGATCGTCTGCCGCAAGCGTTCGCGCAAAAACTGAACGGGAAAATAATCTTTGAAGCCACGGTCGTGCGCATCGCGCAAACGCAGTCGGGCGCGGCGGTGACATTTCGCCGAAAAGAGAAACTCGAAACCCTGCGCGGCGATCGTCTGATTTGTACGATTCCGTTTACGCTTTTGCGAAAAATCGAGATCGAACCGCGTTTTTCCGACGCGAAAATGCAGGCGATTCAAAACCTGAAATACGACGCTGCGACGCGCGTGGTCCTGCAAACCAAACGGCGGTTCTGGCAGGAAAAAGGTTTGAACGGCTTCGGTTTGGGCGAGAATTTCTCGGAAATCTGGAATTCGACGTTCGGGCAAGCGGGAAGGCGCGGCATTCTGCAAACTTACCTGCGCGGCGATTACGCGCTCGACCTGATGAAAAGAAACGAAACACAGCGGCTCGAATCGACCGTTAAATCGCTCGAAAAATTATTTCCGCAAATGCGTATGAATTTCGAGAAGGGATTTTCGAAAAGCTGGAACGAAGATCCGTGGGCGCTCGGCGCGTGGGCTTTCACGGGCAAAGACCTGGCGACGATCGAGCGCGCGGAAGGTCGCGTTCATTTTGCGGGCGAACACGCTTCGGATCTGCCGTCGTGGATGCAGGGCGCGATTCAATCGGCGCTCCGCGTCGTCGAAGAAATCAAAACGGCGAACACGGCGAACACGGCGAAAAGCATTTCGATTTAAATTCTTTTAAGTTGCCGGTTAAGCAAGTTTTGTTTTTTTTACCCGCGAAAAAGAGTAAATTGTTTAAGTCTTTCGCGCCTTCTCGCGTTTTTCGCGGGCATGATTTCTTAACTCTCGTTATTTCTTGATGGCAGAGATCAGCTTTGTCGGCTCATAATAAGTTTTCACTTTCACGCCGTTAAATCCCGCCTCTTTCAGCCAATCGCGATAAGTCGAAAAATCACGTTCGACGTCGGGCGCGTTCCAGCAAATGTCTTCGAGACAGAAAAGCACGCTAACTTCGGGCGACGTCAGGGTTTCGTCCAAAATCCAGCCGCTTATCAAGCTCGCGCCGCCTTCGGGCAGCTTTTCGTAAATCTTTCCGAATAACGCCTTATTAGTTTCGGCATCGAAAACCGCGAGCAGATTGGCTAAGAGCGCGACGTCGAAATCTGCGGGCAAATCGTCCTTCAAAATATCGCCGCCGACGCATTTTATGCGTTTTTGGAGTTTCTTCTTGCGAATCATTTCTTTTGCCTTTTCGACGTTTTCGGGCAAATCGAAAACGGTTGCGCGAAGATGCGGAATTTTTTCGCATAGAGCGATGCTCATCGCGCCGGTTCCGCCGCCGAGATCGAGAAGATGCGTAAAGTTAGAAAAATCGAAGCTTTCCGCCAGTTTGTAACCGTGAAGCAATGCGAGATTATGCTGTTCCGTCATTGCTTCTTCGCCTTGATCTTCAGATTCGGGATTAACTTCGGCGCTTTCGCCGTATTTCCAATTTTGCAAATGTCCGGTCAAATTTTGCCATTGCGGATAGGAACGGTTTTGATAACGCTTCATTTGCCCGCCGAGATAATTTCCGTTCGCCTCAACAAGAAAATTTTCCGATAAATCCGTGTTGGCAAAAGCTTCGCCGTTTCTTCTTAAAAGCCCGGTCGAAACGCACGCGTTCAAAAAACGCTCCATCGCGAGCGGGTGAATTTTCAGCTTTTTCGCCAGATCGGCGGCGGTCGATTCCTTTTTCGCGAGCAGATCGGCAATGCCGAGTTCGGCAAACGTGAAAAGCGTCTGCGATTTTTGATAGCCGACGGCTATTTCGAGCAGCTCGGCGGGCGAAGGCATCTTTTTCTTTTTAGAAACGTTTTTCATATTTTTAGTGAATTAAAACAGTGCAAAATTAAAATAAGAAATGTTTTCGAGCAATCATTATGCCGTCAAAAGACTGATTTCTCGGGACAATTTTCGGCGCGGATTTTGAGAACGATTTTTGCTTGCAGAAACAGTGAATGAAGAAAGGTTTAGTCAGATTAACCGAAAAAGGTTTGTACTGCGAGCAGGGCGATTTTTACATCGACCCGTGGCTGCCGGTCAAAAAAGCGATCTTGACACACGCGCACGCCGATCACACATATCGCGGAAATCAGGATTATCTCGTGCCGTCGGAAGGCGAACGTTTGTCGCGGATTCGGCTCGGCGACGACGCGAAAATAAGTTCGCAGAAATACGGCGAAGTTTCAACAATTAACGGCGTCAAAGTGTCGTTTCATCCGGCGGGACATGTTTTGGGATCTGCGCAGGCGCGCGTCGAATACGAAGGCGAAATCTGGGTGATTTCGGGCGATTATAAATTGATGCCCGACGGAACGTGCGCGCCGTTCGAACCCGTCAAATGTCATCATTTCATCACCGAAGCGACGTTCGGTTTGCCGATCTACCGCTGGCAGCCGACCGAATTCATCTTCGAACAGATCAACGATTGGTGGCGCATGAATCGGGAAAAAGGCAAAGTTTCGGTGATTTTCGCGTACTCGCTCGGAAAATCCCAAAGAATTATGAACGGGATCGACCGCTCGATCGGCAGAATTTTCACGCACGGCGCGGTCGAGCGTTTAACCGAAGCCTACCGCGAATCGGGTGTTGATCTGCCGGATACGACCTACGTCGGTTCGGTCGAAAATAAAAAGGAATTTGCCGGAAGTTTGATCGTCGCGCCGCCGTCGGCACACGGCTCGCAGTGGCTGAAAAGATTCGGCGCGCACTCGACCGGATTCGCGTCGGGCTGGATGATGGTGCGCGGCGCGCGGCGGCAAAAAGCGGTTGACCGCGGCTTTGTTTTATCCGACCACGCCGACTGGACGGAACTGCAAACGGCGATCAAATCCGCCGAAGCCGAAACCGTCTACGTCACGCACGGGTTTATTCCCGAACTCGTCCGCTGGCTCAACGAAACCGGTCAGCACGCCGTTCCGCTCAAGTCGAACTACGGCGACGAAGAAATAAAGGAAATTAGCCACGAATTACACGAATCTCACGAATAAAATACAAATAAAAATTTGTGTAATTCGTGTCATTTGTGGCTAAAAGTTTTATGAAATTTTTTACCGAACTTTACAACGAGCTTGACCAGACGAATAAGACCAATGAAAAGGTCGAGGCGCTGAAAAATTATTTCGCGCAAGCCTCGAAATCCGATGCGGCGTGGGCTTTGTATTTTCTTTCGGGCAGAAAGCCGCGCCAGATCGTGCCGTCGAAAAAGTTGCGCGAATGGGCTTTGGAACTCTCGGGAATTCCCGAATGGCTTTTCGACGAATCGCGCGATACGGTCGGCGACGGCGCGGAAACCATCGCGCTGCTTTTACCGAACAATACCGAAATTGACGAAACGCCGCTCAATATTTTAGTCGAACAAAAGCTTTTGCCGCTTCGCGGCGCGGACGAAACTGTTCAGAAAAAAGCGGTGATCGATGCGTGGTCGCGGATGAATTATTCGCAGAGATTGATCTATAACAAACTGATTTCGGGCAGCTTTCGCGTCGGCGTCTCGCAGCTTTTGGTCGTTCGCGCGCTTTCGCAGCTCTCGGAAATTCCGACCGACATTATCACGCTTCGCTTGATGGGCGATTGGTCGCCGTCCGATGAATTTTTCGCGCATTTAATAAATCCCGAACTGGAATCCGACGAAACGCCGGTCGCGCGACCGTTTCCGTTTCATCTCGCGCATCAGATCGATTTCGATTTGGCAGATTTGGGCGACATTTCCGGATGGCAGGCGGAGTGGAAATGGGACGGAATCCGCGCGCAGGTTATCAAGCGGCAAGGGCAGGTTTTTATCTGGTCGCGCGGCGAAGATTTGATGACCGAACGCTTTCCCGAAATCGCAAGCGCCGCCGAATCGCTGCCCGACGGAACGGTTTTAGACGGCGAAATTCTGCCGTGGATTGATGATCGCGTGATGCCTTTTACTGAATTACAAAGACGTATCGGACGCAAAACGGTCGGCAAAAAACTGCTCGAAGAAGTTCCGGTAATTTTGCAGGTTTACGACATTCTCGAAACGGAAGCGCGCGATATTCGCTCGCTCGAAATCTATATTCGCCGCGAGTTTTTAGAAAAAACGCTCGAAAATCTGGATGAAGAAGCACGGAAAATCTTTCGTCCGACCGAACTCGTGGAAGCGGCAAGCTGGACGGATTTAGCCGAAAAGCGCGAACAAAGCCGCAATTTGGGCGTCGAAGGCTTTATGCTCAAGCGCCGCGAATCCGTCTATCGCACGGGACGGCATCGCGGCGATTGGTGGAAATGGAAGATCGACCCGATGACGATCGACGCCGTTTTGCTTTACGCGCAGAAAGGCACGGGCAAACGCAGCGGGCTTTTTACCGATTACACGTTCGCCGTCTGGAGTGATGAGGGCGAGCTTGTCCCGTTTGCGAAGGCTTATTCGGGCTTGACCGACGCCGAAATCCGCCGCGTGGACAATTTCGTGCGGCGCAATACGAAGGAAACTTTCGGACCGGTGAGAAGCGTCGAGCCGAAGCTGGTTTTCGAACTCGCGTTTGAAGCGATTCAAAAATCCACGCGCCACAAATCCGGCGTCGCCGTTCGTTTCCCAAGAATTTTGCGCTGGCGCGAAGATAAAACTATTAAAGACGCGGATTCTTTGAAAACGATTCACGAACTACTCGACGGAGCGCCGTCATCCTGACGGCACAGATTGCGTAAGCAATCTAACGCGCGTGGTTTACATGCAAGTTTACTTTATACAAAGACTGTTTGAACGCTTAGCGCGTTCAGTGCCGTCAGGATGACGGCGTTCCGATAAATGAAAAATAACCCGGAAAACAAATTTTCGCTTTCCGCGCAGAGACTTTACCCGCACTTTAAATTGACGCCGGAAAGATTTCCGCGACTTCTCGCGACGCGCAAAATCGCAGCAGACGACGGCGCGGAATATTTCGGCGCGTTTCTGCCGGAGACGGGCGTCAGGTTTTTGATCGATTTTTTGAACAAAACCTTTCGCCTGCGCGCTTGCGAGATTGAAATTGACGGAAGTTTCGATGTTCCGTGCACGCAGTTTTACCGCAAAAGATGCCTCGCGCCGTGTGTCGGGAATCTTTGCAGTGAAACGGAATACGCCGAACGAGTCGCGCTTCTTCGCTTGTTTTTGGAGCGAAAAAGCGGCGAGCTTGAAACGATTTACCGGCAGAAAATCGAAGCGGCAGCGGAAGAATTCGAGTTTGAACGCGCCGCCGAACTGCGCGACGAATGGATTGAAATCGAAAATGTTTTGACGGCGAAGGATTGGAATTTTTGGCTCGACGACGCGGTTGATACGTTCGAGATCGCGGAAACCGAAAACGAATTCCTTGTTTATCTGGTAACGATGCGCGGGCGAAAAACGCTCGGAAAACGGACATTCTCGTTTGAAAAAACCGGAACGCGCGATAAACTTCTGCCCGCGATTCTGTCCGAATTTTACCGCTTTCACGCGCCGAAGGAAATTCGCATTTCCGATGATTTTCCCGAAAGATTTATGATCGCCGACGAACTGAGTCAAAAATTCGGACGCAAGATAAAAATCGTCGTGATAAAGGAAAACGCGCCGAAGATTATGACGAATCGCGCGCTCGAACGAACACGATACGAGCACGAATTCGGGCAAATCCGCCGCGAAAAATCGCCGGACGAAATTCAAAACGAGCTTCAAACGATTTTCAATCTGCCCGAAAAGCCTTCGAGAATCGAAGGTTTCGACGTCGCGCATATTTCGGGCAGCGACTTTACGGCGGCGAAATCGGTTTGGGAAAACGGCAAGTTTCTCGGCAAAGAATACGCGTTCTGGCTCTCGGACGAAGAATCCGAGCTTGAAACGATGCGCAAATTTATCGAATTCCGGTTTGCGCGCTGCACGGAAAAGTTTCCCGCGCTTGTTTTGATCGACGGCGGTCGCGCGCATCTGCAAGCCGCTTTGAAAGGTTTGGAAAATCTGCCGGACAGAAAATTCGCGGTCGTTTCCGCCGTCAAACCGCCGCGTCGTCACGGCGAAATCGCGCATTTTTTGAACGAATCGGGCGGACGAATCGAGTTTAACGGCGAACGCGCGGCGCACCGCGTTTTGCTGAATTTGCGCGACGAAGCGCACGAGCTTTCGAACAATATTCATCGCCAGCGCCGCGAGATGTCGCATTTTTACGAGCTTGCCGCCGCGCTGCCGTCGCTCGAAGAAGCGGAACGCCGCACGATTTTGAAACGCGCGGGTTCGCTCAAAAACGTTCTCGAATTGAGCGAAAAGGAATTGCGCGCGTTTGTATCGCCGGAAAAAACTCGTTCGATTTTGCGCGATTTGCAGAATTATCAAAACGGCAGTGCGCGAAAGATCGAACCATTGATCGTGCCTTTGCGCTACGTTGACGAAAACGGCGACGCGCAGGATTTGCGACCGCTCGCAAGTTACCGCACGAAGTAAGAAATAATTTAACGCAAAGGCACAAATTAATTTCGGATTGTGGAATGCGGATTGCGGATTGAGTTTTCAAAAGAGACAAATCCGCAATCCGAAATCCCAAATCCGCAATCGAAATGTCTTTGCGTTGAAATTTTTCTTTTCCATTACTTGAGTTAAAATAAACTCAAATAAGATTTCCTATTCGAAAATTATGCAAAATTTATTTCATCTGGCTTTTCCCGTCAAAGATTTGGAATCATCAAGAAGGTTTTACGGCGAGATTCTCGGCTGCGAAGAGGGCAGAAGCTCGGACGCGTGGATCGATTTTAATCTTTTCGGGCATCAGATCGTCGCGCATCTCGCGCCCGACGCTTCGGGCGTAAGGCATAAAAACGAGGTTGACGCCGATCATGTTCCGGTTCCGCATTTCGGCATCGTTCTGCCGCCCGAAGATTTCCAAAAACTCGCCGAACGTTTGAAAACGAAAGGCGTCGAATTTGTTATCGAACCGAAAACGCGTTTCGCGGGCGAAACCGGCGAGCAGTCGACGATGTTTTTTCTAGACCCGTCGGGCAATGCGCTCGAATTTAAAGCATTTGCCGATTTTTCGCAGGTTTTCGCGAAATAAGAGTTTTTGCCGACGAATAGCACGAATAACACGAATAAAAACAAAGAATAATTCGTGTTATTCGTGCTATTCGTGGCTAAAATAAATTATGAAGATCGCAATAATATTATTTTCATTGATTTTTACTTTTGCGGCATTTTCCGTATCGGCGCAGAAGCCGCAGCGGTTTGTCGCCGTCACGATTGACGATTTGCCGGTCGTTTCGACGCGCAAGGATTTGCAGACGCGCCGCGAAATTACGCGTAAATTGCTCGCGCATATTACGCGCGCAAAAGTTCCGGCGATCGGTTTCGTCAACGAAAATAAGCTTTACGCTGACGGCGAAAAACGCGACGAAGCGCAGATTGATCTGCTGCGCGCGTGGCTTGCGGCGAATCTCGAACTCGGCAATCACACGTTTTCGCACGTCAATATCGCCAACGTTTCGCTCGATAAATACAAGGACGAGATTTTGCGCGGCGAAATCATCACGAAGGAACTGCTCGAAGCGAAAAAAATGAAAATGCGCTATTTCCGGCATCCTTTTTTGTGGACGGGCTTGAGTTTGGAAACGAAAAGCGAGCTGGGCAAATTTTTAGCCGAGCATAATTACACGATCGCGCCCGTGACGATCGATAATTCCGACTGGATTTTCGCGCGCGCTTACGACAATGCGTTCGATAAAGGCGACAAAAAGCTAATGCGTGAGATCGGTGCGGCGTATATCGCTTATCTCGACGCGAAAACCGATTATTGGGAACGCCAGTCGGTCAAGCTTTTCGGGCGCGAAATTCGCCAGATTTTGCTTTTGCACGCGAATTTCATCAACTCGGATTATTTCGATGATGTCGCCAAAATGTACAAAAAACGTGGCTACAAATTCATAACGCTCGACGAAGCCTTAAAGGATGAAGCCTATCAATTGCCCGACAATTTCGTGCGCCGCAACGGCATTTCGTGGCTTCACCGCTGGGCGATCGATAAGGGCAGAGAAAACATTCTGCCTGACGAGCCGAAAACGCCGGATTTTGTCTTGAAAGCGGCAGGCGTTGATTCGGAATAAAAATAAATTAGCCACGAATGAACACGAATAACACGAATAAAACTAAAATTTATAATTTGTGCTATTCGTGTTCATTCGTGGCTAAAATCTTATGAAAAAAGCGGAAATTGTGATTATCGGCGGCGGCGTGGTCGGCGCGAGCGTTGCGTATCATTTAACGAAGCGCGGCGCGCGGGACGTTTTGATTTTGGAGCGTGAAGCCGTTCAGGGCGCGGGTTCGACGGGCAAGGCGACGGGCGGCGTGCGCGCGCAGTTCGAGACCGAAATTAACATCAAAATGTCGCTTTACTCGCTCGATTTTTTCAAAAATTGGGAATTCGACTGCGGTTACGAGCCGCGCGGTTATTTGTTTTTCGCGACCGACGAGCGGCAGTTCGATTATTTGCGGCGAAATGTCGAAAAGCAGAAATCGCTCGGCGTCAAAGGCGTCGAAATCGTTGACCGCGAAGCGATTAAGGAAATCTGTCCGATTCTCAATTGCGATGACATTGCAGGCGGCAGCTTCGGGCAAACGGACGGTTTTATCAATCCTTTGGCGGTGATGCGCGGGTTTACGACGAAGGCGCTGGAAAACGGCGCGCGCATCGAGTTTGAAACGCGGGTTTTATCAATCGAAACCGAAAACGGAAAAGTAAGAGCGGTCGAAACCGATCGGGGCAGAATCGAATGCGAAAAAATCGTTCTGGCAAGCGGCGCGTGGGCGTCGGAATTAGCGAAAACCGCCGGAATCGGTTTGCCGGTCGAGCCGCAGAAACGCCAGATTATCTGGGCGAAAAGCCGAAATCGTCTGCCGGAAAATCTGCCGATGGTGATTGATCTGGGCAGCGGTTTTCATTTTCGACCGGCGCGTGATTTTGTTGATTCCGCTGCCAATTCCGACAACACGGAAGTGCTTTTCGCGTATCCGGATTCGCAGCAGAAAACGTCGTTTGACGTGGATTTCGACGAATCTTTTATCGAAAAAGTTTATGAAAAAGCGAAACACCGCGCGCCGTTTTTGTTTGAAACGACGCCCATGCGAGCGAAATGCCGCGCCGGATTGTATGAAAACACGCCCGATCATCACGCGATTTTAGGCGGCTGCGACGAGGTCGAAGGCTTATATTTCGCAAACGGCTTTTCCGGTCACGGCGTGATGCATTCGCCCGCAACGGGTCGCGCGCTGGCGGAGATAATGCTCGACGACACGGCGACATTTCTCGATGTTTCGTGTTTGAGTTTCGAGAGATTTGCCAAAGGCGACCTTTTACACGAAACGGCTTTTATCTAGTTTTCGCAAAAGTTTACTTAATAAAAATTAAAAAGCACGTTCAGATTTAATCTGAACGTGCTTTTTATGGTTTTTGGAAATCGAAAATTACGGGCGGTTCGATCGCGATGTCGTGTCGCCCGAAGTTCTGCCAGCCGGCGAAGTGGGCGTCGTACTTCTGTCGCTGTCGGTCATCGAGCGTCCGTTGGTCGTCGAACTGCTGTTGGTTGCCGGACGATTCATCGTCGACGAACCGTTCGTATTGGTGCCGGTGTTGCTTAAATCCGTCCGGTTGCCGCTGGTTGTCGGACTTAAGTTTGTCGTATTGGTCGTGCCGCCGCTCATGTTGCCGCCCGATGTGGTTGTATTCGAACCGTTGCGGTTCATCATGTTACCGTTTGAATTGCCGTTTCCCGTGTCCGAGGTGCAATTTCCGCCGATCAGGGCAATTGCTAAAATCACTGATAATGTCGTAGTTTTTTTCATTGTAAAATTTCTCCTGTCGAGATACCGAATTAAATTCGCGTATCTTACATTAGTACCCTGTATTCTATTCTGAAAACAAGGCGGGCTTTGTTTGATAGATTACAATGAAGAACAATTCATTCCGACATTTACGCCGCGCGTGCGGTAATATGCAGAGTTTCGGCGGTTTTTAAATTTGAAATGCCGGGGCTAAAAAGTATTATTGAAATAGATTCGAAAAATTATGAAAACCGCATTAATTCATCATCCGATTTATCAAAAGCACGATACGGGATTCGGGCATCCCGAAACGCCGCGCCGTTACGAAGCAGTTATGAAAGCGCTTCGCGGCGACGCGGATTTCTGGCGGTCGCTGCTCGAAATCACGCCCGAACAGGCTTCGAAGGGAATGGTTCAGGCGGTGCATACGAAGGAGCATTTCCGGCGCGTCGAAACGGCGTTTGAGAGCGGCTTGGAAATGCTCGACGCCGATACGGCGATTTCGATGAAATCGTTCGACGCCGCGCTGTTCGGCGCGGGCGGCGTGTGCCGCGCGGTTGACGCCGTGATGGAGGGCGAAGCGCAAAACGCGTTTGTCGCCGTTCGTCCGCCCGGACATCATGCGACGGGCGATCACCCGATGGGCTTTTGTCTCTTTAACAACGTCGCCGTCGCCGCGCGTTACGCGCAGAACCGCTACAAGGAAATCGAGCGGGTCGCGATCGTCGACTGGGACGTGCATCACGGCAACGGAACGCAGGGAATTTTCTTCGACGATCCGTCGGTGCATTTCTTCTCGATGCATCAATATCCGTGGTATCCGGGAACCGGTTCGCGCGGCGAAACCGGCTTCGGGCGCGGCAGAGGCTATAACTTAAACGTTCCCGTCAAAGCGCATACCAAACCGAGCGATCAGAAGCGAATGTTTGAAAGCGCGATCAGCGACATTAATCAAAATTTCAAGCCCGATCTGATCATAATTTCAGCCGGGTTCGACGCGCATCTGACCGATCCGCTCGGACAATTGCGGCTTCAGGACGCCGATTTTATGCAGATGACGCGAACGATCAAACAATGGGCTGACGAAACCTGCGGCGGACGTATCGTTTCGGCGCTCGAAGGTGGTTATAATCTCGATACTTTGGGCGAAACCGTTCTAAATCACATTAAGGCTTTGAGCGAAGATTGAATTTAATTGCCGAGCGTAAAAGCGGAGTATAGCGGCTTCTTTTTTTGTGTATAAGACTGTTCCGAGAAAGCGACAAAAAACGATTTTGTTTATGAATTTCGAAAATGCGGTAAATATTACGAAACCATAGGTCGCGCCGCCGATTATTGTTACGCAAATTTCGGTGTTTATGCTACACTTTCCGAAAAGACGATAAACTTTACCCCCAAAAAGGAGATAATGAAATGCCGGACGTTGAAATTCCGTGTGTTCAATGCAAGGAAAATTTTCTTTTTACGGAAAAAGAACAGGAAATTTTCTACCAACGTAATATGATGGCGCCGCAAAGATGCCCGAAATGCCGGTCGAAAAAAGCGGCTACGGGCGATTCTTCGCCGACCAAATTCGAGATTGTCTGCGATCATTGCGGCAAACACGATCACGTTCCGTTTCAACCCAAAGTCGGGCGCGCCGTCTTGTGCCGTGAATGTTATAACGCCAGTAAATCCAGAGTGCGCTTTGCTTGAATTAGTTCATAGAGTTTATTGAGTTCGTTGAGTTCAGAGAGTTTAAGAATTGTCTTTACTCAATGAACTCAACGAACTCTAAAAACTCAACGAACTCTATGAACTCTAAAAACTCTTCTATGTCTTTTGAAACCATTAAATACGAATTACAGGAAAATGTTGCGGTTATTACGTTTAACCGTCCGGAAGCCCTAAATGCGCTGTCGCTGCAATTGACGAAGGACTTGCTTTCAGCCGTTCGAAAGGCGATCGAAGATGAGGCGCGCGCCGTGGTTTTAACCGGCGAAGGTCGCGCGTTTTGTTCGGGCGGCGATCTGCGCGAAATGCAGACGATGTGGCAAAAGGAAGGCAGAATCGAGGCTTTTATGGAAGAACCGTTAAAGGCTTTGCACGATGTGATTTTGCTGATTCGCGAAACGCCGATTCCTTTTATCGCCGCCGTGCAGGGCGTTTGCGCGGGCGCGGGAACGAATTTCGCGCTCGCCTGCGATCTGGTTTTCGCGGCTGAAAACGCGACGTTTAACGAAGCATTCGTGCGCATCGGACTTTCGCCCGACTGCGGCGGTTCATTCTTTCTGCCGCGCGCCGTCGGCGAAAAGCTCGCGGCGGAAATTTTTATGACGGGCGACACTCTTTCCGCCGACCGCGCCGCGCAGATCGGAATGATCAACCGCGTCGTCGCGGGCGAAAATCTTTTGACCGAGACGCTTTCGATGGCGCGTAAACTGGCGCTTGCGCCGACCGCTTCGATCGGGCGAATTAAACAAATGCTCAACGCGAGTTTCTCGAATAACCTCTCGGAACAACTCGATCTCGAACATCGCCTGCAAATCGAATCGGGCAAAGGCAATGACTTCAAAGAAGGCGTGACGGCATTTTTCGAGAAACGCGCGCCGAATTTTACCGGTTCTTAAACTGTTCTGAAATTAAAATAAAAATTTCTTGACCTTTTTTTAATTAACGTTGTAGTATAGAAAACTCGCTCCGGCGAACCGAAAGAAGCTTAGATTTTATGGTGAAACAAAACTTATCAAAAATTAACTGTCAGCCGCGAAATGGATCGTTTGCGGCGCTCGTTTCTAAAAAAGACGGTTTTATGCTTCCGACCGGGTGCGGCAAAGGTTTTATGAAAACTTGAAAATTTGTCCCATTTCGAAGGTAAAAGCCGTCAGGTCAAATAGCCTGACGGCTTTTTTGATTTTGGATTTTAGATTTCGGATTTTGGATTAAAAAACCAAAACCGAAGACCAAAAACCAAAGACCAAGTATATGAATTTAACATATTCGCAATTATTAAAAGGCAATCGCAACTTCCGCAATCTTTTGTGGGGACAGGTGATTTCCGAGATGGGCAACTGGTTCAATTTTATCGCCGGTCTCGGGCTTGTGCGCGTCGTGTCGGACGCTTCGCCGATGGCGGCGGGGCTTTTGTTTCTCGTGCGGATTCTGCCGTTCGCGCTGTTTTCGCCGATCGCAGGCACTTTCGTCGACCGTTTTTCGCGCCGCCAGGTGATGATCTGGTCGGATATTATCCGCGTTTTCGTCGCGCTCGCGTTTCTGCTCGTGACGAGCGCCGAAAACCTTTGGATCGCCTATGTCGCGACCGTTTTACTTTCAACGCTCGGCGCGTTTTTCGAGGGCGCGAAAAACGCTTCGACGCCGAATATGACGGGCAAGGACGGGCTTCTGGCGGGAACCGCGCTGATGTTTTCGTCGCGCTTTCTGCTGATGGCGATCGGCGCGGCTCTGGGCGGTTTCGCGGCGGCTTATTTCGGCTATCAGGTCGCGTTTATCATCAACGCCGCCAGTTTCGCGGCGTCGGCATTCTCAGTCTGGCTGATTCCCGAAGAAGCGACGCGCGACGACGAAACCGCCGTCCGGATGAAGGACAAAACGACGCGCGAATCGTTTTTGACCGAGCTGAAAGAAGGCTTTCGCTATACGGTGCAGAATCATTTCGCGCTGACGATTTTGATTATGAACGTCATCTGGGCAACCGGCGGCGGCGCGATCAATGTCGTTTTCGAAAGAATGGGCGGCGTCTATTTCGCCGAAAAGGAAAGCTGGCATCCCGATCTGGCGGTCGCTATTTTATGGTTCGCGAGCGGTCTCGGATTATTCTTGGGAATGCTTCTGGCGCATCGCACCGAGGCGATCATCGAACGGCGCAAGAGCCACGTTTCGTTTATCGGCTGGGCGCTGATCATTCACGGCGTTTTGTTTTCCGTTGCCGGAATTATGCCGAGTTTGTGGCTGGTCGCGGTTTTCTGTTTTATTTCGCGGGCGATCGTCGGCGTCGAATACGCGGTGCAGGAAACGATGTTCCAGCGCAGTTTGCCGGATTATATTCGCGGACGCATCTCGACGCTCGATCGCGGCGCGGAGATGACGATTTTCAGCCTGTCGAGCTATTTCGCGAGCCTCGCGATGTACGGAATGTCGGTGCAGGCGTTGACCGTGATTTCCGGAATTTTATCGGCGAGCGCCGGAATCGTGTGGTTTCTCAGAGAAAGAAGAGGAGGAGAAGATGAGAAAAGGAGAAAGGGAGAAAATTTACTTTCCGAAGCGTAAAGATAAAAAATTATACTTCGGAAAGAGAAACAACTTTCCTCTTCTCCTTTTCTCAAAATTACGCAGTAATTATCACGGCTTTCGTGCCGGTCAGTTCGGAAAAATCCTTGGTGTAGATCGTGTCAACGCGGCGCTCGGCGCGTCCGATGGTTTCGACGATGTCCTGCGTCGCGATAAATCCGTCTTCGACGTGCGCGATCGCCCAGAGCTTAATGTGCCGCGCCGTCCGCAGAGTTTCTTCCAAAAGCCGCAGATACTGCGATTTCGTTTCGATCAGCGTACCGAGTCTGCCGGCTTGTTTGACTTCGAGATCGTTCCAAAAATCGTCGCCGCCGCGCAAAAACTCTTCGCGCCATGCCGTCCAGCCGAGATAATTGCGCTGCGAAAGATTATGCGCGCGCGGCAGACGCAGAAACATCAGATCCGACGAAAAGTTTTCGGCGATAAATTCATACGCGTTTTTATTCGAACAGGTATTGTTCTGCCCGTTGTTGACCGGTTCGTGCTGGGCGCTTAAAAGACGCCGGAAAACGGTCGACAGCGGCTGGCGCAGCTCCAGAGTTTCCTCGTTGAACGACAACAGATAGTCGCCGACCGAGAGCGCGACGCTCGACGCGATCGCCTTCGACACGGGCGATATGAGACGTTCGATGTTTTGCCGGACGTTGTCGAACCACCACGCGTCGGTTTCGCTGAACCAGGTTCTTAAAGCTTGATTTTGCAGGCGATAGCGCGGAACATAAGCGTCTTCGAGCACGATATTCGCATCGTCGTCCGAAAGCCGCTCGCTGTTGTTCTGAATCGCTGCCGCCGCCTTTGTCCAGCCCGAAAGCGTCAAATCGTTCGCCAGAACGCGGACGCGCCAGCGTTTTAAGTAATTGCCGAGATTCGCGTCCGAGGTAAAAGGCAGCGCGGCGGTCGTGAACTTCAAACGCTTCAAAACGTTCAGTTCAAATGCGAGCCAGCCGCGCGGTGTGTTGTTCGTCTGCATCATATTTAGAAAATAGGAATCTTTAATTGAGTCGTTCGACCGGCTGATAGCTTTTTTCGACGGCGTAGGATTCGAGTTCCGGCAAATCGGTAAGTTCGAGAAACGCCTTGACGACCTTCGGATCAAACTCGATGCCCGACCATTCGATTAGATAACGCTTCGCCTCGGACGCGGAAATCGCCACGCTGTACGGGCGCGAATCGGTGAGCGCCGCAAACGTGTCGGCGACGCGCAGAATTCGAGCGGCGAGCGGAATCTGTTCGTGTTCGAGCGCGTCCGGATAGCCCGCGCCGTTCCACCATTCGTGATGCCAGCGGACGATCAATTGAACGGCGCGATTCAATCCGCGCTTAGCGGCTTCCTGTTCGCCGATCACCGTATGGCGCTGCATATCGATGCGTTCCTCGTCGCGCAAAAGCCGGTTTGCCTTAATGTATTCGCGGTTCATGACCATCTCGCCGATGTCGTGAACGAGCGCCGCCTGCCGGAGCGCGTGACGGTCGTGCGAGGCGAAATTGAATTTTTCGGCAATCGCGTCGGCGATCACGGCGATTCGCTTGCCGTGCGGGTGCGCGTAGCCTTCGAATTCGTCCATCGCCTCCGAAATCTGCATCAGCGGCTCGTCGGAAAAATTGTCGGGCTGCGCTTCGGTCGCAAAAATACTGTCCATAATTTAATGAGTTTCAGGTTTCAGGTTTCAAGTTTCACGGCGTTTTAAACCTGAAACTTGAAACTTGAAACCTGAAACTAGATTTAACTATTTATTTAGCAAAGTGTCGAGCAAGGCACGCGCTTCTTTGCTCTCGGGGTAGATCGCGAGCAGGCGGCTTAATTCGCCTTCGGCGCGTTTGGGCAAGTTATACTGAATAAAAAATTCTGCCAGCATAATCCGGTATGACGGATTATCCGCTTCAAGTTTGATGGCGGTTTGCAGCTCGGCTTCGGCTTTGAAGCGCTGGTTTTTGTCCATCGAAAGCATCTTGCCGTAATAAGCGTGAAAGCGCGCGTTGTCGGGCGCGAGATGGACGGCGCGGATGATATAGGGCAGCGCCGCTTCGAAGTCTTCGTCCATCAAAAGATTAAAGCCGTGTTCGAAAATTTCCGAGGCTTCGGTCAGCGTTTTCTGTTCGACTTTCGGTTTGGCGCGTTCTTCGGGGCTCAGTTTTTCGAGTTCCTGCAAAAGTCTGCGGAGTTTGAAATCGTAGGTTTTTCGCGTTTCCTCCGCGCGCAGAACTTCATAGGCGTGCGCGATTTCGGTAAATGCGTGCTGAATGCGACGCTGCGTTTCGGCGTCGGTCTGTTTATGAAAAAGGTCGGGGTGAAAGCGTTTTGCGAGTCCGAAATAAGCCTGTTTTATCTCGGCGGCGGTCGCGCGGTGCGAGATGTGGAGCAGTTCGTAATGCGTTTCCGCATCTTCGACCTGTTTGAGATATTTTTCGAGCGTCAGTTGGACTTTTATGACGACGGGCGCGGCTTCGGTCGTTAAATCCGCCTTCGGCGATTCCTTTACCGGCTGGGCGGCTCGGACGACTTCGACCGGCGGCGCAATCTGTTTTTTTATTTCGAGCTTTGCCGCTGAAATGTTCGAAATCTGGTGTTCCCTAAACGCCGCGTCCCAATTTTCGCGGTAGAGAAAACCGGCAAGCCATAAAATATAAAGCTTTTGCAGTGTTTCCATGTCCGACCAGTGACTCATCTGTTTGATAACGTCAATCTTCAGAAATGAATTTTCAAACCGCGAAAGCAGAAACGCTTCCTGCGGCATAAGACTGATGTGCGCGGGCATCGTCGGTTTTCTGCCGAACGATTCCGTAAAACTCTTAAACCGCCGCACGACCGCGTCTTTCGGCAAGTTTCTGCCGTATTCGATCAAAAGGCTGAGCGTGTCCGTCTTGTAATTAATATCGTCCTTGATGCGCGCGTGCGGGCTGAAAATCCAGACGCCGTCTTTCCACGCGATCACGTCGCGTAAGATTTCTTCGATCTGCCTCGTGAAAATCGTCTTGAGCTCGGCTTCGGTATACAGATACTTTTTGCGCAGTCCGTCGGCAAGCGCGAAATCGCTTGTAAATTCGGGGATTTCGACGAGCTGCTGCTTGGTCATCACGCCGTCCAGCAAAAGCCGTTCGAAAATTCGATGGCGGCGTTGATTGGAGACGGCAAAAACGACCTCGCCTTCGCGGACGTAAATGATCGTTTTGCTGTCGTGATGCGAAATCCTTAAGGAACCTGAAAGCCGCGACTGCAAAATTTCAAGCAGCAGCTCGGCAGGCGGATGCGCCGTCAGATTTCCGTTAATTTCTAAGGATTTCGGAGAACTCATTTGCAGTATATTTCGGGAAAAGAAAGGACCCGCGCGAAGCGTCTTTTTAATGATACCAAATCTGCCGCCAAAAAGTTAAGAAAAAAATTACCATTTACCATTTACCATTTACCATTTACCATTAAAAAATGCTTCACGATTTTACTCTGGCGGGACGAAGAACGCGGCTCTGGCAGCGGTTGGGCGAATCTTACGAACACGTTTTGATGAAGGCTCTCGGCTTCGCGATGTTCGTCGATCAATTTCCGAATCTCGAAATCGAAACGCGCGTCGGCTTGCGCTACAAGCCCGATCTGATCGCCGCCAGCGCGAACGGCGATTTCGCGTTCTGGGGTGAATGCGGGCAAAATTCGATTCGCAAAACCCACTGGATTCTCAAACACACGCGCACCGAAAAAATGGTTTTATTCAAGATCGGCTTTAATTCCGAATCTTTAATCAAACAACTGCGCGAGGAAATTCCCGCCAAATATCGCGCGCCGGGAAAACTGACGCTGATAAATTTTGTTAACGAAATTGTAAAATTGACAGAATCGAAACAAATTGCGAAAGTTTCAAAAGATTGGTTTAGCAAGTTTGAAATATGAGCAGGGAACACGCAGATTGGTTTTCATTCGGCTTGCCGAAAAGTCTAGTAATTGTTTGTGCGAATTGTCGTAACGAAATTGATTTGAAAGAACCGTTTCTCGATCACGATCCGGGAATTTGCCCGAATTGTGAAATCGAATGCGCGTATTTGGATTGGAAAGGGAGAAAATTGCAAATCGTGCCGCTGAATGCGCCGGAAGAATTAGTAAAATTACTTCGATTTTTACAAGAAAATTTTGACGAACTTGAATATGTCGAACTGCTTGTCTGTTTTGAAGAAATGGCGGACGCCGTAAAATAAAAGATGGAAAAACCCGAAATAACTATTCGCGAGATCGAAGCGCTTGACGAACTGCAAAAATGCATCGAATTGCAGCGCAGGGTTTTCGCTTCGCCCGATCTGGAAATTTCGCCCGTGCGGCATCTTCTGGTCGCGAAATATGCGGGCGGATTTACGCTCGGCGCTTATTTAGGCTCACGGCTCGTCGGCTTTGTTTTGTCGCTGCCGATGTTTCTCGAAAACCTGAAACCGGCGTTTTATTCGCATATGACGGCGGTTGACGCGGAATTTCAAAGTCTCGGAATCGGCGCGCGGCTCAAATGGGCGCAAAGGAAAAGATCGCTCGCGGTCGGCGTCGAATATATCAAATGGACGTATCAGCCGGTGCTCGCGCGCAACGCGTTTTTTAATCTCGAACGGCTCGGAGTCGAGATAAAAACTTATATGCCGAACTTTTACGGCACCGGCGCGGAAGCGAACGAATCGAAAATCCAGGTGCTCGAAGTTGACAGCGACCGGCTGTTCGCCGATTGGCATTTAACGTCGCCGAAGACGATCGCGCTCTCAGAAGGCGAAAAATACGAGGAAAAAAGCGACGTTATAAAAACCGTCGAAATTCCGCCCGACTGGAACGAACTGGTCGTCCGCGACACGAAAAAAGCGGTCGCCGAACAGGAAAGGATCAAGCACGAATTTCAAACCGCATTCGCCGAAGGCTTAATCGTGCGCGGATTCGAACGCAGCGACACGCACCCGAAATATTTGTTGTACAAGAAATGAATTAGCCACGAATTACACAAATAGCACGAATATTTATTAAATTTTATTTGTGTTATTCGTGTTCATTCGTGGCAAATGTCTTATGAAAATTTTCGATATCAATCCCGATATTCGCTGCGCCGAAACGCTTTCGTCGGCGTTTTATACGGACGAAAGGTTTTTCCATGAATCGAAGGAAAAAATCTTTGCGCGAAGCTGGCAGTTTGCCGCAGCCGAGGACGAGATCGAAAGCCTCGCGCCGTTTACGATTCTCGAAAATTTTCTCGACGAGCCGATTTTATTTACCCGCTCGGGCAAAAAGCTGAATTGTCTTTCAAACGTCTGCACGCATCGCGGGAAAATTCTGGTCGAAGAAAAATGCAAGGCGATCGGGATTCGCTGCGATTATCACGGGCGGCGGTTCGATCTTTTGGGGAATTTTCTTTCGATGCCCGAATTCGAAGCGGTCGCCGGTTTTCCAACCGAAAAAGACGATCTGACAAAAATCCCGTTCGACGCGCTCGGCAAGCTTTTGTTTCTTTCGCCGCGTCCCGTCGCCGCGTTCGACGAATTTTTCGCGCCCGTCCGCGAGCGCCTCGCGTGGCTCGATTGGAAAGTTCTGAAATTTTCTCCCGAGAATTCGCGCGATTATTTCGTCAACGCGCACTGGGCTTTATACTGCGAAAATTATCTCGAAGGTTTTCATATCCCGTTCGTTCATCAGAGTTTGAACGAGGCGATCGATTACGGCGCGTACACGACCGAAACTTTCCGGTTCGCGAGTCTTCAGACCGGATTCGCTCGCAAAGGCGCGGACGCGTTTGCGTTCAATAAAAAAATCGCCGCGCTTTATTTTTTCGTTTTTCCGAATCTGATGCTCAATTTTTACCCGTGGGGATTGTCGGTCAACGTCGTCAAACCGCTCGGAACCGATCTGACGCGCGTTTCGTATCTGACATTTATCGCCGACGAAGCGCGATTCGGCAAAGGCGCGGGCGGCGATCTGGCGCGCGTCGAATTCGAAGATCAGGCGGTCGTCGAATCGGTGCAGAGGGGAATTCGCTCGCGGTTTTATGAGAAAGGAAGATATTCGCCCGCGCGCGAGCAGGGAACGCATCATTTTCACCGACTGATCGCGGAATTTATGAACGCCTAACGATTTTGGATTTCGGATTTCGGATTTCGGATTTTCAATGTAATTAAAGTTTTTCGTTGTTTTTATAGAAATTTCAAAAAAATTCCGAAAACCAAAGACCGAATAATTTATGAAACATTTAACGACTCCGGAACTCGAAGCCGGTTTAGATGAAATTCGCGAATCGCCGAAAAATAACGGCATTTTGCGGCTGATCGTGCGCCGACCGAAAGAAGACGCGCGCGAAGTTTTGGACGTCGGCGAACTCGATTTAGATGAAGGGTTGAAAGGCGACAACTGGCAAACGCGCGGAAGCTCTTCGATGGCGGACGGCTCGTCGAATCCCGATAAACAGTTAAATATCATGAACGCCCGCGCTGCCGCGCTCGTTACGGCAGATGACGAAAGCCGCTGGCAATTGGCGGGCGACCAGCTTTTTATTGATCTGGTTTTGTCGGACGAAAATCTGCCTGCCGGAACGCGGCTCGAAATCGGCAGCGCAATTGTCGAAATCACGCCGCCGCCGCACAACGGCTGCAAAAAGTTCGTCGCGCGATTCGGACTGGAAGCGATGGAATTCGTAAATTCTGCGGTCGGCAAGCAGCTTCACCTGCGCGGCGTCTGCGCTCGCGTCGTCAAATCCGGCACAATCCGGCAAGGCGATATTATCAGAAAAATTTAAATCCGCAAACTGCAAATCCAAACACCTTTGCGTTAAAATTTCACTATGAATCTGTTTGATTTAGCCGAGAACAACGTCAAGACCGAAATCGAAAATCTGTGCGCCGAGATCAACCGGCACAACGAGCTTTATTATCAAAAGAACGAGCCGGAAATTGCGGATTTCGAGTTTGATAAGCTGCTCGAAAGATTAAAACAGCTCGAAGCGGAAAACCCGGAATTCGTCACGCCCGATTCGCCGACGCAGCGGGTCGGCGGTCGCGCCGAAGGTTTTAAGCCGTTCGTTCACCGCGTTCCGCTGATGAGTTTGGATAATTCGTATGATTTGAACGATTTGAAGGCTTTCGATGAGCGCTGCCGTAAACTTGCGGACGGGCGCGCGTTCGATTATGTCGCCGAACTCAAGATTGACGGGCTTTCGGTCGCGCTCCATTACGAAAACGGCGTTTTGACGGCGGGCGCGACGCGCGGCGACGGACGCGTCGGCGACGATGTTTTTTCGAACGTGAAAACGATCCGCACGATTCCTTTAAGATTAAAAGGCGAATTTCCCGAACGCACGGAAGTTCGCGGCGAGATTTTTATGGCGCGTTCCGTCTTTGAGAAAATCAACGCCGAATTGGAGATGCAGGGCGAAAAAACTTACGCCAATCCGCGCAATTTCGCCTCGGGAACGCTTCGCCAATTGGACGCTTCGGTCGTCGCGTCGCGAAAGTTGGATATTTTTCCGTATGATTTATTGTCGGGCGCGTCGAAAATGTTTCCTACTCACTGGGAAATTTTCGAATGGCTCGAAGCGAAAGGTTTTGCGACGAATCCGAACCGCGCTTTATGCAAAAATTTTGACGAATTGGCGCGGTTTATCGAAGAAATGCAGAGCAAACGCGATTCGTTCGATTATGAAATTGACGGCGTCGTCGTCAAAGTCAATCAGACGCGCCTTCAGGAAGAATTCGGCGCGACGACGAAAGCGCCGCGCTGGGCGATCGCCTATAAATATCCGGCGATGCAGGCGACGACGCAATTGGAAGAAATTCACGTGCAGGTCGGACGCACCGGCGCGCTGACGCCGGTCGCATACTTAAAACCCGTTTTGCTTGCCGGAACGACCGTCGCGCGCGCGAGCCTGCATAACGAGGACGAAATCAAGCGTCTGAATCTCAAGCTCGGCGATTGGGTTTTGATCGAAAAGTCGGGCGAGATCATTCCGCAGGTTTTGCAGGTCATCGAATCGCGGCGCGATGGGAGCGAACGCGATTACGAGTTTCCGAAAAGCTGTCCGGTCTGCGGCTTCGACGCCGTGCGACCCGAAGGCGAAGCCGTCACGCGCTGCACGAACGCAGATTGTCCGGCGAAAGTTAAAGCGAGAATTGCGTATTTCGCGGCTCGAAAAGCGATGGACATCGAAGGACTCGGCGACGTTCTGGTCGAAAAACTCGTTGATCTCGGCTTTGTCAGAGACGTCGCGGATTTGTATTTTCTCGATATGGAAACGATCGCCAATCTCGAACGGATGGCGGAAAAATCGGCAACGAACCTGATTAACCAAATTGAAGCCTCGAAAACACGCGGGCTTCAGCGGCTTTTATACGGCATCGACATTCGCCATGTCGGCGAGCGTTACGCGAAAATTCTTGCCAACCATTACCGCGCGATTGATCGTTTAGCCGAAGCGACGGTCGAAGAACTCGACGCGATTCACGAGATCGGCGAAACCGTCGCAGTGTCGGTTTTTAACTTTTTCCGGAATCCGCAAACTCGGGATTTGATTTTGCGATTAAAAAACGCGGGCGTAAAACTCGAAGTCGACGGCGACTCGACCGCCAATTTCGACGAACGATTCGTCGGCAAAACGTTTGTCTTGACCGGCAAGCTCGAAGAATTCACGCGCGACGATGCTGCAAACATCATCGAACAGCGCGGCGGTCGCGTCGCCTCGTCGGTGAGCAAAAAAACCGATTACGTCGTCGCCGGCGCGGACGCCGGTTCGAAACTCACGAAAGCTGAAAGCCTGGGCGTGAAAGTTTTGAGCGAAGATGAATTTAAGGAAATGGTTACCTAAAATAAAACCGAAAATATTCAAAAAAATCTTGCCCTGTTTGCTCTAATTTAGTTAAAATTTTATTTGTCGATTGAAAAAATCTCAATCTATAAATTTACTCATTAGTCTGTTTCGATCTAAACTCTCAGTTTCAAATTTTTAATCCATGTCATACAAATTTCAAATTGATTTATCGGGCATTATTGAGCTTTTATCTAAGCATTTATACAGCAGTCCGCAGGTTTATTTACGCGAACTTTTGCAAAATGGAGTGGATGCAATTTATGCTCGCCAAGCATTTGATAAAGCGCATCAAGGGCAAATCAGCGTCAAAACTTTTCGTGCCGAAGATGGAGTGCCGTGTTTGGTTTTCCGCGATAACGGTGTAGGTCTAACCGAAGAAGAAATTCATAAATTTTTAGCGACTATCGGTAGATCTTCAAAAAAGGAGGTTTCGGAACTCCATTCAAATGATTTTATCGGACAGTTTGGAATCGGGTTGCTTTCGTGTTTTGTAGTAAGCGAAACGATTGAGATGAAAACGTGTTCGGCTCGTGGTGCGGGAGAAACGATACAGTGGAAAGGCGTGGATGACGGCACTTATTCGCTGCAAAAAATTGATGAAGGAATAGATTTCGGGACTGAGGTTATGCTCAAATGTAAAAGCGGTTTTGAGACTTATTTTGAAAGTGAGTTTGTCAAAATTACGCTCAAAAATTTTGGCGGACTGTTGCCTTTCCCGATTGAATTTAACGAAATTGAAAAATTAAATAGTGATATTCCGCCGTGGGAAAAGGATTTTCTGACCTTGACCGAAGAACAAAACGCTTACCTCGAATACGGCAAGAGAATTTACAAAATGGATTTTCTCGATTATGTTAAACTCGATTCGACAAACGGAGATTTTGACGGCGCGGCATATATTCTCCCGTTTTCGCCGAATCTGGCAAGTAAAAAGACTCATCGGGTTTATTTGAAAAATATGCTTTTGTCGGAAACTGCCGAAGGTCTTTTACCGGACTGGGCGTTTTTTGTTAAAGGTGTTATCAACGTCAAAAAACTGCGTCCGACCGCTTCCAGAGAATCTTTCTACGAAGATGAAAATTTGTTATCCACCCGCAGTGAACTCGGCGGCAAACTTCGCGGTTACCTGCTCGAATTGGCAAAAATCAACCCGACCAAATTGCGCAAACTGATTTCAATTCATTACATTTCCATCAAAGCATTGGCAGTTGAAGACGACGATTTTTATCAAATGTTTATTGATTGGATGCCGTTTGAAACGACCAACGGTTATATGTCGCTCGGCGAGTATAAAAAGCAGAACGAACGTATTTTATTTATTCAAAACCGCGACCAGTTTCGGCAAATTTCACAAGTTGCTCTCGCTCAGGGACTTTCGGTTATAAATGCTTCTTATGTCTATGACGCGGAACTGCTCGAAAAACATTATCAAATCTTTCGGCACACTCCGATTGAAGAAGTTACACCCGCGAGTTTTACCCAAACTTTTACAAATTTGACGCTTGACGAACAGGAAGAAACGGCGAATTTTTTGCGGGCGGCAGATGAAGTCTTAAAATCGTTCAAATGTCTCGCCGATATACGAAAGTTTTCGCCAACGGAATTGCCTGCGATTTATTTGGTTGATGAAGAAGCTAATTTTCGCCGTTCAATCGAGCAAACCAAAAATGTTGTAGATGATCTTTGGGCTTCAGTTTTGGACGGTATTGATCTGCCGGACGCGGGCGGCGATTTTACCCAGCTTTGTTTCAACTTTTCAAATCCGTTAATCAAAAAAATCGCAATCAAAAAAGATCTGTATTTGATTAAATTGTCCGTTAAAATTCTTTACGTTCAATCTTTGATGATGAGCCATCGTCCGTTAAACAAAGAAGAAATGAAAATGATGAACGAAAGTATGTTGGAACTTCTGGAACATAGTTTAGACTTTGATTTTGCGGAGGAAATCAGTATATGAGTGTGAATATTGAAGATATTTATCGAATGTTGGCACAGACATCGAGTATGCCTCATGGTGATTCACAAATAGCTTTAGCTGAAGAATCCGTCAGACTGGCAGACCTCTGCGGCGATGAACAATTAAAGGTTGAGGCAAGGTCGGAATTAGTCAGTGCCGCTACTTTTGGCGGAGAAAAAGAAAAAGCTCTGGTCGCCTATTCGTGGATTTTGAAAAAATTTGACGAAAATCCTGAAATCGTTGATGTTTTTGAACTAATGTGGCGATATAAATGGATTTTGAGCGGACTTTATGATTTCCCGGGCATTTCCCGCGAAAAAATTGACGCGATTTTTGCCGATGCCGTGAAGCGTTATCAGCAATTTGGAATTTCGCTGCGACCGATTTACGGAGAACTTTGTTATTTGGAAACATTTTCCGGAAATTACGACAAAGGCGAGGAATATTATTACAAATGGCTGACCGAACCGGTTGACAACTTTGCGGATTGCTACGCCTGCGAAGTTAATAAACAGGTTGACTGCTTTGCCGAATTGGAATCTGACGAAGCGGCTCTAAATGTCGCTGAACCGATTTTAGAAGGAAAGTTGAAATGTGCGGAAGTTCCGCATATTACACTTGGAACAGTTCTGTTGCCCCTTTTAAGACAAGACAAAATAGAACTTGCGGGACAATATTTTACTAAAGGTTATAAATTAGTTTCTAAAAACAAAGAATTTTTGCCAACAATCTCCCAACAGATAGAGTTTTTAGTTTTGACGGGAAAAATCAACAAAGCTCTTAACCTTTTTGAAAGACATTTCATTTGGGCAATTGAAACTAAAAATCTGGAAAGAAAATACAATTTTTTTAGAACTGCAAGTCTACTTTTCAGTAAAATCGAAAAGCATGACTTAAAACTAAATCTACCAACAGCTTATAAGGGCTTCCGCGAAGATGGAAAGTATCGCGCGACTAATTTATTCGAAGAATTTTATGCTGAAGCAAATCGCATCGCCGAACTATTCGATACGCGAAATGGCAACGGTAAATACAAGTTCAAATTAGCAGTATCCAAAGCAGTTGCTTTAGATACTGTCTGAATGTTCCCATATTAATGAAAGCCGAAAGCCTGGGCGTGAAAGTTTTAAGCGAAAGCGAATTTAAAGAGCTGCTGGTTGTCGTGTGCAATTAAAAATTGACGCGTTACGAGTCCTTCGTCACGCATCAATTTTTCTCGTTAATTTCGTAACCAAGCCTGCGCGTTTTTCGTAAATTTTCAGTGCCGGTATTAGAGGAAAAGCGTCGTGCAGCAATCTTCGGATTTGAAGCCCGCCTTCAAATACGCCTTGTGCGCCGGGGCGAATTTGACGTTGCTCAACAGGCAGATATGGTGCGCTTTTTCGAGCAATTGCGCGCCGAGTTTTGAAAGGCATTCCGAACCGATGCCGCGCCCGCGATATTCCGGCGCGACGTAGATGCCTTCGAGATAAATAACGTCGTCGGTCTGCGCCACGATGTCGGCTTTGAACACGAATTTGTCGCCGTCGAACACGACAAAGGTTTTCTCGCGGCGGATTCGGCGGAGCGTTCGATTCAAAAAACCTTCGCGGTCAGTTTCGAGCGGGTTGACGCCCGATTCTTCAAACGCGACTTCGGCGTGTGCGCGGGCAACGATTTCAAGCTCGCTTTCCCGCGCGGCGCGGATATTCCAAACTGACGGGCGCAGAAAAAACGGGAAGCTCAATTCGAACAGACGTTCTTCGCAGGTGAGGCGCGGCGCGGTCATTGCGTCGGAATAATGGTGCCAGAAAGATTCGATGTTTTTTCCGTCCGACATCATCATTTTGATCGGCGTTTCCGAAGTTTTCGCCGATTGCGCGAACGCTTTCAGCGATTTTTCGCTGCGCGCCTCGACAAGCGTCGTGTGTCCGACGAGCGCGACGCCTTCGAGCTCGCCGTCGTCGCTCCGATAACCGTAAAACTTGCCGCGATTGAGTTCGCTTTCAAGCCCGTTGTCGTTAATCAGGCTCATCATCACGACGGTATGCACGGGACGTTGGCGAAGAAAATTCAGAACATCGTCGTGATCGTCGTTCGCGAGCGGAAACGCTCCACGAAAATCCGTCGGCGCGAGCCGTCCGTCGCCGATTCCGGCAGCATTTCGAGCGTGTCTGAAACTATTTGTTTGAAGCTTTGACATGACTTTCAAAATTTCCTTATAAGATTCAGATTTATCTCGTTGTGGTCGCGTTTACATTTACCGTGTAAAAAGATTTGCTCGTGCCGTTAAAGGCGCGGAGGCGATAGAAATACTTCGTACTTTTCACGAGTCCGGTACTGGCAAAAGTCTTGACATTTGCGCCGACCGCCGCAATCTGCGCAAAGCGTACGCCGTCAGTCGAGCGTTCGACGTAAAAGCCCTGCTCGTTTGTCGAATTGTCAGTCCATGTGAGGTTGATCTGGCTGCTGCTTGCCGCCGTCGCCGTCAATCCGCCGGGCGCATTCGGTGAAGCATCCGTTTGTGCGGGCATCGCCGCGCTCGAATCGCCGTTGATCATCGAGTTATAACTGAGCGGAGCAAACCGCTGTCCGATTACCGAATCGGAAATCAGTACGCCGTCCGAAATTAAAACTCCGTCGCCGACCAGCACGCCGTCGCCGATTAAAACGCCGTCGGAAATCAGCACGCCGTCGGAAATCAGCACGCCGGTCGAAAGAAACGGGTAACCGTCTGAGACAAGAACGCCGTTGCCCGTCAAAATGCTGTCGCTGACCAGTACGCCGTCCGATACTAAAACTCCGTCCGAAACGAGCACGCCGTTTGTTTCAAGCGTTCCGTCGCCGAGCAGTTTGCCGAGCGCGTAAATCTTTTGATATTTGGTTATCAGCGCCGACCCGTAATAAAAAGTGTGGTCGGCAATGACGCCGCCGCCCCACGGAAATGTTTCGCCCGCGATGTTCGAATTAGCGGTCGGCGCGGCGGACGATAAAAGATTCGCGCCGAGCGCGGTTGATGCGCTCAAATCCGTGCGTACCGCTTTTGCCAGTCGCACCGCGCCTTCCGCATTCAATCTGCCCGCGCCTTGTTCGAGCGTGTTCGCGCCGTTGATCGGCTGCGCCGTGTACATCAGCGCCATCTTGACGATATTCGGCGTCAGCTTCGGATTCGCCTGCAGCATGAGCGCGACCGTGCCGGCAACCGCCGGTGCCGCCATCGAAGTTCCACTGAGCATCATCTGATCTTTAAGATGGCTGCCGCTGACATTTATATCGAGCGCCGGATTCTGCGCGACAAGATAATTGTTCGGTGCCTGCGCGTCAATGATTTTATTACCCGGCGCGACTAGATCGGGCTTGACGAGATTGTCGTAATGTTTGACGCCCGAATCGTCCGTCCAGTATGAGCGCGTCGGACCGCGCGAGCTGAAAGTCGCCATCGCGTCGTCGCTTCGCACGTCGGTTCCGTAAGTATTCGTCGCGCCGACCGTGAGTGCCGAAGGCTCGTTGCCGGGTGAATTAATCAAGCCGTAAACTTTGCTGCCGTCGGCGTCTTTGCCGAGATTTCCGGCAGAAGCGACGACGACGATTCCGGCGTCAACCAGTTGACGAACCGCCAGACAAAGCGGGTCGGACTTGTATGAATCGAGCGCCTGCCCGCCGAGACTTAGGTTGACGACCTTGATGTTATAGTTTGCGTTGGCGCGGTTTGTGTAAATCCAGTCGAGCGCGGCAATCACCGAAGACATCGTGCCCGCGCCGTTTGAATCAAGTGCGCGCAGATTGATGAGATTGGCGTTCGACGCGATTCCTTCATACGCGCCGCCCGCGACCGAATCGTTACCGGCGGCAATCGAAGCAACGTGTGTTCCGTGCCCGTACGGATCGTCGGTTCTGCCTTCGCCCGTAAAATCAACGTTCGCCCTGATACGCGAATTTCCGTAGACGTCCTTAAAGGCGAAATGGTTCGGGTCAATGCCCGAATCAATAATTGCGACGCCGATGCCCGTGCCGTCGTAAACAGTCGTCGAACCGCCGAGCGCGCGTGCCAAAGTCGTGCCGGTCGTGGTCGTTAAATGCCCCTGCTCGCGCATCTCGCGGTCGAGCAGAAAATAATCGAGGTCAAGGCGGCTTGCCAGATTGCCGACGGCTGAAAGCGGCAAATTATACATTCTGAGCTTGCCGAAACTGGTAAAGCTTTTCTTTAACTGACCGCCGGCGTTCTTAACGTCGGCGTCCTGCGTGCTCGTCCAGTCCGTGACGGACACGATAATTACATTAACCCGCGTCGCGCCGGAGCTGCCGTTGATTTTATCCCGTAAATCTTTGGCGACTTTATCTTTCGCCCCGGCGAAACCGCATAATGCGATTACTAAAATCAAAATGACGGCTATTTTTCTGCCGGCGTAATTTGTAATGTTGCTTTTCATCTTTTCGACGTTCCTCAAAAAATATTTACTCTGACAAAAGGGAGATGGTCTTTGGCAGTAATCACAAAAAGCGTGCCAGCGCCGGTGTGAATTAGCTAAACCTTGTATTATCGAAAGTTAGAAGGAAATATGGGGTGTTTCCGTCGAAGCATCATTCAGTCATCTTGACCGAATGATGCGGTCAAAATAAATAAATTAAATAAAACCGGGTATTTTATTGACGAAAAGAGCGGGATGTTTTTATCAGCGTCCGAGCTTTCGCGCAAAGGCGTTGTAAATTTTATCGATCTCGTTAATTTTCAGAAGCTTGGCGGCAACGAGAAAGACGATTCCGCCGAGTCCGATCGGGATAAAACATTCGATCAGCTTGGCAGTAAAACTGCCGCCGCCGAACTGCCGGTGAAGAAAATAATATGAAAAATAACAAACCGCCGACATGATCGCTGAGGCGACGGCAATGCGCGCGAAAGCGGAGATAATCGTTCTGCCGTTGAGGCGCTTGATCTTTTTCCGCATCAAAAGCGCGAGCGCAAAGAAATTGACGAGCGCGACGATTGACGTGGCAAGCGCGACGCCGACGTGCCCGTAGCCGTAAGGCGTAAGCAAATCACGAAAAATTACGCTCGCGACCGCATTGACGGCAATCGAGAGAATCGCAATAATCATCGGCGTTTTCGCGTCGTCCATCGCGTAAAATGCGGGCGAAAGAACTTTAATTGCGGCGTAACCCGTCAAGCCGATCGAATAACCGCCGAGCGCCCAAGCAGTCATCGAAGTATCGGCGACGTCGAATTTTCCGCGTTCGTAAATTAGCCGAATGATCGGTTCGCCGAGAACGATCAAGCCGCAGGCTGACGGCAGAGTCATCAAAAAAACCAGGTTCATCGAAGACGACAGCGTATCGCGAAAATCCTTGAATTTGCCCTCGCTCGCCATTCGCGACAGAACGGGAATCGAAGCCGTGCCGACCGCAACGCCGAAAACGCCGATCGGAAACTGCATCAGGCGAAACGCGTAACTGAGCCAGCTGCGCCCGCCGTCGATTCCCGAAACCATCGCTAAATTGACCAAAACGTTGATCTGCACGGCGGACGTGCCGATAATCGCCGGCGCCATCAGACGCATCACGCGGCGAACGCCTTCGTCGGAAAAGCTCAAGACGGGCAGAAAACGAAAACCGACTTTGTAGAGCGACGGAACCTGCATCAGAAACTGCGCCGCGCCGCCGATCAGCGTACCGATCGCCATGCCGATGATCGCCCATTGCGCCGCACCGGACGGCAATGTGATCTTATCGCTCGACGAATCCCAACCGCCGCCCGAAAGCCAATAGGCGAGCACGAGTCCGAAGATGATCGAAACGACGTTAAAAACCGTCGATGCCGACGCCGGAACGCCGAAAACGCCCTTCGTGTTCAAAACGCCCATCGCGACCGCCGCGAGCGCGACGAGCAGGATAAACGGAAACATGATCTGCGTCATCACAACGGTGAGCGCCGCTTTTTCGGGCGAAAAACCGGAAGCGACGATCGAAACCAGATAGGGCGTGAGCAGAATTCCGATAATCACGATCACGCTCAACACGACGGCGAGCGCGTTCAAAACGAGACTTGCCAGCCGCCACGCTTCTTTTTCGCCTTTTTTGATTTGGTAATCGGTAAAAACTTTGACGAATGCCGCCGAGAGAGCGCCTTCGGCAAACAGGTCGCGCAAAACGTTCGGGATCGTAAACGCCGCCTGATATGCGTCGTACAAAAATCCCGCGCCGAAATAATTGGCAAAGATCATCTCGCGCACCAAGCCCAAAACGCGCGAAAACATTACGGCGATCGAAACGATTCCGGCGGATCGGGCGACGCTCGTTTGTTTGGTGACCGGCGGTTCGGCTTCGATTTGTGCGACGGGCGAAGGTTCGTTAATTTCTTCGGGCTGCTCTTCGATGTTTCCGGTTTTTTCGATTTCGCTCATTTCAGGTTTTGCAGAAGATAAAAGTTTGAATTATTCGGCGGTTTTCGGCAAGCGACGCGCGCGAAAAAAGGAAGCGATTTTTAGATTGCTTCCTTTATAATTTTCGAATTAAAGAGTTTTCGTTAGTTGATGCGCGCGCGCATATCGGGATAAGTGATGCGCGTATTGGCAAGCCGGACGTCGAGCGAAACCGGATTATAAAGCATCGGAGCCGCGCCGCCGAATTGTCCCTGAATCAGCGAAACGTAATTGTTTTGAAAAGCGCGGAAACGCGGAACGCTGCCTTTCTGGTTAAAGATAACGAATAAAAGCGTACCGCTGCGCGTCGTGATTTCGCCCGCCAGCGCGCTCACACCGCCGTCCGTGTTGCCTAATGTGCCGGTTTTGCCGACGACGCTGCCGCGCGAAAAATCCGCGTCGAAACGTCCTTCGAGCGTTCCTTTATCAACTCCGGCAACCGGCATAATGTCGGCAAACGTCATTTTGTGTTTCGCGAGATCGTTTCTTAAAGCGCGAAGAAGTTTCATCATCGCTTTCGGCGTGACGCGGTTCTGACCGAGTCCGCTCGAAGTTTGCAGAATGAATTCCTGCGGCGAAACTCCGGCGCCCTGCTGCGAAACCTGCGCGACGCGATACGGTCCGCCGACGGTGTCGCCGAGGCGTTCGGCAATAAAATTGTTCGAGTAGCACATCATGACCTTGACGATTTCTTTCAAAGGCGCTGATTCGTGCGTGAATAATTGTCGAAGATTGCCCGGAATCGGCTGAACATAAACGCTGCCCGATACCGAAACCGACGGGATAAACGTGATTTTGCCCGCTTTACCGGAATTCGCCAGGTAGTTTTGCCACGCTTTCGCGCCCGCCGCGTTGCGTTTCGACGAATCCATAACGCCTGCCATCCCGTTTGCCGAAGCGACGGGCGACATATTATAGTTCATCGAAAAATTGTCGGTGACAACCACATCGCCGGTGACGGTCGAAATGCCGAGACGATTCAATTCGTACGCGACATTGACGCCGTGTTCGAGATTAAACATCGGATCGCGTCCCGAAATATAAAGATTTCCGGTCAGCGTTCGCGTATTCTGGTCAATCTGCCCGTCCGTCCAGACGGTCGTCTGAAAACGAAACTCCGGTCCGAAGGTTTTCAAAACCGCGTAAGTCGTCGCGATTTTAACGTTCGAAGCCGGGTTAAAAGCATAATTCGAATAGCTGTCAACAACCGATTTGCCGTCGAGCGTTTCGACTAAAATTCCCGAATAGCCGGGAATTTCAATGTTTCCGATGACCGGATAAGTCGGGCTGACGCTCGATGTTTTGTTAACTAAGGGTGTGGACGAAGGCAGCGGATTGGTTTTCGTCTGCTGAACAGGAATATCCTGAAGATAGGGTTTCGGCGACGGCGACGGCGTCGTGGTCGTCGGTCTCGTATAGACCTGACCGGACGCATTAATCGTCGTCAAACCGACCAGCGACAAAAAAATGGTGCAAAGCCAAAGGGCGTTTTTTCTGTTAAAACTCTTCATCATTTTCTCTTTTAATTTGGTGCTTGCGGGCAGTCTTCCTAAAACGTAACGAGGAAAGCTATTCGCATTATAGCACGAAACCTATCCTACTTTTCAAGCCCGAAAATTCATTCGGTTCCGCCGGATAGACGCAACCTTTGATGAATTTTGTCAAAAAACAGATGCTTTTAATTAAATATTCTTTATGGAAGAGATTCTAATTACTTATACATTTACATAATTATATTGATTCTGGCAAGAAGTTTTTTGACTTTGCGGCGAGATAATTCAAGCTTTATGTGGAAATTGCCGCGCGGCGATCGTTTGCTGTTCGCCGTAATTAACAATTTTCAGATAAAAATTATTCACACACTGCCGAGCCGGAAAAACGCGGCGAAAAAGTCCGTCGAGCGCCAGTTTTTTCCGCCGCCTTTTTTCTGTTCCGCTTATTCCGAAGAAGACGGATTTGCTAATTCTATGGCTTTACTATTCATCCATATCTGAGGATTGCTGCTATTATAAGGCGAATTGGTCGGCGACGGATATTGCTGATTCTGCTCATTTTGCGCCGGACTAAAAACGGCAGAGTTTATCTCCAGAGAGGGAAATGAAGGATTTACTATTTTTACCTCGCAGTTGTAAGGTAAATTACCAATCATTATTTTGAATTTCTGACCCTTTTCGGTCACTTTTTTGAATTCCTGAAGAGTTCCAAAAACATTTTGATTGAATTCAACCAATTGCACCGGATCTCTCACATACCCGCCGCGTTTTTCTTTTGTGGATATATATTCGCCGATCCAGACCCAGCCCGTGATTTGCGTTCCGTTCTGTAAAGTGCAAATACCAGCCGCAGTAATAAACGTAAAAAAGGGAGTTCCCGCTGATGTCGAAACTTCTGTTAAAAAACCTGGCATAATCTCTCCTTAAAATTAAATTTCATTTATATATGCGAAATAAAGAATTAAAGTAAGACAAAATAAAAACCCGCCGCCGATTTTCGGAAGCGAACACGTCGTTTTCAAAAGGTCTTCGCAGAATTTGATGAATTTAAAGCTAAAAAAGCGCGAATGATATCAAATATCATTCGCGCTTTTCGGGGGTTCGGGAGATTTATTCTTCGGGCGCGAAGGTTAGATCGGCGATTTCTTCGGAGACATTTATCACCTGCGGGCTGTATTGCCACTTTTTGGCGGTAATGTTGATAATGTAAGTTTCGCCGACCGAAACCGTGTCGAACGTGAAACTGCCGAAATTATTGGTTACGGCAATTCGCGTGACGCCTTGTGAATCGGTCAGATAAACTTTCGCGTTCGATGCCGGTTTGCCTTCGCCGTCGAAAACTTTGCCCGCGACCGTCACACCGGCGCTGGTCGGGATAAGCGATTCAAACGCGCCTTTGTCAACGATTGAAACGATGCGCATAAATCCGCCGCCGCGCGCGTCCGTTGCGAGCGTCGAATTATCGAACGGGTTGACGGCGTTGGAGTTTATTCCCGCGTTGATCGCCGGACTTTGCGCCGCAAACGAATGCGTCGGAACATTTCCGCCGTTGTTGCCGAGCGCGTTGAGAAGCGGGTCAATGCCGGTTTGATCGTTCGCGGCGTTGAGCGCCGCAAACGGCAGACCGTTTCCGTCCTGCACGAGATTTCCGCCCGCCGACGTGACCGTTCCCGAAACGTTGTTGATGTCCGGATTGCTGCCGGCGATGTTGTTCGCGACGATCGTGTTGCCGATATTAAGCGTTCCGTTCGACCAGATTCCCGCGCCCGGGTCTGAACCGATGCGGTTAAAAGCGATGGTCGAATTGCGAATATTTGCCGTCGCGTTGATGTTGCACAGAGCGCCCGCGCCCGTTCCGCCGTTTGAATCGAGATTCGTGCTGAGCGTCGCGTTCGCCATATTCAACGTGCCGTTGACGTTGCCGATCGCGATACAGTTTGTCGCCTGATTGTTGTTGATCGTCGAATTGACGATCTGGTGAGTTCCGCCGAGCAGATAAAGCGCGCCGTATGTGGTCGATGAGTTGTTGCGAACGATCACGCGGTCGAGCGTTACATTCGCGCTGCCGTGCGCATAGATCGCGCCGCCGAAACCGCTGCCGACCGCGCCCGTGCCGTTGCCGTTCGCAAAAGTCATTCCGGTCAACGAAACGTCGCTGTTATTGATGCGGAAGATACGGTTCGTATTATTGCCCGAAACGATTAAAGTTTCAGCGGTCAGCCCGGGATAACCGACGATGTTGACGTCGTTGTTCTGAATCACGATCTCGCTGCCGCCCAAGCTTAGCGTGCCGAAAACGTTGGCGGCAAAAGTGATCGTGTCGGTTCCTGCGTCGTTCGATGCTGCGGCAATCGCTTCTCGCAGCGAACAATCCGTATCGCACGCGCCGTCGTTGCTGTTGGTTAATTTCGTAACGACGAGCGATTCGCCGTTCGTCTGGTCTTCGAACGCGCCTTTGTCAACCGTGCCGCCCGCGATGCGCGGAAATCCTGCGCCGCGCGCGTCATTCGTCAGCGGCAGATTGCTTAATGGTTCGACCGCAACCGCGTTCAAACCCGTGCCGATCGCCGGGCTTCCGGCTTGAAGCGGATGTGTGGCGACCGGATGCCCGCCCTGATTCGAATTCACGGGCGCGAGCAGCGGATTTACTCCGGTTTCGTCATTAGTTTGCGTGAATGTTCCCGCCGGAACAGTTTGCGTATTTTGAATCAGATTGCCGCCGCGCGAGGTAATAGTCAGCCCATCTACTCTGTAAATATCCTGTCCGTTTACCGTCGCGGTATTGCCGGCGACGATTGTGTTTCCAATGTCGAGCGAACTGGGATTTGCCGTTATGTGCGCGATTCCGCCGCCTAATCTTCCTGAATTATTCGTAATCGTCGAATTGCGGACGATCAGATTTCCGCCCTGCAAAACAATCGCGCCGCCGACTGAGTCGTCGCCGACTATATGATTGTTGTTACTGACGGTCGCGTTCGACATATAGAGCGACGCGCCTGCTAAGACGCCCAACGCCACGTTGGATTCAGCCTGATTTCCCGTGAACGAGCAATTTATGAAACGATGCGTTCCGCCGAAAAGATGAATCGCGCCGCTGAATTTGGCGTTATTGCCGCGAACGGCGACGCGCTCAAGCGACAAACTCGCGTTTAAAGCATAAACCGCGCCGCCTTGGCTAACGTCTGGATCGTTTTCGTTAGATTTACCGTTGCCCTGCACCAGAATCGCGTTCTTCAAATCCAAACCCGCGTCCGGCTGGATTGTGAAAATGCGGCTCGTGTTGCTGCCGGAAATAAACGCGACGTTCACGCCGTCAAGATTTCCGTCAATTGCAATGCGCCTTGTAATAACGATTGCCGAACCGCCGAGCGTGAAAGTTTGTCCGATCAAATTGGCATTAAACACGACCGTATCGCCCGAAGCCGCCGCCGCGACGGCTTCGCGCAAGCTGCAATCGGCGCTGCATACGCCGTCGTTGCTGTTCGCGGCTTTCGTCACCGTCCAGGTCGCCGCGCTGACGCCGCTGCCTGCGCCGCAAATAAAAATGAATACCGATAAAATAAATAATAGTTTTTTCATCTTAACCTTCCCTCTGTCCGCTAAATTTGCGGCTTCATCTAGGAATGCGAAGATTAGAACGGAAAACTATCATTGCGCGTAAAAAATAAAAAATGGTGAATGAATCTGACAGATTCATTCACCATTTTTTACTAATTTACGGTTAATTAGTAACTTTTCTTCGGTCGCTCGTTCGCTTTCAGCACACGTTTTCTCAAGCGAATCGCTTTCGGCGTGACTTCGATCAGCTCGTCGTCGGCGATGAATTCGAGCGCTCTTTCGAGGAACATTTCTCGCACCGGGACGAGGCGCATCGCTTCGTCCGTCGAGGTCGTGCGCATATTCGAAAGTTTTTTCTCTTTGATGGGGTTAACGTCCAAATCGACCACGCGGGCGTTTTCACCGACAATCATTCCTTCGTAAACTTTCGTTTGTGGTTTAATGAATATCGCGCCGCGTTCCTGCAAAGCGTATAGCGCATACGTCGTCGCTTCACCCATTCTGTCAGAGACTAAGGAACCCGTTCCGCGTCCTTTCATTTCGCCCTGCCATTTGTCGAAACGCAAAAAGATCGTGTTCAAAAGTCCGGTTCCTTTCGTTTCGGTTAAGAATTCGCCGCGAAAACCGATCAGCCCGCGCGAAGGGATCTCGTATTCGAGGCGCACACGTCCCGAACCGTTGTTGATCATTTTCGTCATCTGACCTTTGCGGCGTCCCAAAGCTTCGGTCACGACGCCGATAAATTCTTCGGGGATGTCGATCACGACCTGTTCGATCGGTTCCTGCAGTTCGCCCGTTTTCTCGTCTTTTTTCGTGATGACTTCGGGCTTTGAAACTTGTAGTTCATAGCCTTCGCGCCGCATCATTTCGATCAGAATCGAAAGTTGCAGTTCGCCGCGTCCCGAAACTCTAAACTGGTCAGGCGAATCAGTTGCGGCGACGCGCAGCGCGACGTTTCCTAAAAGTTCTCTTTCGAGGCGTTCTTTGATTTGGCGCGACGTGACGAATTTTCCGTCAATGCCCGAAAACGGCGAATTGTTGACGCCGAAGATCATCGAGATCGTCGGTTCGTCAACGTTAATCAGCGGCAAAGGCTTCGGATTATCGACGAGCGTGATCGTTTCGCCGATGTTGATGTCGTCAAAACCGGCGAGCGCGACGATTTCGCCGACGCCGGCGCTGTCAACTGAGGTGCGGTCCAAGCCTTCAAAAACGTAAAGCTCTTTGACGCGCGTTTTCTGCGTCGAGCCGTCGCGTTTCGCAACGATGACTTCCTGATTTTTCGCAATTTCGCCCGAATAGATTCTGCCGATCGCGAGGCGTCCGACAAACGCGTTGTAGTCAATATTGGCGACCAAAAGCTGGAGAGAATCGTCGCGGATCGCTTTCGGCGCGGGAACGCTTTCGATGATCTGGTCGAAAAGCGGAATCAGGGTTGTCGAATCGTCGGTCAAATTCTTTTTCGCCACGCCGTCGCGCGAGATCGAATACAAAACCGGAAAGTCGATCTGCTGGTCGTTTGCGCCCAAATCAATAAAAAGGTCGTAAATTTCGTCGAGAACTTCTTCGGGACGCGAATCCTGACGGTCGATTTTGTTGACCAAAGCGATTGCCGGAAGTTTCAGTTCGAGCGCTTTCCGTAAAACGAAACGCGTCTGCGGCAGACAGCCTTCCGCCGCGTCAACCAGCAAAACGATGCCGTCGACCATTTTCAAGACGCGCTCGACTTCGCCGCCGAAATCGGCGTGACCCGGCGTGTCAACGATATTGATCTTGTAATCGCCGTAGCGCACGGACGTGTTTTTTGCC